>CAZFNI010000003.1:168335-190879 GCA_964520655.1 uncultured Planctomycetales bacterium
TTTAATTTCTTAGGTTTTATCGAGAAGCCTCTGTAATGATTTTATTTTTGTATCTGCTAAGTTTAAGGAGCGGTTTATAAATGCAAAGCCTATATGGGAAGAATTCAGTCTGAAATACGGAATCCAAATTGAAGACGCGAAGAATTGTTCTGAACCAACTAAAACAATTGATGTTGATGGTCGGAAGTTCTTATTGGTACGTAAAATCTCTAAATATGGGGTTGTTTTTACACTAAACAAAAAGGAATTCGATGAACTAGTAAAATTAAAAAGATGGAAATCAATAGGATGGAAAACAACATTTGTGGAGGCAGACGCTGATGATGTGGAATTTTCCAAACGTGAATTTGACCAGGTTCTTATTATGGGGCAGGTTATATGGTCATCATTTCAACATGAGGTAGGAAATGCAAAAGATTGGCCTGAACCAACTAAAACAATTGAGGTCAACGGGAAGAAATTTCTTTTAGTACGTAAATTGTCGGAAAAACAGACAGTCGTATTCACATTAAAAAATGACGAATTTAAAGAATTGGCCAAATTAAAAGGTTGGAGATTAAGAGACAGTGAAGATGTTCTTGATCAGGATCTTAATCAGGGGGCATTACGCATTGATACATCGGTACCACTCTCACAAGAAATAGAAGAATTAATTAAATCAGGTGATTTGGTCCGATTATTTGAAATATTTGGTTCTGATAGGATGTTAAGTTTTCTCTCTCGTGTGCATCACGTTCCAATTAAAGAAATTGAAGGGCCAGTTAGAAAACACATTGATTTTTTACTTGATGAACATTCAGGTGAAGCGATAGAACCACGCCAAAGGTTTTCATTTATCAGAATGAGACATGTCCAATTTCCTCAAGAGGCGGGCAGCACATACGAAAACCTGTTGACCCAAGAGCTGATTAGGTCTGTTTATCATAACATCACCAATGATCATCATTTCCTTGAAACATTATTGAAGGAAAGCGCTAATGAAAAGAATTCGCCATTATTGCGTCGCGTTTATAAGAATATTCATGACTACTATACAGCCATTATTAATTTATCATTTAAATGGTTAAATGAAGATCGCATGCATTTGACTCTTTATGAAAAAGAAGGCATTAAATTCTTGATGGATAAAAAAAGAGCCATTTTAGCGGATGATCAGGGAACAGGAAAAACAATACAGGCCTTAATGGCAGCCATGAATATTCGCAATGGCCAGGGGGCAAAGAAGGTGTTAATCATTGCTCCACGAACCGCTAAAAAAGATGTTTGGGAAAAACAAATTAAAGAAACAATAAAAGGAGATCAAAAAGTTGTCGTCTTAGATAAAAATTCTTTGGTGAGTGATAAAAAACGTCAAGAATTGGCAGAAGCTAGGTTTGTTATCACGCATTATGACGCCATTATAGATTTAAAAGGGGAAAAGAATGCTTTAAGAGAAGAATTGCAAGGCATGGAATTTGACGTTGTTATTGTTGATGAAGCGCATAAAATCCGTAACGAATCATTACGTACAGAAGCGGTTAAGGGTTTTGATGCTGAATATAAATTTCTACTAAGCGGAACGCCCATTGTTGGACGCAACGTTAAGAAAATTTATCATTTACTTAATTGGTTATACCCTGAAAAATTTCCTTCTATTCAAGAATTTTTAGCTAAATATGATGGGCCTGCTGAAAAGATGCGTCAGTTAAGAGAAGATATTTCCGGATTTTTAATAAGACGACTTAAAAAAGATGTTCTTAACTTACCGACACTGCATCAAATCATTGTTCCTGTTGTATTAAATCCCGCTCATCGGGAAGCGTATGAACGTGTTCAGAATGATTTTAAGAATTGGATGTCTCATTTCGGACTTGCCCGGGAAATAAATAAAGCCGTGTTTCTTGCTAAATTCATGCGTTGTCGTCAAGCTGCCATTGATCCCTTGCTTGTTGAAGATGTTATTGTGTTCGATGATGGAAAAATACAGTCCGTTGCAAGATTTACTGATTTAGACGTTTTATTAGATGGGAAGTATTATCGGGTCGTTAAAGACATTGTCACCGGAGAACCTTTGGAGTTGATTAATCAGCACTCAAAAGAACGCTATGCTATTAAGAAATACCGACAGAATAAATTTGTGATGATTGGTCAGAAAAGAATTGGGATTACGACCACCCGTGATATTTCTTCTTCAAAATATGAAGAGTTAGATAAGTTGATTGAAAGAATAAAAATACAGCACCCTAATGATAAAGTGCTTGTTTTTTCTACATTTAGAGACGTTGTGAATAAAGTTGCCAGGCGTTATAGAGAACACGGAACATCTTCTCTTTTGGGAGGTTTATCCCGTACAGAAGTTAGTCGACGGATTCAAGAGTTTCATGATGAAGATGGGCAGACAATATTTACCGTAACGGTTCAAACAGGGGGTGAATCGATTTCATTGACTCCCGCAAACCATGTTATTTTTATTAATGACCCGCTTACTTACCAAGAGAAAAAACAAGCTATTGACCGAATTTACCGGTGGTTACAAGAAAAAGAAGTTTATGCTTACACCTTATTAGCTAATGATACATTTGATGAGCATGTTGCCTCAATTATTGCTGAAGGCAAAGTTATTACAGATCTTATTTTTGATGAAGACCCAGCAGCACGTAATTTAACGGATGAACTTATTGATAAACTTCTTAAAAGATTCTCGTATCCACAGGAAGTGATTGATCAAATCTTAGCTTTTCGTTTTTTGTCAAAGCCTAATCAACAGGTGTTCTCGGAAGCGCCGTTAGTTGTTGAAAATAAAGGGCAATCATTGTCTGTTAATTTCCATCGTAAGAATTTTAAAGCTGTTTTAACATTGAAAAATGGTGAGAGAAAACAATTTGATAGCTTTAATTCATTGTTAGAAGAAGCCAAAGAATTATCGCTAGAATCACAAGTTTTGCTGAAAGAGTCTTTTCAGAAACAACTGTCTTATGATATAGACAACAAAATCCCTATTAAGAATACAATGTTATGGAATTTTATCCAAACGCTTATTCCTCAAATGAAACATGTGGATTATAGTGGCGTCCTTGAACAAAATATTGAAGTAGGGATGGTGATTTTGGATCTATTAATGACGAATCCTAATATGACATTAGAAAATTTAAGTAAACATGTTGACCAATTGGCTGTGAGTAAAGCATTAGATTTCTTAGATAGGAATAATGTATTTAAAGCTCTGTCTTTGATAGGAGTTTTGTCAACTCAATATTATTACAACGGCCAACTTCTTTCTTACGCTAAACCCATTGCTGTTTTTTATAAGGACAGAGAATTGACGTATCAAGATACAGAAATTGTTAACAAAATAGTGCCCAATAGAAAAATAAAAATTCAGGAAGGAGGGGTAAAGTTATCCAGTTTAGCGCAACAATATAGAAAATTGACTAGGGAAGAAGAGATCCGGTTGGCAATAGAAGCGCATAAGCATAATGTGGAAGCAAGTCGGGCATTATTGGAGCATAATTTGCCCCTGATTATTCAAATTACTAAATCGGTATTTAAAAAAATACAAAAAACACGGACATCGCTTCGTCTGACCGATGATGATTTAGAAGATGTGTATCAACAGGTTATACAAAAATTATATAAGGTCATGGGTCGATATGGGGTAGAAGCTGCTGAACGGACGTTTCGAGAATTTTTTGGAGGTCTTATTGCTAAAGAAGCATCCAAACTTATTCATGAAAAAGCTAATTTAGACCAAACGGAACTGTTGACGCTTGATGAGGAAATATCGCCAGATTCAGAAGTAACACGGGTAGATATGCTGGAAGCTCCCTCTCAAGATGAAGAAGGTGAAGTAGAAAATGATGAAAGAGAATTAAAAGAAACGATCATCTATAAAAAAATGGAAGAGATATTAAAGAAAGCAGATTTTCAAGATTGGGAAATTGATATCTTTACTCAATTTGTTGAACTAGGCGGGATAGATAATGTTGTAGATACGCACGGACAGTCCAAAACATCCATTACAGATATTGTTAGTGAAGCCAAAAGTATATTAAAGAGTTCCGGAGCGTTTGGGTCTGGCAGTGATGAAGAAACAGAAGATATGGCAATGGCTTCAAAAGGTGGTATTGATTTCAACGCCGACAAAATGAATTTGCAAACACAGAATGCAGGCCAAGACATTAAATTTCAAGTTGACCCCGCGATGCTAAAACAGCTCCAAGACGCTCCAGGTTTTACGCCAGTCATTATCAATATTCAACCGGTTCATGATTTAAGGCTTTTTCTTGAGATAAAATGATAAAGAAGGAGCAGTTATTTGCTCAATATTCGCAATCAAGAATCGAAAATGATTGACCGAGATGAGAATGTCGTATTTAATGGGTTAGGAAATGATTGGCAGATGAGGGTTGGAGAATATCGCAGGCAAATGCAGGAGAGTATAAAGCAGAAGGAATTAGACGCGATACAAGTGACGACGAGGAAGGGTGGCGATTATGTATCGTCTAAGTTTCGAGAACAATTTAATAAGTTGCTCCCCAATAAACGAAGCCGCGGCCGCCCACGGAAGGAATTAATTGTAAGTGTCTGAAGAATAGCTGTTTGTGAGAAACGACACTATTTATTCCAAGTCCCCGCGCGTTTTGGATTATCCTGACGTCGCTTTTGCCGCTTTTCCGGTAGATGTACGCAATAATCAGGATAATATCTTCGTTTTTCCCCAGTAATATATTTTCTTTTCTTTAGTTTTATTTTATATATAATAGCTTTCTCTTATGCTTAACACGATCGATCTTTTAGGCGTTAAGGTCAGCCGGGTGAATTTGTCCACGGCCAAAGACCAGATTTGCCAATGGGTTAGAGAAAAAGAGCGGGTGTATGTCTGCGTTGCGCCGGCATCCACCTTAGTTGAGGCTCGTAAAGACATACAGTACCGCGGCGTGGTCAACCATGCCGCCATGGTGACCCCGGACGGCATGCCGGTTGTCTGGCTGGCAAAGATGAAAGGCTGTCAGGATATTGCCAGGACTTACGGTCCTGACCTGATGCGTTTATTATGCCAGCAGCCGGGATTAAAACATTACTTTTTTGGGTCAACCACAGAAGTTATCCGTCGGCTGGATGAAAAGTTGAGAGCTCAGAATCCAAATATTCTGATCGTCGGGAAGCAGTCGCCGGAATATAAGCCCCAAGTGCAGATGGAAGATGAGGCGACCATCAAGGCTATCAATGACGCGCAGGCGGACATTCTTTGGGTGGGATTGGGATCACCCAAGCAGGACCTCTGGATGTTCCTGCATCGTCCGCGGCTGAATGCCTCCGTCATCATCGGAGTTGGGGCCGCGTTTGATTTTTTATCCGGCGTAAAACCGCAGGCTCCAGGATGGATGCAGTGCTGCGGTTTAGAGTGGTTCTTCCGCTTGTGCTGTGAACCTGGCCGGTTGTGGAAAAGATATTTAGTCGGGAATACAAAGTTTATTTATTTTGCCATTGAGGATCTATTGAAGAAAAGATCATGAGAACACGGCAGCAACAACTGGCGATCATTATCACCTATGTCCTGATCGATATCATGGCCATCGGCGGGGCTTTTTATCTGGTCCTGCTTTTTAGGCCTTCTACCGTCCCGTTTGCCGTCACCCTTCCTAATATCATCTCGGACATCAATCCATTTCGCATGCTGTTTCTGGTGTGGACGTTATTAGTCCTGTTCTTTCACCAGCATCATGGGCTTTATCATACCCGTCGGGAGCAGTTGGAAAGTGTTGAGATCTGGGAAGTGGTCAAGTCCGTCTTCATGTCGACGCTGTCGATCATTGTGGCCGTTTATCTGCTTAAGATCCATGATTTCCCGCGCAGCGTCATGATCTTAAACGCGCTGGTGATCGCCGCGTTCTGTTCGATATGGCGGGTGTTGAAAAAACTGGTGGTCTATTATTTAGTTCAAAAGGGCTACAACAATTTTAATGTTATCATCATCGGTGCGGGGAAAGTAGGGACGCTGCTGGCCGAAGAGATCAAGAAACGTCCGGAGCTGGGCTTAAAGATCATTGGCTTCCTCGATGATTACAAGACGGGGGCTGTCGGCAGCGGGGGTTGGCCTGTCATCGGCAAGATCTCTGACTTTGAGGAGTTGTCCACGCGCTCGTTCATCGACAAGATCTTTATCACCATTTACCATAACAGTGACGTATTTGGTCAGATCCTGGAAAAAGCGCGCAGCCGCGATATCGCCGTGAGGGTCATCCCTCAGGGGTATGAATGGATGAGCCAGGAGCCGGTCAAATATAATGTCGGTATTATCCCGGTTTTGTCCTACTGGGACGCTCAGGTCAATTATCACATGCGCGCCAAGCGCTGTTTTGATGTCGTGCTGGCCACGTTGATCTTGATCATCCTCTTACCACTGCTCTTGGCCATCGCTGTCGGTATCGCGATCGACAGCAAGGGACCGGTCATTTACCGTTCCCGTCGCTATGGCTGCCGGGGGAATATCATCAATATGTACAAGTTCCGCAGCATGGTCACCAATGCCGACGATCTATTGGGAAAACTTAAAGAAAAGAATGAAGTCGATGGGCCGATCTTCAAGATCCGCAAAGACCCACGGGTGACGCGTTTCGGCGCGTTTTTACGCAAATACAGTCTGGATGAATTGCCTCAGATCTTCAATGTGATCAAAGGCGATATGAGTTTGGTGGGCCCCAGACCGTTGCCGATCGACCAGATCGAGAAGGAAGACCTGCAGCAGCTGCGCCGCCTGGAAGTGCGTCCAGGCATCACCGGCCTCTGGCAGGTGCGGGGTAGAAGCGACGTGTCTTTTGTCCGATTGGTCAAGTGGGATATTTGGTACATTAATAACTGGTCTTTCGGCCTGGATTTATATATATTGGCACAAACAATTCCTGTTGTTCTCAAAGGAAAAGGGGCGTATTAGCATGGCTAGGAAAACCGCGTTGATCACGGGCATCACTGGACAGGATGGGTCCTATCTGGCGGAATTGCTGTTGTCGAAAGGGTATACCGTTTACGGGTTGATCCGCCGGGCCAGCAGTTTCAATACCGGCCGCATTGACCATTTGTATCAAGACCCTCATGAACGTAATCCCCATTTGCGTTTGGTCTATGGCGACCTCAATGATGCCAGTTCATTAAACCACATTGTTAAAACATTAAAGCCGGCCGAGATCTATAATTTAGGCGCGCAAAGCCACGTGAAAGTGTCTTTCGAGATCCCGGAATATACAGCGGAGATCACCGGGCTTGGCACTATCCGTCTGTTAGAAGCGATCCGCGACTGCGGGCTTAAAACAAAATTTTATCAAGCATCCTCGTCAGAGATGTACGGGAAAGTCCTGGAAACGCCTCAACATGAGGGAACGCCGTTCTATCCCCGCAGCCCTTACGGCGCGGCGAAAGTCTATTCATACTGGATCACGGTCAATTACCGTGAGGCCTACGGCATCCATGCCAGCAACGGCATTCTCTTTAACCATGAATCTCCCCGCCGTGGGGAGACGTTCGTGACCCGCAAGATCACCATGGCTTTGGCGCGGATCAAGCTTGGCCTGCAGAAAGAATTGTTCCTGGGGAATCTGGACTCCAAGCGCGACTGGGGATTTGCCGGGGATTATGTGGAGGCCATGTGGCTGATGCTCCAGCAGCCTAAAGGGGATGATTATGTGGTAGCGACGGGAGAAACTCATTCCGTCAAAGATTTCTTAAAAGAGTCGTTTGAATATGCCAAGCTCGATTGGAAGAAATACGTCAAGATCGACAAGCGTTATTTCAGGCCCACGGAAGTGGATCTCTTGTTGGGCAATGCGGCCAAGGCGCGCAAGATCTTAAAGTGGAAACCGAAAGTGGATTTTAAAGGATTGGTCCGCATGATGGTGGACAGTGACATGGACCTGGTGCGACGCGGCGTCTACGGGACGGGGACAAAAAAAGGCAAGGGATAGGATATGGGATTTTGGACCAATAAAAAAGTGATCGTTACCGGCGGTGCCGGTTTTTTGGGAAAAGAAGTTGTCCGTCAGTTGAAGCGCAAAGGCTGCAAAGAGATCATCGTGCCGCGTTCCAAAGATTGCGACCTTTGCGATCTTTCCGCGATCAAGAAACTGCTGACTAAGACAAAACCGGATATGATCATCCATCTTGCGGCTGTCGTTGGAGGGATCGGGGCCAACCGCGAGAATCCAGGGAAATTCTTTTATGAGAACCTGATGATGGGTGTGCAGTTGATCGATCAGGCCAGACTCCTGCATGTGCCTAAAGTCGTCGCTGTGGGGACGATCTGCGCGTATCCGAAATTCTGTCCGGTGCCGTTTAAGGAAGAGAGCATCTGGGACGGTTACCCTGAGGAGACCAATGCCCCTTACGGCCTGGCCAAAAAAATGCTGTTAGTCCAGTCCCAGGCGTACCGCCAGCAGTACGGCTATAACAGCATTTATTTGCTGCCGGTCAATTTGTATGGTCCCGAAGATAATTTTGACCCAAACTCTTCCCATGTCATCCCGGCGTTGATCCGAAAGTGCGTGGAAGCTAAAGAACGCAACGCAAAAGAGATCGTGGTTTGGGGCACGGGCAAGGCCACGCGGGAATTCTTATATGTCGAAGATGCCGCGCGCGGTATCATTCTGGCTGCCGAGAAATACAACAGCAGCGAACCGGTCAATTTGGGTGCGGGTTTTGAGATCAGCATCAAAGATCTGGTCAAAACTATTGTGAGACTAACAGGTTTTAAAGGAAATGTTGTTTGGGATAAGTCCAAGCCGGATGGCCAACCCCGGCGCTGTCTGGACACCAAACGGGCCAGGAAAGAATTTGGTTTCACCGCCAGGGTTAAATTCGAACAGGGTTTAAAGAAGACGATACGATGGTATCTCAACCAAAATTAGAGATCTTTGACCGGTTGATCCGGTATTCGTTCTATTTGTTGATCCTGCTGCTGCCGGTCGGTATCGGCTTTGTCAGCAGTTTTGCCGCGTTTGCCATCATGTTCTTTTGGATCAAGCGTGTCTGCCGGATCATCAACGAGCGTCCCAAAGGATGGGACATTATCAGGACATTGACCCTTCCTGTACCGCATGCCTTGAACCTCCCGATACTCTGTTTTGTTGCTGCGGCGTTTGTTTCACTTGTGTTCAGCCAGAACCATGTATTGAGCATGATGGGTTTCTTTGGCAAGTTGATGCGCGGGTTGCTGTTGTATATCAGTTTTGTAGAGGCTTTTACTGTTCCTTCGCATATCAATGCGTTCCTCGGGACATGGATCTTTTCCGGTCTTATCGTGGGGTTAAGCGGGCTGACCCAGTATTGGTTCGGGTATGATTTTATCCGGCATTTGCCTTTAGTTGACGGTCGGGTTTCATCGACGCTGCGCCAGGCTAATGATTTCGGCGCCTATATCTTATGTGTGTGTCCGTTATTGATGAGTTTACTGATGCATTGGGACAGCGTGTCATTGCCGATGACAGGGTATTTAAAGAAGTGGAAGATCCCCACGATCGTTATCGGTATTCTTTTATTCTTGTCTTATGTTGTCCTGGTGATCTGTTTGGGGTTGACCTTTTCACGGGCAGCCTGGGTCGGTTTTTTTGTGGCGATCATTTGCTTAGGGTTCTTTAAGAAGGAAGCGCTACCGTTCATCTTTTTGATCATTATCGGGTTCATCTGGATCTTTACGCCGGTCATGGTGTCCACGCGTGATATGACGCTGATCACGGATAATGTTAAGCATGTCCCTCTGCCGCCGCCGGGTCAGAAAGCGCCAGAAAGCAAAACAGTGGTGCAGTACGTCAACAATCATTTGGGCAGCGGACGCTGGGGTTTTTGGAAAGAAGCCGTGCATATCATCCATGATTATCCCTGGTGGGGATCGGGGATCAATACGTATTCCCAAATGGGAGCCCGCTATAAGATCAATTGGGGAGGATATCCTCATAATTCTTATTTACAGCTGACCGCGGAGCTGGGTGTTCTGGGTTTAGGGACATTTTTATGGATGATCGCTGCTTTTTATTTCTTCCTATTAAAGAAGATCAAAGAGGTTCCCAGAGGGTATTTGCGTGCGGCCTTGATCGGGGTTCTGGCTTCTTTTTCGGCTTATTTGATCCAGAGCTTCTTTGACACCACTTTTTATTCTGTGCAGCTATCCGTCCTGATGTGGTTGATGATGGGAGTGATGGTCGCGGGCGCGCGTATGAACCAATTGACAAAACGCGCAACCTGATTAAAATATAAGGATTTTCCAATACTTAATAATTAGAGAAGGATGGTTTTATGAATAAGCAAACAGTCAAGGATGTCCAATTAAAAGCAAAGAAAGTCATTATTCGCGTTGATTTTAATGTACCTTTAGAGAACGGCCGCATCACGGATGACCGCCGCATCACCGCGGCCATGCCGACGATCCAATATGCCTTAGCCCAGGGCGCATCCAAAGTCATTTTGATGAGCCATCTGGGACGTCCCAAGGGAACGGGTTTTGAAGCAGAATTCAGTCTAAAACCTGTCGCTGATCATTTACAGAAGCTATTAAAAGAACCCGTTGCGTTCTTAAAGGACTGCGTTGGCCCAGAGGTTGTTGCCGCTATCAGCCAGTCCAAAGAGCGGGTGGTCTTATTAGAGAATTTGCGTTTTCATAAGGAAGAAGAGAAGAATGATGCGGGCTTTGCCAAATCTTTGGCGGCTCTGGCGGATATTTATGTCAATGATGCCTTCGGCACCGCGCATCGCGCGCATGCCTCAACAGCCGGGATCACCGCATACTTACCGTCGGTGGCAGGTTTCCTGATCGAGAAAGAACTGGAATATTTAGGCAATGCCATCAATAATCCCAAGAGACCGCTGGTCGTCATTTTAGGCGGCGCGAAGGTGTCTGATAAGATCGAGTTGATCAACAATCTGATCCCCAAAGCCAACAGCATTATCATCGGCGGCGGTATGGCCTATACGTTCCTTAAGGCCCAGGGCATTGCGATCGGCAATTCCAAATTAGAGAAGGATAAGGTGGATCTGGCCAAGGAATTGTTGGAGAAAGCCAAGAAAGCTGGTGTGGAAATGGCCTTAACAACGGATTTCGTTATTACCCAAAGTTTTACCAGCGATGACTGCAAGATCTCCGATACCATCCCCGACGGCTGGGAAAGTCTGGACATCGGCCCCAAGACCCGTGAGCATTATAAAAAGATCCTTTCCTCAGCCAAGACCGTAGTCTGGAACGGCCCCTTGGGTGTTTTTGAACGCGATGCTTATGTCAAGGGCACGCGTGCGGTCGCAGATCATCTGGCATCATTAAACGGTGTCACCACCATCGTTGGCGGCGGGGATTCCGCGGCAGCGGTGGCCAAATTCGGTCTGGAAGATAAATTCACACACATATCAACAGGCGGCGGCGCTTCTTTGGAATTCCTGGAAGGTAAGACTTTGCCGGGTATCGCCGCGTTAAAGGACAGGTAAATATATGCGCAAGCCCATCATTGCCGGAAATTGGAAATTAAATAAGAATCCCAGCGAAGCCATTCAACTGGTGGCGGAACTTAAACGTGAGATCGTCGATGTGACGGGTGTGGATATCGTTGTGTGCCCGCCGTTCGTTGATCTGACCGATGTGATTGATGAATTGGTCGACCATGATATCGACGTTGGGGCCCAGAATGTGTTCTGGATGGACAGCGGGGCTTATACCGGCGAGATCTCGGCGCCGATGCTCAAGTCCATGGGGGTTAAGTATGTGATCATCGGCCACAGTGAACGCCGCCAATTCTTCGGCGAGACCAATGAGACGGTCGCCAAACGCATTCGCGCGGCGCTCAATCACGGTTTAACGCCGATCGTATGCGTCGGTGAGAATTTGGCGGAGCGGGAATCCAACAGGACTTTTGATATCATCAAGGATCATGTCAGCGGTTCTTTGGCGGGGTTAAATGCCCAGGAAGCCAGTCAACTGGTCCTGGCCTATGAACCAGTTTGGGCGATCGGGACGGGTAAGACGGCAACACCCCAGCAGGCCCAGGAAGTACATGAATATATACGTCAGTTGTTAGGAAAAATGTTTAATGTGGATGTGGCAGCCTCTGTCCGTATCCAGTACGGCGGCAGTGTTACCCCCGAGAATATTGCAACGTTGATATCCCAGTCGGATATTGACGGGGCATTGGTAGGCGGCGCGTCACTTAAAGCGCCGTCCTTTGCAGCGATCGTCAAGGCCGCTGTGAAAACAGCGGTTTAATCTTCAAGGAGAGATCATCATGGGTTTAGTGTTATTTATTCATATTGTGGCATGTGTTTTGCTTGTGATCGCCATCCTCATGCAGGCGGGGCGCGGCGGCGGTCTTTCGGAAAGTTTTGCCTCAGCAGAAAGCATGTTCGGTACCCAGACCAATGCGTTCCTGGTTAGAACAACAACATTTTTGGCGGTCGCTTTTCTGGGAACATCCTTACTGTTGGCCGTTTTTGGATCCAAAGGCGATAAGTCCTTGATGTCGGTCAATAAAGACCTTCTGCCTAAAGTAACGGCAACGGCACCCCAGACGGAAGAATCTGGCGTCACCGTCAAGGTGGAAGAACCAAAACCAGTGGATACAAGTACTGTGGTGAATGCGGCTAAATAATTTTCTTGCTGTGATCGTTATACTGCTTGTCTGCGCCTCCCCGGCGCGGGCAAGCAGTCTTGTTATTGATACCTCATCCGACCCCAAAACTTTCAATGATATTGTCGCAACTGAAACATCCTCATCTGCGGTTACTTCTTTTTTATTTGAAGGATTGACCACATCCGATCCATTCACGTTAAAAGTGATCCCGAATCTGGCCTTGAGGTGGGAGGTCTCCCCAGATGGGCTGCAATGGCTGTTCCATTTGCGGCCGGGCGTGAAATTCTTCGACGGAAAGCCGCTGACAGCGGATGATGTGGTATTTACTTTTAATGACCTGATCTATAACCCCGACATCCCGTCGTCTGCGAAGGATGTATTCACCATTGAGGGAAAACGTTTCAAAGTTGAGCGTGTGGATGATCTGACCGTGCGGTTTACATTGCCAGTCAAATTCGCGCCGTTCTTGCGCAGCATGTCCCAGGCGATACTCCCAAAACATTGTTTAGCGGAGGCTGTTAAGACGAAGAAATTCCCTTTCACCTGGGGGATCAACACCAAACCAAGGGACATTATCGGTACCGGCCCGTTCTATCTGGATTCCTATGCTCCTGGCGAACGCCTGGTCTTTAAACGTAATCCCCATTATTGGAAAAAGGGTGCGGATGGGAAGAATTTGCCCCGTTTGGATAAGGTCATCATGCTCATTGTCCCGGACCCGGGCACCTCTTTGCTTAAATTTATCGACGGGGAGATCGATGTGATCGGAGTGAGGGGGCGTGATTATCCGTTGTTAAAGCCGTTGGAGACAAAAAAGAATTTTAAGATCTATAATACAGGGGCGGATTTCGGCTCCAGTTTTCTCACCCTTAATCTAAATCCAAGGATCAATCCAAAAACGCATAAGCCCTTTGTCGACCCGGTCAAATTGAAGTGGTTCCAGAATGTCAATTTCCGAAAAGCCATAGCCCATGCGATCGATAAGCCTAAGATTATTGACATTGTTCTAAGCGGTTTTGGATATTCCCAGTCCGGCCCGATGAGCCCCAGCAGCGGGTTTTTGTATAATCCCAATACGCTGGTGTATCCTTTTGACCTTGACCAAGCCAGAAAGATCTTGGCCCAGGAAGGATTTATCGACCGCAATAAGGACGGGATCCTTGAAGATGAACAGGGACATCCTGTGGAATTCACGCTGTCTGTTCCAACTTCCGGTGCATCTGACAGGGAACAGGTCTCCGGGATCATCCGTTCGGATCTAGAGAGGATCGGGATGAAGGTCAATGTCCAATTGCTGGAGTTTAATTCTTTGGTGGCTAAAGTCATGTCCACTTATGACTGGGAAGCAGTGATGTTAAGTTTGACCGGAGGGGTTGAGCCGCATTTTGGCCAGAATGTTTGGGCCTCGTCGGGCGGTTTGCACTTGTGGAACCCCAAACAGGAGAAGCCGGATACCGCCTGGGAGCAGCGTATTGATGAGATCTTTACGCAGGGGGTGCAAGAGCTGGTGGAGGAAAAACGCAAGGTCCTTTACGATGAGTTCCAGTCGATCGCCAGCGATAAACTGCCGGTTATCTATACGGTGCTGGGGGCTAATATGTACGCCGTTCGCCAGCGTTTTGGGAATTTGAAACCAAGCCCTAACGGTGGCGTATTGCATAATGTGGAAGACCTTTACGAGTTGGGGGCGCCATGAGCCTGACGATCTTCAAACGTGCCGTTGTTTCTTTTGTTCTGTTGATCGCCATGAGCTTTGTGACGTTCTGGCTCATGCATGCCACGCCGGGTAATTTCTTTGATTCGCTGAAACTAAACCCACAGATCTCGCCGGAAACGATCGCGCATTATGAGCACATGTATCATTTGAAAGATCCGCTTGCCGTGCAATATGGCCATTGGCTGATCAATGTGTTCCGGGGAGAATTCGGCTATTCATTCTATTACAATGTGCCGGTGGTGGATGTGATCGGTTCGCGCCTGGGCAATACGTTCATCTTGTCTTTGGCGAGTATTTTGCTGACCTGGGGGGCGGCGATACCTCTTGGCATTTGGGCGGCCCTTTGCTACGGGCAGAAAGTTGACCGTATCATCACGCTGTTTTCATTTGCGGCATTCTCAACACCCTCATTTTTCCTGGCGATGCTTCTGTTGTACGGTTTTAGCATCTGGGGCGGTCTGCCGCTGGGGGGGATGCATGCGGCCAATTATGAGGATCTGTCTTTCTGGATGAAAGGGGTAGACCTGCTCAAACACCTGGTCATCCCGACGGTGGTGTTGTCGCTGGCGTCGATCGGCTCATTGCAGCGCATCATGAGGGGCAATATGCTCGCTCAACTGCGTCAGCAGTATGTGTTGGCCGCGAGAGCCAAGGGGCTGCCGGAAGATAGGATCATTTATCGTCATGCCCTTCGCAATGCGTTTAATCCATTAGTCACATTACTGGGGTTTGAGTTTGCGTCGCTGTTAAGCGGCGCGGCCTTAGTTGAGATCGTGTGTTCCTGGCCGGGATTAGGGTCGCTGATGCTGACCGCGGTACGTTCCAAGGATGTATATGTGGTCATGGCCAGCATGCTCATGGGTGGAGTGTTGTTATTATTAGGGAATTTATTAGCGGATTATTTGTTATTAAAACTTGATCCGCGCATCAGCCAGAAGGAAGTCGGGGATGCATAGCCAGTGGTCTATGATCAAAGAGTCTTTTTCAAAACGCCGGGGTGCCATGGTCTGCCTTTGGGTCTTGATCGCGATGTATGTGTCTGCCCTGGCGGCGCCTTTGATCGCGCCCCATGCGTTTGACGATGAGGACCGCAATATGTCCTATTGCCCGCCGACAGCTGTTGAATTTGTTGATCAGGGGCGTTTAAGTATGCCGTTTGTTTACGGCAGACATTTTGTCTTTGATGAGAACCATCGCCGGGTGTATGTCCTTGAGCGCAATAAGAAATATCCTTTACGTTTTTTTGCTCAAGGCCGGTTGGTCAGCGTCGATAAACCTGGAAGGCTGTATCTTCTAGGCGCAGACAGCCGGGGCAGGGATCTGTTCTCGCGCATCATTTACGGCGGGCGTATATCATTATCCATCGGGTTGTTGGGGGTTATGATCTCATTTAGCCTCGGGCTTATGATCGGAGGGGTCGCCGGCTACTGCGGCGGATGGGTGGATTCGCTTGTCATGAGGATCTGCGAGATGTTCATGCTTGTGCCGGGCTTTTATCTGCTGCTGGCCCTGCGCAGCGCTGTGCCGGCGAATTTTAATTCTGTTCAGGTCTATTTCATGATCGTCGTCATTCTAGCGTTTATCGGATGGGCTTCCCTTGCGCGCGTCATCCGGGGCATGGCGTTAAGCTTAAAGGAGAGGGATTATGTGGCAGCGGCCAGACTGCTGGGGGTCCCCGATGCTGTGATCATCATCCGTCATATCCTTCCACACACCGTTTCCTATTCGTTGGTGGCGATGATGCTGACCATTCCGGGTTATATTTTGTCTGAATCAGGTTTAAGTTTGCTGGGGTTAGGCATAGAAGACCCTATTCCCAGCTGGGGTAATTTATTATCCGAAGCCATGGCGATAGTCCCGATCGCATTCGCCCCCTGGATCCTTCTGCCGGGGCTTGTCATATTTGTGACCATTGTCTGTTTTAATGTTGTCGGGGATGCGCTGCGTGATGCGTTAGACCCTATGATGGTGAGGGGGAAATGATGACGGATGTATTGATGGTCAATGATTTAACGGTCACGGCGGGGCAGGCAACGATCCTCGATGGTGTGACTTTATCCATCCCAAAAGGAAAGATCGTTGGTATCGTCGGTGGTTCCGGCAGCGGCAAGACGACTTTGGGGCTGTCTATTTTAAATTTACTCCCTTCGGCCATGAAGATCAGGCGTGGAGAGGTGTTGTTTGGAAGCAGCGACCTTTTGACATTGCCGCAGGAAGATATTCGTCAGGTAAGGGGAGGAAAGATCGGCATGGTGTTCCAGGAGCCTCTTTCGGCATTCGATCCATTGTTTACCATTGGTTCACAGCTGGAAGAAACGCTGGCTGCCCATACGCGGTTAAATGGCGAAGATCGACGGGAAAAAGTACTGCAGGTGCTTACAAGCGTTGAGATCGACGATCCAAAACGCATCATGGCAAGCTTCCCGCATCAGTTAAGCGGCGGGTTGCGCCAGCGGGCTATGATCGCCCAGGCGATCATCTGCGGTCCCAAGGTGATCATCGCGGATGAAGCCACCAGCAGTCTTGATGTGACCATTCAGGCTAAGATCATCCGGCTGCTCAAAAAACTTAACAGGGAGCAGGGCATGACGATCGTTTTTATCAGCCACGATCTGGGACTGGTGGGCTTTATGGCAGATGATGTGGCGGTCATGACCCAGGGACGGATCGTTGAATATGGGCCTGCTTCGCAGATCATGGAAGATCCTAAAGATAATTATACAAAAGAATTATTAAAGGCATATTGATGTCGATCCTGACAGTTAACACCATATCCAGATCATTCGGCCCCCTAAAGGCGGTCGATGGTTTAAGTTTTGATCTTGTTCAAGGAAAGACCCTGGCGATCGTCGGGGAGTCAGGATGCGGTAAGACAACGGCTGCCCGGATGATCGCGGGATTGATCAAACCGGATGCTGGGACCATCCAATGCGCAAAGCCGGTCCAGATGGTCTTTCAAGACCCCAACAGCAGTTTGGACCCTCTTTTTACTGTCAGACGGATATTAGAAGAGGCATTTTACGCTCAGCCGGGCGTATCTTCTAAGGAGCGCCACAAGCGCATCGTGGATATTTTAGCGGCAACGGGCTTAGAGTCCGCGATGCTGGGGCGTTTCTCCCATGAATTCAGCGGCGGACAGCGCCAGCGCATTGCTATTGCCCGGGCCCTGCTTGCCGATCCGGGGATCCTGGTCTTAGATGAGATCACCTCGGGGCTGGATGTGCTGGTGCAACAGCAGATCGTGGCTTTACTCAAGAGCGTTAAACAGCGTTTCGGCTTGTCTTATATTTTTATTTCTCACAATCTGCGTGTCGTTGCTTCCTTTGCTGATACAATAATCGTGATGCACAAAGGCCGTATTGTGGAATCAGGGGTTGCGGCTGAAGTTCTGAAAAATCCGCAAAAGACATATACCAAAGAACTTGTGGCTGCGGCCTTAACATTTAGGTGTTGATCAATGAGTGATCAATTCTGGAGCAAATTAAGTCATATCACCGGATTATTGGCGCTGGCCGCATTGATCGGATTAACGGCATTTGCCACCAATCTCGAGGTGAGGGATCTGGATATATGGCTTCATCTGCGTACCGGCCAATATATCGCTGAGCATCATACAGTCCCGCATGTGGATGTCCTTTCGAATACGATCGCCTCAAAACCCTGGACAAACCACGAGTGGCTGTTCCAGCTGATCGTCTATCACATCCACCGTTTTGCCGGGTTTGACGGTTTGCTGACCATGCAGTCCGTCCTGGTGTGCCTGACCTTGTTATTATTGTTTTTGATGACCTACCGCAGGGACAGGATCTTGCTAGGGGTCTATACGCTTTTATTGACCATGCTGGTCTTTCAGTCGCGCTTTACACTTCGTCCGGACCTTTTTAGTCTTTTCTTTTTTACTTTATTCATGAATATTCTCGCGTTCCATCTGGATCAGCGCAGGAGTATTATTGCCGCCGGGGTGATCCAGATTTTGTGGGCCAATATCCATGGATATTTCTTTTTCGGCCCGCTCCTAGTGTTGATCGCCCTTGTCTCCGAGTCGCTTAAACGTTTTGTGCCTCTTCCTTATGAATGGGGGAAGATCGGCCGGTTAAGCGACATGGAATACAAAAATCTCGGCATTATGTTCGTTGTCGTATTAGGGGCCTGTTTGTGCAACCCGTATTTTGTCGATGGGGCCTTATATCCTGTTCATGTGCTGTTCCGTTCAGCATCGGATACCAGGATCTTTTTCCAGTACATTACCGAACTCCAGCCTCCGTTCACCAAAAACTTCCTTACAGAATTACATGAAAATGTGCACTACAAGCTGATGCTCTTGATATCAGGGATGATGTTCTTTTTTAACCGCCGGAAGATCGATATTAGTGTGCTGCTGGTGTGGGTGGTGTTCCTGCTTTTTTCTCTGGTCGCTATCCGCAACCTTGTTTTCTTTGCCTGTGCGGCCTATCTGGTCATCATGATCAACAGCATGACCGTCGTCTTGACCGATATTTTGCCGCTGCGCTTTGATACTAAGAAATTCGAGTATATCACTTCGATCCTCGCGAAAGTGGCCTTGATCGGCTGGATCCTCAATTGCACGGGTGATTTTGCCAACAGGGGCTATTTTGATTACGATACTTATAAGACGAAAATGGAGATCGGGGGGGTCAGCAAGAAAGTATATCCGCAGAAACCCGTTGATTTTATGATCGCTCAGGGCATACGCGGTAATATCTTTAATGATTTCAACAGCGGCGCGTATCTGATCGGGCGCATGTACCCGCAGGTCAAAGTGTTTATCGACGGACGAACGGAGGTTTACGGCGGGAAGTTCTTTGAGTATTATAAAAAGATCTGGGTGGACGGGGACAAAAAGACGCTGCTGGATGCGATCGAGCGTTATCATCTAACGGTTGCTTTTTTAAACGGAGCCAAACAGAACATTGTTCCCAAGACCATTCGGACTTTTTATAGTTTAAAAGACTGGAAATTGGTCTACTTTGACGAAGATGGGATGATCTTTTTAAAGAAGACACCTCAAAATCAACCGATCATTGACCGCTTCGCGGTCGATCTGACCAAATGGGAACCAAAGCCCATGGACTTAGTTAAGCTTGGTATGACCCGGGTCGTGCCGTGGCCCAATATAGCGAGGGCCAAATTGTTGATGGCGCTCAAATTAGACGGGCCGGCGCTTAAAGAACTGAAGGTCGCGTTAAAGATCGCTCCGGAGGCTGTGGAAACATATGGACTTCTCGGCGACATTTATGGTCATCAGAAGAAATACCAATTGGCCTTCGAAAATTTCCGTATTGCGTCCGGCTTTAGTTCCAGCTATCATAATGTCATGGGGATGGCGTGGAGTTTGAACAAGATCGGAAAGCCCCAGGAGGCTAGGAAGTTGTATGAGGCTCTCCAGCAGAAAAATCCCAAAGACAAGATCATTGCGGCCCGTCTGCGGGAAATAAAGGCCAAGGACAAAAAATAACATGCGCGATGTATTGACATTCATTCTAGCCGGCGGCAAGGGGGAGCGTTTAGATCCATTGACCCGCGACCGGGCAAAACCCGCCGTTCCCTTCGGGGGGATATTCCGTATTGTTGATTTTGCTTTGTCCAATTGCGTCAATTCCGGCCTGCGGCGTATTTTTTTACTGACACAGTATAAATCATTCTCTCTACAGAAGCATATCCTGGAGGGTTGGAACATTTATTCCAATCAGCTGGGCGAATTCATCGATGTAGTGCCGGCACAGCAGCGCATTTCCAGCGACTGGTACCGCGGGACGGCGGATGCCATTTATCAAAATTTGAATATCATATTGGATTATAATCCTAAGCTGGTGTTGGTCTTGGCGGGAGACCATGTGTATAAAATGGATTACCGCAAAATGATCGATTACCACCTGGAGAAAGGGGCGGACATGACGGTGGCCTGTTTGGCGCTGCCTAAGTCCGAGTCCATTCATTTTGGGGTCGTGGAGGTTGATGACAACAATCGTGTCTTCGGGTTCGCGGAAAAGCCGCAGGTACCCAAAGTGATCCCTGCCGATCCGCAATCCATTTTTTCGTCGATGGGGATATATATCTTCAACGCGGACATTTTGGCCAAAGAGCTGAAGAAAGATGCGGATAAGAAAGATTCCGACCATGATTTTGGCAAGAATATCATCCCGCAGATGATCGCCAAGAAACTCAAAGTCTTTGCATACGACTTTGCCAAAGAGAACCCGTCGGGCGGCTATTGGCGGGATATCGGAACGCGTGATTCGTATTATCAGGCCAATATGGATCTGCTCGGTGTTACACCCAAGTTTAATGTCTATGATAAATCCTGGCCCCTGCGCAGCTATCAGCACCACTATCCGCCGATCAGGGCCTATACCACTGGAAAATATCCCGGGACCATCGTCAATTCCCTGATCGCCAGCGGCTGCGTCATCGAGAGCGCGCAGGTGGAGAACTCAGTTGTTGCCAATAATGTGATCGTTCGCGACGGGGCTTCGGTCAAGAACTCTGTTATCATGGAGAGTGTAAATATCGGGAAAAGGGCCCAGATCCAGAACGCTATCATTGACAAAGACGTTGAGATCCCTGATGGTAGCTATATCGGGTTTGATCCGGATAAGGACCGCGAACGCTTTGCATTGACCGCATCAGGCATAGTTATAGTTGCCAAAAAAACGTCTTTGTGATAATTTAATCCCTTATGATCGTTACTCCTAAAATACGTGGTTTCATCTGCATTACAGCGCACCCTCAAGGTTGCGCGGCCAATGTGCAGGAACAAATTGATTATATCCGTTCCAAGGGGCCTGTTGCCGGCGGACCAAAAAAAGTATTGGTCCTGGGTTCTTCCAATGGTTACGGTCTGGCTTCCCGGATCGCGGCGGCTTTCGGCAGCGGCGCGGCCACGATCGGTGTTTTCTTTGAGAAGGAATCTGACGGCAAACGCACGGCCACGGCGGGCTGGTATAATTCTGTTGCTTTTGACGCGGCGGCCAAGAAAGCCGGGCTATATTCCAAAAGCATTAACGGGGACGCGTTCTCGGATGCGGTGCGCCAGGAAGTTTGTGCGCTGATCAAGAAAGATCTTGGTCAGGTGGATTGCGTGATCTATTCGTTGGCTTCTCCAAGACGCGTGGATCCTAAGACGGGCGAGTTGTATAAATCCACCTTAAAGCCCAAAGGTAAACCCTATACGAATAAAAGCATGGATTTTGAGAAAAACCAGGTCACAAGCGTCACGCTCGAGGCTGCGTCCGATGAAGAGGTTGTCCACACGGTCAAGGTCATGGGCGGGGAAGATTGGCAGCTGTGGATCGATGCGCTTGAGAAAGAGGATTTACTGGCACCCAAGGCGGTAACGGTCGCCTATTCCTATATTGGACCGGAGGTGACCACCGCGGTCTACCGCAACGGGACGATCGGCGCGGCCAAAGATCATTTGGAAGCGACCGCGCATGTTTTAGATGAACGCATGAAGAAGATCGGCGGACGAGCCCTGGTGTCGGTCAATAAAGCGCTGGTGACACAGTCTAGTTCAGCTATCCCGTTTATCCCGCTCTATTTTGTACTTCTGATGAAGGTCATGAAAGAAAAAGGGGTCCATGAGAACTGCATCCAGCAGATCAATCGCTTGTTCCACGATCGTCTTTATAATAACAGGCCGTTAGCCAATATCCCCACCGACCCCCAAGGCCGCGTGCGCATTGATGATTGGGAAATGCGTGAAGATGTTCAGGCCGATGTCAATAAGCTTTGGGCGATCGTCAGCAATGACAATGTCCAATCCATCGCCGACGTGAAGGGGTATAACGATGATTTCCTGCGTTTGTTTGGTTTCAATGTCCAGAATGTCAATTACGACGCGGACGTTGAGATAGTCCTACCCCTTGCCTCGTAAGTCTCTCCAGTTTGTATAGTATCTAGATATAGTATATACTTTTCCTTAATACCATGCATTTCAGACCGTTGACCCATATTGCAGTGATTCTTGCTTTTGCATCGACTTTGTTTGTTCCCATACAGAGCCGTGCCGAGATCCTGTTGCCATCACCCGGGACCATGGTTCATTTAAGTCCAGCATTCTCTCCCGCGATCTTAAAAGGCATCAAGATCGATCCAGTTAATCCATTAAAGTTTGAATTTATTCTCGATAAAGGGGACGGTCACCTTATTGAGACTGAGGCCAATAAGCTCATTAAATACTTCCTTGCCAGCCTTACCGTTCCCGAAAAAGACCTGTGGGTCAACTTAAGCCC
>CAZFNI010000004.1:0-13653 GCA_964520655.1 uncultured Planctomycetales bacterium
GTTCTAAGTAAGACGGGTATTAACTGGTATGATTTTAATGTGTTAAGCAAGACCGGCATTAACTGGTATGACGTGACAGTTTTAAGTAAAACAGGGATTAACTGGAACGACATTAGCGTATTAGGAAAGACCGGCATCAACTGGAATGATCTCAATGTGGTCAGCCGCACCGGTATTAACTGGAACGACATTGGGGTCTTAGCCAAGACCGGCATCAATTGGAACGATCTGGGTGTTTTATCCAAGACCGGCATTAACTGGTACGATTTTAATGTCATCAGCAAGACCGGGATCAACTGGTTTGATTTTAATGTCGTCTCTAAAGCGGGCATTAACTGGAGTGATTTCGGAGTTATCAGCAAAACAGGGATCAACTGGAATGATTTCGGGGTCTTAAGCAAGGTTGGCGTGAATTGGAATGACTTAAATGTCCTCTCTAAGTCAGGTATTAATTGGAATGACTTCGGGGTCTTAAGCAAAGCTGGCGTGAATTGGTATGACTTGAATGTCCTGACCAAGGCCGGGCTGAATTGGAATGATTTCGGTGTAATCTCCAAGACTGGTATCAACTGGAACGATCTCGGTGTGTTGTCAAAAACAGGGATCAATTGGAATGATATCGGTGTTGTCAGCAAGAATGGTGTGAATTGGTATGACTTAAATGTGTTGACCAAAGCCGGTGTCAATTGGAATGATTTTGGTGTGTATACCAAGGCAGGTATCAACTGGTATGACTTAAGCGTTTACAGCAAGGTTGGCATCAACTGGTATGACATGAATATTTTGTCTAAGTCTGGGGTTAATTGGTATGACTTAAATGTGTTGACCAAAGCCGGTGTCAACTGGAATGATTTCGGTGTATTGACCAAGACGGCCATGAATTGGAACGACTTAAACGTCCTTAGCCGTACGGGTATCAATTGGTATGATTTTAATCAAATGACCCGCAATGGTGTCAATTGGAACAGCATTGCATCACTTTCCTTGTCTGGTATTAATTGGAATAACATGAATGTCATGTCCAAGGCCGGCGTCAACTGGATGGATCTTGGCATCATGAGCACCACCGGTGTTAATTGGTACGGCATGAATGTATTATCCACATCAAATGTCAACTGGATGGGTATTGCCGGCTTGTCCAATACGACCGTCAACTGGGCTGCTTTGCAGGATATCTCAACCGCGAATGTCAACTGGAGCGGGATCAGCTCTTTAAGTAATTCCGGCGTCAACTGGGGGGATTTTGCGATCCTCACCAAGGTGGGTGTTAACTGGACGGATATGAATGTCCTTTCTTCCACAGGCATTAACTGGAATGATTTCGGGGTTTTATCCAAGACCGGACTGAACTGGAGTGACTTGGGTGTATTTTCTAAGGCCGGTATCAATTGGAATGATTTCGGGGTCTTAAGCAAGACCGGCGTGAATTGGAATGATATCGGGGTGTTAAGCAAAGTTGGCGTGAATTGGAATGATTTCAATGTCTTAAGCAAGGTGGGGATCAACTGGAATGATTTCGGGGTCTTAAGCAAGACCGGCGTGAACTGGTATGACTTAAACGTATTTAGCCGTACCGGCATCAATTGGAATGATTTCAATGTGTTAAGCAAGAATGGGATCAATTGGAATGATCTAAGCGTCTTAAGTAAGATCGGCGTTAACTGGAGCGATTTCAATGTCTTGACCAAGACCGGCGTCAACTGGAATGATATCGGTGTCTTAAGCAGAAATAACATCAACTGGAATGATTTTAACGTATTAAGCAAGACCGGCATCAACTGGTACGACATGAATGTCTTCAGCAAGGCAGGCATCAACTGGTATGATTTTAATGTTTTAAGTAAATCTGGTATTAATTGGAACGATTTTAATGTCGTCAGCCGCACCGCCATCAACTGGAATGATTTCGGGGTATTGTCAAAAGCAGGTATTAATTGGAACAATTTTGCGGTGATGACCAAAAGCGGGGTTAATTGGTATGATCTGAATGTTCTATCCAAAGCAAGTATCAACTGGGGTGATCTAAGCTCTCTGGCGAATGCTTCGATCAATTGGGATGCCTTAAATGCGTTAAGCGAGGCGAATGTCAACTGGGCGAATTTAAGCGTCTTAAGCGGAGCATCAGTTAACTGGACTGACTTTGGTTCATTAAGTAATGCTGATGTCAACTGGGAGAATTTAAGTGTCCTGACTTCATCGGACATCAATTGGAGTGACTGGGCTGTTTTAGGCAAGACCGGTATTAACTGGTATGACATGAGCGTGTTGACCCGCACTGCCATCAACTGGAATGATATCGGGGTGCTGGCTAAAACCGGGATCAATTGGAATGATTTTGGTGTGTTAAGTAAAGTCGGTATCAATTGGAATGATCTGGGCGTCTTGGCTAAGACAGGTGTCAACTGGAATGATATCGGGGTGTTGTCCAAAACAGGCATCAACTGGTATGACTTCAATGTCTTAAGTAAAGCCAATATCAACTGGAATGATTTCAATGTCTTAAGCCGTACCGGGCTTAACTGGAACGACATTAATGTCTTAAGCCGCACAGGTATTAATTGGTATGACCTCAATGTCTTAAGCAAAACAGGGATCAACTGGAATGATGTGAGCGTCTTAACCAAGAATGCGATCAATTGGAATGATTTAAGTGTCTTTTCAAAGACGGGCATCAACTGGTACGACATTTCCGTGATGGGCCGGACGGGCGTTAATTGGGCAGATCTAAACCGCATGAGCTCTCTGGGCGTCAACTGGGCGGACCTAAACCGCATGAGCGGGCTGGGTGTTAACTGGAATGACATCTCTGTCTTAAGCAAGACGGGCATTAACTGGAATGATTTCGGGGTCTTAGGTAACACCGGTATCAATTGGAGAGATCTCGGGGTGCTTTCTAAGACAGGCATCAATTGGTATGACTTTAATGTGTTAAGCAAGACGGGTATTAATTGGAGTGATCTAGGCGTATTGGCTAAGACCGGCATCAACTGGAATGATATCGGTGTCTTAAGCAAGAATAATATCAATTGGAATGATCTTAATGTGGTCAGCCGCACGGGCATTAACTGGTATGACTTTAATGTCCTAAGCAAGACGGGAATTAATTGGTATGACATGAATGTGTTAAGCAAGGCCGGGATCAATTGGAACGACATTGGTGTTTTAGCAAAGACGGGCATCAACTGGTATGACTTCAATGTCTTAAGCAAAGCAGGACTGAACTGGAATGACTTTGGCGTCTTAAGCAAGACCGGTATTAACTGGTATGACTTTAATGTGTTAAGCAAGACAGGCATCAACTGGAATGATCTTAATGTGATCAGCCGTACCGGCATCAACTGGTATGACATGAATGTTCTAAGCAAGACCGGCATCAATTGGAATGACCTGGGAGTTCTCTCTAAGACCGGACTTAACTGGAACGATATCGGGGCGTTATCGAAGACAGGCATCAACTGGTATGACTTTAATGTTTTAAGTAAGGCAGGGTTGAACTGGAATGACTTTGGCGTGTTAAGCAAGTCGGGCATTAATTGGTTTGACTTAAATGTGGTCAGCAAATCAGGCATTAATTGGTCCGATTTCAATGTCTTAAGCAAGACAGGCATCAACTGGTATGACATGAATGTCTTAAGCAAAGTCGGGATCAACTGGCAGGATATCAACCGTTTATCTAAGACAGGCATCAATTGGGTTGACTTAAGCGTGTTCTCCAATGCGCATATCAACTGGCAGGGTTTAAATGACCTAAGCAGTTCCGGTGTCAACTGGGCGAATTTGAGCATCCTGAGTTCAGCCGCTGTCAACTGGGCAGATTTTGGAACATTAAGTAAAGCCGGGGTGAATTGGAATAGTTTGGGTGTAATGAGCACTGTTGGCATTAATTGGAATGATTGGTCTATGCTAAGCAAAACAGGCATTAATTGGAGCGACCTGAATGTATTGACCAAGACCGGGGTCAACTGGAATGATTTTGGGGTATTAAGTAAGGTTGGCATCAACTGGAACGATCTTAATGTGGTCAGCCGTACGGGAATTAATTGGAATGATATCGGCGTCTTGGCCAAGACTGGAATCAACTGGAATGACATCGGTGTATTGTCTAAGACCGGCATTAACTGGTATGACATGAATGTGCTCAGTAAAGCGAATATCAATTGGTATGATTTCAATGTTCTTAGTAAAACGGGCATCAATTGGAATGACTTAAGCGTATTCTCCAAAGTCGGTATTAATTGGAGCGATATCAATGTGATGAGCCGCACAGCCGTCAATTGGGGTGATCTAAACCGCATGAGCAGTTTGGGCGTCAACTGGGCGGACCTAAACCGCATGAGCGGACTTGGTGTCAACTGGTCGGATATTTCAGTGTTAAGCAAGACCGGCATCAACTGGAATGACTTTGGGGTGTTAAGCAACACCGGTATCAATTGGAGAGATCTAGGCGTCTTGGCGAAGACCGGCATTAACTGGTACGACTTCAATGTCTTAAGCAAGGTGGGGATCAACTGGAGCGATTTAGGTGTTCTCGCTAAGACCGGCATCAACTGGAATGATATCGGAGTCTTAAGCAAGAATAACATCAACTGGAATGATCTCAATGTGGTCAGCCGTACCGGCATCAACTGGTATGACTTTAATGTCTTAAGCAAGACGGGCATCAACTGGTATGACATGAATGTGTTGACCAAGACCGGGATCAACTGGTACGACATGAATGTTTTGACCAAGGCCGGGATCAATTGGTATGACTTGAATCGGTTATCTACAACAGCTCTCAACTGGGTTGATCTAAGCGTGTTCTCTAATGCGCATATCAATTGGCAAGGTTTGAATGACCTAAGCAGTTCTGGTGTCAACTGGGCGAATTTGAGCATCCTGAGTTCAGCCGCTGTCAACTGGGCAGATTTTGGAACATTAAGTAAAGCCGGGGTCAACTGGAATGACATGGGCGTGTTAAGCAGCCGCGGGATCAATTGGAGCGACTTTGGGGTGTTAAGCAAGGTGGGTATCAATTGGAATGATATCGGCGTGCTGGGTAAGGTGGGCATTAACTGGAATGATATCGGTGTGTTAAGCAAGGTCGGCATCAACTGGAGCGACTTGAATGTGGTCAGCAAGACCGGTATCAACTGGAATGACTTTGGGGTGTTAAGCAAGGTTGGTGTTAACTGGAACGATATCGGTGTCTTAAGCAAGACAAGCATTAACTGGTACGACTTTAATGTCTTGAGCAAGGCGAATATCAACTGGTATGACATGAATGTGTTAAGCAAGGTCGGGGTTAACTGGAATGACTTTGGGGTGTTAAGCAAGGCCGGCGTCAACTGGAATGATTTCAATGTGATCAGCAAGGCGAATATCAATTGGTATGACGTCAATGTCTTAAGCAAGACGGGGATCAATTGGTATGACTTCAATGTATTAGGCAAGGCCGGGGTCAATTGGTATGACTTAAATGTGTTAAGCAAGACCGGTATCAACTGGTATGACATGAATGTGTTGACCAAGACCGGTATCAACTGGAATGACTTAAGCGTATTCTCCAGGGTTGGTATTAACTGGCATGATATTGATGTGATGAGCCGCACGGGCGTTAACTGGGGGGACTTAAACCGCATGAGCTCTCTGGGCGTCAACTGGGCGGACTTAAACCGCATGAGCGGACTTGGCGTCAACTGGACGGATATCTCGATCTTAAGCAAGACGGGGATCAACTGGAATGATTTTGGGGTGTTAAGCAACACCGGTATCAACTGGAATGATCTGGGCGTGTTGGCCAAGACGGGTATCAACTGGTATGACTTCAATGTGTTAAGCAAGACCGGCATCAACTGGAGTGATATTGGTGTGTTGGCCAAGACGGGCATTAACTGGCATGACATCGGCGTGCTGGCTAAGACGGGTATCAACTGGAATGACCTGAACATCTTAAGCCGTACGGGCATCAACTGGTATGACTTCAATGTCTTAAGCAAGACCGGCATTAACTGGTATGACATGAATGTCCTCTCCAAGGCCGGGATCAATTGGTATGACATGAATGTGCTAAGTAAGATCGGCATTAACTGGTCTGACATGAACGTATTAAGCAAGACAGGGATCAATTGGAATGATTTCGGGGTCTTAAGTAAGGCCGGCATCAATTGGGAAGACTTAAATGTCTTAAGTAAGTCTGAGATCAACTGGCAGGATATTAACAGATTGACCAATACAGCCATTAACTGGATGGATCTAAGCGTGTTCTCCAATACGCATATCAATTGGCAAGGTTTAAATGACCTAAGCAGTTCTGGTGTCAACTGGGCGAATTTGAGCATCCTGAGTTCAGCCGCTGTCAACTGGGCAGATTTTGGAACATTAAGTAAAGCCGGGGTCAACTGGAATGACATGGGCGTGTTAAGCAGCCGCGGGATCAATTGGAGCGACTTTGGGGTGTTAAGCAAGGTGGGTATCAATTGGAATGATATCGGCGTGTTGGGTAAGGTTGGCATCAACTGGAATGATATTGGGGTATTAAGCACGGTCGGGATCAACTGGAGCGACTTGAATGTGATCAGCCGCACGGGCGTCAACTGGAATGACTTTGGGGTGTTAAGTAAGGTCGGCATCAATTGGAATGATCTTGGCGTGTTGTCTAAGACAGGCATTAATTGGTACGACATGAATGTATTGACTAAGTCAGGTGTCAACTGGTCTGACATGAATGTGTTGAGCAAGGTCGGTATTAACTGGTATGACTACAATGTCTTAAGCAAGTCTGGTATCAATTGGATCGACTTTAACACCTTAAGCAAAGCCAATATCAACTGGTATGATATCAATGTCTTAAGCCAGGCTGGTATTAACTGGAATGATCTGGGAGTTTTGGCCAAGGCTGGCATTAATTGGGAAGATTTCAATGTCTTAAGCAAAACGGGCATTAATTGGAATAATTTCGGGGTCATGAGCAAGGTCGGTGTGAATTGGAATGATTTCGGTGTGATGAGCAAGGCAGGCGTAAATTGGGGCGATCTTAACACCATGAGTTCCCTGGGCGTGAACTGGGCGGATTTAAACCGCATGAGCTCGATCGGTGTGAACTGGGATGATATCGGGACATTAAGCCGCACCGGCATCAATTGGAATGATTTTGGGGTGATCAGCAAGACCGGCATCAATTGGAACGATTTCGGTGTCTTAAGCAAAACCGGCATTAACTGGAATGATCTGCAGATCCTGGCCAAAACAGGTATTAATTGGAATGATTTTAATGTCTTAAGTCGCACCGGGATCAATTGGAGTGATCTAGGGGTTCTTTCTAAAACAGGCATTAATTGGAATGATATCGGTGTCCTGGCACAAACAGGTATTAATTGGAATGATCTTAATGTCATCAGCCGCACCAATATTAACTGGAGCGACTTTGGTATCTTAAGCAAGACCGGTATCAATTGGTATGACATGAACGTTTTGACGAAAGTCGGCGTTAATTGGAGCGATTTCGGTGTCTTAAGCAGAACAAATATCAACTGGAATGATATTGGCGTCATTAGCAAGACAGGTATTAACTGGAGTGATATCGGGGTGTTAAGTAAGGTGGCGGTCAACTGGAGTGATATCGGGACTTTAAGCAAGATCGGCATCAACTGGAGCGATCTTAACGTCGTTAGCCGTACGGGTGTGAATTGGAACGATTTTGGTGTATTAAGCAAGGCGGGCATTAATTGGGGTGATCTGAATGTCCTTAGCCGCACATCCATCAATTGGCAAGATTTCAACGCAATGACAAGAACAGGTATTAATTGGAGAGATTTCAGCATCTTTACTAATTCTTCGATCAATTGGTTTGGGCTCAATGATCTGAGTAACTCCGGCGTTAACTGGGACAATTTGAGCATCCTGGGTAATGCCGCTGTTAACTGGAGCGATCTGGGCGCATTGAGTAAAGCCGGCGTGAACTGGAATGATATCGGCCGCATGACCAGTGTCGCCGTGAATTGGAACGATATCAATGTGATGAGCAAGAGTGGTGTCAATTGGCAAGATCTAAATCGCATGAGCGGCTTAGGTGTCAACTGGGCTGATCTAAACACCATGAGTTCCCTGGGAGTAAATTGGCATGATATCGGCGTGTTAAGCACAACAGGTATCAATTGGCATGACTTTAGCGTCTTGTCCAAGACCGGGATCAACTGGAATGATATCGGCGTGATCGCTAATACCGGGATCAATTGGTCGGACTTTGGAGTTCTCTCTAAAGTCGGTATTAACTGGAATGATCTTGGAGTGCTGGCCAAGACAGGCATTAACTGGAGCGATATCGGTGTGCTGGCTAAAACAGGCATTAATTGGAACGATATCAATGTCGTCAGCCGCACGGGCATCAATTGGAACGATCTTGGAGTGCTGAGTAAGACAGGATTGAATTGGAATGACTTAAATGCTCTAAGCCGTGTCGGTATCAATTGGCTTGATTTTGCAGTGTTGGGTAAAACAGGGATCAATTGGGAGGATTTTGGGGTATTAAGCAAGACTGGAGTCAACTGGAGTGATATCGGTGTCCTGGCCAGAACAGGGATCAACTGGAGCGATTTCGGGACTTTAAGCAAGGTCGGTATTAACTGGAATGATATCGGCGTCCTGGCCAAGACAGGCTTGAACTGGAATGATATCGGCGTATTGACCAAAGCGGGCATCAATTGGAGTGATCTTGGGGTCTTTAGCAAAACAAATATCAATTGGCAAGATTTCAATGTATTGACTAAGTCAGGGGTCAACTGGTATGACATGAATGTATTCAGCCGCGCTGGGGTTAATTGGCAGGGCTTAAGTGATCTGGCTAATTCAGGCACCAACTGGGCGAATTTGAGCCTCTTAAGCGGTGCGGCCGTCAACTGGAGTGACTTAGGGACATTGACCAAGGCCGGAGTTAACTGGAACAGCATCGGTCTTATGAGCACGGTAGGTATTAATTGGGAAGACTTTGGTGTCTTAACAAAAACAGGCGTCAACTGGAATGACATGGGCGTCTTGTCGAAAAATGGAATTAATTGGAGCGATCTGGGTGTCTTGACAAAAGTGGCTATCAATTGGAATGACATGTCGGTGCTCGCCAGGACAGGTATTAACTGGAATAATTTTAGCGAGTTAAGCAGGATCGGCATCAATTGGACGGACTTCGGGGTGTTATCCAAGACCGGGATCAACTGGAATGATATCGGCGTGATCAGCAAGACCGGGGTGAACTGGAATGATTTCGGTGTGCTCTCAAAGGTCGGTATTAACTGGTCTTCCATGCAGCTCATGAGCACGGTGGGCATTAATTGGAATGATTTTGGGGTCTTGAGTAAAACAGGCATTAACTGGGCGGATATGAACAGCTTGTCCCGTGCGGGTGTCAATTGGGCTGGGATCAATATCCTGTCGAGTTCAGGTGTTAACTGGGAAAACTTTGGTGTCTTAACCAATGCCGGTGTAAATTGGACTAACATGGGGCTTTTGTCCAGCTCTTCAGTGAACTGGGCTGATCTTGGCGTCATGTCCAACATCGGTGTGAATTGGGAAGATCTGAAATCCATGACCCTAAAGGGTGTGAATTGGCAGGATTTCGGGGTCTTAAGCAAGGTCGGCGTCAATTGGAGTGATATGGGAGTTCTCTCCAGTGTCGCGATCAATTGGAGTGATTTAAATGTATTAAGCCGCAACGGCATCAATTGGAATGACATGAATCGTTTGACCAATATGGGCATTAATTGGAATGACATTGGCGTCATGGCCAAGACGGGTATTAATTGGAACGATATTGGCGTGATCTCAAAGACGAACATTAATTGGAATGATTTCGGGGTGCTCTCTAAGACGGGCATCAATTGGAGTGATCTTGGAGTGTTCTCTAAGGTTGGTATCAATTGGAATGATATTAACCTGATGAGCCGTACCGGCATTAATTGGCAGGATCTTAATCGCATGAGCAGTCTGGGCGTCAATTGGGCTGATTTGAATAAGATGAGTTCATTAGGAGTCAATTGGCAGGATATTGGGGTTCTCAGCACCACAGGAATTAATTGGCATGATTTTGGGGTCTTGACGAAAACAGGAATAAATTGGAACGATATCGGTGTTTTGGCCAAGACGGGAATCAACTGGCAGGATTTCAGTATCTTAAGCAATACAGGTATTAACTGGAATGATCTTGGTGTCTTAGCCAAGACAGGCATTAATTGGAATGATATGAATGTGTTGTCGCGTATTGGCATCAATTGGAGCGACATGCAGGTCTTAAGTAAGAATGGTATCAACTGGCATGATTTCGGTGTCTTAAGTAAAACGGGCGTGAACTGGAGCGATATGGCCACCATGTCCAGGATCGCGATCAATTGGACAGGCATGAGTTCATTGAGCAATGCCGGCGTCAATTGGACCAATTTAGGTATCTTAAGCAGTGCGCAGGTTAATTGGTCGGATTTTGGCGCATTGACCAATGCTGGTATCAACTGGAATGATCTGAATATCATGAGTGAAACAGGTATCAATTGGAATGATTTCAACCGCTTAAGCAACACTGGTATTAATTGGGACAATATGAGCGTCTTAAGCCGTGTCGGTATCAACTGGTCTGATTTCAATGTGCTCACAAGAAGCGGTATTAACTGGAATGATCTGGATATTGTTTCCAAAACGGGCATTAACTGGAATGATTTTGGCGTACTTGGTAAAGCCGGCGTGAACTGGAATGACATGGGCGTATTGTCCAAGACCAACATTAATTGGGCTGATTTCAATCGCCTTAGTACAACCGGCATCAATTGGAATGATTTCGGTGTCTTGTCAAAAGTAGGCATCAATTGGTCTGACTTAAATGTGATCAGCCGCATGGGCATTAACTGGTCCGACTTCAATATGCTAAGCAAGACCGGTATTAATTGGGAAGATTTCGGAGTGTTATCTAAGACCGGTATCAATTGGAGTACTTTGGATGTGTTAAGCAAGACCGGTATCAACTGGAATGACTTTGGCGTGATGAGCAAAGTGGGGGTCAATTGGAATGATCTGAGCATTTTATCAAGATCCTCGGTCAACTGGTCTTCACTCAATCAGTTATCCAGTTCCGGCGTCAACTGGGAGAATTTCGGGGTATTGACCAGTGCCGGTGTTAACTGGACTAATTTGAGCCTGTTGTCTGGTTCTTCGATCAACTGGAACGATCTGGGCGCGATGAGCACGGCCCATGTTAATTGGGATGAATTAAATGTCTTAAGCCGTTCAGGCGTCAATTGGAATGATTTCGGGGTCTTAGGCAAAGCCGGCGTGAATTGGAATGATCTGGGTGTTTGGAGTAAGTCCGGGATCAATTGGAATGACTTCGCTGTGTTTGGAAGATCTGCGATCAACTGGAGTGATATCGGATACTTCTCCCGTGCCAGCATCAATTGGAGCAGCATAAATGCGTTAAGCCAGGCCGGTATCAATTGGAGCGATATGCAGCGCATGAGCTCAACAGGGGTTAATTGGCAGGATATAGGCAGGCTGTCTACCGTCGGCATTAATTGGGACACATTTGGCGTCTTGGGGACGGCGGGCATCAATTGGAATGATATTAATACACTCTCTAAAGCTGGCATCAACTGGAATGATCTGGGTGTCTGGAGCAAGGCCGGCATCAACTGGACGAATTTTGATCTGTTGACTAAGACCAGCATCAACTGGGATGATTTCAGTGCCTTATCCAGGAATGGTATCAATTGGACCAACTTCGGATTGTTGAGCCAGTCTGGTGTTAATTGGGAAGATTTCGGGGTGTTAAGCAAGATCGGCGTCAATTGGAGTGATTTCAATGTTCTATCCCGCACTGGGATCAATTGGGCTAATTTTGGCGACATGACCAATAAGGGCGTGAACTGGGTAGATATGAATAGATTGACCATGGCGGGTATTAATTGGGAAGATTGGAGCATCCTCTCATCAGCTGCAGTCAATTGGCAGGGAATGTCGGGGCTGACAACCAGCGGCGTCAACTGGGAAAGTGTGGCTGGTCTATCGAGAACAACGATCAACTGGGTGTCTTTGGAGACCATTTCCAGTGCGAATGTCAACTGGGCGGGTATCGGGGTCATGAGCGATTCCGGCGTCAACTGGGCGGACATCGCGAACTTAAGTACCGTCGGTGTCAATTGGGATGATATCCGGAAGGTTTCAGAAACAGGCATCAACTGGATGGACTTGAATAAATTAACACGAGCGTCTATCAATTGGTCTAGTATCGGACTTCTTTCTACCACAGGGATCAACTGGAGCGGTATTGATACGCTCTCTAGAACAACCATTAACTGGGTGGATATTGGCAGATTATCAACCGTCGGTATCAACTGGAACGACGTGGCTGTTCAGCACCGCGTGAACATCAACTGGATCGATTATGCTTTACAGACCGGTGCCGGTGTTAACTGGGAGAATGTGTCGGGTGGAGAGGCTGGCGTTAATTGGAGCGGCATCAACTTCTTGATCAGCGGTGCCAGCGCCTTAAACAGGATCGGTGATGCATCGGATACTGCCAGTGCGACATCGGATACATTATTCGGCAAGATCGGCTATGTTTCAGATCAGGTGACCAGTGTTGGTTCAGCAACGGGTACCGCCGTATCGACCGTATTGACCAAAGTCACGACGATCGGTGCTACGCTGGGGACATCGTCTGATACGTCATCATCGAATACTATCTTCGGTGATCTGAAGAATGTTCAGGCGGCTATTGGTACGGATAGCGCTGGCCGCAGCATCTTCACGAATTTAAGCAATATCCAGACAGCGGCCAACAGCAGCAAGAGTAATGCCGGTGCGGCATTAGCGGCAACACAGGATATCATCCAGGCTTTGGGAGTCACCGGATCTGCCGCCAATATCTCGACCAAACTGCAGTCGCTGCAGGATGCAATTTCGGAATTAAAGAAATCCGCTGAAGATATTGCCCGTAACCAGAATGATTCACAGTCATCCATCAAGCAGATCATTGATTCTCTCAACGAATTGTTGGCTCGTGAAGCGCAGAAAGCCGGATTAGAAGACACCATGAGTGTGGCTGAGCTTTCCGCTCAAGAAGCCAAAGATATGGAAAAAGTCCATATGAAGTTAGAAGAGATCACAGCCAAGATCAATGCCTTGAAGGAAGCCATGCAGTCATCCGATGTGGTTGTCAAGTCCTGGTTTGAAAGCGACTAATTACACTATGAAGATCAAACAGTTTACGATCCTTACGGTCCTGCTCTTTCTGGCTTTCGGCTCTGTTGCCTTTGCTGATGTTTATATCAATGTCATGGCGGTCAACGGCGCGGAGGAGAAAAAAGAAACTCCGGTCAGTTTCAACCTTCCGGGGGACATAACGGCAGCGGATGTTTTAGATACCAACGGATTGACTTTAGAATACAATGCCAATGACGCGAATTATGTTGTCTCTGGGACGGCTGTTCTTGAACCGAAAGCGTCGAAAACATACCGGATCCGCATCAGGGATGTTTGGAAAATGGCTCCGGAAGAGATCGAAAAGATCAAATCGGAGATCACCAAAGGTTTTGAAGAGATCGGCAAGCAATATCAAGCTGATAATTCAGAACAGCTCAAAGATCAATTGCTCAAACGCTTGAATCTGGTCATTGAACAGCAGAATGTCAAGGCGGA
>CAZFNI010000004.1:13753-97710 GCA_964520655.1 uncultured Planctomycetales bacterium
ATCAATTGCTCAAACGCTTGAATCTGGTCATTGAACAGCAGAATGTCAAGGCGGACACGATCGAGAAGAGGATCGATGCTGCGCGTTCTTACCGCAAAGAAATGCAGAGGATCAGGGATGAAGCGCTAGCGGTTGATTATTGGCGTTCACAGCCGGGGGATGAAGGCAAGGAAAGGGTCATTCGGCTGAAAGTCGAGGTGGAGAATCCGGCGAAGAACACTTCTTCTAAGGTTAAGCAAAAAGTATATTTGCCCTCCGAGGTCAAGCCACAGCATGTCATGGATGCTGCTGGTCTTGAAGTGAGGTTTGACCAAAGCAAGCAGCAGCCGTTCTTATTCAAGGAAGACGATATCCCCCCAGGTCAGAAGATGACATATATTGTCAGTCTATTGGATGTTTGGAATATTGCACCAACAACCATTGACGATCTGCGCAAGCGAGCGGTCTTTGCCAATGATTTTTTAAAGAACTCTTCTTTCATTAACTCTGCGAAAATGCTGTTTGAAAGCGCGACCGGGCGTTTGGGCGATATTGAAAGATCACAAGCCGTTGTGCGGGAGATCAAGGACCACATCAGTGCATTTAGGATTAATAAGGATACTTTTGAATCAGCCAGGACAGATGTTGAGAATCTGGAGAAATTACTGAATATTTACCGTGAGGACCTGGAGAAGAGTAAGGTTAAGAATGTGCTGCAGAAGATCACCGCGCTTAAAGGGGTCTCTGATGTTTCTAAACAGGTCTTCGAGAAGAAACCGACACCGTCAACGACGTGGAATTATATCGGTTATGTGCTGATCTTTGTGGCAGTGGTGGCAGTCTTATATTTCTTGTTCCTGATCCTTCGTAGCGGTGCCAAACAAAAAACCGCTAAGGCAGAGGATAAACAGAAAGAACAGGCCAACGTTTAAAGGGTGCTTTAAAGGAGCGGCATGAATTTAAAACCGTTACAGTATACAGAAGTTGGTATCGTAAAATCCCTGCGCGGATGTATTGTCATCGTTGAGGGGTTTAAGAACTGTATCAACGGCCAGCGCATTGATTTTGGTTATGGTACCATGGGGATGGTGGTTGGTTTCAACGAAAAAGAAGCTCAGGTGCTATTGATCAAAGAGGTGGATAAGATCAAGACCGGGGACAAGGCTACCGCTTCCATTGAGCCCTTCCAAATGCCTGTGGGCGATAAATTTATCGGCCGTATCATAAATGTTCTGGGTGATCCCATGGATGGTCTGGGCCCCATTGAGAATGATGCTTTTGCGTCGATCTTTCCGGAAGCTCCTCCTATCCTTGTGCGACAGCCTTTAAAGAAAACACTTGAGACGGGCATTAAGGTTCTTGATGCCATGATCCCTATCGGTCTAGGCCAGCGCGAATTGATCCTGGGGGACAAGGCGACAGGCAAAACAACATTTGTGACAGACACCATCTTAAACCAGAAAAATACGGAAGTCTTGTGTATTTATGTGGCGATCGGTAAGCCGCGTTCTGCTTTGGCCAAGGTCGTGCAGTTGTTCAAGGACCATGATTGTTTTAAATATAGCATGATCGTGACCGCGGGGGCCTCAGTACCGCCGGGGCAGCAATATCTGGCGCCGTATGTGGCGTGTTCGCTGGCGGAACATTTCTTAAAGCAGGGTAAGCATGTATTTGTTGGGTTCGATGACTTTACCAAGCATGCCTGGTGTTACCGTGAGATCTCTTTGCTTTTGGGAAGGCCTCCTGGGCGCGACTCTTATCCAGGGGACATTTTCTATTTGCATTCCAAGATGATCGAACGTGCCTGTTACATGGATGAGAAGAATGGCGGCGGGTCGATCACCTTCTTCCCTATTGTCGAGATCCTCGAGGGGGATTTGACTGCGTTTGTTCCGTCCAATCTTGTGTCTATGACCGATGGACAGATCTTGCTAAGCAGCACACTGTTCGGCGAAGGCCAGAAGCCCGCGTTGGATCTGGGTTTGTCCGTTTCCCGCGTCGGTTCAAAAGTTCAGTGGCACGCGATCAAAACACTTTCTGGCCCGCTGCGTCTGCAGTATCTGCAGTACCGGGAATTGCTGCGTATTTCAAAACTTAAGACCACGGGCCATTCCGATGAAACATTGGAGAAATTAAAACGCGGGGCCATTTTGACGGAGATACTAAAGCAGGATAAAGATAAACCTGTTCCTCAGGAGATCCAGGTCATTATCTTCTTTGCGTTCAACAAAAAATTAATGAACGACCTTTTGGTCGAGGAAGTACGGATATTCCAGGATGAGATCCTCGAGTATGCCCAGGCAGTTAACGAGGAGCTCTTGAGGGTCATCCGTGAACGCCGCAAGCTTGATCCTGAGATAGAATCCGGGATCACTGCGCTTGTGACAGACCATATCAAAGATATCATCGCGCGCCGTAAGAAGGAGCCGACGGATTCGATGGATGATTATCTGAATAAAGGGGCCAAAGCATCGGTGGGTTAAGCCATGGCAAAGGTCTTTAAGAATAATTTCTGGTGTACGATCCTAAGCCCCAAGAACATCATTTTTGAAGACAATGTCCATAGTTTGTTCATTGTCGGTGACCGCAGCGAATATGAATTGCTGGCGTATCATTATCCGCTGGTAGGGTTGGTGAAAAAGGGCGATATTATCATTGATTGGAAACGCCGGCTGCCGATCCGTTCGGGGATATTAAGGTTTTTTGCGAATGAGTGCACCATCCTGATCGAAGAAACGCCGGAAACGCACGCAGCAGCATTGAACAAAGAAGAGCAAGTGATAACCATTTAGGAAGGAACAGGCATGATAGCCGAAACGATCATTATCACAACGGTCATGTTCATCGCGGTCATGGGGCCGTCCGTTGTTATCGCGGTGCTTGGATACGCTGTTATTAAAGCGTTAAGCCGCAACCCCTCTGCCGCTCCTAAGATCATCGTGGCGATGGGGATCATGCTTGTCTTCGCCGAAGCTATCGCGGTCGTCGCTATTTTGATCGTGTTCCAGCTTTTTTCTCAAAAGTAGGGGTAAGGCATGGGTTTCAAACTTTGGCATGAAGCGTTCATTTTTGTCCTGGTGTTCTCTGTACTGATCGTTGTCCCTTGTTATCTGATCGCCTTTTTTGGGACCAAGATGATCAATGAGATCGGGAATTTCCCCACCAGGGCTGAAGAGATACAATCCAGGTCGCTTTGGAAGGTTATGGTCGTTTTTGTGGCGGGTACGGCAGCGCTTGCGGTATTTTTCCATATTTTTTATTAATCAAAGGAGACTCTCATGAGTTGGAATTTAATCATCCAGTTTCTAGTCCTGACGACCTTCATATCAGGCGGGATAATTTTTGCGCTCTACATGGTCTTGATCCGCACTGTTGACGGAGCCAAGCAGCGCCTGGAAAGGGACGCGGAAGCGGCCCGTAAGCGCGAGGCGGAATTAAACCAGAAGATCAGAGAAGCTGATGCCCAGCTGCAGCAGCGCAAGAAAGAGCTGGATGTTATGGAAAAGAAAATGCGCCAGGAATTAGAAGAGCAGGCCGCCAAGCAAAAAGAAGAGATCATCGGCAAGGCCCGTACGGAAGCGGAAGATATCATTGTTAAAGCGCAGAATGCCCGTGACCAGATCAGAAAAGAACTGGAAAAGAACTACGAGATCAAAACAGTGGAATATTCCGTAAAGATCATAGGCGAGGTGTTCTCAAATACGCTAAAAGACACCATTGATAAGGAGTTGTTCAAGGAATTTGTGGTGAAATTAAAAGGAGTTGATTTTTCCCGGCTTGGACCGGATGTTAAGTCCGCGGATATCATTACAGCCAACCCCTTAGAACAAGCCGCTATCACAACAATATCGGCCATATTTAAAGAAAAACTGGGGCGGGAACTGACGTTCAATCCGAAGATCGATAAGACGATCATTCATGGGGTGGTGCTTCGCTTTGAGAGTTTGATGCTCGACGGCAGCTTGCAGAATTCGTTCAAAGAGGCGTCGGCTGTTTTGCGCCAGCAGATCGAAAAGCAATACGCGGGCTAGTATTTTAAGGTTGACATGGGAAAAGCGAGCAAAGTCAAATATGAAGTGATGGAAGTCCGCGATCTTGTCGACCTGATCCAGGTCTTAAAAGATGTCGCGGACATGAAGTATCATGCCCTGATATCCCAGAGATCAAAATTCAACCGTTTCACCGAATCATTTGCTGATTATTTCAGCTTGGTCAGTTTCTCTGAAGTACGTCACCCTCTGGTCAATAATACCACCCCTAAAACGGCGATCTTGGTCATTTCATCCGAACGCGGGTTTGTCGGCGACTTGAACTCCCGGGTGGCCAACCGCGCGGTTGAAGAGTTGGAAAAGATCAATGGCAATGCGGATTTTGTGGTCGTTGGTAAAAAAGGCATCGGAAAGCTGGAGGGAATGGGGTACAAGCTCTTAAAAACCTGGGAAGACGTGGAGGATAAGGGTTTTTATGAGATGTCCATCGAGATCAAGGATTTTCTGGTGAAAGAAGTTTTGGAGGGGCGCATCGGCCGGGTGGTGGCTGTTTATCCCTGGCCTAAGGATTATACGGTCATCAAGCCGCGTGCGGTAAAACTTTTGCCATGCGAGGATCTTCTTCCTCAGCAGGCCCAAAGCGTTGAATTCTTCAAGCAGTTGATCGAGGAGTCAGATCCGGTTGACATGATGGGTTATTTAGCGGACCTGTGGCTTTCGTCGAAGATATTTGAGATCTTTTATGATACCAATCTGGCTGCGGCTTCCGCACAGACGCAGCAGCTGGATAATAGTTTGGGGAAGATGCGTAAAGAACGGGATGTTGTGAAGTTAAAGTACCGCAAGGCCAGACGCGGGGATATCGATAAGAGCTTGCGTGAAGTGTTCTCGGCCCGTATGATGGCCATTAAATAGGGAGTTTGATATGGCTCAACAAGAAGAAATAAAAGTCGCAAGACCGACCAATGTGGTCAAGAATACGGGGCGCATCGCCGCTGTGCAGGGACCTGTTGTGGATGTCCGTTTCCCCGCCGATGAAGAGGCTCCGGCCGTTTTTGACTGTATTGAATGTTTCACGTTAGACGGCAAGCGCGTGGTTTTGCAGACCGCAGAACATTTGGGGCCTGGTTTGGTCAGATGTATCTCTTTCATGGAAACACTTAATCTTCAGCTGGGTGCGCCTTGTACGAACATGAAAGAGCCAATCGCGATCCCTATCGGGGATGGTTGTTTCGGACGTGTCATGGACGCCTCTGGACGCCCTCTGGATAATGCCGGTCCATATAATTGTCCGGAAACTGTGCCGATCCGTAAACCTGTTCAACAATTCAATTTTGATTTAAAACGTAAAGGCCGCGAGATCCCCGAATTGTTGGAAACCGGCATCAAGTATATCGACCTGCTGTACCCGATGATCAAAGGAAGTAAAACTGGAGTTCTCGGGGGGGCAGGCTGCGGTAAGACCGTCGTTATTCTGGAACTGATCAATAATATCGTCAAGGCCCACGGTGGTGCGTGTGTATTCACGGGGATCGGTGAACGCATTCGTGAAGGCAATGAGCTTTTTTATGAACTGGAAGAAAATCATTTATTGCACAAGGTCATGTTGGCGTTCGGTCAAATGGATCAGCCGCCTGGCGCGCGTGCCGAGGTTGTCAACGCGGGCTTGACCATGGCGGAATATTTGCTAGCCAAGAATAAGGATGTTCTTTTGTTCATGGATAATTTGTACCGCTTTATCCAGGGTGGTCAGGAAGTTTCGACCCTTCTAGGACGTGTTCCGGCGGAAACAGGCTATCAGCCGACGCTGGCTTCCGAGGTCAATTCGGTACAGGAACGTATCCGTTCTGTGGAAGGTGGCGGTTCGATCACTGCGATGCAGGCGGTCTATGTTCCCGCCGACGATATGACGGATCCCGCGGTCGTTTCGATATTCGCGACGCTTGACGGTGTTATTGTTCTCTCTCGCGATCTTGTCCAGCGCGGTATGTACCCGGCGATCGATCCGCTGCAAAGCTCCTGTACGAACCTGGATACTAACGTCGTCGGGCGGCGGCATTATGAAATGTCCCAGCAGGTCATTCAGCATTTTAATAAGCATAATGCCTTGAAACGTATCGTTGCGGTCATCGGTCTGGAAGAATTAAGCAAAGAGGACCAAAAGATCTACAAGCGCGCCGAGAAATTATATAATTTCATGACCCAGCCTTTCACCGTCAGCGAGGTCTTTACGGGGAAAAAGGGGGAGTATGTGAAATTGGAAGATAATCTCATCGGCTGCGAACGTATCCTGCGCGGCGATTATGATCATATGGAAGCCCAGGATTTTTACATGATCGGTAAAGCTCCGAAAATATGATATGTTCAAATCCGTTTCCAATAAAATACTGCAGGATGTCCTTACCAAGCACGGCGTTACTAATATTGCGGAGATAGCGGGACATTTTTCATCAGCTCAGTCTCAGCGCCGGGATCTTTATTCATATTTTGTTGAGAATGCGATCATTCCAGAGTCTGTGATCGCCCAGGCATTGTCCAAGGAATTCAAGCTGGATATCGTTGATCTAAGGAAAACGGATATTGCTCCGCATGTGATCGAACGGGTCCCGATCAAGATCGCTAGTTTCTATGAATTCATGCCTGTAGAGCTTCGCGGCAATGAATTGACGATCGCGGTGTATCTCCCCGGTGATCTGCGGATGGAAGATGATATCCGTGTCAATCTTGGGCTTATCCCCAAATTCGTTCTGGCTCCAAAATTCCAGATCCAGGAAGCGCTGAAAAAATATTACGGATTTGCCTCTGATACGATCGAGCGTATCCTCAACAAGGATCCACAGCAGCTGGCGGTTGAACATACCAACGCGTGGGTCGAAGATATTGAAAAGAAAAGCGAAGATCCGTCGGTCTCCAAGCTGGTCAATCAAATCATTCTTGAGGCGTATCAAAAACGCGCCACTGACATCCATTTGGAGCCTTACCGTGACAAGATCAGGTTGCGGTACCGTATTGACGGGGTTTTAGTTGACGCGAATCTTCCTCCGGAAGCCAAGCATTTTCTGCTGCCGATGCTCTCGCGCATCAAGATCATGTCCAATTTAAGCATCACGGAGAGGCGTTTGCCTCAGGACGGCAGCGCGGTCGTGCGTACCAATGACCAGGACTTGGATCTGCGTATCTCGACGATCCCGACCCCAAGGGGGGAGAGTATGGTCATCCGCATACTCCCGACGAAGAGCATGCGCAGCAATTTGGAGAGTTTGGGGTTGAATCCCTATAACGCGGCCAAATTCCGCAGTCTTATCAGCCAGCCGCACGGTATTATTTTTGTGACCGGTCCGACGGGGAGCGGCAAAACAACGACGCTGTACGCCTGCCTGCATGAGCTTAATCGTGATGCTCATAAGATCATTACCATTGAAGACCCGATCGAATATGAAATGGAAGGGATCACCCAGATCCAGGTTAACCCTAAGATCAATTTTTCTTTTGCTGACGGGCTGCGCAGCATACTGCGTCATGACCCGGATATCATCATGGTGGGCGAGGTGCGGGACCTGGAGACGGCCGAGATCGCCATCCGTACGGCTCTGACAGGCCATTTGGTATTCTCGACGCTGCACACCAATGACGCTCCGTCCGGCATTACCCGTTTGATCGATATGGGGCTTGAGCCCTATCTGATCGCTTCATCCGTTGAGGCTTTTGTTGCCCAGCGCCTGGTGCGTTTGATCTGTCCGAAATGTAAACAAGAAGATACAAGTGTTCCTTCTGAGATCAAGCGTGAGATCAGGGAAATGCTCAATCTTCCAACAGATAATTTCGTGACATACAAAGGGGCGGGGTGCGACCATTGCAACCGCACAGGGTATTTTGGCCGTACCGCCATTTATGAGATCTTTGAAATGAGCCCTCAAGTCAGGGGTATTCTCAATGCAAAGCCGAAGCTTGAACAATTGCGGGGAATAGGAGTGCAGAATGGCATGATGTCCCTGCGGCAGAACGGCTGGCAAAGTGTTATTGAAGGGAAAACAACCGTATCAGAAGTCATCAACGTCACGATCAAAAGCAGTCTTTCAACAACTGTATCCTCGGCGGAAACTGTAACCGCTTTTTAATAAGCGATCAAAGATCCCATGCCCTCTTTCGTTTATAAAGCCAAGAACGAACACGCACAGACCGTTTCCGGACACATTCAGGCCCAGCATCAGGAAGAGGCCTTGGAGATCATTTACGGCCAGGGGTTGGTCCCTGTTTCCATTGAGGAGGAGACTAACCAGGGCGTTCTTGTCAGCGAGATCAAGACGCGCAAGGTCAAAAGCAGGGAAGTGTATTTATTCACCAAACAATTGGCGGGGCTGGTTAAATCGTCCGTGTCTTTGCTTAAAGGGCTTGAGGTCATTGCCGCGCAGAACAGGAATCCGTATTTTTCAAAAGTCATCAGTGATATCGCTTTGGGGGTTAAAACAGGGCGTTCTTTCTCCAGCTGTTTAGCGCAGTATCCAGCAATTTTTTCCAGTGTATATGTGGCGATGATCAAGGTCGGGGAGGAAATGGGGCATTTGCGGGAAGTCTTGATCGACCTTGCGCATTTCCATAAACGCCAGGATGAAATGTCTTCCAAAGTTTCAGGGGCGGTCGTTTATCCAGCGGTCATGTTGTTCGTCGGGGTCATGACCGTGATCTTTATCCTGACCTTTGTTCTTCCCAAGATCGCGGTCATTTTTGCGGATTCTCATGAACAGCTGCCGATGCCTACCCGAGTTGTGATGACGTTGAGTTCTTATGTTCGTCTTTGGGGATTGCCGTTTGCTGCCGGGATAGCGGTATTGTATGTTGGTTTCAGCCGCTGGAGGACGACCAATGCGGGAAGGATTTTTCTAGGAGGCATGGCGCTGCGTATCCCTGTTCTCAAAGAACTGGTCGTCAAGATCAACCTGTCCCGTTTCAGCCGGACGACGTTCTTGCTGCTGCAAAGCGGTTTGCCGTTGCTGCGCGCGATCGAGACAGCGTCGCAAACGATCGCGAATCCCCAATTGAAATTCGATATGCTGATCTGTGCCGAGGCCTTAAGCGGGGGGGAGAGTTTTGGCCGTTCCTTGAAGCGCTGCCAGCATTTGCCGCCGCTGTTCATTGAAACATTGACCGTTGCGGAGGAGGGTGGACATTTGAAAGAAGCTTTCATGGACATTGCCGACTCCTGTGAAATGGATGTGCAGGAGTATTTAAAGACCTTGACCACGCTGCTTGAGCCGGGCATGATCCTCATTGTTGGATCAGTCGTCGGCTTTATTATTTTCGCGATGCTGCTGCCCATCTTTTCCATGGACATCATGGCCCGCTAGTATGATAAATCTATTATTGTTGTTGATTGCGGTGATGGGGCTGCCTGCCTCGGTTTTAGCCATGGACCTTGATCTGGATGCCCTGCATTGGTTCCAGCAAAAGAGCGTGCATTTCGAGGTGGTCTATCCTGTACAGGAATTGTCTCAAACGGCCAGTCAGATCCTGCGGCGTGCGGAAGAGGATTACGAACGTATTTTAGATCGTATCGGCGCCTATAAAGTGGATAATTTCTGGACGTGGGATGAGCGGGTCAAGATCGTGTATTTCCAGGATCATGATAGTTTTGTGAAAGCGACAGGACAGCCGGCGTGGTCTAAGGGGGCTTCTTTAAGTCATATGTCGGATTTTAAAATGCGCTTGATCTTAAGCTATCGGGGGCAAGACGATTTTCTTGATGCAGTGCTGCCTCATGAGATCAGCCACCTGGTGCTGCATGATTTCATGAAGAACAGGCAGATCCCGCGCTGGTTCGACGAGGGGGTTGCTCAGTTCGACGAGATCAACAATAATGAGGAACACCGACTTGTATTGGCGAAGCTGGTGCAGCGCAATAACAGCATGCCGCTGGCCATGCTGGAAGCTTTCCCGGCCATGGTCAATGAAGACCCCTTGAAGGCGGCAATATTTTATGCGGAAAGTCTTTACATTGTCGATTTTTTGATTAAAACTTATGGTAAGGACAAATTTGGGAATTTATGCCGTCACTTGCGTGACGGACTGACGTTTGAGGCGGCGCTTGGCAAGGTTTATTATCCAACCATCGTGTCGTGGAAGACTCTGGAAGAAAAATGGGAACAGTATATGTTGTCGTTTCTGCGCATGTAAGTCCAATGCTTAAAGAGGGGGCTCTATGAATCTAAGGACAGGGAATAAAGCGTTTACATTGGTGGAGATCTTGTTAGTCGTTGTGATCATCGGTTCTCTGGCGATGATGATCATCCCGCGGTTGCAGGGACGGGGAGAAACCGCAAAGATAAAGGTGGCCAAGGCTGACATTGATGCGAATATCGCTACCGCGTTGAAGCTCTATGAGCTGGATAATGGGACTTTTCCGTCGACAGCCCAGGGGCTTGCGGCGCTGAGGGTCAAGCCCGCCAGCAATCCGATACCAGCGAACTGGAACGGGCCCTATATCGAGAAATCTCCTGCTGACCCCTGGGGCCGTGATTATCTTTATGCCTCTCCGGGAACGCACCGTTCCGACTATGACCTTTCTTCCAAGGGAAAAGATGAGGCGTCAGAAAAGGATGACATCACCAATTGGCAATAACCGTTTCGGATTCACGTTCATCGAGGTCATGGTGACGTTGGTGGTCCTTTCCTCCGGCATTGTCTTTATCTACAAATCATTCTTTTTATGCGCGGATTATCTAACGAGGCTGTCATTGCGCCTGGACGCCGACCTGGCGATCAGCAATAAGATCAGCGATATCAAACGTTATGTGCGCGATAATCATGACCTATCCTTTGATCGTTCAGGGATCATGCCGATCTTGGAATTCAATCATAAACAGATCCAATTTTTTTATCAGACGGATGTGATGCCCGTTGCAGGAGCAGATGATCTTTATGTCCTGGATGTCCGTCTCACTTGGGAAGAGTCTGGTGCTAAAAGGCATTTATCCCGGATGAGCATGTTGGAGTTGGGATGAGGGGCAGGTGCGGTGGATTTACGCTGATGGAAATGTTATTAGTCACGGCGTTGATCGGCGGTGTTTCGGTCGCTGTGTTCTCTGCTCTTAATAACGGTGTGAAGCTCTGGTCGAGGGGGATCGCGGTCGACCATAAGGGAGAGTTGTTTATAGGGATGGAAAGAATAGCCCAAGACCTGCGAGGAGTGCTCCCATTCTCGCTGATCAGTTTTCGGGGATCCCCTTCCGCGGTTTCGTTCGCGACGATCGTGTTGACCCCGGCAGATGTCAAGAGCGGCAGGGCGTCAGAAGGGTTGGTCGACCAGCTGGGGGCCGTGGAATACCGGTATGAACCGTCAGATGGCACGATCATCCGGCGCCAGGCGGATTACGGTCAGGCCATCAAAAAACAATGGGGCTTAGAACAGGTGGTCGCTACCGGCGTCAGTGAAGTGCGTTTCGATTATTTCATGGACGGTGACCGTAAGGTGCAGCGCAAAGAACATGTTGACGCGCGTATTCCATCGGGTATTCTGCTGACGCTACGTCTTGGGGATAATGGGCAGCAGACCATGGAGCGTTTTTTTGAGATACCAACGGGAGGGCAATAGAACGTGCGTTTAAATAGGATGAAGAGGCAGGGATTTGTCTTGATCTTCGCTTTATGGGTGCTGGGACTTTTGACCTTTCTGGCGGTAAGTGTTGCGCTGGGCGTTCGTCAGAAAACACTTATGGCCGAAAAGCTTGAGGAGCAAAACCGCATGTATTACCTGCAGGAAGCGGTATTAAAACAGGTCAAGACCTATATCCGTAAGGAAATGGAAGAGCATCAATTCATTTATACGCCGGATCTGAAGTCAAGGTTGCATAACAACAGTGTTTTCTTTGGTCATATCCCGTTCGGGGGCGACAGTGCGACGGCGAGTTTTACCCTTTTTGATATGGGCCGCTCGATCGAACAGTTTGGTGTTGTCGATGAGGAGCGCAAGATCAACTTGAATACGACCAGCGTCATTGTCCTGCAGCGGTTGATCTCCCAGGTGTTGGACATAAAAGAAGAGGAGACCCTGCGTCTGGCACAATCCATCCTCGACTGGCGCCAACAGGGGCATTCCCAGGCGGATGGTTTTTACAGTGACGATTATTATGGGAATTTAAAGCATTCGTATTTTAAGAAAGACGCGAATTATGAGTTGATGGAGGAGTTGCTTTTGGTCAAATGGATGACGCGCACCAAGTATGAGAGGCTGCTTCCCTACGTAACGGTTTACGGGGACGGGAGAGTCAATATCAATACCGCTTCCGGGGTTGTGTTATATGCCTTAGGGCTGGATCAGTCGTTGGTTGATAAGGTCCTCTCCGCCCGCAGGGGTAAGGATGGGGTTGAGGCTACGGGGGATGATTTGTTCTTTGTAAAGACATTTGATGTGGCCAGCGACGTGGCCAGTGTGGTCAAGCTGGAACCTCAGGAGGTTCGTGCCCTTGATGCGTTGAATTTGCAAGGCGCGCTGACGACCAATTCGTATTATTTTTATCTGGTGATGCAGTCACGCATACAAAGGTCAGGTTGGACCCGCCAGGCCCAGGCTATATATTCGTCCCGGGATAATAAAGTTTTGTATTGGCGGGAAAAATAATCATTTTTCTCATGGTGCGGCCTTAAAAATTCGTTATAATAAAACCAATTCCAATAATTAGTTCGAGGGCTCATGTTCGGAAATGATAAGAAATTCTTAAGTGTGCTGATCGCGGATGCGGCTGTCAAGGTCGCTCAGGTCACTTCATCCGGGGTCGTCGAGAAAATAGTCCGCCAAACAGCGGCCAGCTCATCAGTCGATGATATTGTCAAGTCTTTGAAACCATTGTTGGGAGGTTTGGACCGTAAGGCTCCTGTTATTTGTGTTATCCCAACAGCCAATGCCACGTCGAAATGCATTGAAGTTCCTTCCAATGATCCTAAAGAGATCAAATCAATATTGAATTTGCAGGCGAGCCGTCATACTCCATATTCCCGTGAAGAAGTGATCATCGGCCATGTGAATTTGGGAAGCATGCCCAGCGGGAATACGAAGATCCTGCTGGTCATCGCCCACCGCAATGTGATCAAAGACCGGTTGAATGTCCTGGAGAAATGCGGACTCCTCACGGATAGGGTTTTGTTCTCCGCGGAAGGCATCGGCCGTCTCTATACAAAGGGATTGAATTTAAAAAGCAATGCGAGTCTAGGCGTCATTGACATAGGTCATACAACGATCAATTTTTGTGTTGTTGCCAGAGGCAGCGTGATCTTTGCGCGTTCCATTAACTTCGGCATCAAGGACTTGTTGGAGCCACAGGGGGCCAATGCCATTTCGGAAGAGATCCTGAAAACATTGGTCGCTTTCCAGGCCGAAGATACTCAGCCTATTGAATCATTTGTTGTCACCGGCGACCATGCGGCCATTAAAGAATACCTTCCGGCCTTAAGCGAACTGCTTAAGGTGGAGGTGCGTTTAAGTCCATATGTCTCGTTGTTAAAGACCAATGCCGTTAAAACCAAGCTTCAGAAAGATTACGCCGAGGAGTCATTCCTGGATGTGATCGCGCCAGCGGTGACAAGCCTGAAGTCCGAGGTCAATTTCATCCCCGATGAAATTGTCATGAAGCGCACTGTTGAGAAACAAAGTGTTGAAGCCAGCAAGGCGGGGGTGGCGGCGGTCATCATCATGCTGCTTTTAGGCGGCATTCTGATGAGCAAGATCTATTTCAAAGATGTTTTTCTTAACAAGAATCTAAAGCAGCGCTATTCCGGACAGCACGATGAAGTTCTGAAGCTGCAGGACAAAATGGCCAAGGTCAGGATCGTTAGAGAGTATATGCGCGAACGTTTGGTTGGCCTGGATGTGCTAAAAGAGATCTATCGCATCACCCCCAATGATATCTATTTGTCGACGATCAATATGGAAGAAGACGGCACATTGACATTGGCTGGTGTTTCACCGTCGATGTCCCAGATCTTTGCGTATGTCAAGACGCTGGATGATTCACCGTTGTTCATCGATGCGAAAACAAGGTCGACCTCAACGAAGAAAGACGGCACTAAGGATGTGGCTGTTTTTGAAGTCGCGCTTAAAATCAAGAGTGCCCATTAGGAGCAGGACGTGATCACAAAATTCATCGCTAGTTTATCCAATACGGGCAAAAAATTATTCGCCATCGCGTTTGTGATCGTGGCCATTGCCTTGTTTGACCGTTTGTTGATCTCCCCGACAATGTCGCGCATGTCCGCCATTGACCGTGATATTGAAAAAGAGACCAACAATATCAAGCAGGACCTGCGCTTCCTCGCCCATAAGTCCAAGATCAACACCGAGAGCCGGGCCTATGAACCGTATTTGAGCACCCAATCGCTCTCGGAAGAGGAGATCATCTCCGCCTTCTTAAAGAATATTGAGGTCTTAGCCAAGAAGGGTAATGTGACCATTGCCAAAGTCACGCCGTCCTCAGGCAGTAAAGATAAAGATTTTGTGAGATACACCGCCGACATGGAATGTTCCGGCGTGCTTGCCGATGTGGTGACATTCATCCATTTAGTCGATACTTCCGAAGAGTTGATGAAGGTTGCCAAATTCAGTTTCTCCTCGAAAAAAGCTGATTCTGATGAGATCAAAGCCTTATTGACGATCCAAAAAGCCGTTATCCCAAAAACGTGATCAAACATATTGTCATAACATTATGTTTGTGTTTCTCCCTGCCTTTTACCGCCTCGGCCGCGACGGTGCGTGAAATGTATGAGCAGGCGGTCGACCATTATAACCAGCAGCGTTTTGATGAAGCTGTCGCTCTCTATCAGGATATTTTGAAGGAAGCTCCCAATTTTGCGCCAGCCTATGTCGGTATCGGTCTTTCCCTAAAGGCCAAGGGGGCTGATACGGAAGAAGTGATCCATTACTATAATGAAGCCGTGGCCCATGATCCGACCAATCTTCAGGCGCTCGAGCAATTGGGCCGTTTGTATTATGGCCTGGCCCAGTACGATAAAGCCGAGAAGATATTCCTCAAATGTTTAAAGATCAATCCAGTCCAGCCGGATATCCAGCAGGCTTTGGCCTGGGTTTATTTAATTGGCCGTTCCAAGCCGGAATTAGCGCTCAAATATTTTAAGGCGGCTGGTCAGATCAATAAACCGGACGTGATGTACGGGATGGGCATGGCCTATTTTGCCAGCAACCAGCGGGTTGAAGCCATGGATATCATGATGAAACTGCGCGCTTTAGGGCAGGATGATTATGCCACCCGACTGGAGGGGGCCATCCGGGAGAATAGGCGTGTAGTGCTTGATTCCAACCAGGCAGAGCAAGATGAACAGAGCATGTTAACCTCTTCTAAGCGTTCCGGTGTTAAAGTCCGCCTGCGCGGCAAGCTCTCCGATCTCAATTAGCCATTATATAAATAATGTGTTACTCTATAAGCATGCTAAGGAATCTCTTCAGCTACATTATTGTTTTGTGCCTTTTGCCATGTCCGCAAATACATGCCCAGGAGCTGGTTTTGCCTGTGCCGGGCACCATGGTGTCTTTAAGCCCTGCCTTTAACGCCCCTGTCCTTAAAGGCCTTAAGGTTCATGCGGAGGATCCATTCCGCTTCGATTTCATCATTGATCCTGGCAATAACGCGGGGACTCAAGTCAAAGAAGAATCTGCCAAGCTCATCAAATATTTCCTGGCCAGTTTGACCACGCCGGAGAAGGAACTGTGGGTTAACTTAAGTCCGTATGAAAAAGAACGCATTGTGCCGTCAAGTTTTGGCCAGACAGCAATGGGCCGCGATCTCTTAGCGCAGGATTATATTTTAAAGCAATTGACCGCCAGTTTGGTTTATCCCGAAGGGGAGATCGGCAAGAAATTCTGGAAACGGGTCTATGAGATCTCTGCCAATAAGAATGTGCCGGTCAATACCTTTAACAAAGTTTGGATCGTACCAGGCAAAGCGGTGGTGTATGAGAATGCCAAGGCAGGAACGGCGTATGTCGTTGAGTCCAGACTTAAAGTCATGACGGAGCAGGATTATTTGGCGACGAGTAAGCATGAAGCAACGGGGCCTGCCGCCGCATCACCTGTTTCGTCCTCGCGCCACCCATCCCCCGGTGGGGTAGCAGATACAAAAACGACATTTCCCGTGGCGCTGCGGTCAAAACAGGCTGACGCGGCGTCACCCGTTGCTGGCGTATCACAAGTTGTCCGCGAAACCGAAGGTTCCCTGCAGTCTAATAAAGTGTTGCAGGACATTGTCATCCCGCAGCTGACCAAGGAGGTCAATGAGGGCCAGAGCTTCACTCAGCTGCGCCAGGTCTATAATGCGCTGATCTTAGCGACGTGGTACAAACAGAAGATCAAGGACAGTATCTTGACCCGTGTGTATGCGGATAAAAACAAGATCAAGGGCACGGAATACGCCGATGCCTTAAACGCGCAGGCCATTTATCAGCGCTACCTTCAGGCTTTTAAGAAGGGCGCGTATAATTACATCAAAGAGGAACAGGACCCGGTGACGATGCAGATGATCCCGAGGAAGTATTTTTCCGGTGGGGTGCAGCTGGAGTTCGGTAAAGGGATTGACTCTGCCATGGTCGTGACAACAACAAAGCCTGCGAATATTCGGGGTGACTATTGGGTTGTCGAGAGCGGTTTAAAGAGAATAAAGTTCAATGACAAAGCCATGACGGTTCCTTTGATGAATCCGGATGAATTCAATGCTTTGATAACACAGATAAATCAAAAGAGACTCACGGTGAATGTCGAAGTTCCTCCCCGTGAACAAGGTGGATTTAATGACGGTGATCGATTTGTGGTTGCTTATAAATTGGAAGGCCTTGCGTTATTACCGGAAGGGTTGACAAGTAAGATCCCTCAGGGACAGAATTTTGGTGTGAGGATCAGGATGCGCACGACGACACCGGCCGAATATAACCCGGTGTTTGAGACCAGGGGATTGTTGTCAGCTTATTACAGGATGGACACAGGGATGATAGAGTTTTTGGTAAAGGGGCATCTTACAGAGAGAGAATTAAAAGAAGCCAGGACATCGATCAACCATGAATTTACTCACGCCTTGGTCCTTCATCCGATGACCTCCCAGCAAGTCATGACGTTAGAAGATCATAATGCTATTTTGACGGGGATGGGTTTTAGGCTTGGGTTTATTGAGAATGGTTTGATCAAGATCCAGGATCGTTTTAATTCTTTTGAGGAGGTCATCAAGTGGCAATCTGATGGCAAGCGTTTTTATATCAGAGGCAATAACGTGTTGTTGGATGCCAATAATGTCAAGCGATTGAATTATTTCAAACAGTTCGAACGCAGATTCAATGCCCAGGGGTTAACGATCGAGCCTTACAGCGACAATGCGTCCAATCATTTTATTTCGTCTCCTCAAGAGGTGATCGCATATGCAGCCAGTGAAAGCCAGTCTGCGCTTGAGAAAATGTTGAAAGATGTAGGGTATAAGGACAGGGTCACGCAAGTGTACCAGGCTTTGATGCAGATCCTGCATAGGAATCTGTTAAGAAGCGCAGAGCCGGTTGGGCGGCATACGGACGGATCGTTAGTGTATGAAATGTATACACCGAGCGCTTTAGACAGTGAGGACGGATATGTCACTCAATTAGCAACGGCGCAGTACCTTGGGGTAAGTGACAAGGCCCAGATCTCCAAAGCCGCGTTGGCGGTAGGTGCGGTGGTATTTGCTGGGGTTTCAGGGGGTATTTATTGGTTAAAGTCGTATCAGGATGAGATGGATGCGATCAAAGCGCGGCCAAGGGTCACGCTGGCAAAGACCAATCCGTTTTATGATTCTATGGCGAGAGCCTTAGTAAGAACCCTACCTGGAAGTTCTGAGGAGGCTTCCCTTGCGGGCAGCTCTGTCGATCCCAAGCGTGCTAGTGTGAACATCGGCGTGATAGCGGGAGAGAACATCATTCCCAGGGAGTTAAAAATATTGGCGTATAAATATTTGTTTACGACCATGCTCATGCGAATGCCGTCATTGAATGTGGATGATATGTTGAGATCTATTGAATCTCAGGATAGTAAGGGATATTTACGAACTGTCGAGAATAAGGAATCTTTTCTGAAATTCTTAAAGGGGCTTAGTGCGGTCATCACGGCACAGGGTTATATCGGGAAGCTCGAGCTCATTAGCGGCTATGATCTAGGTGCGGTTAAACAACAATGGTTAGCGCTGCATCAAGGTGAGATCGAAAAGAGTTTAACGAATGTTGAGAATACAAAACAGTTTGATGATCTTCTTGTTGAAGGAATTGCAACGGATGGGGTGATGACTCCAGAAGCTTTCTTAAAAAGGTTAAAGGACCTGGAGGAACAAGTTAAAGATAATGCCGCGAAGCGCAACATCGCTTTATCATATCCGGAAACCGTCAGATTGATGCGTGTGCTTGATCAAGGTGGTTCCATTGATGCTATATTTGAGGCGGGTCAAGCCGGCGTTGATTTTTTACTATCTCAATCATCATTGGGTTCTAGATATTGGGATGCAGATAGTTTTGCGCTTTCTTTTAAAGCAGGTGCGGCAAGTGTTTCATCTGTGCGGGATACATTAACAGGAGAGGGCATCCTTCCTACGATCAGAGAAATTGCCTTGTTCTTAAAGTTGAGGGCACAAGGGCTGCCCACGGAGGAGATTATATCGAACATCAAAGGACAATTGGCCAAAGAGGAGAAGAAAATTACAGGAGACCAGGCTCAAACGGCGAAAAAAGGTGGTATTGATTTTAATGCTGACAAAATGGACCTGGAAACCCGCAATCAGGGCGGAGCGATCACCTTTAAGGTCGATCCCGCGCAATTGAAAGAACTGCAGGACGCTGCCGGCTTTGCCGCGGTCATCATCAGTGTTTCGCCTCTAAAAGACCTTCGCTTATTCCTCGGTATTTAATTCAGATTCCTGGGGTGCTTTTTGCCGTGCGTGGCATGGAACCCGCAGGGAAACGGGATGCTTCTTTCTAGATGCTCACCCCCAGCCCCCACAACAGATGCACGTTGGTTGAATGCAATGCTTGAGGTTAATCGTTGAGTATGAATTAATAGGGTGGCATCTGGTGGGGGACGTTCGCATCAGTAAAGAACATCCCGTATCCCTGCCAGGACCCGTTTCATGCCTAGAGCACTTGGAAGGTCTTGATCTGCGTGCGGCCGGTTAAGTCGCTGTTGGATTGGATGAGTTTGAAATGTTCCAAGCCCTGCCCATTAAAGAAGTACAATTTCATCATTAGTGAATTCGCCAACGATGTGTCCATGAGTCGGCATAAAGACTGATGATCCTGTTCATAGAGGACGATCGAATAGCCAAGCGTTGCCCCAGGGATCTTGTGTTCAATGATTTTGCCGTCTTTAAGATACACGATCGACTGGGGGCTGCCATGACCGTATTTATCAGAATTCATCACCGCGTTCTTGAGATCCTTGCTGACAAGAAGCCCTGGCGCGAACAGCAGACCGTCATCGGTTGTTTTGACCACAGAAAAAGCTTCGCTGTATTTGGATTCTCCACCAGCTAAATCCCAGAGATAATTGATGAATTCTTTCGAATCCGGTTTAGGTGCCTGTGCCAATAATTGAGGATTTGCATTGGTTTCTTCGATTTTACGGAAGTTGCGTCGACCGACAAACACAATGCCGATGTTCTGGTCAATGATCTCATTATAAATGAGAAGATAACTGTGGGGCATGCGCCCGTGGGTCAACTCCAGGAGCGTATCGGTGTCGTTATTCTTAAGCAGGGGGGACAAAGCCTGTTTGGCTTTCTCGCGGGAGAGCGGCGCGATGGCGGTCAGGATGTCCACGGCATCAGATGTTTTGATCCCTTTGGTTGTCAGAAAATCCGCGGCTTTGTTACCGCTAAGGTTAAGCATACGCAGGATCCCGCGGGCTTCACGTTCATCCGTACTGAGCAATGTTTTTGCTATCCAATAGCCGGTCTGGCTTTCGCCTAATGAGGCCCCATCGAACATGACCCGGCGGTGGGCGATGGCTTTGATGAAATGCCCCGGCGGCCACCAAGTGTTGATGATCGCGTCCGTCTCTGTTTTTTGGCGAAGCGCGCTTAAATTCTCGTTCCACACATCATTAAAGATGGGGGTTAAGACCGAACGGATGCTGCTGTTGGCTTCGACCCAGCACCACACGGTCAAGCACAATGCGCAGGTGATGGTGATGATTTTGCTATAGGGGATGCGTTTGAACCATGCGGCAAGCGTTTCTAAAGACAGAGCAAAGAAGAAGGCCAGTGGGATGAGCATGAAAAGCACAAAGCGCGTGGCTTTAAGTGTCAGGACGGTTGTGATCAATAGAAAGACCAGGGCCGTGATGGTCTTTAAATGTTCTTTTCGGCTGCGGTTCTTGAATATGTTAAAACAGGCCAGCAAAGAACCCAGAAAGCTTAAACAAAGAAATACTGGGCCTCCGGTGTCCGCGAGAATGTCTGTCAGGCTGGATTTTTTAAGTTCGCCAACTTCCATGAATAAGTTAGGCCAAAGGTTCAATCCTTTGTGAGTGAACTTTCCCAATTCACTACTGCCTTCGGTAAAAAAGGTAAAGAATCCACTAAAGCCGTAGATAATGACACCAAGGAGGGTGGTCATGCCTAAAAATGTTAGGAGAAAGGTGCTTTGCTCGCGGATGATCGTGCGGTTATGCTGGAATAGCCTTCCAAATCCTGCGCTGGTCAATGAGGCAATGATGGTCATGAAGAATAAAAATACCCAGCCTTGCCATATAAGAGAAAAGAGTATCATATTGGCTGCCATTAAAGCGCCCCAGAGCATCAGTTTACGCGGGGCATTGGTGGAGCATGTTTTAAAGAAGATGGCAAAGTACCCGAGAGTAAACAGTAAATTATACGGATCCGTGTCATACCAGCCAAGCGCACTGCGTTTCAAAAAAACAGGAAGCATGGCAAAATAAAGGGAGGCCAGGCCAAGTGTGCCCCAGGACAGTGGGAATAAACGCCCGCAACCGATGAATGCGCCAACAACAAAAAAGGTCAGGATGACCGGTGTATAGGCAACGGCTTCCATTAATTTGATCGAGCTGTTAAATAGCTGACTAGTTTTATAGACGATAAAGCCGACATAGGGATGAAGGCTTAATGGCTGCCAAAACCCGAAGGGGGCGGTCATATAAGTATTGAAATATTGATGACCTTTGACGATGTTGGCCATTTTGCCTGAGGTGACAATATCTTCGGTCAGATTGTAAAAATAATACGGGTCGGATTCCAGCAAATAGATATTATTGGGCAGCTTGCTTTGGGCGAATAAAGATTCATTTGCTTTCTCTATAGCACGAGCGACATTGGCTTTTTCCGTGCGCAGTGTTTCATTGAGTTTGGCGCTGGCGATCGCCGAGGCTTCTTCCACCGACATTTGAGGGAACTGGGCGTGGATTTGGGCTAAGAATGTTTCTTTGAGTTTATAGACAATGCCCATGGTGGCCATTTCCCGGGTGGGGCTCCACAGATGCCCCCAGGCGGGGTAAAGTCGGATATAGACAGCCAAAATACCGACAATGAACCAGATCAGCAATGCTTTTGCCCAGGGTTTTTGCAGCAGGGATAACATAAATGGCATTATCCTTTAAAAATAATCATTGTCTACGGATATTTGCGAGTGTTCTTAGGTATTGTTCATGTATGCGGTCTGAAGCGATGCACAGGCTGGATCGCTGTTTGTGTTGATGCTTGCCCATGATCATCCCCAGGAGTTTCCCTTGGCGGTTAAAGATCGGTCCGCCGCTGTCACCCTGAAAAAGGTTCAAATTCGTTTCAAGGAATTCGATCGTGCCCCGGCTTTGGCTGGCAACAAGACCGGTGATGCTCCCCGATAGGATGCTGTGCTCATTATAGTCCGATGAACCGATCGCGATGATCGATTCTCCCAGTTTGGCTTGAGCGGAATCCGCGAATAAGACAGGTTGTAAGCCGGAGGCATTGATCTTGATGATGCTAAAATCGTGGTCGGTCGAGACAAAGAGGACCTGGGCATAAAATATACGGCCATCTGCGGTTGTAATGGTGATCCGCGGCGCGTTCTTGATGATATGGGTATTGGTGATGATCAGACCTTTGGCATCGATGATGATCCCGGTGCCTTTGCGAGTATAGCTGACTTGCTGGGGACCTTTGGGGGTTTTAACGATCTTGGTATAGATCGTTTTGACGCTGACGATCGATCTCTCCAGCTTCTGCATTTTTGCCAACAGAGATGTTTCCGCGTGAAGCGGGGAAGCGGTCAAGAACAGGATCATAAGGCTGCAAATAGTACTTAACATTATTTTATTCTACCGTATAATAAACGTTTATGTCTAACGTTATTATACGCCCATTCACGCCGGAGGACAGACAAAGCGTTCGGGATATTTGCGCGGACACGGCGGATAAGGGAGAGCCGGTTGAGAACTTTTTCCCGGACAGGGAAAGTCTGACAGATCTGTTGTGCGGTTATTATACGGATTTTGAACCGGGGTCTGTGTTAGTGGCAGAGGATAACGGCAGGATCATCGGGTACATATTAGGATGTTTTGATAACCGCCGTTATGGTTTGGCGATGATGTTTGTCATCCTCCCTAAAGCGATGGTTAAAGCATTTTGCCGGGGTGTATTCTTTTCCCGCCAATTCTGGGGGATCGTATCGGGGATGCTGCGCAATTGGCCGCGGCTTTTATCCTGGCGCAAGCAGTCTTTCCACAGCCACGAGGGGCATTTGCATATCGGGGTGGCGAAAGCGGCCAGGCATCTGCATATCGGCAGTCAGCTTGTGGATGGATTTTTGACGTATGCCAGGACGCAGCATGTTAAGACGTTATCAGCATCTGTTCACAGCGGCAATACGGCCGCTATGAGGTTTTTTGAAAAATGTCAGTTTGAACTGACAGAGAGGTTCCCGATGGTCATGTACGCCAACGGGGAGTATGTCCAGTATCATTCGTTACATTATGTTAAAAAAATTTAAATTCACGGTTTTGCTCTTATTTATTAGCGCTGTCAATGCCATGGCCTCCGGCAGCAGTATCCCGGAATTGTCTTTGGCATCCAATGACCGTATCTTAGTTCTGGCACCTCATCCGGATGATGAGGTCTTGGGTACCGCAGGGATATTACAGCGGGCAACCGCCATGAAATTGCCGGTGAAGCTTGTCTATTTCACATATGGGGACAGCAATCAATGGTCATTTATGCTTTACCGCAAGCATCCGGTCATCATGCCCAAAGCGGTGCAGACCATGGGACTTGTTCGCCGGGACGAAGCGATATCCGCGGCGAGCATTCTGGGGGTCAAACGCCAGGACTTGATCTTTCTGGGGTATCCGGACTTCGGGACGATGAATATCTGGTATTCTCACTGGAATGACCGTCCGCCGCTGGTCAGTATGCTGACGCGCGTGACGAAAGTCCCGTATCAGGGCGCGCTAAGGCCAGGGGCGATGTATAAGGGGGAGGAGATCCAACGGGACCTTAGGTCTATTGTGCGGACATTTAAACCGACCAAAATATTTCTTTCAAGTCCGGCCGATCATAATGGAGATCATTTGTCCTTGTATCTGTTCACACGGGTCGCCCTGTGGGATGAAGGGATGGAGGATAAGGTTGAGCTATATCCGTATCTGATCCATTACATTGGCTGGCCCAAGCCGTTTGGTTTTCATCCCGACAATTCCTTACAGCCCCCGGATGCTTTAGCGGGTATTATTTCATGGAAACGTTTTCATCTGACCAAAGATGAGCTGAATTTAAAGAAGGCCGGATTGCAGGCACACCGGACGCAGTATAAATCTTCGCGCAATTACCTGTCATCGTTTGTAAGAACTAATGAGCTTTTCGGTGATTTCCCATTGATCCGTTTGCGCATGAATGAAGATTCGTCTGTTTTTTCTTCCAAGCGCAAGTTGGTTTCCAGTGCGGAGCTCCCCGAGGAGTTAAGCCCTAAAGAACGGATGGCATTCATTGGGGTGGAATGGAAGTTTGTCCGATGGGAAGGGGATCATTTATCCATATCGATCGCTTTATCCAAGCCGCTTGCGGCCAATGTGGAGGCTTCTATTTATATTTTTGGTTACCAGAAGGGCAAAGATAAGACGCCGTTTGCCCACATGCCCAAGATCAGTGTGAACTTAGGAGTGTTGAGTTACAATGTATTTGATCAGGCCAAACGCATTGACCAGGGATCAGTGCAAGTCAAGCGCACAGCAAAGGAGATCATTATTAAAGTGCCGCTAAAGTTGATCGGCGACCCTGACCGTATTTTAACCAGCGCGCGCACATTCTTAGGGAATGTGCCGCTAGACAGCGCCTCATGGATGGCCGTGGAGTTGGATTGATATGGATTGGATTCAGGCTGTTATTTTAGGGATAGTGGAGGGTGTTACGGAATATTTGCCGGTTTCATCGACCGGACATATGATGGTCGCTTCCCATTTTTTGCACATGCCCCAGACAGAGTTTGTCAAAACCTTTGAGATCGCCATCCAGTTAGGCGCGATCTTGGCTGTGTTCTCTTTATACTGGAGGACATTCCTGCTGGATTGGGAAGTCGGCTTAAAAGTTTTGGCCGCATTCTTGCCAACGGCCGTCATTGGTTTTGTTCTTTATAAGATGGTCAAGAGTTACTTGCTGGGGAATATTTGGATCGTTGCCCTGTCGCTGCTTGTCGGTGGGATCATCCTGATCGTGTTTGAAACGAAGCACAAGGGGCGCGACGGTTCTGTGGATGATCTAAAGAAGATCTCATACAAGCAGGCGGTCACGATCGGTATTTGTCAGGCTTTGGCGGTGGTTCCGGGAGTGTCACGTTCAGCGGCGACGATCATTGGGGGGCTTATGATCGGGATCAGCCGAAAGACTATCGTAGAATTTTCATTTTTACTGGCTGTACCGACCATCAGCGCTGCGGTTGTGCTGGATATTGTTAAGAGCTCCGCGGACATTCAAACCTCCCAATGGGGGCTATTGGCGATTGGCGGCGCGGTGGCCTTTGTCGTGGCCTGGGCCAGCGTGAAATTTCTTTTACGTTTTATCAAACACAATGATTTTATTGTGTTCGGGGTTTACCGCATCATCGCGGCGATAGTTTTATTAATTTTATTGAAACATTCTTTTTAATTCAGGTATCATTGATTTTATGAGTTTTATCGCGAAATTAAAGAATACCGTGATCGGCAAGGCCTTAAACCCCCATGAAGGCGGGGTTTTTCATCAAATGTCCTTGATCGCTTTCTTCGCCTGGGTAGGTTTGGGCGCGGACGGTCTGTCTTCATCCTGTTATGGGCCGGAAGAAGCCTTTATCGCGTTGGGTCAGCACCATCACCTGGCGGTATTTGTGGCCCTGGCGACCGCGATCACGGTTTTTGTCATCAGTGCCAGTTACGCGCAGATCATTGAGGTGTTCCCCTCCGGGGGAGGCGGGTATTTGGTCGCAAGCAAATTATTGTCGCCTAACTGGGGGATGATCTGCGGGTGTGCCCTGTTGATCGATTATTTACTAACGATCACCATTTCTATTGCCAGCGGGACTGATGCATTATTTAGTTTTCTGCCTTTGGCGTGGCAGCCCTGGAAAATACATTTTTCTGTCTTCGCTCTGATAAGTCTGATGGTCTTGAATCTGCGCGGGGTAAAGGAATCAGTTCTCCCGCTAGTCCCCATCTTTTTGACATTTATTCTAACGCACTTCTTTATCATTGTTTACGCGATCTGTACCCATCTGTGGGATTTTCCTCAAATGGGCACGTATATCAAGCAGGATGTGCAATCGTCATTTGCCGAGCTTGGTTTCTGGGGTTTAATGTTCTTGATGCTAAGAGCCTATAGTCTGGGTGCAGGAACGTACACAGGGATCGAAGCGATCAGCAATGGGATGCCGATCCTTCGTGAACCCCGCGTCAAGACCGGTAAACGCGCGATGCTCTACATGTCTTTATCCCTGGCCTTTACCGTCATGGGGCTGATGCTGGCATATTTGATCTATCATGTCACGCCTCAGGAGGGCAAAACATTGAACGCCGTGATGTTTTGGACGATCTCCCAGAATTGGGGCAGTGGCGGATATGTGTTTGTTCTGGTGAGTTTGATCTCAGAAGCATTGCTTCTATATATCGCTGCCCAGACAGGGTTCCTGGGAGGCCCCAGAGTTCTGGCAAGCATGGCTGCTGATCGATGGTTCCCCACCAAATTTGGCGCTTTAAGCGATCGTTTGGTCTATCAAAAGGGGATACTCATGATGGGTATCGCCGCACTGGTCGTTATGCTCATGACCAAGGCTTCGGTTAAATTCCTGGTTGTTCTATACAGTATCAATGTATTTATCACGTTTTGTTTGTCGCAGGCCGGCATGGTCAGGCACTGGTGGATGTCTCGCGGCCGCAATAAAGAATGGGTTAAGAAAATATCGATCAATGGTCTGGGTTTTGTCAGCACGACATTCATTCTTGCGTCCGTGACCGTCATCAAGTTCGATGAGGGCGGTTGGATCACACTACTGATGACTGGATCACTGGTCGCTTTCGCCATTGCCATCAAGCGTCATTACATCAATACGGCCAAACAATTAAAGCGCCTGAATCCTCTGGTGCAGGGGATCATCGCCAGTAACGCCGATAAGCCGAAGGTAGAGGGACCTACGCAATTAGACCCCAAAGCCAAGACGGCGGTTTTGGTGGTCAACGGGTTTAATGGGCTTGGCCTGCACACATTGTTCAATGTGGTGCGTTTGTTCGGCGATCAATTCCGTAATTATGTCTTTATCCAGATCGGGGTCATCGACGCGGGGAATTTTAAGGGACACGAGGAGGTTGAAGCGTTAAGGGCCAAGATCAAGTCGGACAATGAACGCTATGTGCATTACATGCGTTCCGAAGGCTATTATGCTGAAAGTTATACTTCGACGGGTATTGATGTGATCTCGGAAGTGGAGAAATTAAGCCAGGAGGTTGCTCAGAAATTCCCCGGCGTTGTGTTCTTTGGCGGACAGGTTGTTTTTGAGAAAGAAACGTTCTTTAATAAATGGCTGCATAACTATACGGTCTTTGCTTTACAGCGGCGTTTGTACAGTCACGGCATACCCTTTGTCGTGATGCCGATCCGGGTTTGACATGGGCGGGAAACTTAAGCTTGATCTGCATGACATTTTCAACAAAGGCCGCGAGATCGATGAGGCTCTGCAGGGGACGATCGATGACGCGGTAGCCAGGAATATCGATCTCGTGGAGATCATCCCGGGTAAAGGCAGCGGGCAGCTAAAGAAAAAAGTCCTGCGGTTCCTGGAGCAAAAACATATCAAATCCCTGTATCGTCGGGTTGAAAAAGACGACAAGAATTTTGGCCGCATTTTTGTCCACTTCTGATCATGGATAAGATCAAAAATTTTTTCAAAGGGCTTTTCGCGCAGATCGTGAGCATGGATGATTCTCCACAGAGGATCGCGCTGGGATTTGGTCTGGGTGTTTTTCTTGGGATATTGCCGTTTACCGGGACCCTGGCAGCGATAGCGGCTGCTGTTTTTCTAAGGCTTAATAAAGCCGCGGCGGTTCTAGGGAGTTTGCTGACTAACACCTGGCTTAGCTTGGTAACATTCGCGGCCGCGGGGAAGATCGGATGCCAGCTGTTGGGATATGACTGGGAGAGCATTTACGCGCAGGCCCATGATGTGTTCTTTCATTTTACCTGGAAATCGTTCTTGAGTACTGCCAGTGCTAAGATACTGCTGCCGTTGTTCTTAGGATATTTGATCGTTGGGGCATTCTGCGGGCTCGTGGCTTACGGGGTGATCTTGGTCATTTTAAAGAATAAACGGCCGGCTTGAATTTTTCTTGTCTTTTTTTTGGTGTGGGACTATACTACCGGGGTCATGTTAGATAATCGCCGCCATATACGTATTAGAGAAATCACCGATGTGCGCTGGACAGTGTTAGGTTCAGAGCTTTTAGGTGAAGGGAAGATCTTGAACATCAGCTTTTCTGGTATGCTGCTGCAGACGGATGGTCATTATGATCCCCATGTCCGCGGAAAATTCTATGTGGATGCGCTTGGAGCAGAACCTTTGGTCTTTGGACCTAAAAAAGGCCATGTGGTCTGGACAAAACGTATCGAGAATACTCAAGGGTTTCAGTGCGGGATAGAGTTTGAGAAAGATATGCCGTTTGATAGACGTTTGGATCAATGGATCGATAAAAAATCCGATGAGATGGCGCAGGCAACAAACGCGAATATTTTAAGTCATTTTGTTTAATGGAAAAAGAGGAGGATCACGTGGCAGAAACAGTGTTGAACAGCGAAGAACAGCAGAATAATCAGGTCAATGACAGCCAGCATCAGAAAAAGACCCTTAAAAGGATCATCGGGGTCATTTTGATCGTCATCATGCTGGCGTTGACCGCTTATGTGTTGAATTTACAGAACCAGAATTACAATACCATGAATCAAAGCTCGTCGCTGGCGGATATCTCCAATACCCATCAGGCAGCCAATTACCGTTCCTATGTTAAGCAGTACAGGGACACAAAAGAAGAATTAGATCAGACCAAGGCCAAGCTGGTGCAGGTTCAGAATGATCTGGACCGCGTGACCGGAGAGTTGGCGGAGGCTAAGACATTATTAGGTCAGACACAGGACTTGTTGACTCAAGCCCAGCAGGAAAATACAAAGCTAAAAGCTGATATTCAGGAACTGGAAGCGTTAAGGGCCCAGGAGAATGTCAAGAACATCGGAGAGTTGGAAACAAAGATCTCCTCACTAAAACAGAAAAATGTGGAAGTGACTGATCAGCTTAATACTGTCAAGACCCAAATACGTGCGTTTGAAGCGGATTTTAACAATATGGATGAAGGCCGCTCATTGCTCGTGTTGTTCCAGAATAAGATCAAGCTGGTGAAAAGCCGCATGCGCTACTTAAAGCAGGAGGCGTATTTTGCCAAGGTTGCCGCTCAGAAAGAAAAAGACCGTATTGAATCCTTAAATGGCAACAATGGATTCTTGGTCAAGGATGGCACGCCGCTAAAGAACAATGCTTCCAAGGGCTTTGCCATAGACGTAAAGATTGTTCCGTAATCGATTGTTTCTGTAATCTTGTGGGCGTATGATATTTCTTTCATACGCCCTTTTTTATAGGAGGATATATGTCGCTTGAAGAAAAGATCAACCAGGATTATGTTGCCGCGATGAAAGCCAGGGACCAGGAACGTTCTTCCTGTTTGAGTTTTCTGCGCGCGCAGGTCAAGAATATCAAGATCGATAAGCGTGTTGAGCAGGTGTCTGATGAAGAGGTTATCGCGGTCATCAAAAAGCAGGTCAAGCAGCGCCTGGATTCGATCAAGCAGTTCACCGACGGCGGTCGTCCGGAATTAGCGGCAAAGGAAGAGTCGGAAATGGCCATATTGAAAAGCTATCTGCCGGCGGAAATGTCCGCGGACGCCTTAAAGGGTGTGATCGAAGCGGTGATCAAGGAGACAGGTGCTTCTTCGATCAAGGATATGGGGAAGGTCATGAAAGATGTGCTGGCTAAAGTCGCTGGACAAGCGGATAATCAGACGGTTGGATCGCTTGTGAAGGAGCGACTGACAAAGGTTTAAGGGAGTTCTTCGTGGGGCGGGTGAAAAGTTTTTTTATTGGTTTTGCTGTCGTTTTATGCATCGTGCTCTTTGGTTTTATCTTGTGGATGCGTGACCGCTATGTTGTCCCCATTCTGACGTATCATAATGTATCGACGCATTTGGGGCAGTATTCTCTCAATAATGTGACGCCGCAGGCATTTGCCTGGCAGATGAAGTTTTTGGCCAAGCATCACTATGATGTCATCAGCTTCGACGATTATGTTCAGGGCATAAAAAAGGGCACAGCATTCCGTAAGAATACGGTCGTGATCCAGTTTGATGACGGGTATGAAGACAATTATACCCAGGCTTTTCCTATTCTTCGCGAACATCATTTTCCTGCCAGTATTTTCTTGATCTCAGACAGTATTGGTTTAAAAGACTTTATGACGTGGGATCAGGTAAAGGAGATGGAGAAGCACGGCATTGAATTCGGTGCGCATACGCGCCGCCACGCGTATTTACCGGAGATCAGTCATGAGGCAGCCGTTGATGAGATCGCTGGTTCCAAGAAGGTCATTGAGGCGCATTTGTGGCATCCCATCAAATATTTTGTTTATCCTTCCGGCGGGTTTACCGATGATATCAAATCGATCGTGATCGCAGCAGGATATCAGGCTGCCGGGACGACAAATCGGGGAAGGGATATGTTTAATCGCGATCTTTTTGAATTAAACAGGATCCGCGTGAAAAGCAAAGATAATGCGTTGACATTTTGGGCCAAATTGTCCGGTTATTATAATGTGTTCCGCCAGTCACGCTGCGGGGAACATTGCGGAAAGGAAACGTATGTCGTATCGCCTCAATGAGAATGGGTCGTTTGAGATCACGAATTTTAGCCAGGAAAAGGTGTTTGCTAATTTCTTTCCTGGGGTCGCTGGCCTATACGGGATCCCGATGTGGGCGTTTTATATCAATCGAGGGCAGGGGATCAGTTCTTTTGGCATCGAGTCCAAGGATAAATCCATCCTGGAATTCCAGCCAGCCAACCGCGCTTACCGTTTGACGTCGATACAGGGTTTCCGGACCTTTTTAAAAGTTGGCTCTAGTAGCGCTAAGAAATTTTACGAACCGTTCGCCAACCCTGTGGCCAGTCCTTATAAGATCACCAGCCGCATGATCATCCAAAGCCATGATCTGACCATCGAAGAGGTCAACAGCACGCTTGGGATAAAAACAACCGTTAATTATTTTACTTTGCCGGAAGCGCCATACGCGGCGTTGGTGCGGCGCGTTACTTTCGAGAATATCGGCAAGAAAGACGTCGAGGTAGAGTGTATTGATGGTTTGCCGGCGCTTAATCCTTATGGTTTAAAAGATTGGCTGGGCAAACACATTTCCCGTACGGTGGAAGCTTGGGTGGCGGTGCACAATATCGCCAAGAAAGCCCCGTTCTTTCAGTTGAAGGTGGAGGTGGCGGACACACCGCAGGTCACGCACATCCATGAAGGGAATTTTTATTTTGCGTTTGATGCCAAGACAAAAAAGTTGCTGGATCCGATCGTGGAGTCCGCGCTGGTGTTCGGCCAGGCTAGCGATTATCTGGTCCCGGAGAACTTTTTAAAGAATGCCAAATTCATTGTGCCAGTCAAACAGCAGACGACTAACCGTACCCCCAGCGCTTTTGTTGTTCAGAATTTCTCATTGAAGAAGGGTAAGTCGCATCAGATCACGGCGCTGGCCGGCTATGCGCATGATCTTGCGGAATTAAACAGCGTGGTTAAAGAATCGCTTAAAGGTGATTTTATTGACACTAAAGCTTTGCGCAATAAAGCCATCATTGACGATATCAAACAGTATTGTTTTACCAAAAGCGCGTCCAATACCTTTGACCAGTATTGTGGCCAGAATTTCTTGGACAATGTCTTGCGCGGAGGATTGCCGGTATCATTGAAAACAGCGCAGGGACCGGTGTCGTTCAATGTTTATAGTCGAAAGCACGGAGACTTAGAACGAGACTACAATTTCTTCACCCTGGCACCGACATATTTATCTCAGGGCAATGGTAATTTCCGTGACGTCAACCAGAATCGCCGCAACGATATTTGGTTCAATCAGGATGTCGGCAGCAGCCTTCTCGTTAATTTCTATAATTTGATCCAGGCGGACGGGTATAATCCGCTGGTCATTAAGGGCTTGAGCTTTAGTGTTGAGAAAGAATCGCAGATCGATGAGATCATAAAAGAGTTTGAACCCCAAGGCGATGTGGCGAAACTCAAAGCATTATTGAAAAAAGGGTTCATGCCCGGCGAGCTTTTAAAAATGATCAGCCGAGAAGTGCCGATCAAGGGCAAAAGCGCGGATTTTCTCTCGAAGGTCTTAAGCGTCAGCCAGAAGCAAGAACAGGCGGAATTCGGGGAAGGGTATTGGGCGGACCATTGGACCTATAATCTGGATCTGATCGAAAGTTATTTGAGCGTTTATCCTGAGAATCTACGGGAGATATTGCTCGATCAGAAAGTATTCTATTTTTATCTTAACGACGCCTATGTATTGCCGAGGGAGAAGCGCTATGTGTTGACCTCACGGGGCGTACGGCAATATCATTCGCTGGCAGAACACGACAAGAACATTCAGTCGGCAGCCAAGGGTCATCGGCTGCGTGTCAAGGCAGGACAGGGTGATGTCTATCACACCACATTGCTCGTTAAATTATTGGCATTGCTCGCTAATAAAGCCGCGACATTGGATCCCAGTGGTATCGGTGTTGAGATGGAGGCCAATAAGCCAAATTGGTACGACGCATTAAACGGTTTGCCGGGTCTGCTCGGGTCGTCGATCAGCGAGACAATGGAAGTGAATCGTTTAGCGGCCTTTGTCAAACGTCAGCTGGAAGAATTAAGTGTTGGTGGTCAAATGCCGGTAGTGATGTTCAAAGAACTCGCGGACTTTATTGAAGGATTGACACATGTCCTGCATCATGAAAAAGACAGCCTCGAATATTGGCAGAAATCCAATAACCTCAAAGAGCATTACCGTCAGCATGTGCGGGCAGGTATCGATGGCAAAGAGCGGTCGCTGACGATCACGCAGATCAATGAATTCTTAACCGGCGTTGTGGAAAAAACGGCTCAGTCGCTGGATAAGGCCAAGGATGCCAAAGGATTGTTCGCGACATACTTTTATCATGAAGTCACGCAGTACCAAGAGTTGGATAAAGGGCATCACGGCGACAGCCACGTGAGGGCGCAGGCGTTCAAGCGTCATGACCTGCCATATTTCTTGGAAGGATTTGTCCACGCCATGCGCGTGATGGATACGCAAAAAGCCGCAACGCTTTATAAGGCGATCAAGCAGAGTCCACTGTATGATAAGGCTCTAGGGATGTATAAGGTCAATGCGCCCTTAACACAGGAAACGGAAGAGATCGGCCGCACGCGTATCTTTCCGTCAGGGTGGCTCGAGAATGAGTCCGTGTGGCTGCACATGGAGTATAAATATTTATTGGAGCTGCTGCGTTTGGGGTTGCATGAAGAATTTTTTGCGGATGCAAAGAAATGTTTTATCCCATTCTTGGACCCTTCGCGTTATGGGCGCAGCGTCCTGGAGAATTCATCCTTCATAGCATCCAGTGCCCATGAAGATAAAAATCTGCATGGTCAGGGGTTTGTGGCCCGGTTGTCCGGTTCTACGGCGGAATTCATCCATATCTGGCTTGTCTTAAGTGCGGGGACAAAACCGTTCGTACTTAACCAGAACGGCCAGTTAGAGCTGCATTTGAAACCAGTTCTGCCGTCGTGGTTATTTAGTTCAAAGGCAGAGGCAGGTTTCCCCAAAGGGTCATATGCTTTTAAGTTCTTAAATAGAACTTTGGTTGTTTATCAAAATCCAAAGGGTGCGGATACGTTCGGCCCTAAGGGCGTGAGAATTACTGAATTGAAATTAACATACACGGATAAAAAAGTCGTCTCCATATCCGGAGGTATTATTCCGGAGGCTGCGGCCAAAGATGTCCGGTCGCTTAAAGTCGCACGCATTGATGCTGTTTTAGGATAAGACATGGGTAAGCGGTTAAAAGTCGGGTTGATCAAAGGCGGGCAGTTAGGGTTGATGCTTCTTGAGGCCAGGGCTGATTTTGATGTCGATGTAGCTATCCTCGATGATGATCCCAAATGTCCCTGCCGCGGTCTCTGTGATGAATTTGTAGATGGCGATTCAATGAATTTCGACCATGTCTATGCGTTCGGTAAACGTGTGGACTTGTTATCGTTTGAGTATGAGCACATCAATATTGAAGCGTTGCGCAAGCTTAAGGCAGAAGGTTTAAAGGTTTATCCAGATCCGGATATCCTTAGCATCGTTCAGGATAAAGGGACTCAGAAAGAATTCTATAAGATCCATCAAATTCCGACCACTCCTTTTGTTTTGGTTCGTAATAAGAAAGAACTTGCGGGTTTGTCTTTTCCCAAGCCGTACGTACTTAAGACGCGTAAAGCAGGGTATGACGGCAAGGGGGTTTTAAAGATCAACTGTGTTGAGGATCTTGATCAGGCTTTTGATGAGCCGTGTGTCGTGGAAGAGTACGTGGATTTTGCCAAAGAGATCTCTGTTGTGGTGGCGCGTAACCCTCAGGGGGAGATCGCGGCTTACCCGACGGTAGAAATGGTCTTTCACCCTACAAAGAATTTAGTTGAGTTCTTAGCCAGCCCTGCTAATATTTCCAAAGAAATAGATGAGGTGGCGCAGCGCATCGCGTTGGACCTGGCAGTCCAGGTTGGTTTGGTCGGTGTGCTGGCGGTAGAGATGTTCGTTGACAGATCTGGAAAAGTGCTGGTCAATGAAATAGCCCCACGTGTACATAACAGCGGGCATCACACCATTGAAGCCAATGTCACCTCTCAATTTGCCCAGCATTGGCGGGCGATCTTGGGACTTCCTTTGGGATCGACGGCGATCAAGTCTCCAGCGGTGATGGTCAATGTGCTGGGGAATGCGGGATACGAAGGCAAGGCGAGATATGAGGGGATCGAGCAGGCTGGATCTTTAGGCGGTGTATATGTCCATTTATACGGCAAGGATATCACCAGGCCGTTCCGCAAAATGGGACACGCGACTGTTTTGGATACGGATACAAATAAAGCATTAGCAAAGGCACAGTTGGTTAAAACGATCATTAACGTAAAGGCGTGATATGCGAAAACCTCAAGTAGCCATTATCATGGGTAGTCAGTCGGACCTTAAAGTCATGGGTAAGGCCGCCGATGTTCTAGAAGGTTTTGGGATATCTTGTGAAGTGACGGTTGTTTCCGCCCACAGGACGCCGGCACGTATGTTCGACTATGCCCAAAAAGCTCAAGAGCGCGGCATAAGTGTGATCATTGCGGGTGCTGGCGGTGCTGCGCATTTACCGGGGATGGTCGCGTCACTGACGACTTTGCCGGTCATTGGCGTTCCTGTGCTGTTAAATAATTCGTTGAATGGTTTGGATTCATTGCTGTCGATCGCCCAGATGCCTGATGGTATCCCGGTCGCGACCGTTGCGATCAATGGGGCGCAGAATGCTGGTATCTTGGCGGCCGAGATCATTGCGTTGAATGATTCAAAGGTTTCCAAGGCTTTGACGGCACATAAAAAAGCATTGCGCCTTAAAGTGGAGACAAGCGTCAAAGAGTTAAGCCAAAAAGGTCATAAGGCCGTTCGCGCTTTGGCCCGTTAATATATGTTCACTGATTTTCACGGGATCTCATCCCACGCTCACATCCGACAGGATGTTAAGTTCCTCATGGGACTGCTTGCTGAAGTTATTCGGGAGCAGGAAGGGGAAGAGCTGTTGCTTAAGATCGAGCAGATCCGTACGCTTGCCAAAGAGATACGCCATTCCCACAATCCTTTATTAGTCGAATCTCAGAAGAAATTGATCGCGTCACTATCGTTGACAGAGAGCTATCATGTTGCGCGGTCATTTACCATTTATTTCCAGCTGGTCAATATCGCTGAGGAAGTGCAGCGAATCCGGCGACTGCGCGACTATGATAAAAGGGATGATGTTTTGCAGGATATGTCCCTGCGTCAGCTGTTCAAAGATCTTATGGACGACGGGTTTACTCCTAAAGAGATCACGGATTTCTTATCTCAAAGCGATATTCAGCCGGTATTGACCGCTCACCCGACGGAAGCGAAAAGGCGTACGGTGCTTGATCATTTGTTTTACATTTCCGGGAATTTGATCCAGTTAAACCGTTCGGATCTAACCTATTCCGAGAAGGATTACATGACCAAGCGGATCAAAGAGACGCTGGAGATCCTCTGGCAGACATCTGAGGTTCGAAGCCGCAAGGTTGAGGTTTTAGATGAAGTGGACCAGACATTGTATTATTTTGACCGCACCATCATCATGCTGATCGCGAACATGCATGATAAGATCTATCGTGAATTCCATCGTTTGGGGGTTGAGATCGATGAGGACTTAAAGCCGTTCCTGCATTTTGGGTCCTGGGTCGGGGCCGACCGCGACGGGAATCCCAATGTCACGGCCGCCATCACCAAGACCGTGGCCCAGAAACAGCGGCAGATGATCATCGAATTTTATTTGAAACAGGTACAGGCATTTGTTAAGCGTTTCAGTCAATCGGACCAATATATTGATGTCAGCAAAAAATTGCTGGATTCTCTTGAGCATGATCGGCGTCTGATGCCGGATCTGGCGGCGGAGCTTGACCGTTTTGAAACGTTGGAATATTACCGCAAGAAATTTTCTTTCATGTACCGCCGCTTGACCTATACACTGATTGATACAAAAGCCGGCTATGCCAGCGCACAGGAATTCATCGATGATCTTATGATCATCCGGGACAGTTTATGTCGGCATAAGGGGCTTCAGGCGGCCAACGGCGACCTCAAGCGTCTGCTGATCCAGGCTAAGACGTTTGGGTTCCATCTGGCCAGGCTTGATTTTAGGGATCATTCGGGCAAGCTGCGCAAGACCATCACGGAATTATTTAAAGGCGAGCCGACGCAGGATGAGCTATTATTGGCGCTCAATGAAAAGGTGGTCCGTAAATGGCCTGCAGTGCACACCCCTGAATCCAAAGATATTTTAGAACAAATGGCGATGTTCAGATTTCTAAAGCAGAAATTCGATCCCAACATCGTCGATGCGTATATCATCAGCATGACCCAAAGCGCCTGGGATATGCTGGCCCTGTTCTATTTGGCCAAACGCGAGGGGATCATTGAGGTTGCGCACAAACGCGTTAAAGCGGCGCAAATGGGCATGGTGCCGTTGTTTGAGACCATCCACGCGTTGGAAAAAGCTCACGAGGTCATGGAAGAATTGTTCCGGATCCCGTTGTACCGTTCCTATTTGAAAGCGCGCGGCGATGTTCAGGAGATCATGCTGGGGTATTCGGACAGCAGCAAGGACGGCGGTTATTTAGCAGCCAATTGGAACTTATACATGGCCCAGAAGAATTTATACAAGGTGGCGGAGAAATACGGTATCAGCCTTAAGTTCTTCCACGGCAAAGGCGGCACGATTGACCGTGGCGGTGGTGAGTCTCACCGGGCTATTCTCGGCCAGCCGTATTCTGCCTCACAGGGGCGCATTAAGCTCACCGAGCAGGGAGAGGTTGTATCTCAGAAATACGCTAATTCCATGGTCGCTAAACGCAATCTCGAACAGTTGATCTCGGCAGTAATGATCGCCAACTTTGTGACCTTAAAGGAAGTGAAACACAATGCCAAGATCAAAGTGTGGGAAGAACGATTGAAGCTGTTATCGGAGAGATCATTTATCTTTTATCGGTCGCTGGTATTTGGTACCAATGGTTTCCTGGATTTTTATCACGAGGCAACACCCATTAATGTGCTTAAGATCACCAAGATCGGTTCGCGTCCGACCAGCCGCGGGAATCAGCGGTCTTTTGACCAGTTGCGTGCGATCCCCTGGGTTTTTTCCTGGGTGCAGTCGCGCTACATCATTTCCGCGTGGTATGGGGTGGGGACAGCGCTTCGCCAGTATATTGACGAGCATCCGGGCAAGGGGCTGGCAGAATTGCAGGAAATGTACCGCCAGTGGCCGTTGTTTAATTCCATGCTGCATAATGTTCAGGCCTCGTTGGCCAAGACGGACCTATATATCGCTCAACTCTATTCGGATAATGTGATCGATGATGCCTTGCGTCAACGCATTCACACCATGATCGCTGAGGAATACGAAAGGGCGTTGGGGGTGGTGCTGGAGATCACGCAGCAAAAAGAACTTCTGGATTATCATAAAGTCTTGCAGGAATCGATACGGCTGCGCAATCCCTATGTGGATCCACTGAATTATATCCAGGTCCGTTTCCTTAAAGAACAGAAAGACTTGCCTGCTACAGCCGATGCCAAGCGCGCGGCCATTGATGAGATCCTGTTACTAACGGTCAATGGTATCGCATCCGGCATGAAGAGTACGGGGTAGGTCGCCCAACTTCTTTTTGCTTATAGAGTATTTATATTCTATACTTTATTTGTGAAACCCCTTCAACATAGACTTATATCCTTCTTGGCGGCTATTGCTTTTGCCGCAACGCTTATTGTCCCCATCCCAAGCCGGGCGGAATTGTTACTACCGGCTCCCGGAACGCTTGTTACTTTAAGTCCTGCCGCTGATCTTCCCATCTTAAAAGGTATCAAGGTCCATGCTGATAACCCCTTGAAGTTTGAGTTTATTCTGGATAATGGAAGAGAAACAGGTGAGGTGGCGTTAAAGGAACAATCCAGCAAACTCATCAAATATTTCCTGGCGAGCTTAACCACGCCTGAGCAGGAGATGTGGGTCAACTTAAGCCCGTATGAAAAAGACCGCATCGTGCCGGATAGTTTTGGTCAGACCGAAATGGGCCGCGACCTATTGGCTCAGGATTATTTACTCAAGCAGATCACCGCGAGTTTAGTCTATCCGGAAGGGGATATTGGCAAACAGTTCTGGAAGAGAGTGTATGAGTTATCGGGGAATAAGAATGTTCCGGTCAACACGTTTAATAAAGTGTGGATCGTCCCGGACAAAGCGGTGGTGTATGAGAATGCGAAGAATGGTACAGCGTATGTCGTTGAATCATCATTAAAGGTATTAACAGAACAGGATTATCTAGCCCAGGATAAGAATGCGGCGGGTGGCGCCCAAGCTGTTCGTTTCGCCCGCAGCTTAAGGGGGACAATGGCTTTATCTTCTGCTACCCCACGGGGGGATGGGTTAAGCGAGGACGAAACGAATAGTTGGGCGACAGGACCCGCTCATGCTATCCGGGATCTTGTCATCCCTCAACTGACCAAAGAGGTCAATGAAGGTAAGAATTTTGCGCAGCTGCGTCAGGTTTACAATTCTCTCATTCTTGCCACATGGTACAAGAAGAAGATCAAGGACAGCATCCTCTCCCAGGTTTATGCCGATAAGAACAAGGTAGACGGTATCACCATCGATGACCCCAAAGAGAAAGAACGGATATACGCACAGTATTTGGAAGCCTTCAAGAAGGGGGCGTATAACTATATTAAAGAGGAGCGTGATCCCTTAAGCGGGCAGGTGCTGCCCAGGAAGTATTTTTCCGGCGGGGTAAAATTTGGCGATTTGGCGATGACGACAAGCGCCAAGCCTCCTCAGCAAAATGTTCATCAAATTGCGTCTGTTGTAGAAGTAAGGATCGATCAGTTAGGGGCTGGTTTGGATAACGCAATGACTGCGGCTTCTTTGCAGGGGGAGAGGAAAGATCCTCTTGTTTTAAAAGGCAAGATTGTTGAAAGAGATACATTTAATCATATTTCTTCCATGGTTCGCAGCAGCAGAGAGGCGACCCCTCGTGTATGGGAGATTTCTGATTTTGAGAAAGTTTTGTCTCATCCACTTCAACTTAAGCAGTTTGTTGATTTGCCTCTAAGCGTTGCGGCTGAAGTGATGATCGTGTATACGGATGACGGACGATGGCTTTTTTGTGCAGCTGGGGTAGAGCCTGGTGTTTCCCTTGACCCTTTTAAGGAATTAATTGACCAAAAAAAGATCGTGTTCCATATGCATTCGCATCCATATATTCACGAAAATAGAACGTTTGGGGGCAATACATCGGAATATCCATCATTGGTTGATTTAGAATTCTTTGAATATTACGGCGGCATCAGTGGACATCTATCGAGAGAGGGGTTGACCATTACCAGAATGCCGCCAACGAGATTGTCAGGTGATAAAAGAGGTGGTACCGATTTCCATTATGAATTTAAACGTTGGGTGTGGAAGGAATATCCGTGGCTTGATTCTCCATTGGGATTAGGAAAAGAATCTAAAAAGGCCTACAAGGATTACCTTAGATCCATGGATGTGGATATTAATATTGTGCCTTGGGATGAGGGGGCTTTAAGATCTGCTTTGTCTGGAGCAATCAACCAGGCCATGATGACCAAAGCACGAATCCTTCAAGACCCCTTACAACCCGCCAGGGATCGCCGTATTCCGTTAGATAAAGAAGCGTTAAAACCGTTGTTAAAAGGGAAAACGATCCTGATCACTGGTGGGGGGGGCTCTATTGGTTCCGCTTTAGCTTTTGAGATCTTGAAAGAGTTCGGGGATGATATAGAAAAAATTGTTTTGTTTGGTCAAGGCTCAGAAAATCTTGCTAAGGTAGTGGCGCAAATAAAGGGGATGGAAAGATCCGCGCAGAAAGTTATTGTTGTTACGGGTGATGTGAGCCGTTTAGATCAAATTGAGCCTGTTTTCAAAGAATATAGTCCACAGATCGTTTATCATTTAGCTGCTGAGACATCCCCGGTTATTACTCAAGCAGATCCATCCCGTGCCATCGCAGTGAACGTTTTTGGAACACACAATATGGTCGCTTTGGCGGATCGGTATAGCACGGAACATTTTATTTACACATCTTCCAGCAAAGCCACAAATGTTTTACCAGATAGTGTCTTAGGACAAACCAAGAGGCTGGCAGAATATCAAGTCCAGTTAAAAGCCAGGAATAGCCGCACCCAATTTGGGATCGTCCGTTTCGTGCATACATTAGATACTAGGGCAAGCTTGGTCATGAAGATATTCCAAGACAAGATCGACCGCCATGAGCCATTGCCGGTTATGCGGGAGGCGGCTACGTATTTTCAGAATACGCATGAAGCGGTTAATCTTGCGTTGAATGTCCTTTTACTGTCCCGTAAAGGCGAGATATTTGCCCTGTCGGATGTTGGTCGACCGGTAAAGATTGAGGACATTGCCCGATATTTATTATCGCAAAATGGCAAAGGCGATGAGCAGATCAAATTCATTCCCTTAAGAGAAGGGGAAGTTGTTCCTGTTTTTCAACATGAAGATGCAGGAAGGGCTGTCATAGCGGCGCAAGAGTACAAGGGTGTTCTGGTGGAGAATAAAGCGATCGCAGAAGGTGTGCCGCTTGCGATTGATGGTGCGGTGTTGTCCGAAGGGTTGGAAAGGTTGCATAGTAATTTAGGGAACACTGCGGTGGATTTAAAGGCGGAGCTTGTTGAATTGATGAAAGATGTTTATGGATCCATTGATCCTGCTCAGAAGGCATCAGAAGATGAAAGGCAGGCCTATGTAACAATGTTTAAGGATAAACTATTTGGAAGCAAGAACGGGTTTAACATTACGCTCAAGGGTGGACAACGGCTTCCTGTTGTCCTTACTCAATCACAACAACATTTTGTCAGCCATGATCCATATGCGCTGGATATTGTATTGTCTCCTGAGTTTGAAGATAAGGGCGTATTAGAACAATCATTTCCTGGTTTGGCCTTTTTATATGATTTTACACCGAAAGATGATTTCGCTCCGCCGCAGGGATCCATCGGTCAGGTGGGGGTTAATATGATCTTCCCTCGAGTGACAATGAAGGAACTATTGGCTCTTGCTAAGGATCCGGACGCTTTTTATGAGTTCAGGATGAATCTTCCCAGCCGGATATCCTATGGGGCGATCTATAAGGGGGAACTGGATCTTGATGAGCATCAAGCGAGAATGAAAGAATTTTTTCAGGAGAATTATGAAAAGGTCAGGGAATTATTTGACAAAATGTATCATCAATCCCCGATCTTGGTGATCACCTATAATCAAGCCAGTGGCGCTCTAAGAAGTTCTTCGAAAAATGGGCGCATGTTTCCAGAATGGATTGAGGCCGTGCATCGCCATATATTGGAAGCAGCCTCGTCAATGGGGATTAAGGATATCTATGCCATTCCCTCTGATTTGGCGGCGTTTTTGTATCCTGGGTTGAAGAATGAAGATGCGCTGCGTTTAATGTATGACCGTCCGTATCAGAGTAAGCCGTATTGGAGGCAGGAGTATGTAAAAGATGATCAGCTGTTTGGTCAGATCAAAATGGAATATAGGTTAAGCGGTTCATACTTTTGGAAATATCATGCCAATTCCGGTGAAGATCATGCTCAAATATCTGACCCGACGTTGTTGCTAAACACTAATCAAAAGATATTCAAAAACGGTGTCCGTTTAGTTGAATATCCAAGTAGCGATGATGTGACCTACTATGCCGCGCGCCGCATGGCGGATGTTCTGATCACCAATAATGCATTAAAGCGCCAGACGCGGATGATAACACCTACCGGTGGAACATATGAACCGGTGTATGCAGCGTTTGTCCGGATCGTTAAGGAAGAGGGGATTGATTGTTCGAATTTGATCACATATAACATGGATGAATATTATGTGGGACAAGATGGTGCCAAAGGCCGTTGGGATCAGCATCCGCAAAGTTACCGTCAGTTCATGGAAAAACATTTATACGCTCCGCTGCGGGAGATCGGATCAGGATGGAATAATGACAATGGGCATGTCTTAAACGGCAATGCCGTGGACATCGATGCAGAGGTGAGGGCTTATGAGCAGGCGGTGCGTGAGGGAGGGATCGATATCGCTTTTGGCGGCATCGGACGTGATGGGCACATTGCCTTTAATGAACCGATCATTACTGTTAGTGCGTTTGGTTCCATTGAAGTTGAGAAAGCCAGGGACTTTAATGAGTTTTTATTAGACATCCCTCCGGAGAAACAATTAGATCTGTTGGAGGAGGTTTTAACAAAACATTGGGCCGCTCGGCGCTCATCTGTTTTTGCAGAGTATTTAAGAATGAATCTAGTTGTCCCTTATTTCCCCGCAACGTTGCCGGATGATCTAGCTGCATTTATGGAAAAATTGTTGCGTCAGCCGGTCGTGATCTATTTTAAACATTTAGATGATGATTTTAAAAAGGTTTTGGAAAAACGTGCCGCTAACTTAGCATCCATGATGGGGGGAGGCTCTGTTACTGTTAAGGAATTAAAAGATCCGGCGGATATGCCGACCCGGGTTGTTCACCTGGCATTGCCGACATTGTTTGATAACAGCCGTTTTCTTAAAGAGGACATCAAGAACATGCGTGATATCCCGTTGTCCGCATTAACAGTCGGCCCAGGAACGTTGCGTCATGCTAAAGAAATCGTTGTTGCAGCAACCGGAGCGAAAAAAGCAGAGGCTGTCACCGATGCAGCGTTAAATAAACCAACTCCTGATGTTTCGGCGTCCCTGCTTCAAGGGCATCAGAACCTCACGTTTGTTTTTGATACATCTGTAGCAGAGAGCTCAAGGCCGTTGCAACAGGCGTACGCAAAAGAGGCGAAGATCCTTGATGATCAGCGGTCTCTTCCTCCTTCAGCAGATGCTGCTATGAGGGCGGAGGGTATTTCAGCCAGAGAGAGAGCTGACAAGGCTTTATATCAAGCCTTGGAGGGAGCTTTGTTCGAATCAGCGAATATGGAACTTCAAGTCAAGGGGTTTGGCAGGGTGCCGCTGAGATTTTCTAAGGCAAGGTTCCACATGCCAGGGCCATTATTTGCCGATGAGTATCCGTTGGATGTGGTGGTTAGTCCAAAAGAACCGTACACTCAAGAAAAAGTACGTAAGGAAATACTCCCTCCAATGGATTTTCTTTTTGATGGAAAAGACCCAGGGGCATTTTATCCTCCCAAAGGTTCTTTTGGTCAGATAGGCATTAGTTTGGTGTCTCTGGATCATTCGACCGCCTTATTGATCAACTACAATCAGGCAAGCAACGGGTTAAGATCATCTGGCAAGGACGGCCGTCCATTCATTGGTTGGGTTGAAGCGGCCCATGAACGTATCATTGAAGCTGCGCGCTCTGTTGGGATACAGCAGATCTATGCGTTGCCAAGCAAGGCGGCCGGTAAGCTCTATTATGGACTTGAGAGCGCTGATGCTGTTAATCTGGCCTATGAAAAACCTTATCAGAATAAAGAACACTGGAAGGAAGTTGTTGTTGATGAGGAGTTAGCCAGAAAGATCAAGGTTGGATTTAATGATCATGAACAGCCGTTCTTATGGAAATATGATCTCGGAACATTAAAAGAAACCCCAGAACTTATAAATGAAGAAGGAGTATCAGCGGATTGGCTTCGTGGGATGTTTGAACTTGACTCAGAGGGAAGAATGTCTTTTGCGTCAGGCTTTAACGGTTTGCCGTTATTGTTTGACTTATATTATGTCCGACATGGGCAGACAAAAGGCAATCTTGAGGGGATCTTACAGGGGCAGCAGGAAACAGCCAACAGTCAGTTGACGGACGAAGGTATTTCACAGGCCAAACAAGCAGCGGTAAAACTGTTTGATCAATTGGGGCTGGCAAAGTCAAAACCTTCCCGCTCATTGGTCATTGTGACTAGCCAACTTAACCGGACCAAAGAAACGGCGGATTTCTTTGTCCAGATGCTTAAGGATCATGGTGTTCCATTTGAGATCGTCGATGATCAGTTACAGCGATTGATCAATGAATTAAATGTTGGCGCGATGGGCAATAAGAAAGAGTTGATGCCGCAGGAGCAGGATCTATTGAAGCGATACATGGCAGCCAATGCGAAGGAAAAATTCCCTCGAGGGGAAAGTTTTGTAGATCTGATCCTTCGCGCAAGGCAATGGCTGTTGAAAATGAATGAACAGTATCAAGGTCGCACGGTCGTTGTGTTTGGTCACGGTAATCAAAGCGGCGCACTGCGGGCTTTATTGGGCGACCGGACAATCCTTAATGGAGAGGGAAGCGTCGACTGGATCAATAATAAACTTCCTAATGCATTGCCGGTGCAGTTAAGTTCCGGATTTAAGGCTGATGCGGCAATGCGTGCGGAAGATATTTTTGATTTCGAGAAAGATGAATTGAAAGTGGTTGTGTTAGAACGGAAATTACAGGAAGTGATGTTGAAGGTCAACAATGGAGGAAGGGCGATCATTGTCGGTGGGACAAGATATTTTAATAGCGGACAACGTAAAGATGTCGATGTTTTGTTAAAAGGGATGGATATGTTCAGTCAAGGCGGCAGCTTTGTGGCCGCCTTAAAAGAAATGCTGCTTGCCTATGAGGGTGTGCGTATTGATGATGTGATCGATCTAAGAAAGCGCAGGGTGATTATAAAATTCACTCTTCTTGGGGAGAATCATCAGAGTCGTTCATTATCTATTGATCTGATCGGATTCTTCGATGGAGATGATGCTGCGTTGGTCAGAAGGCTTAAAGAAGTCGCGGTGAATGGTTTTCGCATGCATATCTCTAACGCGGAGTATGAGGATAAGTTTAATGAGCTGGCAGTAAAAGATTATTTTGAGGTTGAGTATTACTTAGGCGACCGCACGGTTTATGAGCAAATGCTTGGCAAGTTCAAAGATCCCGTAACAATAGGAGAATTTTATAAACCGGATGGTCTGATGGCCAACAGGATGATGGAGCTAAGGTCTAAAGTGCAGGGTCTGACTGATCAACAGATCGCTGAGGCAGTCGATGCGAAATTGGCTGTCTCCGCTGACATGGCCCAGCGTGTAGGAGAACCACTGGCGCCTTTCAAGGGATTTAATTTATCGTCACAGCAAATGAGCCGCTTGGCGGATTTTTTAGGTGTTCCTCAGGATGTTCTAGAAAACGAGAATTTAGTGCCTCAGCATCCGGAAAGGCCGTCATTAACCTCGCGACAGACTTTTAAATATACCTATTTAGGGAAGGAGTTTTATGTAAAGTCTGGTCCGGATTACGAAACATTATTGGAAGAAGCAAAAACAGCCAACGTTGTCCATAATAGCGGTTTGTCAACTCAGGCAGCGGTCGTTGGGAATAATATGCTGTTGCTCCCAGAAGAACTGCGCGATAAATATGCGGATCCAGCGATCGCTAGAACTAAGGGATTTATGCTTGTAACAAAAGGAGCCCAGGGAGAAAGCTGGTTCTCGATATTAAAAAAAGGGAATAAGATCACTTATCAGATGGTCGTGGATTTGGCAAGAGCCATGGGAAGGCTTCATGCCCAAGGATTAGCGCATAATGATCTATACAGTCAAACAGAAGGTTTTAAAACGGAACATATCTTCCAAACAAGTCAAGGTGTTGAGTTTATTGATTTTGGATTGACTTCGAGGCTTTGGCCTCAAATCTTTCATGAATCAGAAAAAAAAGCTGTTTGGCAGGCATTAAGCCGTATGGTTGATGCACAAACAGGCGGCGAGACATTAAAAAAAGTCTTTGATGACGCCTATCTTCAAGGATTTCAAGATAGTGAGCGTAGGCCTGTTTCTGGAGATGCGGCCATGGCAAAAGGCGGGATTGATCTTAATGCAGGGAAATTGGACCTTCAAACCCGCCATGAGGGGAAGGGATTGGAGTTTAAGACTGATCCGGCCTTGCTGAAAAGGCTTCAAAATGCCTCTGGATTTACCCCTGTGATCATCAATATCCGCCCCTTAGGGGATTTGAACGTCTTTCTAGGTGTCAGCGGTTAAGTATTTTTTTCTGCCCCAAATTTCTTCCTTTGTGTTACAATAACGCCTTCCTATGAATAAATACCATACTATTATAAATAAATTCAAAGGCAAGCGTCTGCTTGTCATCGGCGACTTGGTGCTGGATCAGTATATTAAGGGTTCGGTCAGCCGGATTTCGCCGGAAGCCCCTGTCCCTATTGTGGTTCAGGAAGATTCGTTCTTTACGCCTGGCGGGGCGGCCAATGTGGCCAATAACTTAAGCAGTTTGGGTGCGGATGTGACCTTGGTGGGCAAGGTGGGAGATGATATTGAAGGAGCGGTCTTAAAGAAGGAATTGACTCGCCGCCATATCCACACCAATGGTGTTTTTATTGATCCAGACATGGAAACCATTTTCAAGACCCGCATCATTGCCCAGCAGCAGCAAGTGGTGCGCGTGGACCGGGAAACACTGGGTCTTTCCAACGACAAGATGTTTGCCGGGCATATTTTGCCGTTCTTGCAGAAACATTTTACCAGTTACGACGCCGTGATCGTTTCGGATTACGGTTAAGTGATCGTGGATATTAAGCTGATGGCTTCCATCCATGACATGGCGCTTAAACATAAGATTCCCGTCGTAGTTGATCCTAAATTCGAAGATCTGCGGGCTTACGGTGTGGTTAGCAGCATCACCCCTAACAAGAAAGAAGCAGAAGCGGCATTGAAGGCGATCACTGACAGCGCCCGAAAAGCCTTTGGTATCATTTCGGTCAAGCTCGATAGAAAAGAAGATATTGAAAAGAATGGTCAGGGCTTACTTGCTTATTTAGGGATTGATTCGCTGCTAATTACTTTGGGCGAGCAGGGGATGTATTTATTTGAGCATAATCGCAAGCCGTTCCCTATTGCCACCCGCGCTCAGGAAGTTTTTGATGTCAGCGGTGCTGGGGATACGGTTATTTCGGTTTTTGCCTTGTGTTTGGCGGCCAAAGCCAATCGGCGCGCGGCGGCGGATATCGCCAATTACGCTGCCGGGGTTGTTGTTGGTAAGATGGGGGCTGTCGCGATCGAATTGGATGAGTTAAAGCGGGCGGTTAAAAAGGCATGAGAACGATCGGCGTGATCCCCGCGCGCATGGCCTCGACGCGTTTTCCGGGGAAAGTACTGGCGAATTTAGGTGGCAAACCCATGATCCAGTGGGTTTGGGAAAAGGCTAAAAAATCCCAGTCGCTTGATGATGTGCTGATCGCTTGCGACCACGCGGATGTCCTTAATGCGGCGAAAGCTTTTGGTGCCAAAGCGATCATGACCGACCCCGCGCATCCGTCGGGATCGGATAGGATCGCAGAGGCGGTTAGTAATGTTGCTTGCGATATCATCGTCAATATCCAGGGGGATGAGCCTTTTATCGATCCCAAGACGATCGATGCGTTGGCGGGATTGTTGAAGGGAGACCCAAGCACGCCGATGGGAACGGTGATCAAAGTGATCGCCTCGCAAGAAGAATTCGAGAATCCCAATGTGGTCAAATGCGTGACCGATGAGAAAGGTTTCGCGTTATATTTTTCCCGCTCACCGATCCCTTATCAGCGGGATGCGCACGCAAAGAAGGTCACGCGGTACAAGCATTTGGGGATATACGCGTACCGGAAAGATTTTTTATTACAGTATAAGGATTGGCCTAAAGGTTGTTTAGAAGGCATTGAACAATTGGAGCAGTTGCGTGTATTAGAACGCGGGTATCGGATCAAGACGGTGGTGACGGAATACGAGTCGATCGCCATCGATACACCCCAAGACTTGGAGAGAGCTTTATCATGGCTACAAAAACAGTCCAATTAAATAAGCATGTGCATTTTGGCGGCAAACATCCTTTCGTGCTGATCGCCGGGCCTTGTGTGATCGAATCGCCGCAAAGTGCTTTTAAGATCGCTCAGACCTTAAAGGCGATCACCAAGAAATTGGGCGTGGCGTTCGTGTTTAAGGCAAGCTATGACAAAGCCAACCGCACCTCGATCCATTCGTACCGCGGGCCTGGGATCGTTGAGGGCTTGAAAGTGTTGTCGCACATTAAGAATACGTTAAATGTTCCTGTTCTTAGTGATGTGCACAGCGTCGAAGAAGCAACCTTGGCTGGGGAAGTGTTGGATGTCATCCAGATCCCGGCATTCTTGTGCCGTCAGACCGATCTGATCGTCGCGGCCGCTAAAACAGGCAGGATCGTTAACGTGAAAAAAGGACAGTTCCTGGCGCCGATGGATGTTAAAGGCATTATTAAGAAGATGGAAGAGGCGGGCAGCAGGAAATTGCTGCTGACCGAGCGCGGTTCTAGTTTCGGTTACAATACACTGATCACAGATTTTAAGGGCATGTGCGCGATGCGGGAATTGGGTTATCCAGTTGTCTTTGATGCGACACACAGCGTCCAGAAGCCCGGCGGATTGGGACACGCGACCGCAGGGGAAAGTCAGTATATACCAGCATTGGCCAGGGCGGCGGTTGCGGTCGGCATCGACGGATTATTCATTGAAACTCATCCGAACCCGGCCAAGGCCTTGTCGGACGGGCCCAATATGCTGCCCTTAAATAAGATTGAAGGATTGCTGAAGGATTTAATCGCTATTAACAGGATCGTACAACGGGGATAGGGCAAGTTTGTGAAGGGCGAACTTCCCCCGCGAACGTTGCTGGGTGAAAAGAAAATATGCTAAAACGCGCTAAAGAAGTCATCACGATCGAAGCCAATGCCCTTAAAGGTCTGCTAAAGACTTTGGACGGAAATTTCACGGCGGCGGTTGACCTGATCGCCAAATGCCCGGGCCGTGTTGTGGTCTGCGGGATGGGTAAGACCGGCATCATCGGCCGAAAGATCGCGGCAACGCTGTCATCAACAGGTACGCCAAGCGTTTTTCTTCACAGCGCCGAGGGTGTTCATGGGGATCTGGGGCAGGTCACAGCTAAAGATATCATGGTCGTGATCTCCCAAAGCGGCGAAACGGAAGAAACGGTGCGTTTGCTGCCGGCAATTAAAAAGATCGGGGCTAAGACGATCGCCATGACAGGCAATATGAGATCGACGCTGGCGAAAAACAGCGACGTGGTCTTAAATACATCGGTGGTCAAGGAAGGTTGCCCGTTAGGATTAGCGCCGATGGCTTCCACGACTGCGACGCTGGCACTAGGGGATGCCTTAGCCGCCTGCTTGATCGACCGAAGGGGTTTTAAAAAAGAAGATTTCGCATTTTTTCATCCGGGAGGGAGTTTAGGGCGCCGGTTATTGTTGAAAGTCGAAGATATCATGAGGACCGGGCCGGGTTTGGCATTGGTCAAGCCTTCAGCGAAGGTCAAAGATGTGTTGTTATCGATCACTAAGGCCAGGAGCGGTTGCGCTTGCGTGGTCGATGAGAAGCAGCGCCTGCTTGGGATATTCACTGACGGCGACCTGCGCCGTCATTTGAATGAAGGGGCATTGATCTTAGACCAGCGCGTGGACGCGGTGATGACCAAGAAGCCGACATCGATCACCAAAGACAAATTGGCGGCTGCGGCGTTTGATATTTTAAAGACAAAACGGATTGATGAGCTGCCTGTTGTCGATAAAACCAATAAAGTGGCGGGATTGGTTGATGTGCAGGATCTGCTCAAAGCGGGGCTGGTATGATCGAAGAGCGTTTAAAAAAGATCAAAGTTGTGGTCATGGATGTCGACGGTGTGTTGACTGACGGCAAGATCATTGTGGACAGCAACGGGGTCGAGTCAAAGAATTTTGATGTGCAGGATGGGTTGGGGATCGTTTATTTGAAAAAGTGCGGTATTAAAACGGCGATAATCTCCGCGCGTTTAAGCGAAGTGGTCAAGTTCCGCGCCAATGACCTAAGCATCGACCAGGTCTTTGTGGGGGTTTATCCTAAGATCGGCGCGTACGAGGAAATGCGCAAGAATTTTGGTGTATCTGATGAGGAGATCTGTTTTATCGGCGACGACGTGGTGGACCTCTCTGTCCTTAAGCGGGTTGGTTTAGCGGTCGCGGTCGATAATGCGGTTTTTGAGGTCAAACGCGCGGCACATTATGTGACCAAACGCAGCGGCGGCAACGGCGCGGTGAGGGAAGTGATCGAATTGATCTTAAAAGCCAAAGGCCTCTGGACAAAGGAGCTGTATGAACATTAAAACGTTGCTTTTAATGACGGCAGTGGTGTTATTGGCAGGTATCGTACGCGCGGATGATCTGGCTCCCAATCAGCAGCTGGAAGGTTTTAACCTTAACGGCTATACCAACAGCGGCAAGAAGTCCTGGGAGATCAACGGGGACAAGGCGGATATTTCCGAGCAGTCGATCAATGTGACTAATGTGAATGCCAATTTATATGATCCAAAACAGAACGCGAATTTACGATCGAAGACCGGCGTTATCGACAAGTCCAGCGGAGATGTGCATTTGGAGAAGGATGTGGTGGTGACAGCTGACCGCGGGACCACCATGACGACCGAGAGTTTAGATTGGAGCCGCAACCAGGACCTGGTCAAGACGGATGATGAAGTAACGATCTCTGACGAGAAGGGGACGGTGACCGGCAAAGGTTTGGTGGGCCACCCGAATTTAAAGAAGGCACAGCTTAATGAAGATGTTAAGGCCACGATCAATACCGGTACATCAAAATCACCGGCTGGATCCTTGGTCCAGATCACCAGCGATGGGCCGATGGAAGTTGATCAGGTCAAAATGACGGCGGTTTTCACCAGGAATGTCGTGGCTCGGGAGCTGCAGACCGGCCGCCAGATCCAGGCGGATAAGATGACCATTTGGTTCGATGAAAAGAAAAAGAAATTAAAGAAGATCGTCTGCTCGGGCAATGTAGTGGCCACTCAGGGGAATAATTCCACTTTTGCGGATGAGATGGTCTATACCGGAGATGATCAAAAGTTGACCATGACCGGACGGCCCAAGCTGATCTTTGACACCGGTGATGAAGGCAGCAGTGGTTTGTTCGAGAAAATGGGGAATTGACGCGTGCGATTATTAGAAGCGAAAAATTTGGTTAAAGTATATGGCGGTCGTAAGGTGGTCGATGGTCTGTCGATCACTGTCGGCCGTTCCGAGATAGTTGGATTGCTTGGGCCCAATGGTGCAGGCAAGACCACATCATTCTACATGGTCGTCGGCATTGTGGCTCCCGACCAGGGGCAGGTCATCTTTGACCAGGAAGACATTACCCGCCGGCCTATCCATGTGCGCAGCCGTCTGGGAATGGGGTATTTGGCCCAGGAAAGTTCGATCTTTAGGAAATTGACGGTCGAGGAAAATATTTTAGCGGTCTTAGAAACGTTGCCCATTGGTCCTTTGGAACGCAAGCGACGTTTGGAGTCTCTCTTGGAGGAATTGAACATTTCCCATCTGGCTAAATCAAAGGCCTTCACGCTCTCGGGGGGAGAACGCCGCCGGCTTGAGATCACCAGGGCGCTTGTGACCAACCCGTCGTTCTTGTTGTTGGATGAACCTTTCTCTGGGATCGATCCGATCGTCGTAGCAGAGGCACAGGAGATCATTAAAGATCTAAAGAAGAGGGGTCTGGGGATCCTGTTGACCGATCATAATGTGCGCGAGACTTTGTCCATCACCGACCGCGCCTACCTAGTTGCTGACGGGCGCATTTTGATCTCCGGAACAGCCCAGGATCTTATCAATGACCAAAAAGCCCGCAAGATCTATTTGGGCGAGAAATTCAGCATGTAACCAATAACCATCAGAATGGAGTTAAAGTAATGAAAGTCGAAGTGAAAAAAGTTGATGCCTTACGCCGTGAATTATCCATTGAAGTCCCTCGCGACCGTGTGACCGCGGCGATGGACGAAATTTATAAAGAGATCGGGAAATATGCCAAGGTCAAGGGGTTCCGCCCGGGCAAAGTGCCGCGCGATCTGCTGGTAAGCTCTCACGGGAAAATGGCCCAAGAAGAGACGATCAAGAAGCTGATCCCGCAAGCTTATCATGAAGGGGTCACCAAAGAACAATTAAACCCCATCGATCTGCCGGAGATCACAAACGTAGCGCTTAAAGACGGTATTTTATCCTTCAAGGCGACCCTGGATATCCGACCGGAAGTCAAGACGGGCGATTACAAAGGGATCAAGGTTACGCCTTTAAGCACCAAGGTCACGGATGACGATGTGAACAAGACGCTCGAATTCTTTAAGAAGGGCCGCGGGGATGGTAAGGAAGTGACCATTGATGATGCTTTTGCTCACGGCATGGGTTTTCCTTCGCTCGATGAGTTCAAAAAAGCGCTGACGCGCCAGCTGGAGTTCGACAAGGACCGCCAGAACCGCATTGAACTGGAGAATCAAATTGTTGACCACCTCTTAAAACATGCTAAATTAATTGTTCCTCAATCCATGGTCAAACGCCAGTATGAGTATCGCCTCAACGAGACCCTTCGCCGTTTAAAATCACAGGGAATGGCTGATGACGAGATAAAGAAAAAAGAGGAAGAGATCTCAAAGGCCTTAGGCGAGGCTGTCGAGAGAGACGTAAAAGTGTTTCTGATCTTGGAAGAGATCGCGAATCTTGAGAAGATCGAAGTGACCTCCAAGGAAGAGAATCTGCCGGTCAAGGTCATGGAGCTGTTATTGAAAGAAGCAAAGTGGGAAGAGCCCAAAGAAGTCAAGGATGTCAGCGAAGCTAAAAAAGACAAGAAATCATAGCGTAACGTAAAGGGAGAATATTATGGAGAGAGCATCGATCTTGGTTCCCATGGTCATTGAGAAATCGTCCCACGGCGAGAGGGCATATGACATATATTCCCGTCTTCTCAAAGAACGCATTATTTTTTTAGGCACAGCCATCGACGACAATGTGGCCAATTTGATCATTGCTCAGCTGCTTTTCTTGCAGAGCGAGGATGCTTCCAAGGACATTAGCATTTACATCAATTCTCCCGGCGGTTCAGTGACGGCGGGGCTGGCGATCTATGACACCATCCAATTCATTAAGCCGCCGGTGGCGACCTTTTGCATCGGCCAGGCAGCCAGCATGGGCGCGGTGCTCTTGACGGCAGGCGCTAAAGGCAAGCGTTACGCATTACCTAATGCCCGTATCATGATCCATCAGCCTTGGGGCGGCGCACAGGGGACAGCCAGCGACATCTCCATCCAGGCTGAGGAGATCCTGCGCATGAAAAGTGAATTAAATAAGATCTTAGCCAAGCATTCCGGTCAGACGGTGGACAAGATCCAGAAAGATACGGACCGCGATTATTTCATGTCGGCGGCGGAAGCCAAGGAGTACGGCTTGGTCGACGGTGTGATCACCAATATGAATGATCTTAAATAACGCATCTTTATAAAGAAGGGACATGTATGAAACGCAATTTGCTGTTAACCCCGGGACCAACACACGTGCCTGCAAAGTTGTGCGCGGCGTTGGCAAAACCGATCATCCATCACCGTACGCCTAAGTTCCAGGAATACCTCAAAGTGGTCGTTGCTGGACTGCAGGAGATCATTCAGACGAAGAATGATGTCTATTTACTGGCATCTTCGGGGTCTGGCGGGATGGAAGCGGCGGTTGTGAATATCCTATCTCCCGGTGACAAGGCTATTGCGGTAGACGGCGGAAAATTCGGTGAACGCTGGGTTGAGCTCTGCCAGACATACAAGGCTAATACCATTGTCCATAAGGTGGCTTGGGGCAAAGCACCGACAGCGGCAGAGATCAAAGCGCTTCTGGCAGCCAATCCTGACACCAAAGCGGTCTTTATAACCTTAGCGGAAACATCGACGGGTGTGACGCCGGACGTGAAGGCGATCGGTGAAGTTGTCAAGGATTCCAAGGCCGTGTTGGTCGTGGATGCGGTCTCCGGTTTAGCCGTTCAGGAAATTAAAGCGGATGAATGGCATGTCGATATGGTCATTTCCGGTTCGCACAAAGGGTTGATGCTGCCGCCGGGTGTTGGCTTTATCACGGCCTCACCTAAAGCGATCGCGTACATCAATGCCTGCACGACGCCGCGCTATTATTTTGATCTGCGCGAAGCCAAGAAAGCGTTGGAAAAGACAGATACGCCTTTTACGCCCGCGATCGGTATCATCATCGCCATGGTCGACAGTCTGGCGCTCATCAAGGAGCGGGGGCTAGAGAATATGTTCAAGCACTTCGCGCGTTTAGCGACTGGCGTGCGCGCTGGCTGCAAGGCGATCGGGCTGGAATTATATCCCGATCCTTCCTGTGCGACCAATGTCCTCTCGGCAGTTAAATTACCGGCAGGTATTGACGGCGAGAAGTTAGCCAAGATCATGCGCGACACGCATGGGATCACGGTTGCCGGCGGGCAGGACCAGCTTAAAGGCAAGATCATCCGCATCGCCCATATGGGAGCCTTGGATGAATATGATATTTTGACCGGCTTGGCCTGTTTGGAAAAAGTGCTTCATGAAATGGGCCATCAATTTGAGTTGGGCGCCAGTTTGACCGCGGCCCAAAAAGTGTTCAATCAAAAATAACGGATGTGAGGGAAGTATGTACAAGGTATTGATCAGCGATAAGTTAGAGAAGGAAGGTTTGGATATCTTTGCCGCCGAGAAAGAGATATCGGTCGATTGTAAGTTCGGTATTCCGGCCGCAGAACTAAAGAGCATTATCGGACAGTATGACGCCCTGATCGTCCGTTCCGGGACTCAGGTGACCGCTGAGATCATTGAAGCGGCTGCCAAACTTAAAGTGATCGGCCGTGCCGGCGTCGGGTTAGACAACGTGGATCTGCCGGCCGCCACTAAAAAAGGCATTGTGGCCATGAATACTCCGGCAGGGAACACGACCTCGACCGCGGAGCACACCATGAGTTTGATCTTAAGCTTGTCGCGCAACATTGCCCAAGCTGTGGCCTCCGTCAAGGCTGGTAAGTGGGAGCGTTCCAAATTCACCGGTGTTGAATTGTACGGCAAGACGCTTGGCATCATCGGGCTTGGCCGCATCGGTTCAACGGTCGCGAAAATGGCCCAAGGGTTTGGGATGAAAACGATCGGTTATGACCCATTCTTATCGGCGGACATCGCGGCGAAGAACGGCATCACGCTGGTCGATCTGGACACTATTTATAAAACCGCGGATTATATCACGGTGCATATTCCTAAGACCGAAGAGACGACCAATATGATCAGTGATAAGCAGATCGCGCTGATGAAGAAAAGCGTTCGGCTGATCAATTGCGCCCGCGGCGGCATCATTGACGAGAAAGCGTTGACGGCAGCGCTTAAGGATAAACGCATTGCCGGTGCGGCACTGGACGTCTATGATGTTGAGCCACCTGATTTTGCTCAAGAGATCTTCAAGCTGGAGAATTGCGTGACCACGCCGCATTTAGGCGCGTCAACCTCGGAAGCTCAGGTCAATGTGGCCATCGAGATCGCGCACGCTGTCAAAGATGCCTTGTTGGGTAGAGGGATCCGCAACGCGGCAAATTTTCCGTCGCTGTCAGAAGAGGCCTACAAAGGTGTCGAGCCGTATTTGAATTTAGGCGAACGCATGGGAAAATTCGCCGGGCAATTGGTTCAAGGCCGCGTCAGCAAGGTCGAGGTCACCTATAGCGGAACCGTGACCAAGCAGAACATCAAAGCCGTGACCATGGCGATCGCTAAAGGTATTTTAACGCCTGTTCTTGGCGAAGGGGTCAATACCATCAATGCGCTTAACATGATGAAAGACCGCGGCATCAACATCGCTGAGGTTTCATCCAATGTCGAGAGTGAATATGTCAATTCGATCGCTTTGGATATCACGACCGATAAGGAGAATTTCGCGCTGCTGGGGACTTTGACCAGTAATAAGCAGCCGCGCGTCGTCAAGATCAATAATGTCTATGTTGAGGCGGTACCAGCTGGACATATGCTGTTTATCAACAACAATGACAAACCGGGCATTGTCGGCGCTGTCGGGACCATTCTGGCAAACGCCAATATCAATATTGCCGGCATCACCCTGGGAAGGGAAAATCAACAGGGGGTTGCTGTCAGTGTGGTCAATGTCGACAGCGAGATCCCTGAGAAGGTCATTGAGCAGCTGCGCCAGACGAAGAATATATTGCTTGTTAAAACCATCAAGGTTTAACGGATCGCATGGGCATTTTGCTCGCTAATGTGGTGATCGCCTCGCTCAAGGACGGCATGGGGCCCAACATGATCATGGTCTCGGCTGTCGTCATCTTGCTCCATTTGTTGAGTTGGGAGCGGGGTATCAGGGTCATATTCTTTTGCTGGTTATTCGTTGTGCTTGTGATGCTGTTGAGTTTCTTGGGGCATTTAGACGCGTTTGTGGTGTATGATGCCCTGCGTTTTTATCCTCTGGCCTATGATGTGTTGGCGGGTGCTTTGCTTGTCGGGGGGATTGTGTTGGTCTTGGATTGGATGGCATTAAGGGCGGGCAGGCCTGTTTACTTTCGATTCGAACAGAATGCCCTCAGCCGTCTTGATCTTTTCAAGGTTGTTGTGTTGCTCGCAATGATCGTTCTGGTGTCGATCGTCTTGGTTGTTAAAGATCTGACCTGGGCCATGGACCCATATGTGGTCGCGTTATCAAACAACATTTTTGGCGGACTGATGGTGAAGTCCAGCTTTATCTGCGTGAGTGTTTATTCGGTCTTGAAATTCTGGATGGTCCTGGCGGTCACGATCATTTTTCCCGGGACTTTTCTTAGCCGCAGCGTGAAACTTAAAGTGGCAGCCGCGTTTTTACTGGCGGCGGGGTCAACATTCTTCTATGTGAAGTAAATATGATCTTTTAAGGAGGCGTGATGAATTTAAGCGTGATCGGGGCACAATGGGGTGATGAAGGCAAGGGTAAGTTGATCGATATTCTGTCTGAAGATGTGGACATTACTGTCCGCTATCAGGGCGGTAACAATGCCGGTCATACCGTCATTGTTAAGGATAAAGAGTATATTTTTCATTTGATCCCATCGGCGATCTTGCGCCCCACCAAGACCTGTGTCATTGGCAACGGGGTAGTCATCGATCCTAAGGCTTTGTTGACGGAGATCGACGATCTGAAAAAACGCGGGCTGCCCATGACCAACAAGCAGTTAAAGATCGCGGCCAATGCCCACGTGGTCATGCCGTATCACAGGGTCATGGACCAATTAAGGGAAAGCAAGCGGGCCAATAAGATCGGTACTACGGGCAGAGGGATCGGACCGTGTTATTCCGATAAAGTAGGCCGTATGGGCGTGCGCATGGTGGACCTGCTTAATCCTAAAGTGCTTAAGGCTAAACTGGCGGACAACCTCAACGAGAAGAATGACATCTTTGTGAAGGTGTATGGATTTAAGAATTATGATTTCAGTGAGATCTATAAAGAATACTTAAAGTATGGTCGTCGTTTAAAGCCGTATATCTGCGATACCGCCTTGTATCTCAATGAGGCCATTGAAAAACGGAAAAAAGTCCTCTTCGAAGGGGCCCAAGGGACATTTTTGGATATTGATTTCGGCACCTATCCGTTCGTGACATCCTCCAATGCTACCATCGGTGGAGTTTGTTCCGGGACAGGCGTTTCGCCCATGAAGATCGGGAAAGTCATTGCCGCGGTCAAGGCCTATACGACCCGCGTCGGGGAGGGCCCGTTCGTTACGGAATTTGACAGCAAACTTAACGAAAGTATCCGCAGCAAAGGCCATGAGTTCGGTGCTACCACCGGCCGGCCCCGCCGTTGCGGTTGGTTCGACGCGGTGCAGGTACGCTACGCGGTCGTCATTAACGGTGTTTCGGAGTTGGCCATCATGAAGCTTGATGTCATGGATGAGCTTAAAGAGGTCAAGATCGCGACCGCCTACAAACATAAAGGCAAGGTTTTTAAGGACTTTCCGCACGACTATGAAGCATTGACCCAGGCCAAACCTGTTTATGAGACCATGCCGGGTTGGCAGGCCGACACCCGCGCCATACGCCAATACAAAGACCTGCCGGTCAACGCACGCAGGTATTTGGAAAGGCTTGAAGAGCTCTTAAAGGTCAAGATCAAGTATATTTCCGTCGGTTCCAAACGCGACGCGATCATTATCCGTTAACTTGATTTTACCCCCATGGATAAGGCATACTTTACCTAAGGGTTAGTATGCGTATATGTTAGGAAAAAAACATCCCATCTTTCATTTAATGCTGGCGGCGGTTCTGGCCATGGGTTTTGATCCCTCTCTGGTCTTGGCCGAAGAGCTTGTTGTTCCGGCAATGCCCAAGGCTGGGACGATGGTCTTTTTAAGTCCGGCGTTTCAACCGGCAACTGTCATGGGCATGACCATTTCTCCGAAGGATCCGTTTCAATTTGATTTTTTGATACAGCGGGGAGATGGGGTTTATGATGAAACATCGAAACAGCAGGAATACCGCAAACTTATCAAATATTTTCTGGCCGCGTTAACGGTCCCCGACCATGATCAGTGGGTCAATCTTTCTCCCTATGAACAAAACCGCATTATCGAAGAACCATTCGGCCGGACAGAAATGGGTCGGGACCTTTTGGCTCAAGATTATTTGCTCAAGCAGATCACTTCATCCTTGATGTACCCCGGAGCAGGCCTGGGTCAGGCATTTTGGGACAGGGTCTATGCGCAGGCAGGCAGTGCTTTGGGCAAGAGGGATATACCGGTCAATGCTTTCCATAAAGTATGGATCGTTCCCGACGATGTTGTTATCTACGAAAATCGTCAGGGCGCGGTCATTTTAAAGAGTCATTTGAAGATTATGCTTGAAGAAGATTACTTATCTTCTCTGAAGCATAAAGCGGGTGACGCCCAAGCTCATTTTATTGCCCGCAGCCCCAGGGGGACAATGGCTTCATCTCCTGCTACCCCACGGGGGGATGGGTGGGGCGAGGACAAGAAAATGAGTTTGGCGGCAGGACCCGCTCTTGCTAGCCAGGTTATGCGTGACATTATTCTCCCTGAACTTGAGAAAGAAGTGAATGAGGGCAAGAACTTCGCGCCGCTGCGCCAGATCGTCAGCGCGATGCTGATGGCCACCTGGTATAAAAAAGCGTTAAAAGGATCGCTGCTGGGTCAAGTTTACGCGGATAAAGGCAAAGTCGGCGGTGTATCCAGCGACCCAAAGAATATTGAAAAGATCTACGCACAATACCTGGATGCGTTTAAGAAGGGGGTCTTTAATCTGATCAAAGAGGATCAAGACCAGCTGACCCATCAGGTGATCCCCAGGAAATATTTTGCCGGCGGTTTCAGCCGTGACGAGGCGATGGTCACCTATGTGGGAAGCGCTTCTGGTGATGAAGTGGACCTAGGGGATGGTAGAGAGCGTTTAATGGCGATTGCTGCGAGAAAACATGTGCGGCTTAGCGAAGTGTTGAGAGCCAGTCCGCGCATATTGCCAGAGCTGATCGTTGAGACGCTGCTGTATGGATTATTTTGGAAGGTCATCGATCGCGCGCGGGTGAATATGGATGAATCGAGAGGCGGAGCCATGATCATTGTTGGTAAGCCAAAAGAGCCGGTTGTTGCGCCTTCTTCTTCGATCACGACATTGTCAGGTGACACGCGATCAAGATTCTCTCAGCTGGTTAATCTTAATATTGAAGAAGCGTTCCATACAACTGGGACAGGCAGTCTCCATGAGCTTTTAGGGGTCAAGTCAGAAGCGGCGATCGGTTATCCCGCACTCGAGGAGCTTGTCATTTTACCGAATAAGATAGTCGGGGGGTATAAGATCTCGGCACAACCTCAAGCCAATATTTTTCTAACGATCAATGATGCGAAGTATGTATTTGCTTATAATGAACTTTCCACCGAGGATAAAAGGCAGTATGTGCTGTTCGCTGATGATCGGGAGATCGGCCGTTTCGATTTTTCTGTCCCGCTTGTCATCCGAAAAGACCTTATCCCGGCAGAACTTGTGCCGCTGTTGATCCAGGGGGATAGTCCTGTCCTTAAGGAACATCCTCAAAATAAGAAAGAGCTCTACGCGATATTGGATTTTGAAGGACTGATGAGGCTTATTTTAGAGAATGAAAAGTCTCTGATAAAGCTAAAAGAGCATATGCGTCTGCAGGATGTGTCCTTTACAGATACCCGTGGCGTTGTGGTGAATTTAACGATCGCGGTGCGCAGGGGCAAAGACGGAGGCGCTGATCTGTATTTGTTCCCGCGCAATGGAGAGAAATTGCCGCCTATTTGGCAGCTGGCTGTGCCGGCCTTCGATGCGGCGATGTCTGTTGATGGTGATGAGGTCACCCAGGCGATTCATGGACGTTTCGGCGAAATGATCTTAGAGTCTTTACGCTTGCCGGGCAAGGTGAATATCGGGGATCGTTCATACGAGGCTGTTGCTGGAGGGAAAGGGGTGCAGCTTAAGGGGCTCAACGATTCCCGGGAGATCCGTCCCATTCTCTCTTCGGATGCTCTGTTGAGATATGGTTTTGTAAAAAGAGCGGTCAATGCGCTGCAGGCCAAAGGTCTGGTGATCAAAGATGATGACAACAATATCGCGTTGGATCCGGATATTCAATTGCGAGATTTCAATGATGTTTTTAATGTGTCATTTACCCAGGAAGCCAGGCGGCTTAATTTGGATGCGGATGAGATCAGGGGGATGCTCCTTGGGACCATTGGTTATGTGCTCAAGGTCCAGGAACGTAATGTCCAGGGGTATTCCGGCGTATGTGTGGTCTTAAGCAAAGACGGTGTTTCGCTGCGCATCCTGACATTTGCCGGCAGTGAACCTGCGGTCTCTTTTTCCAGGACGAGACCTCCGCAGGAGATCATCGTTTCCCAGATGGCAGCAGGGCTGAAAGCCATTAAGGCCAGGGAAGGGCGGTACATCGGGGTTGTGAATTCAAAAGGCTCTGTGAGGTATTTTGATGAAAAAGAAGCGGAAGGTTTTGCGGATATTTATGCCGCCAGGATGATCATCCTCGAGAGAAACTTTAACTGGAAAGTTACGCGTGAACAGATCATGAAAATGATCTTTAAGGGTGAGATCATCCCGTTCCAATTCACCGTTGCCAAAGACGGTTCTGTGGCATTTTCCAATGTGGGTAAACAGTCGATATTCTCTAAGAATGTGACAAGTATGGCGAAGGAGGGGGAGCTGCTGGCTGCTTTACTTAACCAGGATGCTGCGCAGGCCTCTAATGCGGATGATCTAGGGGGTATTGACCTGGATCCCGCCCACTTTAATATGCGTATCAAGCGTGATGCCGAAGGGGTTGTTTTACCTGCGGCGCTGCAGGACTTGAAATATTTTGAGAATATCCAGGGGCTGGTCCCTAATATTCTTGAGATCAAACCCGCCGAGGATGTTCCTATCCTTCGTGAGATCCAGCAAGAGATCAAGGTTGGCGTACAAACGCCTCATATCCCCGCGAACTGACCCCCAATTTCCTTGACTTCCCTATTTGCTTATGATATTTTGATTTTCTAAATTTCGTTGGTTAACCCCATGGATAGGGAGGTTGTAATGTTTTTTCGTAAGCTATGCAGTTTCTTGGTCATCGTAACGTTAGCTGCTGGTTTGACTGGCTGTACCGTCATCTTCCAAAAAGGCCGCCGCACGGACATTGAAAAGATCTCGAAGTTAAAGAGTGATCTTTCTGAACTGGAACGGGCCAAGGAAGAATTAGAGAACCGTTTGAAGAATGAGATCAATGATAAGCAGGTCAAGGTGGATATGCAGGACAAGGGCCTGGTCATCACGTTCGTATCGGAAGTCTTGTTCGACTCCGGCCGTGCGATCCTGCGCAAGGATTCCGCTCCCAAGCTCGATAAAGTCGCGTCGGTGCTTAACACAACGGTTGCGGATCTCAATATCGGCATCGAAGGACATACTGATAATGAACCTATCAAGAAATCAGGTTGGAAATCCAATTGGGAATTGTCCACGGCCCGTGCTTTAAGCGTTCTGCATTTCTTAAGCGAGAAGAGCGTGACGGAAGCGCGCATGGCAGCGACCGGCTACGGCGAGTATAAACCTGTAGCGGATAACGCGACCCGCGACGGCCGTCAGAAGAACCGCCGCGTTGAGATCGTCATTTTACCAAAGACAGAGAAACAAAGGGCTCAAGAAGAATAAACTGATTCCTTACGGAGGCAGGCATGAAGAATTCGTTGCTCATCGTTATCGCTTCAGTCGTAACAGTGGGAGCATTGCTCTTCGCGTTTTTCGCCTTTGAGAAACAGAACAAATTGGGCAAAAGTTTGGAAGAAGAGAAGTATGGTCGTCTGGTGGCCGAGGAAAGTTCCCAGAAAAGCGCTGCTAAACTCGCTGCTTTGGAAGTCCAGTTAAGGTCAGCAGAAGATAAGATGTCGAAGGTCAAGGATGTGCTGGATCAGGAAAAGGGTGTGAATTCCGATCTGAAAAGTCAGTATGAGAAATTGGAACAGGCAAAAACAGAACTGGAGAATAAGGTAAAGGAATTGGCCCAGCAGAAAGATGATGCTGATAAAAAGGCCCAGGAGCTAGCGGCCAAGATCGATGCTGCGGCGCTCACAGAGGCGGCAGCAATGCCTGCGGCGCCGGAGGCTGCGGCTGCTCCATAGGAGCTTTAAGGATATCGTAATACTTATCAGGGGGAGAACATCCCCCTTTTTATTTGGTTTAAATAAAAAATATGGAAGAACGAATTCCTCAGCATGTCGCGATCATCATGGACGGTAACGGCCGTTGGGCCAAAGCGCGTCATTTGCCGAGGACCCAGGGGCATGCGGAAGGGGTTAAGCGGGTCGAAGAACTGATCATCCAGGCTCACAATATGGGGATCAAGATCTTGACATTATACGCTTTTTCAACGGAAAATTGGACACGACCTGCCGACGAGGTGAGCATGCTCATGCGGCTGTTTATCATGGTATTGTCCTCGCGTGTCAAAGATCTGGCTGATCAAGGCATTCGGCTGAATTTTATCGGACGCCGGCAGGGTATTCCTGCGGAGGTTTTAAAGGCGATCGACACGGCCATGGATAATACCAAACATAATCATGAGCTGGTGGTCAATATCGCGTTTAATTACGGCAGCCGCGCAGAGATCGTGGATGCGGTCAAATGCGTTGGGCAGGATCTGCTGGATAAAAAGATCGCGCTTGAGGATATTAACGAAGAGGCTATCGCGAAGTATTTATATACGGCCGGGCAGCCGGAAGTTGATCTCTTGATCCGGACCTCCGGAGAACAGCGCATCAGCAATTTTTTATTGTGGCAGATATCGTACGCGGAGTTTTATTTTACGCAAAAGTTTTGGCCGGAATTCAACGCGGCGGAATTTGAGACGGCCATCAAGGCGTTTTCTTCGAGGCATCGCCGTTATGGAGGCGTGTATGCCTAAAAATCGCATATTGTCCGCCATTTTCATGACCGCTGTTACCGTGTTCGCGGTCATCAATGAATGGATGTTCATTGCGGTAGTCTGTTTTCTGACGGTGGGCGGCCTATACGAATTTTTTTACATGGTGAAGAAAAAAGATGTCCCGATCTATAGTTATGTCGGGATCTTTATTGGTCTGCTTATTCCTTTGTCGATCTTTACGCGTTTTGAGTTGACCAAGAATTGGGAATTGCTGTTTATCGTCGTTGGTTTTTTACTGATCCTTTTTATGCAGTTTTCCCGTAAGGACAATAAGCATGCGATACTGGGATTATCCACGACATTGTTCGGTGTTCTGTATGTAGCCTGGTTCTTTAGTTTTTTAGTCAAGATCCGCTTGCTTTTGCCGGGTGTTGAAGGGGTAAAGCTTCTAGCATTTATCCTGCTGGTCACTAAATCCGGGGATATTGGGGCTTATTTGGTTGGAAGCAAGTTCGGCCGGACGCCGCTTTTGCCCGTCGTCAGTCCAAATAAGTCAGTCGAGGGAGGGGCCGGGGCATTGATATTTAGCATGGGGATAGCGGTTTTGTGTCAATCTTTTCTGCCCCAGTCGATCAATTTCCCAGCCTGGCAGATCGTGTTCATGGGAGCCTTCTTTGGCGCCTTGGGGCAGCTGGGAGACCTTTCTGAATCTCTGATCAAGCGAGATTGCGGGGTCAAGGATTCCGGGAAATTGATGCCAGGCCTAGGCGGTATCCTGGACATGATCGACAGTTTGCTGTTTGCCGCGCCGGCATTTTATTTGTATATCAGTTCATCATTGAAAAGTTTACCGTAAATTAAGCATGCGCAAGAAGAATATCGCGATTTTGGGGTCTACCGGTTCGATCGGGATCAATACGCTTAATGTGGTTGACCGTTTCAGGGACCGTTTTAATGTGGTTGCCTTAAGCGCTTTTTCGAATAAAGCCCTTTTGGAGCAGCAGCAAGCGAAGTATAAACCCAAACATGTCGCGTTAGGGGCGGACAATGCCGGGGCCTTGGTCGAGTTCGCGTCTTTAAAAGAGGTCGACATTGTCGTTCTGGCATTGCGCGGGGCAGGGGCATTGGCGCCGTTTTTAGCGGCGGCGAAGGCGGGCAAGGTTATTGCGCCTGCCAATAAAGAAGCATTGGTGATCGCCGGTGACCTGCTCATGGAAACAGCGCGCCGCCATAAAGCCGTGATCATCCCGGTCGACAGCGAGCAAAGCGCTATATTCCAGTGCATTGACGGGCAGAGAGCGCCTGTCCATAAAGTCCATTTGACCGCCTCCGGCGGTCCGCTGCGGACGGTGGCCGCAAAGGATTTCAAGGATGTGACCGTCGACGATATTCTGAGGCATCCGCGATGGAAGATGGGCGCTAAGATCACGGTTGATTCAGCGACGCTCTTTAACAAGGGATTTGAGTTCATCGAGGCTCAGCGCCTGTTCCATTTGAATCATGACCAGATCGAAGTGGTCGTCCATCCGCAGGCCATCATCCACTCGATGGTGGAGTTTGAGGATGGTTCGGTCCTGGCACAGCTGGGGGTCACGGACATGCGTTTGCCGATTCAGTACGCGCTGACTTACCCTGATCGCTGGCCGACGGGGATCAAGAGGCTTGATTTTGCCGAATTAAAGACCCTGGATTTCCATCGGCCGGATTTCAAGAAGTTCCCGGCATTGCAGTTATGTATGGATGTGGCGAAGGTTTCAGGGACAGCTGCCAGTGTTTTAAATGCGGCGGATGAAGAGGCGGTTGAGGCGTTCCTTAAGGGCGAGATCGCCTTTAATTCGATCTATAAAGTGGTTGAAAAAGTAGTGTCGCAGCATAAAATAATACGTCAGCCGGACTTAAAAGAGATCATTGCCGCGGATGTGTGGGCGCGGGAAGAATCCCGGCATTATTTAACAAAGGTGAAGATATGACCCTGCTTGTTTTTATTATCATTTTAGGACTGCTGGTACTTGTGCATGAGTGGGGTCATTTCATTACCGCGAAAAAATGCGGTGTTAAGGTCGAACAGTTTGCTTTGGGTTTTGGTCCCAAGCTCTATAGTTTTGTCCATGAAGGAACAGAGTTTTTGTGGTGCGCTATTCCCCTGGGTGGGTTTGTGAAGATGGCTGGCGACGAGAGGGATAAATGCAAAGGCACCAAGGATGAATATTTTTCACAAAGCGTCGGTAGCCGCGCGTTGATCGTCCTTATGGGGCCTGTTGTCAATGCGGTTCTGGCCTATCTGTGTTTTTGGGTCGTGTTCATGATCGGTTTCGTGGATGTGGATGCTTCGGCCAAGAAAGTGCCTCCATTTGTCGGGCAGGTGATCGAAGGGTCCGCGGCGGCGAAGGCTGGTTTAAGGACGGGCGATAAGATCGTCTCGATTGACGGCAAGCCCATTGCGCATTGGCCGGACCTGCAGGATTATGTGATGGATTCAACGACGCCGGTGCTGAATTTTCTGGTCGAGCGGGAACATGCACCTGTCGCGATCGCCATCAGCCCCAAAGTTGAAAAGCAAAAGGATATTTTTGGGAAAGAGCACAGTACGCGCAGGATCGGTGTCGGCCCTGTCCAGATCAAGGATAACAGCGACGTGGTCATTATCCGGCTTGGTCCGATAGGGGCATTTAAAAGGGCGGGCGAGGAATTTTTGGATATATCCGGCAAGACGTATAAGGCGTTATATGAGATGTGCATCGGGCTGCGCAGTCCCAAAGAAGCCATGGGGATCGTGGGGATGTTCTTTGTGATCAAGTTCGCGCTTACGGTGAGTTTTGCGTTTTTACTGCATATCGTCGGGGTGATATCGTTGAGCTTGGCGATCTTTAATTTACTGCCATTGATCCCGTTAGACGGAGGGCATTTATTATTGCTGGGCATTGAAAAGATCCGCGGTAAAGCATTGTCGGTCACGGCAGATGTGATGATCACGCGGGTTGGATTCGGTTTGATCTTGATGTTAGCGGCGTTCGTGTTTTACGTTGATTTTGATCGCATCGGTGTGATCGAGAAAATAACTCATTTTTTTAAACCGGCCGGTTAAAAGGAAAAGATTATGCCTCCACAACAAATGGGCGGAAAAGAGATGAAGGAGCTAGTCCAGGCGTATTTGATCAATAAGACGAATTTCTTAAAGGTCAAGGACAGTATGGATGATGACGGACTACGCAGGTTTGTCGACGGTGCGATCACGACGCTGTGTGCGGAAAAGCAATTGTCAGTGACCTTTGATGACCGCATGAAGATCATCCGCGAGCTTGTCAGCGGGGTTGTGAGCTTGGGGCCTTTGCGTCCTTTGATCGAGGATCCGACGATCACCGAGATCATGGTCAACGGTCATCGGACAGTCTATATCCAGCGTAACGGGAAGATCGAGAAAACGAATGTGATGTTTGATGACAATCAATCGCTGATGCATACGATCCAAAAGATCTTAGCCGCGTCACATTCCAGCCGCCGCGTGGATGAAAGTTCTCCCTATGTGGATTTCTCTATGACGGACGGTTCGCGCGTGAATGTTATCCTTCCGCCTTGTTCACCGGTGGGACCGGTCATGACGATCCGTAAGTTTTCCAGGGACCTGACCTCGATCGATGATCTGATCGAGCGCAAGACGTTGAATAAGCAGATGGCGGCTTTTTTGATCGCGGCCATCAAGGCCAAGCTCAATATTATTTTCTGCGGATCTACGGGGAGCGGTAAAACGACGTTGCTCAACGTTCTCTCCAGTCATATCCCGTCTCATGAACGCATCATCACCATTGAGGATACGGCGGAATTGCGTTTGATGCAGGAACATGTCGTGTCGCTGCAATCCAAGGTGGCGAATATCGAAGGTAAAGGGGTTGTGTCGATCCGCGATCTATTTGTTAATTCTCTGCGCATGCGTCCTGACCGTTTGATCATTGGGGAAGTTCGCGGGGAGGAGATCCTGGATCTGGTGCAATCTATTTCCTCCGGTCACTCCGGTTCTTTGGGGATCGTCCACGGAGATTCGCCGCAAGAGTGCTTTAACCGTATGGTGACGATGATGCTCATGTCCGGTATCCGTTTATCCGGAGAACAGATCCGCAATCAGCTAGCAACGGCGATCGATCTGATCGTCTACGCTGAGTTGTATATGGATGGGGTTCGCCGCGTCACGAATATCACCGACCTGCGATTTGATAAAGAGACCAACTCGATCGCTTTAGAGGATATTTTTACATTCAAGCAAGAACGCATTGATGAAAATAATAAGGTAGTCGGTGACTGGGTGATGATCAAAAAGAAACCATCCTGTTATCATAAATTCGTTAAACGCAATATCCCGCTGCCGGGGTTTTTTGAAGGGGCTTAAGTCATGTATTGGTCAAAATGTTTTATCCCGACGCTTAAAGAGAATCCCGCTGGGACTGAGGCTGTCAGCCATGCCTTGAGCCTGCGCGCTGGTCTTGTGCATATGCTGACCTCAGGGGTCTATTCGTATTTGCCATTAGGCTACAGGGTGCTTTCGAAAGTCCAGACGATCATCCGCGAGGAAATGAACGCGATCGGCTGCCATGAGCTGTTGATGCCGGCATTGCATCCCATTGATATTTGGAAAAAAACAGGTCGCGATGAGACGCTTAAGGAAGTCATGATCTCCTTCGATGATAAAAAGGGGAGGCGTATGTGCCTGGGGCCGACCCACGAAGAGATCATCACGACCATTGCCAAAGATTATATCCAAAGCTACCGCCAGCTGCCGGTGACGCTTTATCAGATCCAGTCTAAATTCCGTGATGAGATCCGCACCCGCTACGGCATTGTCCGGGCGTGCGAGTTCATCATGAAAGACGCGTATAGTTTTGATACGACGTGGGAGGGGCTAAAGAAGAATTATGATCTGCAGCTGGAGGCCTATAAAAAGATCTTCAAGCGCTGCGGGCTGGAGGTGTTAGTCGTATCCGCTGACAGCGGGGCGATGGGCGGCAGCGTGTCCCATGAATTCCTTGTCCCTGCGTCGATCGGTGAAGATGCGGTATGGGTCAATGCCAAGAGCGGTCAGATCATTAAGGATGAGGAGGGCAAGGCGCCGTCGGGAGATGGTTGGGAGAAAAAGGTGGCCATTGAATTAGGTCATATTTTTCAGCTTGGCACGAAATATTCCGATGCGTTAGGAGCGGTCTTTTTAGATGAGCATGGAAAGCAGCAGCCCATGATCATGGGCTGTTACGGGATCGGTGTCAGTCGTTTACTGGCCGCGGTCATTGAAGCCAATAATGATCCACAGGGGATCATCTGGCCGTCGGGTATCGCGCCATTTGATGTGCAGATCGTCCCTGTTCAGGCAAGCGATCCGGTCGCCATGGAATTAGCGAACAGGTATTTGAAAGAATTGACGGATGCGGGGTTGGATGTGCTGGTGGATGACCGCGACGAAAGTGCCGGCCGCAAGTTCAATGATGCGGATTTGATCGGCATCCCCTGGAGGGTGACGATCGGCAAACGTATGCTCGCTCAGGGCCAGGTGGAGATCAAGAATCGACGCACAGGCGAGGTCATTGCCGTGCCCAAAGATCAATTAAGGGAAGCGTTGCTGGAAGCATGTCAACACTGACGACAGAAGAGATCATTGCTAAGATTGAACGTTTAAGCGCCCCTTTGCTGGAGGCGGCCGGAGTGGACTTGGTCGAATTAGGCGTGGGGCGTCATAAGGCGGATGTGAACATTGTGTTCATGGCCGATAAACCGCAGGGCGGTATTACCATCCAGGAATGCGCTGCGCTTAACCGGGCTATCGTTGAGGCGATCGACGCGGATGGTTTTCTGGGAGAGGATTATTCGTTGGAATTCTCTTCCCCGGGACTGGACAGGCCACTTAGAGATCGAAAGGATTTCTTAAGGAATCTTGGATGGGAAGTGCGCGTAGAACTGCGGGAGTCCGTTGAAGGGAAAAAAGGATGGGCAGGAAAGCTCGTCAGGGTTAATACAGGGGATGTGGTCTTATTAACAAAACAAAAAAAAGAAATCGTTGTGCCATTATCTGTGATCGTAAGAGCAGTGTTGGACATCTAAGAAGGGAAAAATAGTATGGATTCAGAATTATTGACGATCTTGGAACAATTAGAGCGCGACAAGGGTATCGATAAAGAGACCCTGATCAGCGCTGTTGAGGCGGCGGTTGCTTCCGCGGCCAAAAAATTGTGGACGGTGGATAAGGAGCAGGATGTGACGGTCGTATTGGACCGCAAGACCGGGAAATTATCCGCGTTCGCCGGAAAGCAGGAGATCCATTCCAGCGAATTCGGCCGTATCGCCGCCCAGACCGCCAAACAGGTGGTCATTCAGAAGATCCGTGAAGCGGAGAAAGACGTGGTCTTCAATGAGTACAATGTCCGCCAGGGCCAGATCATCAGCGGCGCGGTGTACCGTTTTGAGCGCGGCAATATCGTCGTTGATCTGGGAAAGACAGAAGCGCTGATCCCGCGCGGAGAGCAGTCGAATAAGGAAGAGTTCCGTCAGGGCGAGCGTATCCGCGCGTATTTGCTGGAGGTGCGTAAGGATATTCGCGGCCCGCAGATCATTCTTTCTCGTTCCAATCCCAACTTCGTCAAACGTTTGTTTGAATTGGAAGTGCCGGAGATCTATGAAGGGATCATTGAGATCAAAGCGATCGCGCGTGATCCGGGTGAGCGCACCAAGATCGCGGTGTATTCCAAAGATGACAAGATCGATTGCGTGGGCGCGTGCGTTGGGATGCGCGGATCCCGTGTGAAGAATATTGTTTTGGAATTACACGGCGAAAAGATTGACATAGTCCGCTATTCAGAGGATATTAAAGAGTATATCCAGGCGGCATTATCGCCCGCGGAGATATCCCAGATGCAGCTGATCTCGGATGAAAAACGGGTGAATATCATTGTGGATGAGGACCAGCTGTCGTTGGCCATCGGCAAATACGGCCAGAATGTCCGTTTAGCCGGTAAACTGGTCGGTTGGGACCTGGACATTTATTCCGCGAAACAGTGGGAAGAAAAACAAAAAAATGCTGAAGCGCAGGAAAGTGGTTTGACCTCCGCCAAGCCAGAAGCTATCCCTGCGGATGAAGATGATGCCCAGGAAGAAGATGCATAAACAATTCTTAGGAAGGTAATGTATGCGCATTGCAGATCTAGCTAAAGAACTAAAGATCACCGAGGCTCGCATTTTAAACAAGATCAAAGATCTTAAATTGCGGACCAAGGATGGTCTGGAAATAACCGCGGGTGTGGAGATGATCGTCCGTGATGCCCTGGCTGATGAGGGCATTGGGGCGCGTATTGTCGAGCCAGAACCTGTGAAGAAGACCGTTAAGAAAACAGCTGCCAAATCCACATCGACGGCCAAGACCAAGACCGCCGCGAAGGCGAAAGATGGTGCTGCTAAGAAAGAGGGCGAGCCCAAGGATAAAGAAGGGGCTAAGGCTGCTGTCAAGAAAACAGCTAAATCTTCCAAGTCTAAAAAATCTCCGATCGTGGAGAAGATCATTGTGGCCAAATCCGGCCCGCTGCCAAAGGTTGAGCCTCCAAAGCCTGTGGCCGCTCCGGTAAAGGTGGAGGCGCCCAAGCCTGTTCCGCCTAAAGTTGAACCTCCCAGGGTTGAAGCTGTTGTCAAGCCTGTGGTTGTGGAGCCGGTTAAGGCAGAGCCGCCAAAGGTCGATGTTTCCAATGTTGTCACTCCGCCGGGGACCCCTGTTTTTGATCCGATCAAGAAAAAACCCCGTGTGGACGAACCATTTGTAACGGTTAAACCATTGGTCAAGAAGCGGCGTAAATTTGAAGGGGAAGCGTCGGGAGCTGGTCCAAGGGATCACAAGCCATCGACAAGCATTGACGCGGCCGGCCAAACAGCGGCGGCGCAAGGGCCACTCGTGGATGTGGAGTTAACGATCCCTATTTCCGTTAAAGATTTTGCCGCGCGCACCAATCAGAAATTGAACGTGGTCTTAAAACGTTTGCTGGATATGGGCGTTTTTGCCAATATTAATCAGAACTTAGGCGAAGACCTGGTCTTAAAGCTGGCTTCTGCTTTTGGGATCAATGTCCTTAAGACGAAGACCCAGGAAGAAGCTGTCGTTGATCTGCATGCTCAGGAAAAAGATGATCCGGCCTCATTAAGGCCTCGTGCTCCGGTTGTCACCTTTATGGGGCATGTTGATCATGGGAAAACATCGTTGTTGGATGCTATCCGTTCAGCGCGTGTTGCTCAAGGGGAACACGGGGGTATCACCCAGCATATCGGGGCTTATTCTGTTGAAGTCCCCAGCGGCGGGCATATCACATTCTTAGATACTCCCGGCCATGAGGCTTTTACTGCCATGCGTTCCCGCGGGGCTCACATCACGGACATGGTTGTGCTTGTTGTTGCGGCGGATGAAGGGATCATGCCTCAGACCGAGGAGGCGATCGATCACGCCCGCGCGGCCAATGTGCCGATCATCGTGGCGTTAAACAAGATCGATAAAAAGACAGCCAACCCAGACCGGGTGAAAAAACAATTGGCGGAGCGTGATCTGTCCGCGGAAGATTGGGGTGGTAAGGTCGGTGTCGTGGGGGTATCGGCCCTGACGGGCGAAGGCATCAATGACCTCTTAAGCCGTATTCTGCTGGAAGCTGAGATCCTGGAATTAAAAGCGAATCCGTCAAAGAAAGCCTCTGGTATTGTCATTGAAGCGCATGTCAGCAAGGGTCGCGGGGCGATCGCCTCCATGATCGTTCAAAGTGGGACATTGCGTGAAGGCGATGCCATTGTCGTCGGTCCTTATGCCGGACGCGTGAAGGCGATGCTTGATGACAGGGAACGTCCGATCAAGGAAGCGGGACCATCCAAACCTGTTGAGATATTAGGCTTGTCTGAAGTCCCTGCGGCAGGCGAGATGTTCTATGTTGTCGCGGATGAAAAGACCGCGCGCGAGATCGCCGCTGATCGTCAGGAAAAGATCAAGAATGAAAAATTGTCCGGTACAGCGAAAGTCTCTCTCGAAGAATTATACGCTCAGATCCAGGAAGGTCACATCAAGGAAATGCGCGTTGTCATCAAGGGCGATGTGCAGGGTTCCCTGGAAGCGCTGAAAGAATCTTTATCCAAGATACCGACCAATGAGGTCAAGCTGCGTTTTATGCATGTTGGCGTCGGCGATGTTAATTCTTCGGATGTGATCCTGGCCATGGCCTCTCAGGCGGTCATCATTGCTTTTAATGTCGGGATCGATACAAAAGCCCGTCAGGAAATGGAAAAGACTCCTGTTGATGTGCGTCAATACCGCATCATCTATGACGCGGTCGAGGATGTGCACAAAGCCTTGGAAGGGCTGCTGGCGCCGAAACTCAAACGCCATTTCGTGGCCAAGGTGGAGATCCGCAATGTGTTCAAATTAAGCAAGAGCGGCATTGTCGCCGGGTGTTACGTCCAGAAGGGTAAGATCCGCCACAAGTCCCAGGTGGATGTGTTGCGCAACGGCGCGGTTGTCTTTACGGGTCATTTAAGCAGTCTGAAGCGTTTTAAAGACGACGTGAAGGAAGTCGGGGAAGGTTTTGAATGCGGTATCACCGTCGCGAATTTTAATGAGATCCAGGTCGGGGATATCATCGAAGCCTTTGATATTGAATCCATTGCTCGAAAGTTATAAGCATCGTTATGTCTAAACGTGTTTTCTCAGCCATGCGTCCGACAGGCAAGCTGCACCTAGGCCACCTGTTGGGCGCATTGCATAATTGGGTCGTTCTGCAGCGCGACTATGAGTGCGTTTACAGCATCGCCGACTGGCATGCCTTGATGGGGGAGTATGAGAACCCTAAAGAGATCAGGCGCAACATTGTGGATATGGCCATTGACTGGATCGCCTGCGGCATCGACCCAAAGAAAAGCATCATCTATGTCCAAAGCGATGTTAAGGAGCATCTGGAGCTGCAGATGATCCTTTCGTGTTTAACTCCTTTGGGATGGCTGGAGAGAAATCCGACCTATAAAGAACAACTGCGTGAGATCACCACTCGAGATCTGCAGACCTACGCGTTCTTGGGATATCCAGTCCTTCAAGCCGCAGACATCTTGTTGTACAAAGCTGATGCCGTGCCGATCGGCGAGGATCAGCTTCCCCATTTGGAATTGTGCCGGGAGATCGCCCGCCGTTTCAATTTTCTTTATAAGAAAGAAGTGTTCGCCGACTGTAAAGCGATCATGACTCAAACGCCGAGATTGCTGGGGACGGACAATCGCAAGATGAGCAAAAGTTACGGCAATACGATCAATTTGTCTCATGAGCCCTCTGAAGTCAATGGTGTCGTTGCCAAGATGATCACGGATCCCAAACGTTTGCGCAAAACAGATCCTGGTCACCCGGATGAGTGCAATGTGTTTAGCTATTATTCCACGCTGGCTGATGAAGCGGTGAAGGCAGAATGCCGCCAGTGGTGCACGACGGCACAGAAGGGTTGCACAGACTGCAAGAAAGAGCTCGCCGGTATTATCAATGATAAAGTCCTGGCTCCGATCTTAGAAAAACGCCGGGCATTGCTGGCTAAAACAGATACGGTCGAAGATATCCTAAACGACGGGGCGAAAAAAGCCCGGGCCATTGCCCAAGAGACAATGGCGCAAGTCCGCGAGGCTGTTCTTTCATGAACTATAAACTGCAATTAGAGAAATTTGAAGGCCCTCTGGACCTGTTGCTGTTCTTGATCAAGAAGAATGACATTGACATTTGCGACATACCGATCAGTGAGATCACTGACCAGTACATGGAATATATTGAGATGATGAAGATGCTCGATCTGGATGTCGTCGGTGATTTTTTGGTCATGGCCGCGACATTGCTTCAGATCAAATCACGCATGCTGCTTCCGCCGGACCCACTGGCGGTCGAGGAACCGGTTGACCCTCGCGCTCAATTAGTTCAGCGTCTGCAGGAGTATGAACAGTTCAAGCTGATCGCGGACCAGTTAAAGTCCAAAGAATCTTTCCGTCAGGACCTTTTTAACCGAGCGGTCGATGAAGAGAAGTTGGAACAGATCAAACAGGATTCACAGGAGGTGTTCTTTGAGGCCTCATTGTTCGATCTGATCAATGCGTTGACATCGGCGTTAAAGAATACGGGTGAGAAGAAGACATATGACATCAAGTCCGAAGAATACACGATCGAAGGGAAGATCCATACATTGCTGCATATTCTAGTTGAAAAGCCAGAGCTTAGCTTGACAGAGCTTTTTTCCAAGGCCAGCCATAAGGGTGAGATGGTGGTCATTTTTGTCGCGATCCTGGAATTGATCCGATTGAAAGAAGTCGTTGTGCTCCAGCGTCGGCAATTCGATGATATCATCATCAGGCGCAATATCCTAAACGAACAGCCGGAACAATCAATTTAGATTATGGAAGAGATCAACAGGCTTGTCCTAACGCAAGAGACCCAGGAAGACAGTGTTGTCAGCCTGTCCTTGAGGCCGACCGATTTTAAGGGTTTTATCGGTCAGCAGGACTTAGTCGCGGGGCTGCGTGTTGCTGTAGAGGCGGCCCAGAAACGCGGCGAACCGCTGGAGCATATGCTGTTTTCCGGCCCTCCGGGTTTAGGCAAGACATCTCTGGCGCATATCATTGCCCAGGAAATGAACGCGCGCATCACGGTGACCTCTGGACCCGCGATTGACCGCGCCGGTGATTTTATTGGCATCTTGACGTCGCTTGAACGCGGCGACATTTTATTCATCGACGAGATCCACCGTTTGAATAAAAACATCGAAGAGTTCCTGTATCCTGCCATGGAGAATTACAAGATCGATTTTGTGGTGGATAAAGGGCCTTATGCCAAGACCATTAATTTCAGCCTGAAACCATTCACGTTGATCGGCGCGACGACCCGCAGCGGGCTGTTGGCCTCTCCCATGAGGGATAGATTCGGTATCTTTTATCATTTGGATTTTTATAAGGTGGAAGACCTGTCAAAGATCGTGATGGCCTCTGCCCAGAAATTGGGAGTGGCTTTAAGTGCTGATGCTGCTTTTGCGATCGCGCAAAGAGCTCGTGGGACACCGCGCATTGCCAACCGCTTATTGCGGCGCGTGCGGGATTATGCCCAGGTCAAGTCTTCAGGAGGGGCGGTTGATGTCGGGATCGTTGATCTGACCATGACCGCGTTAGGGATAGATCCTCACGGTTTAGATGACTTAGACCGCCGATTACTGACCGTCATTAAAACCCATTATTCTGGTGGGCCGGTCGGTATCGAGGCGCTGGCCGCGACATTAAATGAGGAAGCGGACACGATCGTGGATGTGGTTGAGCCTTATCTGTTAAAGATCGGTTTCCTCAGGCGGACAGGCCGCGGCCGGGAGATCACCGAACAGGCGCGCAAGGTCCTATGAAACGCATTGTTTCCATCATCGTATTTCTGGCGGCTGTCATCGGGATCGTCATGATCGCGGCGGCAGGGGACAAGTCCAGGGTTAAAATGGATGCGCTGATCCGGGTGGCCATCATCCGCGATGCCCGGGAAATTGACCTTGAGGTCGACGGCCCATTTAAGATGGCGGAGGGCAAGAACAGCCGGGAATTCAGTTCTTTTACAAAACTACCTCTTAATTCGGTGCGTTTGCTGGATAAAGGTTTCTTTATCAATGGGGAGGTATATCCCTATGACCGTCTGGTGATCGCTCCTGTCCGGGATGCCCAGATCAGGGTCAATAAACATTCTTTCCGCGGGCAGGTGGTTTTGATCCGTTCCGCCGATGACCGGATCACCGTTGTGAATACCATCAATATTGAGGATTATGTCAAAGGTGTTTTATATCATGAGGTCTCCCATCATTGGCCGATCGAGGTGATCAAGGCCCAGGCTGTCGCGACCCGCACATACGCGTTATATTCGATCAATAATTCCAAAGATTATGATGTCACCAACGATATTTATTCCCAAGTCTATGGCGGCCGCAATTCGGAACGCTACCGCACTGGTCTGGCGGTCGAGAGGACAGCATCCCAGATCTTAAGTTTTGAGGGCAAGATATTGCCGGCCTACTTCCACGCGTGCTGCGGCGGGATGACCCAGGATGCTTCCGTGTTATGGGGGATCAATGTCGCGCCGCTCAAAGGCGTGCCCTGTATGTTCTGCAAAGACGCGCCGCACATGAATTGGAAGAATAACATGCGCCTGAAAGTCATCCAGGACCTGTTGAACACGAAGGGATATAAGATGGGTCTGATCAAAGAACTCGCTGTCAAACAGCGCGACCGCAGCAACAGGGTTATTACTTTGGATGTCATCGGCAGGGCCAATGAACAGTTGACCATCAAAGCGGATGAGTTAAGGGAATTGCTTGGTCCTAACAAGCTGAAAAGCAATAATTACGACATTGAGATGAAAGGCTATTATGTGGATTTTATCGGTCATGGCTGGGGACATGGGGCGGGTATGTGCCAGTGGGGTGCCCGCGGCATGGCCATGCAGCAATTCAGCTATAACCAGATATTGAATTACTATTACCCCGGAGCCCAGATCGTCGATTACCATCATGTCCGCTGATCTTTTTGACCTATCGTCCTACGATTATCATCTTCCTGAAAGTTTAATTGCCCAGTATCCGCTCGCAGAGCGTGACAGCGCCCGGCTTATGGTCATTGACCGTAAAAGAGGGACTATCACTCATGACATTTTCTCAAATGTGAATAATTGGCTGCCTGCGCACAGTTTGATGGTCTTAAATGACAGCAAGGTGATCGCTGCGCGTTTATTGGGAAGAAAGAAAGATACCGGCGGGGAGGTGGAAGTCTTTTTGCTTGAGGCGAAAGATGACCGCACCTTTGAGGCATTGCTCAGGCCCCTAAAGAAGATCGCGGAAGGTCAAGTGCTGGACCTGGGGCAGGGTTTGGAGGCGGTCTTGATCGATAAAGCAAAAAGGATCGTGCGTTTTAATAAGCCCAATGTCCTCCAAGTAATTGAAGATCAGGGTCATATCCCGCTGCCGCCGTATATCAAACGTCCTGATGAGAAAAGGGACCGCATAGAATATCAGACTGTTTATGCCAGGCATCTGGGGTCGGTCGCCGCTCCGACAGCAGGGCTTCATTTTACCGATGGATTAATGAACCAATTAAAAGAACAAGGGCATGATTTTGCCAGGGTAACGCTGCATATCAATTACGGGACATTCAAACCAGTAGAATGCCCGGATATCCGTCATCATCCCATGCATGAGGAAAGTTATCATGTTGATCCCAGGGAATATGAAGGAATAAGGAAAGCCAAAGCCGCGGGACGGCCGATCGTTGCTGTCGGCACGACATCCTGCCGCGTCCTGGAATCTATTGCCCAGGGTAAGGCATTAGAGGACAGGACCCGCATTTTTATTTATCCTGGTTATGATTTTAAATGCATTGACCATTTGATCACCAATTTCCATTTGCCCAAAAGCACGTTGCTCATGCTCGTCAGCGCCTTCGGCGGTCATGATTTGATCCAAAAAGCCTACCAGGAAGCCATCGCCCACAAGTACCGTTTTTACAGCTATGGCGATGCCATGCTGATCATTTAATTCATTGCCTCCTGTGTGATCCTGCCATGTTCTTGACTGCCTGAATAAGTCAAATTGTCAGTTCTAAGGGGAATTAGGTCAGTATGATGTTTGTCTCTTTGTGGTATATTCCCGAATAGGACAAAATAGTTTGCTCTATTAATCCCCCCAGCCACTGGTGCACCTATGAACAATAACTTTTCTATCAAATTCTTTACGGTCAATGTTTTATTTATTTCGATCCTTTTATCGACTATCCCAGGACAGGCGGAATCAACGACGACAACACCTTCAACCACACCAACAGAAACTTCAGCGGCTCCAGCTGACACAACAGCACCTGCGGATACGAAAGCAACGTCCACAACATCAACAACGACGGAAACAACAACAGAAACAACAACTTCTGCTTCCAAAGATACCAAAGCAACGACCGTCAAGCCATCTGACAAGACATCAACTTTGACTGCGGCCAGCGCGGTTGCGCAGTCAGCTGCTTTGGGCAGCGGGGGCATTACGGCCCAGGCCGCCAGCATCAAGGTTGATCAAACATCCGGCAGCGCCAATTTGCCGATCCACATCGATACTCCTCCGGGACGTGCTGGCATAGAGCCCAACATTAATATTGTTTATAGTTCCGGGAACAAGCAATTGGGGCTGTTGGGCGTGGGGTGGAATTTGGATCTGGGCTCTATCCAGATCTCTTTAAAGAAAGGCGTTCCTAAATATGACAGCAGCGATACATATGAAATGTCAGGGGTCAAACTGGTCTATGACGCTGCCGCGGGCTATTATCGTCCCGAAATTGAAGGGTCGTTCTCCAAGATCGAGAAGTCGGGTAATTACTGGGTGGTCACCGACAAGAAGGGGACAAAATATTACTACGGTAACACGGACGATTCACGTCAGTATGACCCAGCGAATTCAAGCCGCATTTTCAAATGGAGCCTAAACAAGGTCATCGACATTTTCGGCAATGCCATGAATGTCTATTACCGCAAAGACAGCGGTCAGGTATATCCGGACCATATCTACTACACTGCTTTAGAAGGAGCGAATGCCTCATTTCTAACCAGCACCACACCCGGAATTGTTACCTTTGAATACGCGGCAACCTATATGCCAAGCGTCTCTTATTTAACAGGTTTTGAGGTTAAGACCGCTCTTAAATTAACCGGTATTAAATCATCCATTGCTCCCAATACGGTCGTCAGCAGCTATCACTTTAATTATACGCCAAGCGCAGCTACGGCCAGGGACTTGCTAACTTCCGTTTCTGTCAACACGGAGTATGGTACTTTTGTTCCGACCATTACGTTTACTTACAATAGCAATGTGAAGGGTTTCACGCAGACAAGTAACTGGAATACAGCCTACCCTGACCTTACGGAAATACTGTACAGCCGTTATATAGACGATTCAGTGCGGCTTATGGATTTAAACGCGGATGGATACACGGACGCATTATTTAATATGGGCCCTTGCGACGGGAGTGTGCCCGCGGGTAAATATTCTTACATCAATGATAAGGTTTCCTCAGTTATTTTCTCAACAACAACGTGGAAGACGACCGGCCAGCAGGGCTTTGTGGACATATGCCCATCGTTTGACCGGGATAATGGGTACGCGTTTGTGGATATTGACGGAGATGGGTATGTCGATTATATCCGTAACCATTATGATGGGGGGTATTATCTATTGTCGCGCCTTAATAATAAGGTGGACGGGTTCGTTGATAACGCGGCGTGGGCCTTGCCCTATGAAGCGATGACCAATTATGTTGTCAGCGGGACCACCTATCCCGGCGCGGCCAACTTTGCCGATGTCAACGGTGATGGTTATGCAGATATTGTGATCGGCCGCAATCAACATTATGCCAGCCACTCGATCTTTATCAACAACAAAGCGGCTGGCGGCACTGGCTGGACGAAAAGCACCACGTGGACGACTCCAGCTGAAGTTGATTTTACTCAAGGCTGGCGGCTGGTTGATCTTAACGGCGACGGCTTGCCGGATCTGTTTTTTTCAACAGGGGGCACAAGGACGGTCTATATGAACACCGGCAGCAGCTGGCTGGCCGCGCCGACATCGCCCTGGATCGGCATGCCGATCGCGCCGGATTTTCGAACCAACAAAGCCCAGTTTGTAGACCTTAACGGCGATGGTCTGACGGATCTGGTTTATAAAGATGGCTCGCTTAATGTATTAATCAACATGGGCAATGGCTGGAGCAATGAAACTGGTGCCTGGGCGATGAACGCCAATGTGGATTTTACCAATTTAGGCTCGCAATTCTGGGATGTCAACGGGGATGGCGGTATTGATTATACGATCCGTGTCGGGGGGCAGACCAAATACACATACCTCAACAACCTTCAGCAAACCGATACGCTTGTCAAGGTGGACAATGGGGTAGGGGTTTTTGCGGATATCGTTTACGACGCATCAACTCATTACACCAATCAATTGTTGCCCTTTGCTTTTCCCGTCGTCAAAACATTGACCGTCAGCGGTACAGCTAATGATAAAACGTTTAGCTATACAACTAATTACAGTTATGCCGGCGGATTGTGGGATTCCGTTGACCGCGAGTTCCGCGGGTTTAACAAGGTGACCACGACCGACCCCGACGGTAATTATTCCATTGCCTATTTCTATCAGGACCATTTCCGTAAAGGCGCGCCCTATTTAACGGAAACACACGCCGCCGACGGCACCATGCTCAGTAAATCCGAGAATGCCGTTAGTCTAAATCCAGTTGTTGGAACAACGGTGCAGTTCCCATATTTGGTGCGTTCGGACAATTATCTGTATGGCGCAACCGGAACGTTAGTCCAGCGCAGCGCCCAGGTCATGACCTATGACATGACCAACGGCAATGTAAGCAAGAAAGTCCAATATGGGGCCATCGATTTGGCGACCCCTGCATTGTCTTCGATCGCCGACCCGACAGTTGTCACCTCGATCGACAACAATGTCCTGACAACCAACATCAGCTATGTGCCGCAGGCAGCGGCAAGCTTTATGACGTTGCCTAATTTAACGACGCTGCAGGATAAAGCCGGCAACTTTATCAAGAAAACCTGGTTTTATTACGACAATAATGTCAGTAATACCGCGTCCTTCTCTAACGGCTTATTGACCAAGAAAGAAGACTGGAACGGGGATACGAACCCGAAGATCACAACAACCTATGCGTATGACGTGATCGGTAATCTATCCTCAACCACCGACGCGAATAATAACACCACAACAATTGTCTATGACAGTCTGTATAAGATGTTCCCGATCCAGACAACCAATGCCCTGGGCCAGATGGTCAAGACCTACTATTACATGATCAATGCTTCTGCCCTAAGCTCTGATCCTCAATACAATGCTTCCATGTGGGGTCCATTCGGATCGGTGATGGCGGTCGTTGATGCCAATAATCAAAAAGTGTTCAAACACTATGATATGCTCGGCCGGGTGCTGAAGGTCATCTCGCCGCTGGACACATTTGCCATCCCAACCGTTGAGAACAGTTATGCCTATGGGGCTAATTATTATAAGGTCACATCCAAAAGTTTGGTGACATCAGGCGTGGCCGCGACCATTGATGCCGTGTCTTACAGCGACGGCCTTGGCCGTGTGATCCAAACAAAATCTCCTTCCGCCACGGCAGGGCAGTATATTGTCGGCGACCAGAAGACCTACAATTCCCGTGGGCTTGTGCAGTATGTCTTCCCGCCCAGGTTCACGACCAATAATTTAAACACGCTGGATGCGACACCCGCCGACACCCAGCCTCATGTGACCAATTATTATGATGCGCTGGGCCGGCAGATCAAAGCCGTAAACAATGACGGGACCTATTCCAATGTGGTCTTTGACGGGTTAACGACCACAACCTATGACCCCAATGGCCATAAGACAGTTTCGATCAGCGACTCCTTCGGCCGCCTGATCACCCGGCAGGAATATACCGGTGCTGATGGCCGGGACACCAGGTATCCCACCAGTACATTTACGCTCTATGCCTCAACCGGCTATCAATATGATGCGCTGGGCAATTTAACCAAGGTAACGGACGCCAAAGGTAACATCACCAATGTGGCCTATGACACCTTAGGCCGCAAGAAGAACATGGATGATGTGGACATGCATCATTGGGATTATACCTATGATGGAAGCGGCAACCTCTTAACGCAGAAGGATGCGAAGCTTTCACAGTTGAATTTCACCTACGACGCTTTAAACCGCTTAAAGACCAAGACCCAAACCGTATCCGCAGTGACAACCAGTCTTGCGACCTACACGTATGACAGTGTGCAGTCAAGCTACAGCATAGGCCGGTTAAGCAGTGTGACCTATGGGACAGACAGCACGCAGTTTTACTATGACCAGCTGGGCCGCGAGACATCCTCAACTAAAGTCATCAATGGCAATTATTATTCTGTTTCCCGGCAATACGACGACTTAAACCGTTTAACCAAGCTAACCTATCCCGATTATAACAATGTGGGCTACACCTACAACAGTGCAGGGCAGGCCAACGGGGTTAATGTATTAAACCAGCAGGGCGGTGTGCAGAATGCCATTATCAGCAATGTGGTTTACAATGCCATGGGTCAGATCACCTCGATTGCCTATGGCAATGGGGTGACAACCCAGAATACGTATGACCCGGTAAGTTTTCGTTTAACACGTATCTTAACCCAAAACGCATCCGCGAATAAACTCCAGGACTTAACCTATACGTATGACAGTTTGGGGAATATCCTAACGATCACCGATGCGGTCAATACGGGGACACAAAGCTTCACGTATGACGCGTTAAATCGACTGCTCACAGCCACAGGGGCAGGGTATGGCACCAAATCTTATGCCTACGACCAGATCGGCAATATCACGCTTAAAGATGGTTTGACATACACGTATGGAGCCAACGGCGCCGGCCCGCATGCGGTAACTTCAACGAGCGACGGCAATAACTACACGTATGACGCCAACGGCAATATGGTGGGCAAGACAACAAGCAGGGGTGTATGGACTTATGTGTATGACACGCAGAACCGTCTCACATCCATTGGCTATGCTCCGAATCTCAAGCAAGCCAAGACGATTGCCACCTATAGCTATGACGGCGACGGCGGCAGAACTAAGAAGACCGTCTATCGCTACGCAGATACGGACTATCAGAACAGTGACACCTATGGCATCCTGATCACACAATTAGGAGCTCCGGCATACGGGCAATCAACCTATATCACAAGCACCACAACGTATGTGGGTAACATCTATGAGATCGAAGATTCAAGGACAACCAAGAACCTGTTCCTCGGAAGCACAAGAGTAGCAGCGATCACCGGAACGGAGATCGACTACTACCACAACGATCATTTAGGATCAGCCAATGTCATATCCGACAGCACGGGGACGGCCAGATCGTTATCCGAATACGACCCGTTCGGCAAGATCAGCCGATTCGAGAAGTATGGCACGAAGATCAAGAACGGCTGGTACTTCTTTAACTCAAAGGCCTTTGACGATGAGAGTGGGTTGTATTATTATGGGGGTAGGTATTACGACCCTAAATTAGCTCGATTTTTGACTGCGGATACGATTGTTGGTTATCCTTCCGACCCGCAGTCGTTAAACCGGTACAGTTATTGTCATAATAATCCGGTGAATTTGATCGACCCTGATGGGCATTTTGCTTGGTTTGCTGCTTTAATATTCATAGCAAAAGCAGCCGCTGTTGTCGCTAAAGTTGCGACTGTTGTTTCCTTAGCAACTACAGCAGCAGGATTGATTACTCAAAACAGCACGTTATTGCAAATTGGAAAGATTTCAG
>CAZFNI010000004.1:97720-107806 GCA_964520655.1 uncultured Planctomycetales bacterium
TTGTTGCATTAGGAAGCGGCCTGATGTCTGCGGGAATAAGTGCTGGAGTAAAGGCAGCTGCGAGCGCAGCGGTCAAGACTGCAGCAAATGTTGACTTAGGAACTGTTGTGATAGATGCTGGCAGGGCATCTGGTGCGGCGCAAGCAGCAGCGAATGCATCGTATGCATATACGGCTGGGCAGGTATTAGAAGAAGCTCTGAAGACTGCGATGGTTTCTGTTGCAAGTGTGGGGGCTTCAATAGGTGCTGCCGTCGGAACAAACTTAATTCAGCCTGCGGTCAATACTTTAACTCAACCAGGATGGAATACGGGAACTTTCTGGGCACATGCTGAACAGGGTAGAGCAACCTTAGCAGACGGGGTTGGATTAGGGTTGGATGCTCTTTGGGCTGTTGGGGGAGCGGCAGGTGCTGTAGAAGTGGGTGTTGGAGCCTTTTCTGGACGTGTTTCTACTTTTTATCAGTACTATGGGCCTCAATCAAATGCTGCAAGTCAGTGGGTAACCCGTGCTAGGTACTCTTTGGATGTAGCAATGCAAAAGTTATCAGCTCCTACACAATGGACAGCAATGAGAGAAGTCAAGGTTCCTTGGAATAAGTTTGTTTCAGGGGGACGTCCCGTACTTCCTCAATTTGGCAAGACTGGAGGGGGATGGGAATATAAATTAGATGGATTTGGTGATTGGGGCAAGTATGCTGGGGATGCGTTTAAACAATTAATTTATGGATACAGGTAGTTTCTTACATATTTGAGGTAAAAATGAGGGTAGATATTAGAATTTCTAATCCAAGAAAATCGGGATCAGAGAGAATCAATGTTCTCTTAATAGTGCTTTTGTTGATTTGTGAAGCTGTTTCTTTGTTTGTTTTTTTTGCATTTTCGAAACTCTTAGGAAGTATTTCCTTAATTATGATTCTGGTTTTGTTTTTTATTTTGATTGGTTTTCTAAATAAGTTTTTTTATATAGATATTTTAAGATTAGAGATTATTGATTCTAAACTGTTTGTTACTTTGAATAATGGAACCAATGAATTTGATTTAAAGTTTTGTAAATTAGCATATCATTTAGATAAAGATGAGTGGATTTCTCTAGATTACAAAGATCGGGTTTATTCGTGGACATTAGTTAAGCCGGTTACGAAAGAAACAATTAGTTTTATTCATGGTTTAAATAAATAGTTACAGCGCCAAATAAGTAGTTTCTCATAACAAGCATGTTTACAAGAATAAATAGTGAATAAATAGAAAATAAATAGTGCCAGATCTCACAACAAGCAGCAATGAAACAAGTTGCGAATAATTCATTATCCTCGTCGCTGAAGCAATCTATTCAATCTGTTAGAGAACGGACCAGGTCCCTCCCAGGGGACAGGTTGCAATTATTAATAGCTTTTGCTTATTCCTTCCGAGTCCTCTGTTCTTTGACAGTCGAGCTAGAGCATCGGCCGGTTAAGCAGTGTGACCTATGGGACAGACAGCACACAGTTTTATTATGATCAGCTGGGCCGTGAGACATCCTCAACCAAAGTCATCAATGGTAATTATTATTCTGTTTCCCGTCAATACGATGACTTAAACCGTTTAACCAAGTTAACCTATCCCGATTACAACAATGTGGGCTACACCTACAACAATGCAGGGCAGGCCAACGGTGTTAATGTCTTAACCCAAAACGGCATAATTCAGAACGCCATTGTCAGCAATGTCGTTTACAATGCCATGGGTCAGATCACCTCGATTGCCTATGGCAATGGGGTGACAACCCAGAATACGTATGACCCGGTAAGTTTTCGTTTAACACGTATCTTAACCCAAAACGCATCCGCGAATAAACTCCAGGACTTAACCTATACGTATGACAGTTTGGGGAATATCCTAACGATCACCGATGCGGTCAATACCGGAACACAAAGCTTCACGTATGACGCGTTAAACCGGTTACTAACGGCAACGGGTGCAGGGTATGGCACAAAAACATATGCCTATGACCAGATCGGCAACATCACACTCAAAGACGGATTAACCTATACCTATGGAGCCAACGGCGCCGGCCCACATGCTGTCAGTTCAACCAGCGATGGGGTCAACTACACCTATGACGCCAACGGCAACATGGTGGGCAAGACCACAAGCAGAGGGGTATGGACCTATGTGTATGACACCCAGAACCGCCTAACCAGCATTGGCTATGCGCCAAATTTAAAGCAAGCCAAGACCATCTCCACATATGCATACGACGGCGACGGCGGCAGGACGAAGAAGACCGTCTACCGCTACGCAGATACGGACTATCAGAACAGCGACACCTATGGCATCCTGATCACACAATTAGGAGCTCCGGCATACGGGCAATCAACCTATATCACAAGCACCACAACGTATGTGGGTAACATCTATGAGATCGAAGATTCAAGGACAACCAAGAACCTGTTCCTCGGAAGCACAAGAGTAGCAGCGATCACCGGAACGGAGATCGACTACTACCACAACGATCATTTAGGATCAGCCAATGTCATATCCGACAGCACGGGGACGGCCAGATCGTTATCCGAATACGACCCGTTCGGTAAAATATCCCGATTCGAGAAGTATGGCACGAAGATCAAGGATGGCTGGTACTTCTTTAACTCAAAGGCCTTTGACGATGAGAGCGGGTTGTACTACTATGGTGCTAGGTATTATGATCCCAAGCTAGGCCGGTTTATAGCACCTCTGGTTAAATGAACGAAGAAAAGACAAGTTCATATTTAAACATTTCTAAATTCACTTCCTAATTCACCAGAATATTTATATAATTGATAGAAGTAAGAAGATTTAAATCCTTTGGAGCGGTTTTTGATGACCTTGGCAATCCGTGTTGCTTTATTGATGGAGAAAGTTTTTATATTAGCCGCGATCATTTACGTCGTTAATGCGGTTTTATCTTTTGCCAAACCTGTTGAAATTCATGCGCCCCTGACCACATATCCCCACAGTGAGATATCATCCATTGAACAGACGAAAGAACTGACGCCGCAACCGGTGAGGGATTTTGAAGATGTTGTTCCATCGAGGGATCTATTCAATGCGGCCATGCCGGGGAAAGAGTTGAATAATAACGCCCCTATCGTTAACACGCTGCCGGGCAATTTTAAAGTTGTGGGAGTTATTATCGCAAAGCCCCCGGAGCTGGCCATTGAAGACATTAACACGCATCAAACATTCTTTATCGCCCAAGGAGGGCGTGCGCAAGACATTGAAGTGGTGGAGGTGTTGCCCCATCAGGCGGTATTAAAATATCAGGGACAGGACATCGTATTACCCATAGAGAAAAAATGATGATCCATCTATTTGCCATCATTATGTTTTTACTATCTGCCGCATGTCCAGTTGCTGCCCAGCAAGATGGTTCCGATGCTGTTGATTCAACCACGACCCAGGAAACAGCTGATAAGCCGGTCTCACAGATACTCGATGTTCTTGAATTAAAAGACATGGATATCAACGATGTATTTAAACTCGTTTCTTCAAAGACGGGTTTAAATATCATAGCCGGCCGCAACGTCCAGGGCCGGGTGACGATCTATTTGAAGAATGTGGATGTGCATGATGCGCTGCATATTATTCTGGAGGCCAATGATTTAGCCTATATTGAGCATCGCGGCATTATGCAGATCGTCCCTGCCGGTGATTTCGAGCGGATGTTTGGTTATAAGTTTGCTCAAAATACCGTGCGCAAGGTGATCGCGCTAAAGGGCATGAACCCCAACGATGCGGCGGTCTTACTGGCGAATTTCAAAAGTTCGGCTGGGAAGGTCATAGCTGATGAGCAGTCCAATTCATTGATCATCGAGGATCTCCCCGCGAATTTAAAGAACATTGAAGATTTCTTGGCAACCATAGATGTTCCTTCCCAAACGAAAGCATTTGAACTGATGTTTGTCCAGGCCGATGCGATCTCCGCGCGCATTGCTGAGATCCTGACACCTAAATTTGGAACCATTCGCGTTGATGCACAATCAAACAAAATCTTTGTCAAAGACACGGCAGCCAAGATGACGGATGTTGAGAATTTGGTCCACATGCTGGATGTGCCGCGCAAAACACAGGTCTTTGAGTTAAGCTACATGAAAGCAGAGGACATGATCAAGGCGGTGGCCCCGTTATTGACAAAAGATATCGGTCATGCCGAGATCGATGCCAAAGGCAATAAGATCGTGATCACGGACATTACGCCTAAGCTCACTGAAATTAAACATGTGATCGAAGCATTGGATAAACAGGAAAAAGAAGTTTTGATCGAGGCGAGGATCATTCAGGTTTCATTGACGGACAAGATGAAGTTGGGGATCAATTGGGACGCGGTCGTTAATAAATGGCATGATTTACGATTGACCAATGATTTTTCGCTGGGGTCATCGGTTGCTCCTAAAGGTGTTCTTAGCATTGGTACAATGAGTAATGACCAGTATGGCTTTGTGATGGAGGCGCTCGATGCTTCAGGAAAAACACGCTTATTGTCCAGTCCTAGCATTGCTGTTGTCAATAATCATGAGGCCAAGATATTGGTGGGGACAACAAAGCCCTATGTGACCACCACCACAACAACGCCGTCGTCTGGCCCGACATCCATTTCCGAGACGGTGACGTTTATCGACGTAGGGGTCAAGTTGACCGTGACGCCCACCATCCATAAAGATGGTTATATTACGATGAAGATCAAACCGGAAGTTTCCTCGGCGTCAACGGCGCTTGTCACAAGTTCAAAGAATGAGATCCCGATCGTTGATACATCAACGGTGGATACGACCATACGCGTTAAAGACGGCGTGACCATTGTGCTGGGCGGTTTGATCAAAGACGAGCGTTCAACCAATAGCAGTCAAGTCCCCGTGCTTGGCAAGGTGCCCTTTGTTGGAGCGGCATTCAGGCAAAAGAACGATTCTATTGAGAAGACGGAGATCATGGTGTTCTTAACGCCCCGCATTATTTCTGGAGATATCCAGGCTGATGATGTTAATCCACGCTTGATCAAAGACGATAAAGTGTATACCCAGAGTCCCCTGGAATAAGGACGTAACGTGCGCTGGCAAAAAAGATCGTTATTGGGAGAGGTTCTCTTAAATCAAGGGGCGCTGCTCCAGGACCAGTTAAACACGGCCTTGGAAGAACAGAAGCGTACGAAAGAACTTTTGGGTGATATTTGTCTGAGGCTGGGGTATATCAGCGACGAACAGGTTATTCTTTCATGTTTGGCCAGGCAGCTCAATATTGAAACAGTCAGTTTAAAGACAATCCCTCCGGATCAATCAGCGCTGGCACGATTGCCGGCGAAGGTTGCGAATTATTACAAGGTGTTTCCCGTCCGTTTTACTCAAGGTATTTTAACCGTAGCCGTCCATAACCCGCTGGATCTGCGTTTGATCGATGATCTCAATTTGGTTTCACGATCGTCGGTGGCAATGGTGTTGGCTTCCCAGAAAGAGATCATCGAAGCGATACGTGAGCATTATGGTCTTGGTGCCGAGACCATTGAACAGATGATGGGCACATCAGCTCAGTCTGCAAGTGAACAGGAGGTGACGGTCATTGACGAGCAGGATTCAGATGCCTCTATCAGCCGTTTTTTAAATCAGATATTGCTCCAGGCATATAAAGACCACGCGACGGACATTCACATTGAACCGTTTGAAGAGTCATTGCGTATTCGTTACAGGATCGACGGGGTTCTGTATGATGCAGGCATCCCCTCGAATTTGCGTTATTTCGCGGATGTGTTGATCACGCGCATCAAAGTATTGGCACAGCTTAATATCGCCCAGAAACGCTTGCCGCAGGATGGGCGTTTTAAGGTGAAAACAGGATCAGTTGACCTGGATCTGCGTGTTTCGTCCCTTCCAACGCCTTATGGGGAGAGCGTTGTGATTCGCATCCTTAATTCCGTGCGCTTGTTGAGCATTGAGGAGCTGGGGTTTGATCTTAAACACCGGCAGCAAATAAACAATTTGTTGGGAAAACCGCATGGGATCATGTTTGTTACGGGACCGACGGGAAGCGGAAAGACAACAACCTTGTACGCTTGTATTGCCGCCGTCAACCGCGGGGAAACAAAGATCATCACGATCGAAGACCCGATCGAATATCAATTAAAAGGGGTGGTGCAGGTCCAAACCCATACGCAGATCGGTTTGACTTTTGCCTCTATCTTAAGAACAGTCTTGCGTAATGATCCCGATATTATCATGGTGGGGGAAGTTCGAGATGCCGAGACGGCACAGGTCACCATTCAAACGGCCTTGACCGGCCATATGGTATTTTCCACATTACATACCAATGATGCTGTTTCAGGCGTGACAAGGCTTTTGGATATGGGCATAGAACCTTACTTGATCGCCTCCTCGGTTGAAAGCTTTATCGCCCAGCGTTTGGTGCGCGTGCTTTGTCCTCATTGTAAAGTGCAGGTCCCGGTCTCAGAGAGCGTTGCTCAAGAATTCGGGTTGAAAACAGAAGTGCTTACCGGGCAGATGATCCATGAGCCCAAAGGATGCAAGCATTGCCGTATGACAGGATATAGCGGCCGAGAGATCATTTGTGAGATCCTCATGATTGATGAAACAATTCGGGCCATGATTGTGAAAGGGACAAGTGTTCAGGAAATATCGGCCTACGCTTTATCGAATGGGATGAAAACGATGCGGCAGCATGGATGGGAGAAGGTTCTATCTGGCATCACCTCAGCGGCGGAAGTGATACAGGCGACTCAAGAATAAAAGAAAGTACGATCATGCCTTCATTTGTTTATACAGCAAAGAATACAGGGAAAGAGGTTGTTGAGGGTGAGATTATTGCCTTAAATCAACAATCGGCGGTGCAGAAGATCCTGGAAATGGGGTATACGCCTGTTGTTGTTGAGCCGCTAGGCCGTCGTCAGGGGAGTGCTTTAGGTGTTGTTCAAAACAGGGCCAGGGTTACGCATCATATTTCAGATCAGGCCCTGGTGTTTTTCTTTCGATCCTTAGGGGATATGTTGGAGGCGGGTGTTCCATTGGTCCAATCGTTGTCGTTGTTAAGCAAACAACGTATTTCAGCCGTATTAAAAGAAATGACGGGCCATGTGTGCTCTTCTGTTAAAGAGGGGATGAGTTTATCCAAAGCATTGGAGGCATATCCACAGACATTCAATAAACTGTATGTGAGCATGATAAGGTCTTCGGAGGCTTCGGGTAATGTGTCGCGGGCTTTGATCAGTTTGAGCCAGAATATTGAGAAAGACATAGTCATCAAGAACCGTATCAGATCCGCACTAATGTATCCCATGATCATTCTGGGGGTGGGGGTGGCAGCGATCGTTATTTTATTGACTTTTGTGCTGCCTAAACTTTCTTTGATGTTTGAAGATGTCGGTACGCAATTGCCGTGGCTCACACAAGTGGTGGTAGGGTTAAGCGGTTTTTTAGCACATTATGGCGCATGGCTTCTTGCCGCTGGGTTTATCGGTATATTTTATATTGAGAAATACCGGCGAACAACAGATGGCCATGCGCGTTTTAGCCGTCTCGCGCTTAAACTACCGATAGTTGGCGACTTTTTAAAAGCGGTCTATACGGCACGTTTTACCCGCACGGTTGCTGTTTTGCTAGAAAGCGGTGTTCCCATCGCCCAGGCATTGGAGTCCAGCGTAGGGGTTCTGCAAAATGCCGTATTTGAGCAGCAAGCGATGAATATTGCGCATCAGGTGCGCATGGGAGCTAGTTTATCGACGGCCGTCAGGTCTGCAGGGGTTTTTGGGGATCTGACAGCAAATCTTATTTCCGTCGGGGAGCACAGCGGGAAACTTGAGAATAATCTTTATAAAATCGCAGCAATGCAAGAAGACCAAAGCCGGCAAATGACGGAGGATGCGCTTAACGCATTAGGGCCGGTCGTATTGATCGCGGTTGTATTGTTGGTTGGGTCGATGATGTTGGCGATCATTTTGCCGTTAATCCAAATGAATATGATCATTAAATAAATGACAGGAGATTGTATGAATCAACGTGCTTTTACCATGATTGAGATATTACTGGTGGTCGTCATTATTAGTATTTTAGCGGCCATGGTTGTGCCGAATTTAACGGGCCGCAGCGACCAGGCCAGAGTTGTTGCCGCCCAGACTGATGTGGATTCTAATATATCCGCTGCCCTTGATCTGTACAAGATGGATAACGGGACATTTCCGACAAGCGAGCAAGGGCTTGCCGCTTTGGTCGTTCAACCAACAACAGCACCTGTCCCGGCCCATTGGAACGGTCCTTATTTAAAGAAAAAGAAAATACCTCAGGATCCTTGGGGGAGGCCGTATGTTTATCTTGCTCCGGGCGGTCATAATAAGGAAAGTTATGATCTTTATTCGTTAGGTCAAGATGGGGTTGAAAGTAAGGACGACATTATTAATTGGGAGAAAGAAAAATAGTTGTGATCAAGCAAGGTGGTTTTGTGATCTTGGAGGCGTTGATTGCGATTGTTGTAATGGCGGTCGCGTTAACGGCCCTTATGCAGGCTTTGATGAATAATGCGCGCGTGATCAATACGGCGCAGGATTACGGGAAAGCGTGGCTGTTGATCAATGAAAAACTGGGAGAGAAGACGTTATTTGATACAACGATTGTCCCAATTTTAAGTCAACCCGCGGCCAAACCGCTGGAGAGATTTACCTATGATCTTGAATTTAAGTCAATAAACCAGGAGTCTTGGCAAGGGTTAAAACGGGCGGAGATGTCGGTTGCCTGGGTTGATGGGAAACAACGTGTCGTGAATTTAAGGACGATCTTGCCTGATGATAACAGCACGCAGACAACAAGAAGTGTTTTTTACAATTAAACATAAAAAAAGCGGATGGACATTGCTTGAGATGATCTTAGGCGGTGTGATTACCGCTTTGGTTGGTTTGATCTTGTTTCAGGTGCTGGTTAACGGCGTAGAAACCTACAAACGAGCACAGTTTACAGCAAGGGTTTATATACAGATGTATAAGGTGTTTGATGCTTTAGATCAGGATCTCGCCTCTGCGATCAGGGTTAATTACAGCGCTGTGGATCCGGCGTGGCAAAGTTTTAGCGGCGATGAGCATTCCATGCGATTGGTCCGTAGCAGCCAGAGGGGATTGCAGGAAATATCGTATGATCTAAGATCAAACAGCGACGGGTATTATGCTTTAAGAAGAGCAGAGCAGCCGTTGCTGGCAAGATTGCGGCATCAACCGTTGGATTTAAACGCCGCTTTGATAGTTAAACGCTTGCCTGTCGACGGGTTGGAACTGTTCTTTGGGAAAAAGGCCGAAGGTGATGCGAGGGAAGCGAAGCTGGAATGGACCAAATCTTGGAAAAACGATGGGTTGCCTTTGGCCGTTAAGGTCACGCTTAAATGTGCCCAAGATAGCGCCCATGGATTTTCTGAATTCAACCGGATATTTTATTTGCCAAATCATTAGTTATGAATATACGCTGCGATCGTTCCGGTATAATCCTGGTTGTTGTCTTAGTTGTGGTGAGTATCTTAATGGTTTTTGCTTTTAGCGCCGGATCACTTACTTCAACGATCTCGCGGTACACACAGAAAGAGTTTTCGAGAACAAGGGCATTGGCTTCTGCCATGGCTGGGGTATATTATACACTCAACCTGATGCGTCAACACCCAAGCTCCATTGATTTCTCCTGGCAAAGCGGGGTGGCAATAGAGTCTGTGGAGCAAGGGAGAAAATTTTTGAGTAATGTCGCGCTGGATGAGAACAGCCGATTTGACGTGACGATCATTGATCAAGCGCGCTGTTTTAATCTAAATGCGCTTAATGAAACAAGCGGCACTGTATTGGTGGGTCTTATTAAGCAATATGGTTTCCCTGCAAAGCAAGCGGAACAGATCGTGCACAATTCGATCCAATGGGTTAGGGAGACTAAAAAGGCTCCGTTTGATGATGTTGCTGAACTATTGATGGTAGACGGTATGACTCAGGAAATCTTTGATAAAATACACACTGATCTGACTGTTTACCCTGCAGAGGATGGCAGCGGGTTTAAGGTGAATTTTTGGACTGCTTCAGAACCATTATTGCGGGCGTTATTAGAAGA
>CAZFNI010000004.1:107906-155910 GCA_964520655.1 uncultured Planctomycetales bacterium
TATCGTTAGGTTGGAGAGGTCTTTAAATTAATGGGTAAAAATCAGAAAATCATATCCATTTCAGATCAATATTTAACATTCTTACAGCTAAAGGAGAATGGAGCGCCAGCTTTCCGTCAAATCAGCATCGAGGGGGCAAATGAGGATGATGTTGCCAGGAAATTAAAAGAGCTTTCGAAAACATTTGGATTAAGAAAAGGAAGTTTTACGGCGATGGTGAGCCGGCACGATGTTCTTGTAAGGTTTATGACCTTGCCTTCAAGTAATGTCGAAGAGATAAAAAAGATGGTGGCTTTGCAGATAGATAAGATTGTTCCTTATGCGGCCGATGAGGTTATTTTTGATGTCCTGACGATTGGTAATAACAAAGATGCAAGTAAAGTCATGGTTGTCCTTGTTCCAAGGGAGATCGTTGAGCGCTATTGGCGGATCTTTGTTAAAGCCGGTGGTATCCCTGCCAGGATGTCTATGAGTGCGTGGGGATTATGGTTATGGTATCAACGTCGTCCATTAGATAAATCTGGAATTGCACTTATATTGGATCTTCATGATGCTGCCGGAGAGATTTGTATTTGTTCCCATGATCATGTGTTTGCCAGCCGTGCCTTTCGATTCGTTAAAGGAGGCTTTGGTAACAGCGATTCATCGGTACTGCTTAAAGAAACCCATTCAACAATTGAAGGTTATATACAAGAGAACGTGGGACCTTTACCGACAAAGATCATTATTGTTGGAACTCGTTTGATATCGGATGATTTGTTAGAAACGCTTAAGAAAGAATATGAATTGCCGATTGAGAGGGTTGAGCAGGCCAAGGAATTAGGTGTTGCGAAAGAAGCATCAACAGCAATGATGGGGCTATCTGGTTCAGATCTCGCTAAAAGTATTGATTTAATGCCTAAAGATTTGGTTGAGGCTCAAATTAAGGTGGGCGTAAAATGGGCCATGATAAGGATGATGGTCGCTGTTGTTCTTTTGATTGCATCGGTTGCGGTATCGGGTATTGTCCATATTCATCGAAAACGCGTTTATTTAGAGCAGTTAAATGAGGAGTGGGTACAGACAAAAAAACAGCTGGATCGAATGCAACAAATGAAAGCCACGATTGAGATGACTTCCCAGGCCCTTAATAACAGGGTGATGGCGGCCGATATCATCAAAGCAGTCTCAGAGGCTGCGCCGCAGAGCATTTCATTGTTTAATATGAATATCGCTAGCGACAGGACTTTAATGATGCAGGGGATTGCGTCTCAGCCGGCGGATATCAATATATTCCAGGAGAATTTAGTGCGGTCTTCAATGTTTGTGAGTGTGAGGCTGGATTTTGTCAACAAACGAACAACACAGGAGGGGGAATCGAGTTATTTTAAGATTTCCTGCCAACTAAAACAGCGATGATGAAAATATCCCCCAGAGAAAGATTGATTGGTGCTGCGACATTGTTCTTAGCGTTTGTTTATGTCATATTCTTTGTTCTTTTAAAACCGATTAAAGGCATGGTCAGTGACATTGATGAAAACATAGCCACCAGTCAGGAACGTTTGGAAAAGGGCAGGGCGTTATTGGAGGGTAATCAAGAGTTACAGAAAACGATGGATCAAATGGTGCAGGAATGGGGGCGGGGGTCGTCGGACGCTGCGGAGTCGTCAGAGCTGGTTAATATGCTGGAAGCAGCGGCCACAAAGTCTGCTATCCGTATCCTGAATATAGAACCAAGACCAATTGTCAAAGACGTTATCGTCCGATATCCTATCGCTGTCAATATAAGCGGAACGACAAAAGATATTGCAAAGTTTTTGTATCTTATCCAGAAAAAGCCGTTGAGCCTTAGTGTCGATAATTTGAATTTGGAGAGGACGGCAGATGGGAATGCCGTTATTAGCGGCAGCATGACGGTATCCCGCCTGCACATTGCAAGTCCGTAGGGCCCCCCTAAAAAAGTCCTTTACAGTCTGTTTCAAAAAGATGTAAAATAAAGGCATGATAAAAATCAATACTCTTCTTGTTTCCCTTTTATTAGTTTTCTTCTGTGCCACAGCTTCATATGCAGGTGTTGTTTATCAGAACTTTGAGCCGGACAATGGTCTGCCGATTAATGTTTGGCCGGTTGGAAGTTCGAGTATCAGCATTGTTGATCGAACCGATGCCGTCCATTCCGGTCAGAAATCGTTGCATACCTACAGTTCTTCTTATTGGTCAGGTTTTGGCGTTGAAGCACGACCGGCTGTTGGATATTTAGATGTCAAACAAACAAATAATGACCGGTTAACATTTTGGATATATGCCAGGCCGACAAGACTTTGTTATATTTATGGCTGTTCCGCAGGGACCAATGATACCGTAGGGGTTCGCTTTTATGATAATAATAAATATCAGTCTACGGGTTTTGAGGTTTGGACAACTCAAACAGCCACGTATTCGCAATGGTCAAAATTGAAGGTTCTTTTTAGCCAGCTGCCGCCGGATTTGGATCTAACGCACATTGTTAGGATCGAGTTTAAAAATTATATGCCGGGACATTATTATTATGATGATCTTCAGGTTGTGCGTGAGGATAGGGCATATCAGTCTTTTGAGAAACAAGAACGCAGCGGTTCGACGGATAATGAATATGGATGGAAATGGAACGATGCAGACACTGTTGCCGTTTCGGTTGATGGGGAGCCGGCTTTTGAAGGGGCTCATTCCTGGAAACTGGTTTCTGCCGGCAACTGGTCGGGGACCGGGATACAATCGGGGGACAAGAAATACGTCGATAATAATGGCACCGCAGATCAAAGTTTCTGGCATGTGGATTTGGCTCCTGAGAACAATGATCGGCTGACATTCTGGGTATACGCTCAGCCAAGCAACGGCATGGATAACAATGTATCCATCCAGGTTTACGATAATGGGGCGCATAACACAGATGATACAAAAGTGGCGTATTGGCCTAAATCATCTGTTGTTGCCGGAAAATGGTCCAGGGTCACGGTGCCTTTTAGTGAATTATTAAAGATTGCGCCGGACTTAAACCTAAAAGATATCAATAAGATACAGTTCCAGAATTATTGGCCGGGCACTTATTATTTTGATGATATTCGCGCAGCAGGCCCGATGTTGGTGTTAAAACAGTCCACATCAAACACAGTTTCTTGGAGTGCTCAGCCAGGCAATGTGAATTATCGGCTGCAGGAGAGCCCGACAGGCACAAATGGGACATGGAAAGACATATATATAGGGAAGTCGCTTCAATTTACGTTGACAGATATTTCAAAGAGTTTCTTGCGGGTTCGCTGGGAAGAAATTCCTGCGGATCAAAACAGTGTTATTTACGCCTCTCCATGGTCAGAGGTGCTCGAATATTCTTTGCCTTCCGTGGTGATTAATTATTCAACTCTTCAGACAGGTTTGGTGACTTGGTCAACGCTTCCGCAAAATGTGGTTTATGAAGTTCAATCGGCCTCAGCCAAATTTGGTCCGTGGAATTCCATTTATACAGGACCAGCGACCATCATCAAGTATTTACGAGGACGCGCGGTGATTAGTCCGGTAAGTCTGCCGGCTTCTTTAGGAAAATGGTATCGGGTGCGCGCAATCCAACAGGGCAGTAATGGAGCTGCTGGTTTAACAGCCTGGAGCAGGCCGCAAATATGTAACCCATCAAAAGGGTTTGTTAAGGCGGTCGGAACCGTGATCAGGGACGGGGATGGCTTAGGCGATACGTTGACCTTAAATGGTTTCAATCTAGGGTCGCTGTTTGTGATTGAACCTTGGATGACCGGTTTAGGCAATGGTGATAACCCCGCGTTGATCGATGATTGGAACATCCGCAGGGTTTTGTCTTCCCGTTTCGGTAACTCAGCGGCCCAGTCGCTCATGATCCTTTACCAGCAGAATTATATTAATGATAACGATCTTGATCTTTTGGTCAAACACGGCATTACCATGGTCCGTTTGCCGTTTTATTATCGTAATCTACAGGATGATAATGGGAAGTGGATCCGCAATGCTTCCGGGCAGATCGATTTTAGTGCGATGGATCGTATCGTCAATGGATTAGCAAATCGGGGCATATATGTTGTGTTGGATCTTCATGGTGCCCCTGGTCTTCAAAGCGCAGATGCTAATACCGGCCGTGCCAATTTTAATAAGTTGTTTGCGCCTGACGGGGAAACATATCGTTTGCGCACCATAGATTTATGGAAGCAGGTGGCTAGTCATTATAAGAATAATGCCTGGGTGGTGGGGTATGATCTGCTAAATGAGCCTGTGGGAGCGGCTCCGGATTTCTTGAAATTAGCGGATCTTTATGATCGTTTATACAAGGCGATCCGGACCGTGGACGCAAAGCATATGATCATTATGGAGGGGATTTGGTATACGGATCCTTCGACCAAGAAAGAAACGGTGGACTGGGGGACTCTTCCTTTCCCGCAAGTGCGCAACTGGACCAACGTCATGTATCAATTCCATTTTTATCATTGGAATTATGTTGATGCCAACGGTAATGTCCAGAAGGCGGATGAAGATTATCCTTCTCACAAAGTTTTTATTGATCAAAAAGTAGCTGAAGCCAGAATTTCTCAGCCGCAATATAATGTCCCCGTGATGATCGGGGAATTCTATGGTTTTGGCCTTAAGTCCGTTTGGGATTATTATATACAGAACTTCAACGATCAAAAATGGAGTTGGACATCATGGTCATATAAATATCATGACAGTCCCTCCAATTGGGGAGTGGTCAATCATGTTAATTATGATGAGAGCTTGCCAAATTTCCAGGTAGACTCCCTGTCGGTGTTACAGCGTAAATTGAGCAAATATACGACGGTTAACTATCATACGATCAATGCCACGCTTCAAGGATTGCTTGAAACCAGCAGTCGCTTCATGGCGCCTTATCCAGCGACATCTCCGTATATTACGGGGTTATCATCGTTGTTCATTGAGCCTGGACAAGAATTATATATTACAGGGCATAATTTTGGATCAACGCAAAGTAGCAGTGTTGTTCTTTATCAGGGAGCGGTTTTACCGGTTATTTCCTGGTCGGATACGGTGATCAGGGTGTATATCAAAGGTGATCAAGTTCCTGGTTCCGGTCCTGTGACTGTTCAAACATCGCAAGGGATTAGCAATACGGAAGACATCATTGTCGTATTGCATGATCCGTCTATGGATCCGCCGCCATCAAATGCCACGGGTACCAGTTTGCCTGAAACGTTCCTTGATACGTTTGAACGGTGCAACGGCCGTCCTCTAGGTACGCATGGATGCGTGTGAACCTGTCCCCAGAATGGGGGGGTAAGATCTATAACAAAAATTCCTTTATTTGGAACAAGTTCCATACCCCCTTGGTATAGCGGAACAATATTTTTCCACAAAAAACTGAAGATCTGGATCAAATTTTTGCTCCCCGTTTTTTTCTTGTTTGTTTAAGATAGGATGCTATACTCTCTGCCTGTATGACAACGCCGTTTTTTCAATACATTAAGAAAGATAAAAGTACCGATGCCCGCCGGGGGATGATCACCACCCCGCACGGTCAGGTTCCGACGCCGTTTTTTATGCCGGTGGCGACCACCGCGACCGTCAAGACCATGTCCAGCGATGATCTCAACGAAATTGGTTCACCGATCGTTTTATCCAACACATATCATTTATACTTGCGCCCCGGGCTTGAGATCATGGAAGCAGTCGGGGGGTTGCATAAATTCATGAACTGGAGTAAACCCATTTTGACCGACAGCGGCGGGTACCAGGCCTTTAGCTTAACAAAATTCCGCAAGATCACTGATGAAGGCGTGAAATTCCGTTCGCATTTAGACGGCAGCCTGCATTTTTTCACGCCGGAAAAAGTCATGGATATTCAGCGTGTACTGGGTTCTGATATGGTCATGCCACTGGATGAATGTTCTCCGTATCCATGTGAACGCAAAAAAGCTCTGCGGGGATTGATCAGGACAACGACCTGGGCAAAGGCCTGCCGGAAACATTTTCATGAAACAGGCATGCATGCCAGGGGTCAGCGTCTATTCGCCATTGTCCAGGGTTCGACGTATGAAGACCTGCGCAAAAGAAGCGCGGAAGAATTGGTGGCCTTGGATATGGACGCCTATGCCATCGGCGGGGTGAGTGTCGGTGAGGGCGTCAAGGAAATGTTTTTGGCGTTGGGGTGGACGATCGGTCTTTTGCCTAAAGATAAACCGCGTTATTTTATGGGGATCGGTTTGCCGGATCAGATCGTAAAGAGCGTGGGGATGGGGATCGATATGTTCGATACCTGCGTGCCCACCCGTTACGGCCGCCATGGCTGCGCGTTTACTTCCGTCGGGAAATTGACCATCCGCAACAGCCAGTATACCAAAGATTTCACAACGCTAGACCCCAACTGCGATTGCCATGTGTGCAAGAATTATACCCGCGCGTATTTACGCCATTTGCTAAATCTCGGTGAGATCACGGGGGTGAGATTATTGAGTTATCATAACGTATATTTTTATGTGAAGTTAATGGAACGTATCCGTAAAGCGATCGACGCCGATGATTACGCGCGTTTCCAAAAAGATTTTTTGACGCAATATGGTTCGGAGCTGGCCAACGATGAAACGATTTGACATCATCACCTTATTCCCGCAGATGTTTAAGGGGGTGTTTGAGGAAAGCATCATCAAACGCGCTCAGGATAATGGTAAAGTCAAGATCATGGTCCATGACCTGCGTGATTATTCCAAAGACAAGAAGCGCAAAAGTGTGGATGACAGGCCGTTTGGCGGGGGGCCGGGAATGGTCTTAAGCCCGCAGCCTTTATTTGATGCGGTCAAAAAGATCAAAGGCCGCCGTAAGGCCAGGGTGATCTATATGAGCCCAGCGGGGGTGCCTTTGAGACAGTCTCACGCAAAACGCTTGACTGTTCACAAAAATTTAATTATTATATGCGGCCACTATGAAGGGATCGATGAGCGGGTCAGACAAACGCTTGTGGATGAAGAGATATCCATTGGTGATTATGTCTTGACCGGCGGTGAGATCCCGGCGATGGTGGTGGTCGATTGCGTGACCCGTTTGCTGCCGGAAGTGGTGGGCAAACAGGAGTCTTTAGTCAATGAGTCCTTTGAAGATGGTTTGCTGGAGGGGCCGCAATACACCCGTCCGGCAGATTTTTATGGCTTGAAAGTCCCGGATGTGTTATTATCCGGCAACCATGAAGCGGTCAGGGCGTGGCGCAGGCAGCAGGCTTTATTGAAAACCAAAAAAGTCCGACCAGATCTTTTAAAATAAATTTTTGTAATAGAATAACCAGGAGGAAGTTATGGTAGCGTCTAATATAGAGAAAGTTACATCCATGGATAAAGGGCAGCTTCGCTCTGATCTTCCCAAGGTCAGTGTCGGGGACACCATTAAAATGCGCATCAAGGTCAAAGAGGCTGATAAAGTGCGTATCCATCCATTTGAAGGTACGGTCATCAAGACCGGCGGCCGCGGCATCAATGCTTCCTTTACTGTCCGTAAGATCTCTTTCGGCGAAGGGGTGGAGAGAACGTTCCCGATCAATTCCCCGGTCATCGACAAGATCGATATCATCAGCAAAGGCGTGATCAAGCGTGCGAAGTTATACTATCTGCGTGATCGTTTAGGGAAGAGCGCCCGTGTCCAGGTCGATCAAGCCGCCAAGTAGTCCTAAAGTTTTCAAAGATCATGAAGCGCAAGCCAGAGCAAACGGCTTGCGTTTCGTTTTTGGTCTGGATGAAGCTGGCCGGGGGCCTCTGGCTGGCCCGGTGGTCGCGGCCGCTGTCTGTTTAAAAGAGGAAAAGTTTACCGCCCGAATTGATGACTCCAAGAAATTAAGCGCCCTCCAGCGGAGTGCCGCGTTTGAAGAGATATTTGAGAAGGCCTATGTGGGGATCGGGGTTGTCGCGGAAACGGCCATTGATGAGGTTAATATCCTCAATGCGTCCTTTCACGCGATGGACCTAGCCGTCATGCAATTATGGCGGTATCTGCCGCATGATGATAAGTTTGCTCTGGGCTTTATCGACAGTGTGCTGATGTTAGTTGATGGTAATATTTTCAAGACCAGCCTGCCGTTTAAACACAAGACTATTGTGAAAGGGGATGATGAGTGTCTATCCATTGCCTGTGCCTCCATTGTGGCTAAGGTATATAGGGATAGGCTGATGGAGAATTACAGCAAGATCTATCCCCAATACGGGTTTGACGGCCATAAAGGCTACCCCACACAGGCTCACCGCCAGGCCATCGCACAATTAGGCCCCAGCCCGATTCACCGCAAAAGCTTTTCCTCCTGATCTGTGCTCACAAAAAAATAAATTGACAAAAATGGCTTTTTTGGGATAATCGCTGTACTCCAGAAGCCACAGGCATTTGGAGAATTCTATCCTATGAAAGAGGAAAAAAGAACATGAGCAGTGACAGAACAGTAGTTATGACCCCAGAAAGGTCAGCAATGGAAGAGATGTACGCGAGTACCCTGCGTGATATCAAGGAAGGTGAAGTATCAAAAGGTACGATCGCAGCAATTAATTTGAAGGAGGTTATCGTCGATATCGGATTCAAATCCGAAGGATTCGTCCCCATCGAAGAATTCCGCAATCCCACAGAACTGACTGTTGGACAGCAGTTGGAAGTCTTGATCGAGAATATAGAAGATGACAACGGACGTTTGATCTTATCGTATTCCAAAGCCGAGCGCTTAAAGGGCTGGCAGAAGATCGCGGATGATCTAAACGAAGGCGACACGGTCGAAGGCAAAGTCGTGCGCGCGGTCAAGGGCGGCTACATTGTAGACGTTTTTGGCGTTGAAGCATTCCTGCCGATGTCATTGTCCGCCTTTAAAGGCTTGTCCAATTTTGACATCACGACCCATACGTACAAGTTCGTGGTGGCCAAGATGAACAAGCAACGCCGTAATTTGATCCTGTCTCGCCGTGAAATGGTGCAGAAGGAACGTGAAGAAGTCCGCGAGAAATTATGGAGCGAGCTTAAAAAAGGCCAGAAGCGCAAGGGCGTTGTCAAGGGTATCACCGACTTTGGCGCGTTCATTGATCTTGGCGGCGTGGATGGTTTGCTGCACATTACCGACATGAGCTGGAGCCGTATCAACCACCCTTCAGAAGTGGTGGCGGTCGGTCAGCGTCTGGAAGTCCTGATCCTGGATTTCGATAAGGATAATTCCAAAGTGTCATTAGGTTTAAAACAGATCGTCTCTAATCCTTGGGATGAAGCGGTGACCAAGTTCCCGGCCGGTTCCAAGGTCAAGGGTAAGATCGTCAACATCATGCCTTACGGCGTGTTCGTTGAGATCGATAAGGGTATCGAAGGCTTGCTGCATGCCTCTGAGATCACCTGGCAAAAGAAGATGGTCAATCCCGCCGAAATGTTCAAATTAGGCGATCAGATCGATGTTCAGATCATCAACGTGGACAAGGATGCGAAGCGCATTTCTTTATCCATGAAACAATTAGAAGAGAATCCGTGGGGAACAGCGGCTGCCAAATTGACCGTCGGCAATAAGGTCAAGGGTGTGGTGCGCGGCTTCACCGATTACGGCGCGTTCGTTGAATTAGAGAACGGCTTAGAAGGCATGATCCATGTCTCTGATATGTCTTGGACCAAGAAAGTCAATCATCCTCAGGAAGTCCTGCAAAAAGGTCAGGACCTTGAAGTGGTGATCCTGGCTGTCGATGCCGATGCCCGTAAGATCACCTTAGGGTTAAAGCAATTGACCCCGAACCCCTGGAATGAGATCGCCAGCAAATTCCCTGTTGGCGCGACCATCGAATCTACGGTCGTCATGAATTCCAACTTCGGTGTTTTTGTGAAATTGGAAGATGACATCGAAGCATTGGTCTATTCTTCCGAGATCGATAAGACACAGGCTGCTGGTTTAAAGGCCGGCGATCGCCTGCAGGTTAAGATCATCAAAGTTGACGTCGAAGGCATGAAGATCGGCGTTAGCGCTCGTTTGTAATAATATGTGTCATGGTAGGCGGGGCATAATGCCTCTCTTGCCATGACACATTCTTTTTTATGACCCTTCAAGACCCCATCAACATCTTAAAGCGCGGCACCACCGAGATCATTTCATTAGAGGATCTGACTAAGAAGCTGGCGTTGGGCCGTCCATTGATCATCAAAGCCGGATTTGACCCGACCGCACCGGATATCCATTTAGGGCATGTGGTATTGCTCTTGAAGCTTAAACAGTTCCAAGATCTGGGGCACACGGTGGTTTTTTTGATCGGTGATTTCACCGCCCAGGTGGGGGACCCGACCGGCCGCAATGAGCTGCGTAAAAAAATGTCGCCTGCCGACATAGCCAAGAATGCCGAAACCTACAAGGCTCAGGTCTTTAAAGTCCTTGATCCGCAAAAGACAAAAGTGGTCTTTAATAGTGCCTGGTTGAATGCGTTAACACCGGCGGATATGTTGGAACTTTCTGCCAGGACAACGGTCGCGCAAATGCTGGCCAGGGCGGATTTTAAAAAGCGTTTTGAGACAGGTAAAGAGATCAGCATTTTGGAATTCTTGTACCCGCTTTTGCAGGGTTTTGATTCTGTGCATTTAAAGGCGGATGTGGAATTAGGCGGCAATGACCAGAAATTCAATCTGCTCATGGGCCGCCAGCTTCAGGAAAGCTATGGCCAGCCGCCGCAAGTGGTCATGATGACCCCGCTGTTGGAGGGGACGGACGGCGTGCAGAAGATGAGCAAGTCGCTGGGTAATTACATCGGCATCAATGAGACGCCGGATAATATGTTCGGCAAGGTTATGTCGATCTCTGATGAGCTGATGCTGCGTTATTACGAGATCTTGACTGACGCGGACTTAAATACGGTCAAGGCCATGCATCCTAAAGAAGCCAAGCAGCAATTGGCCGCACGCATCATTGATATGTTTCACCCCAAGGGGTCGGGAGAAAAAGCCAAGGCCAATTTTGAACACACTTTCAGCCAGCATCAGGTCCCGGAGAATATCCCGGAACACAAGGTCAATGCCAGCGAGAAATTGCTGGATATCCTGCAAAGCACTAAAATGATCGCCTCCAAGAATGAGGGCCGCCGCTTATTACAAGAAGGGGCCGTTTCCTGCGATGGTACGGGCATCACTGATGAGCACTGGGTTGTGAAGGCCGGTGTTCTTAAGGTCGGTAAACGCCGCTTCCTGCGGCTGATCAAGTAATATTCTTTATTCCTGCCGTTTTGCTAATATCTAGATTATATGGTATCTTTTTAACGTGCCCCGAAAATTATTAAATCTATTCATTGCTGTGTGTTTATTGCCAATTCCTGGAGCGAGGGCGGATATCGTGTCTTTGCCTGCTCCCGGGACGATGGTGCCATTAAGCCCTGCCGTTGATCTTCCTGTATTAAAAGGCATAAAAGTTCACCCGAATGATCCAATGCAGTTGGATTTTGTGCTAGATCAGCAAACTAAAACGAAAGTCATTGGCGATGCCGAAGCAAAGAAATTGGTCAAATATTTCCTGGCGAGCTTAACCACGCCTGAGCAGGAGATGTGGGTCAACTTAAGCCCTTATGAAAAAGACCGCATCGTGCCGGAAAGTTTTGGTCAGACCGAAATGGGCCGCGACCTATTGGCTCAGGATTATTTACTCAAGCAGATCACCGCGAGTTTAGTCTATCCGGAAGGGGATATTGGCAAACAGTTCTGGAAGAGGGTTTACGAGTTATCCGGGAATAAGAATGTCCCGGTCAATACGTTTAATAAAGTCTGGATCGTTCCTGATAAAGCCGTCATCTATGAGAATGCGAAATCCGGGACAGCGTATGTGGTGGAGTCAAGTCTTAAGGTTATGACAGAGCAAGATTATTTGGCTACAAGTAAGCATGAGGCAACGGGTCCTGCCGCCGCCTCACCTGTTTCGTCCTCGCGCCACCCATCCCCCGGTGGGGTAGCCGATGAAAAGACGACATTTCCCCTGGCGCTGCGGTCAAAACAGGCTGACGCGGCGTCACCCGTTGCCGGCGTATCACAGATTGTTCGTGCCATTGTCATTCCTCAATTGACCAAAGAGGTCAACACCGGCGCTAACTTTGCCCAGCTGCGCCAGGTCTATAATTCTCTCATCTTAGCCACATGGTACAAAAAGAAGATCAAGGACAGCATCCTCTCTAAAATCTATGCAGACAAATCCAAGGTTCGCGGAACGGAATATTTGGACAATACAAATGCGGCGTCGATCTATCAGCGTTATTTGGAAGCATTTAAGAAGGGTGCGTACAATTACATCAAAGAAGAACAAGATCCATCCACCGGTCAAACGATTCCCAGAAAGTATTTCTCTGGTGGGGTTACCATGCTCACTATTTCACAAGCGATGGTGGCATCCAATAAAGAGCCGGGTGACACAAAGGATCTGATGCGGATTTCAGTTCAGCTTCAGCAGGCTGATCAAGCACAGCGCGCAAAAGAAACAAAGCCGCGTATTCGAAGATCGAATAGTGAAGTGGCTGCTTTGAAAAGCAGAATGAAGGATCTTCTCGATCGTGGTAAATATTCAGCGAGACAGCTTGCTGCGGCGCTGGATATTCCTGTCAAGACGGCGGAGAATTATGTTTTTCTCACTGATTTCCTATCGGAGCATCCTAATTTATTAAAAGTTAGAGAAGACCGTCCGCAAGAAGAGATCGATGCGGATATTGAAAAGGTCAGAGGTGCTTTAAGAAACGGGACGCGTACTGTAAGACAAATCGCTGATGAAACTGGATTGAGTGTTAGTTTAATCTGGACATACATCAAAACTCACAAAGACTTAGAGAATAATCCTAATATTAAAAGAGAAAAAGTAATTGTAATGAGGTCAAAAGAACAGATCTCAATTGATAGAAAAAAGATCAGAGGCGTTGTTGAATCGAAGCCGGTCACGTTAAATGAGATAGTGTCAATAACTGGAATAAGAAGGTCTATAGTTGAAGATGATGTCCACGCGATGGGGTTGGACAAACATTCAAATTTCAGATTTATTCATAATAATAAATCTCAAATAAGGAGTGTTTCAGAAAGTGGGAGGATCATAAAATCAGATGGAGAGAATGATCAGCAGCTAAATAGTGATAGAGCTCAGGTGGTTTATGATATCGAAGGTATAATCAAACAATTTTTAGATCATTCGAACTTTATAAGCTATTCAAAAGATGATGGATTGATGATCAATGATCAACCGATGCAGTTGTTAAGGAGGGTTGGTTCTAATGATATTTTTCAGTATGGGAATTATGAGATTTGGATTATTAATAATAAGGCGTTTAATCCTGAAGATTTCAGAAATTCTTTTAATATTTTGTCGGGTAGTTATGCAATACCTAAAATTCACTTTGCTGATCGATGGCAAAATATGGGGGTGGTAATTATGGATAGAATTGTTGGCTACTCATTGGGTGATACAAGAAATGCAACGGATTATTTTAGTGAGGTGTTAGATAAAACATACTTCTTTGTAGAGCTGATGCGTTGGATAGTTAATAATAATTTTGATGTGCCTAGAGAAGCAATTAAATCAGGGTATTTTCTGTTTGGTAGAAATGCAAACTTTCCTGCTTCATTTCCAAAAATATGGTTTACACCTGCCGTTCCTATACAAAGAAAATCGGAAATGTCTTATGCTTCTAGGATTGCTCTTTTTGCTCATGCAATATTGGATGATGGTGACTTTATTAATGGGGTAGATGTTATTAGGGTATTGGAGTACTTGAAAAGTAAATTGAGTAAAGAAGAAAGCGATGCTATTAGTAAAAGCGTTGCTAATAAAGGCATTGTTTTGCCAACACCGTGGAGATTTGAGGTTTTAGATAGATTTCAAAGGACGCGATTTACCCGTTTAGCTGATGTTATTCCAGGAAGAGATCGAGAATTTCTATCAAAGAATAATCTTGATTTTATTGGAAGTGCTTGGGAGGCGAAGATAGATCGTACAAAAGGGTTAACATATGGATTACAAATCGGTATTGAGCAAGAGTATGATATTCAAAGCGAGCAAACAAGGATTATATACGAAATTTTCCAAGAATTAATCGCACAAAGAAAAGATAAAGAAAGAAGTATTGTTATTTCTCAGGTTGGTTTGGGGGTTTCTCTTGTTGAGACGGCGGGAATAATTCGTACATTGAGTGCTGCATTTTTTGCTCAAGGGATATCGCCAAATGATCAAAAAGAGTGGACTATAACGATAGTTGGTGTTGATGTTGAGGCTAGGGATTATGTGTCAGAATTAAAAATTAAGTCTTCAATGCAGACATTTTTCAATTTACATATTATATTTGCGCAAGCTGATGCATTGGTTGAGGGGGATATAAAAAGATTGGAGCAGTTTGGGCGACCAGATATTAGTTTCAATAGGTATGTTCACAGGGGGAATGAGTATTTGAATCAAGGTTTTTTTTCATTAAATAAAAATTACACGAGTGTTATAAATGCTTATTTGTGTATCAGAAATATTCTTCAGAATTCAAATCAAGGAGGATATTTAGTGCTTGAGCCTGTAAGTGTTCTCCCATATTTGAAAATTCCTGGGACATTGGTCAATGAGCAATATCCTCAGGCTGGTGTGTACAGAGTTCAAGATCCTTATGCTTTAACACTTGAGGGTCTTGAAGGATTTCTAGCAGCGCAAAAGAGTGCAATAGATTATGCCATGAAAGGCGGTATCGATCTTAATCCTTCTGCCATCGACATGGGGATCAAAGCTTCTGGTCAGGGAATAAACATGACGTTTGATCAGAAAATGCTGGAACAATTGCAGAACGCGGCAGGGTTTGTTCCTGTCATCATCAACATCGCACCCATCCCAAGTCTTAAAACCTTCCTGAATTCGTAACTATTTCTGTTTGGAGAATGCTTCTAGAGCTTTGCGTACTTTAAGAGGCAGGGGAACCTTTGTCCTGGTCTTGGGATTGATGGTCACGTGCACGGTTTTGGCTGTGCCAACTAAAATATTTTTTGCATTATGGATGGTGTATTCAAAAGAAAAGGATGTTTTACCGATATGTCCGACGGTGATCGTTACCATTATTTTGTCTCCAGCGTGCAGCGGGGCTTTGTAGTCGGAGGAGGCGTGGACAATGGGTAAGAAGTATTTTCCGCCTTTGAACATCTGGGGGAAGCTAAAACCAAAGGCTTCCAGTAAATGTTCGTAGGCATCATGGATGATCTTGAACTGGTTGGCAAAGAAAATAATGCCGGCTGCGTCGGTGTCATGCAAGCGCACTTGTGTTTTATAAATGAACATGAAACTAGTTTACACCAAGCGATTGACAAACGCCAATAAGAATGTAATATAACAATCCCTAAGGAAATCAAACGTACAAAACGCAAAGGAGCCTATGAACAAAAAAGCCTTGATCGCGGAATTTGTCGGAACATTCACCCTGATTTTTATTGGAGTTGGAGCCATTGCCGCAGACCATATCTCGGGTGGCAAGCTTGGTCTTACCGGTATCGCTTTGGCGCACGGCCTGGCCATCGCGGTCATGGTGTCAGCGACGGCGGCAGCCAGCGGCGGTCATTTAAATCCGGCGGTCACTATCGGTCTGTGGTCGGCTAAAAAGATCGATACACAACTTGCGTTGGGCTATCTGGCGTCACAGTGTTTCGGGGCAGTGATAGCGGCTTTTTTGATCAAGTGCGCGGTGCCTGCTGACGCGTTGATCGCGGTCAATATGGGTACGCCTGCTCCCGGGGCCGGGATCCCTGGCTATATGGCGCTTTTTACGGAGATCGTGCTGACATTTTTCCTGGTGTTTGTGGTCTATGGAACAGGGGTTGATCCCAAAGGACCAAAATGCGGTGGTTTATTTATCGGATTGACTGTTGCTTTGGATATCATGATGGGTGGTCCGATCAGCGGCGCTGCCATGAATCCGGCGCGTTACCTGGGGCCGGCGTTGTTTGGCGGCGGGCTTCATGATTTTCCGATCTACTGGGCAGGTCCGATCTTAGGCGGTATTTTCGCGGCACAAGTCTATAAGAAACAATTAGAATAAGAGGAGAATATATGTCTGAACGTGCAGGTGCTGTTACCATGAAAGGTAACCCGTTAACATTAGTTGGAACAGAAATTAAACCCGGCGCTGCTGCTCCGGATGTAACCTTGGTCGCTAATGACCTTTCCGAAGTTAAATTGTCCTCGTTTAAAGGTAAGAAAGTGATCTTATCTGTTGTTCCTTCGCTGGATACGCCGGTTTGCGATCTGCAGACCAAGCGTTTTAATCAAGAAGCATCGAAATTGAACAATGTGGCCGTATTAACAGTCAGTAAAGACCTTCCGTTTGCCCAGAAGCGCTGGTGTGGGGCGGTGGGCGCCTCTGCGGTTAAGACATTGTCGGATTACCGCGGTAATTTTGGCGAGCAATACGGGGTGTTGATCAAGGGGTTGAATTTACTGGCCCGTGCCATTTTTGTTCTGGATGAGAACGGCAAAGTGACCTATACTCAATTGGTCAAAGAAGTTGCCACTGAACCCGATTATGAAGCCGTGTTAAAAGCGGTCAGATAACATATTGAATTTATAGAGGAGAGAATATGGCTTATTCATTGCCCCCGTTGTCATATGCGTATAACGCTTTAGAACCTCACATTGATGCGCGCACGATGGAGATCCATCACACCAAGCATCATCAGGCCTATATCAATAATGTCAACAATGCCCTTAAAGGCAAAGCAGACCTTGAAAATAAATCCGTCGAAGATCTGATCTCGAATCTAAATGCGGTGCCGGAAGATATCCGCAATGTGGTGCGCAATAACGGCGGCGGTCATGCTAATCACAGTTTATTCTGGACGGTGATCGGGCCTAATGCCGGCGGTTCTCCGAAGGGGCGCGTCGCCGAAGCGATTGTCGCGGCCTTTGGTTCTTTTGATTTATTTAAAGAAAAATTCGCCCAGGCTGCGACCACGCGTTTTGGTTCTGGCTGGGCGTGGTTGTCTTTGACCAAGGAGGGCAAGCTTGAAGTGTCATCCACGGCTAATCAAGATAGTCCGATCATGGAAGGGAAATTCCCTCTGTTAGGGATCGATGTTTGGGAGCACGCGTATTATCTGCATTATCAAAATCGGAGGCCTGATTACATTGCTGCGTTCTGGAATGTTGTCAATTGGGCAGAAGTAGAAAAGCGTTACACCGTCGGTAATAAATAGCTTCTTGTTGTCCTGTTCTTGCTGAAAAATTTTTAAAATAGTTTTGACATCCCTGTTTTTGTTACTACTATATGTAGTAGTTGTCAGGTTTGTCATGCGTATATATAGTGTTTTTCGATTTTTTAAGGAGATCCGCAATGCCGCAAAACACCACCACCGAATCATTCGATATTAAAGTCCAAAAGCGCAACGGCCAAGTCATTGAATTCATCCCCAGCCGCATCACGCATGCGATCGCCAACTCGTTCAAAGAACAGTTGGGGTTGCCCAGGGAATCGGAATTGCCAGAAGAGAATATGCTGGATGCCCAGAAAGTGACGGCCAAGGTGGTCGCGGTCATTAAAGAGCGCGCGGTACAGAAGCCTTTTTTGACGGTCGAGGAGATCCAGGATGAAGTCATCCGTCAATTGTATGAGAATGGTTTCAAAGAAGCCGGGGAGCGTTATGCCAGCTACCGCCGTCATCACGCGGCCCGCCGCCAGTTATTCGAATTGTATTCCATCACCAAACGTGACGGTAAAGTCGTTTCTTTTAAACAAGAGAAGATCACGCTCGCGATCGCCAAGTCTTTGATCGCCCATAACAAAGGTGTTTTTAATGAGATCTTGATCGAGAAGGCCCACGAACTTTCCGAGAAGGTTGTTTCCGAGATCCGCACCAAGTGGCCGGAAGGTAAGGCGGTCAATATCGAAGAGATCCAGGATATCGTCGAGAAGGTCATTATGTCCGCTGGTTACCATGAAGTAGCCAAGCGTTACATCATTTACCGCGAAGAACGCGCCAAAGCCCGCCGTGCTCAAGAATTAGCAGCTATGCCGTCGGAATCCTATGAATGGGCCAAGAACCTGGTCATTAAGACCGCCAAGGGTGAGCGCCCCATTGATCTCGATGAGATCCGTTTTAATTTTGAATCCTGCTGCAAGGGCTTAAGCGATGTGTCGGTCGATGTGATGTTCAAGGAAGCGGTGAAGAATTATTTTAACGGCATGAATGAACGTCAGATGTCCTTGGCCAATATCATGTCCGCGCGCTCATTCATCGAGAAAGAACCGAATTACGGGTTCGTGGCAGCTCGTCTTTTGCTGTTGATGGAATATCAGGAAGCGTTGGGCTATGAGGTGTCCTTTGACCGCATGAAAGTGGAATATCCGGCGTATTTAACGGCGTACGTTAATAAGGCGGTAGAGTTGGAATTGCTGGATCCGGCCTTAAAACAGTTCGACCTGAAAATGCTGGGTCAGGCGATCGTTGCTGAGCGCGATTATATTTTCCGTTATATGGGATTGCAGACATTGTATGATCGTTATTTTATCCATTGGGAAGATAAACGCATCGAATTGCCGCAGATCTTCTGGATGCGCGTGGCGATGGGCTTATGTGTCAATGAAGGGGCGCAAAAGAACGCGCGCGCGATCGAATTTTATAATATGCTGTCCACGTTCCGTTTTATGTCGTCAACCCCGACGCTGTTTAATTCCGGGACACGCCATCCGCAATTGTCGTCCTGTTTTCTAACGACGATCGAAGATGATCTGCAGCATATCTTTAAATGTATTCAGGATGATGCCATGCTCTCCAAATGGAGCGGCGGGCTTGGTAATGACTGGACAAGCGTCCGTGCCATGGGCAGCCGCATCAAAGGGACCAACGGAAAAAGCCAGGGGATCATCCCGTTTTTAAAGGTCGCTAATGACACGGCCCTTGCTGTTAATCAGGGGGGCAAGCGCCAGGGGGCTATGTGTGCTTATCTGGAAGTTTGGCATTTGGATGTGGAAGACTTTTTGGAATTGCGCAAGAACACTGGTGATGACCGTCGCCGCACCCATGACATGCACACCGCCAGCTGGATCCCGGATCTGTTCATGAAGAGGGTTAAGGCCAACGCGGATTGGACATTGTTTACGCCGTCTGAAGCGCCGGACCTTCACCATGTCTACGGCAAAGAATTTGAAAAACGCTACGAAGCCTATGAACAAAAAGCTAAAGAAGGCAAGATGAAGAATTTCAAGGTCATCTCTGCTGTCCAGTTGTGGCGCAAGATGCTTTCCATGGTCTTTGAAACAGGACATCCCTGGCTGACCTGGAAAGACCCGTCCAATGTGCGTTCACCCCAGGATCACGTCGGGGTTGTGCATAGTTCGAATTTGTGCACGGAGATCTTGCTCAATACTTCTGCTGATGAGACGGCTGTCTGCAACCTGGGCTCCGTCAACCTGGCAGCGCATGTGTCGATCGATGGTATCGATCATAAAAAATTGCGCGAAACTGTCACCGCAGCGGTGCGCATGCTGGATAATGTCATTGATATCAACTATTATCCGGTCGTGGAAGCTAAGAATGCCAATCAGCGCCACCGCCCCGTGGGATTGGGGTTGATGGGTTTTCAGGATGCGCTGTATAATCTAAATGCCAGTTATGCCTCTAAAGAGGGTATCGAGTTCGCTGACGAGAGCATGGAAGCTATTTCTTACTATGCGATCTTAGCCTCGACGGATCTGGCCAAAGAACGCGGGCAGTATTCGACCTTTAAAGGTTCCAAGTGGGACCGCGGTTTATTGCCGATCGATACCATCGCGTTGATGGAAGAAGAGCGCGGCGGTTTCTTGCAGATGGATCGTTCCAGCCGCATGGACTGGAAGCCGGTGCGCGAAGCCATCAAGAAGAACGGCCTGCGCAACAGTTTGATCATGGCCATCGCCCCGACGGCGACCATCGGCAACATCACCGGTGTCACCCAGTCGATCGAGCCTATGTATAAGAATGTGTTCGTTAAAAGCAATCTTTCCGGTGAATTCACGGTGATCAATGAATATTTAGTCGAGGACTTAAAGAAATTGAAGATCTGGGACCAGGAAATGATCGACGATCTCAAATATTTTGATGGGTCCGTTCAGGAGATCAAGCGTATCCCGGCTGCGTTAAAGGCCAAATATGCCGCTGCCTTTGAGATCGATTATGAATGGATCATTGAGGCTGGCAGCCGCCGTCAGAAATGGATCGACATGGGCGAATCGCTCAATCTTTATCAGGCCAAACCATCGGGCAAAAAGATCAGCGATATGTACATGCATGCCTGGGAAAAAGGATTGAAAACCACTTATTATCTGCGTTCCATGGGTGCGACCCGTATTGAGAAAAGCACCTTGGATATCACCAAATATGATAATGTGGTGGGGCAGCGTCAGCGTGATGAACGCGGTCGCGTGATTGACGATAAGCCGGTGACGGCTAAGCCTGGCGCTGAACCTGTGCAGGATTGTGAGTCTTGTCAATAAATTGAATTGAAAGGAAGCATCATGAACGAAGAGAATAAATTCAAAGCCGAATGCGCCGGCGGGATCAGCATGAGCAAGGATCGCTTGACCGCGGATAATAAGCGCATCATCTTGAATAACCGTACCACTGACGTCAATCAGCTGGTGCCCATCAAATACAAATGGGCTTGGCATTTCTATCTGGATGCCTGCGCCAATCACTGGATGCCCACAGAAGTCTCCATGCAGCGCGACATCGAGCAGTGGAAGAATCCTGAGTTCTTTACTCCTGATGAACGTCACGTGATCAAGCGCAACCTTGGTTTCTTCTCGACGGCGGAAACATTGGTCGGAAACAATATCGTCTTGTCTATTTACAAACTGGTGGATAATCCCGAATGTCGTCAGTATTTATTGCGCCAGGCTTTTGAAGAAGCGATCCATGTGCACACCTTCCAGTACACTGTTGAATCTTTGTCGTTGGATGAGACGGAGATCTTTAACATGTACCGCGAGAATGAGGCCATTTACGCCAAAGATGAATTCTCGATGAGCTGCACCGGCGGCATTTTAGATGAGAATGTGGATCTTTCTAAAAAGGAAGGTTTACAGAAATTCATCGATAACTTGGTCGCATTCTACGTTGTGACCGAAGGGATATTCTTCTACAGCGGGTTTGTGACCATGCTGTCTTTCGGCCGTCAAAACCGTATGCCGGGAACCTGCGAGCAGATCCAATACATCCTGCGTGATGAGAGTATTCATATGAACTTTGGTATCCAGCTGATCAACTCGATCATCGAAGAGAATCCGTACTGCTGGACCAAGGAATTCGCCAATTACCTGGTAGAACGCATCAAGAAAGCCGTGGAACTGGAAGTGGCTTACGCGCAAGATTGCTTGCCTCGCGGGGTGCTGGGGTTGAATGTGCCGCTCTTGCGTGAATATGTGCAATACATCGCTGACCGCCGTCTGGAAAAGCTGAATTTACCGCGCGTGTATAATTCCAGCAATCCGTTCCCCTGGATGTCGGAAGTCATTGACTTAAAGAAAGAGAAGAACTTTTTTGAGACCCGCGTCACGGAATATCAGACCGGCGGGGCGTTGGAGTGGTAGTCTTTTAACTTAAAACAGGAGGGAAGGCATGAAGCGTATTGTATCGATCGTCTTGGCGGGGTTATTATGTGTCAGTAGTTCTCTTGTGTTTGCCTGTCCTTTGGTGGATGCGGGGACCAAGATCCTTACATCTCCGTTAAAGATCTATACCAATGTCACTGAGGAGACCCCAAAGGGTAAGGTTCCCGTTCTGGGGTTTGTTGGAGGGTTGTTCAAAGGGATCGTTGAAATGGGTGGGGACATTGTGACGGGTGTTTATGATATTGTTGTTTCTCCGGCCAAGATTTGCAAAAAATCTTCCTGCTGCATGACCAAATAAGCAGGGGAAACGTTTCCTGGGGCTGGTGGTTAAGTACTTACGAGAGCGTATTTGAAGTGCCATACTTAAATTAGACGCGCATCACGGTATGCGTCATAATAAGGAGGGGCATATGAAAAATACGCTCTCGTTGTTTATCATGGCAGCAATTTTGGTGGTTTTTAGCACACCTTCTTTTGCGATGCCAAAACCAGTTGAAAAGCTAAAAGACGGTGTCACCACCGTTGTTACTTCTCCGCTTGAGATCAAAGATCACGTGATGACTGAAACAAAAGACGCCCGTGTTCTGCCATTGTCGTTGACGGGCGGCCTGTTAAAAGGCACGTTCTATATGGCCAAGAAAGCGGTTGGGGGTGCGCTTGATATCGTCACCTTCCCGCTGATCAAATAAGCGGTAAATACCTGACGCCGGGGTTTAAACCCCGGCGTTTTTTTATTTTCTTCTCGAATTCTTCTTAAGTTTAGGATACAATTCTGCCTATGTCAAAAGCACGGGTAGGAGTTCTTCTGCTTAATTTAGGTACCCCGGACAGCCCGTCTGTCCCGGATGTACGCCGGTATTTGCGTGAATTCCTCATGGATGGCCGTGTTATCGATATCCCTTCCTGGCAGCGCTGGTTATTGGTTAATTTGATCATCGCACCCTTTCGTGCGCCGCAATCGGCGGCGGGTTATAAAAAACTTTGGACGAACAAAGGGTCGCCGTTAAAGTTTTATGGTGAAGAATTAACCGTTTTGCTGCAAAAGGCCCTTGGGGATGAGTATCATGTTGTGCTAGGTATGCGCTACCAGAATCCGTCGATGCGCTCCGCCTTGGATCAATTCAAGGACAAAGGGTATAGGGAGCTTGTTGTCATCCCGCTTTATCCGCAGTATGCCAGCGCATCAACTGGGTCTACCCACGCAAAATTAATGGATGAGATCAAGTCTTGGGAGATCATTCCGACGCTAAAAGTCGTCAGCCAGTTCTGTGAACATCCGCTGTTCATCAAGGCTTTTGTTGAGCTTGGCAAGAAATACATGGCCCAGGAGCAGTATGACCATGTGCTCTTTAGCTATCATGGCTTGCCGGAGCGTCAGATCCTGAAAGGTTCATCGGGCGGTTATTGCCGGTTAGGGGATTGCTGCGAAACCTATCATGCCAAGAACCAATATTGTTATCGTGCCCAGTGCTTTCAAACGACCAGACTTCTGGCTGCTGAACTTGGCCTTTCCAAAGACAAATATACCTTGTGTTTTCAATCCCGCCTTGGCAAAGATCCGTGGGTTAAACCGTATACGGATGAGGTCATCAATGAATTAGCCAAAAAGAATATCAAGAAAGTGTTGGTCTTTTCACCCGCTTTTGTGGCGGACTGCCTGGAGACGACGATCGAGATCGGGGAGGAATATGCCCATCAGTTCAAAACATTGGGAGGTCAGAAATGGCAGCTGGTGGAAAGTTTGAATGTTCATCCCCTTTGGGTCGAATGTCTGAAAGATATTGTCCAAAACAGCTGATTTTTCCGCGCTAGAGAAAATATTTTACCATCTTTTCCTAACATATTAAACCACATGAATTTGCGGCATTGAAGTTGTTTCAAGGATGCTTGAAAGAGTTTTTGTTATCATATATACTTTTTCATATATCTTTTCGTGCATAATCTTAAATAAAAGAAAGTCCATATGTTGATTTCCCGCCGTAAACTGTCTCGATCCATTTTCGCCACACTATTAACATTCTGTTTCCTTGCGCAATTGCCGGTGCCTGTCGCATTGTCTGCCGGGACGGTCTTGGATCTGCCAAAACCCGGGGCGCTTGTTTCGTTGTCCGCTTCTTATCAGCCGCCGCTGCTCAGAGGCCTGGTCGTCCATCCGGAAAATCCCATGCGTTTTGATTTCATTATGGATAATGGTCAGGAACGCCTAGATCCTAAAGAACAACAGCAGACCGCCCAGCGAGTTATCAACTATTTCCTGGCATCTTTGGCTGTTCCTGAAAAGGACATGTGGGTCAACTTATCGCCTGTCGAGAAAGATAAGATCATTCCTGATGAGTTAGTCAAGACGGAATTAGGACGGGATCTATTATTCCAGGATTATATGCTTAAACAGATCTCTGCGTCGTTGACGAATCCCAAAGAAAGTCTTGGTGGATCATTTTGGCAAAAGATCCATGAACAGGCCTATCAAAAGTATGGTGTGACCCAGATCCCTGTCGATACGTTCAATAAAGTCTGGATCGTTCCTCAAGATGCTTCCGTTATTGAAGGCAAGAACAGTGTGTATGTGGCCAATATGCGTTTAAAGGTCATGTTAGAGGATGATTATCAAGCGCAAAAAGCTTTGGGCAAAGCAGCCGTATCGCCGCAGCAAGAGAGATCGATGAAGACGGTCTCCAAGCAGGTGATGCGGGAGATCATTGTTCCGGCGCTTGAACAAGAGGTCAACGAAGGTCAGCATTTCGCGCAATTAAGACAGATCTCCTACGCATTGACATTGGCTCAATGGTATCAGGATATGTTCAAGCAGTCAGTGATTAATAAATTATATGCAGGCCAGAAAAAAGTTGCCGGTATAGATAATGAAGACCCCAAGAATAAAGAAGCGGTCTATCAGCAATATCTGCAGGCGTATAAAAAAGGGGTATATAACTTTATTAAGGAAGAGACGGATCGTTTATCCAAAACACCTATTCCCAGGAAATATTTTTCCGGCGGGTTCGCTGGGCAAAAGATCCAACGTCAGAAAACAGCCATGTCAGCCGGGGATGCGGTTGGAGTGAGAGAACATTATGTTGTGCAAGTTGATATGGCGATGGCAGAATCTGTGCAAAAAGAATTTCAGCCGATGCCGTATACGAAGTGGAATGATTTATCTCATCCGTATGAGATCCGGCGCAAACTGGCGGGATTATTCTATAAAGGTCAATTGAATACAACCAAATGGCGGGAGTTGGTCAAGGATTACATACAGCAGGTGCAATCACAGGTCTTGTACCCTGTTCAGTCTTCTTGGCCGGTGTTGAAAGCGATCGTGCTATTATCCAGAAATCAGGAAGATCAAATTTTACAGGCGATCCAGAGTGAATACGATCTAGATGAGATCAAAAGAAGGCCGCGTCTGATCGATGCTATATTGTTGATGAATAATAAATTCAATCCTAAATTATGGTTAAAGCAGCAAGCGCCACATTTAGTTGGGCGAATGCTGTATTTAACAGCGGCGGAGATCCATCATTGGGCTGGCGGACTGGGTCCGGTAATGAAATTCTTAGGAAAAGGGATGAAAGCGCTGGGTGCGCAGGTTTCTTATATCGAACCTTGGTATCAATACCGGATGGATGTTAGGGATATCCATGGCAATCCGGCAAGATTACATTTAAATGAATTGGGTTTGACGGATATAGAGGAGAATTTTTATACTTTTAAAGGTGTGCCGATTGGGGTTAGGCCAGATGCGGATATCCCTGGATTGAAAAAAGATTCTAATAATAAGGTATACGTGGATATCCAGGTTGCAAAAGCAAAAGACGAGAATGGGGTAACCGTGTATTTGTATAAGGATATCCTCCCGGACGGTAGCTCTTATTTTACCAAAATGCTTTATAATTACAGTGATCCCAGGAACAATCCAGTGGATAAGCAGCAGTCCATGACTTTCTTAAATATCGCGGTCGCGACACTGCATGAATATTTAGAAACTCAGCGTCGGGCCCAACAGCAAGAGGCTTGGAGGCCGTCTGTTGTTCACAGCAATGATGGACAGCTTGCTCCATTGCAGGCCGTGATCATGAGTAAAGATGGGTTTAATGATAATCCTGCCACAAAAGATACATTTTTTGCTTTTACAACGCATACATATGCCAACCGAGGGCGTGATGATGAAGGTTGGGGGATCAATGTTTTTGTCAAGGTCATGTTGGGGGTAAAGGATAAGTTTGTCAACGCGTTTAGGCGCAGGGACAAGCAAGAAAGTTTCATGGATCATACGAGCGGCGGTGTTAATTTAGCGGATGTGGTGTTCGCGGTCAGTGATATGCACCGTGACAATGTTAATCCTTATAACTTGAAAGCAGAAATTGTAGCAGGGACTAATGGTGCTGACTCGGAGGAGATGGGGAAAGTGTTCCGCAAGTTCTTTAGAGAGCTTTTTCCAAAGGCTGACATTGAAAGACCGACATGGTTTCAAGTCGCAAAGACTAAAGTTGCTGTTAAAGAATATTTGAATAGTCTGCAGATTCGTTCGGTAACAGGCAGGATCATCAAGATTGCCTCAAGTGCGCTTACATTTGTTAATGCTCGCCGAGGCGTCAGGGAAAAAGATGGGGCGGAATCAACCTTTGACTATCAACGCATTGTAGATTTGGTAAAAAGCGGAGCTAATATTATTTTGATGAATAATTTCCAAGGAGAAGAGCAGAGTCGTAAGTCTTGGGACCATTTTAAGGGAATCGAAGAGCAAATATGGCGTTTGAAAGAAGAAAAACCTGAGGAATATCTCGGAACGTTCTATTTTGTGGATAAATTCCCACCGTTGCATAAGTTCACCAACCTTGGTGCTGGTGATGTTCAGGTGCAGCCTTCTACCCCGGGAACTGGTGCGAATGAGTTCACCGAAGAGAATATTCATGATAATGGAGGACTGCAGGCGGGAACGAATGAAGGGGTAATTGCCGCAGGGGGCTTGATCCCCGGACAGACATTTGTTCCTCAATATAATAATCCTCCTTCCTGGTGGGATACGGTTTTTAAGCCTATCATCGATCTTTGGAATGCTGATAACGAACACAAAAAGTTCTATGAGCAATGTGCGGTGTCGCTGCGTTTAAGCCGCATCATGGGATTTTTAAATACCGCAGCTGCTAACTTGGAATCTTATGACAGGGTTATGGAGAGGTTGGAGAAAAACAAGTCCAAAGATGTGGAAGATATCAATACGATCGTCACCAATGTTGGGTTGGAGGGTAAGGTTGTTTCAGAGAGGATTTTGGTGAATGGTTTGGATGATGGAGGGTCAAGTTTTGAATTTAATATCTTCAATCAACCTTCGAGTAAAGCACCCAATAGGGGGCTTACGGGGTTGATTTCCGAGAAACGCAGGCTTCAGGAAGTCTTTGGGTATGATGCGTTCTTGTCACATGCGAATAACGGGCATTATAAAGAATATGTCTTAAAATTGTTTAGTGATCTTTCTGTTCAAAAGTTGGTGGATGCAAAATTTGAGGAGATATCCAATGAGCGAGTATCAGAAATGGAAAGATATAAACGTTTGGATCGGTTTATAGAAGATTTAACCTCGGCTTTGCAAAAGGCCCAAACAACTGATCCGGCCATGTTAAAAGGTGGTATCGATTTAAGTAAGCGGATCTATATTAATAAAGAAGGGCATTTTGAGGCGGTTGATCTGGAAAATGGTTCATTGGAGAATATTTTACAAGGCCTTCAGGGGTTAAAGGGGAACATTATCAGCATCACGCCTGTGGCAAACCTCCAACAAACAATGATGTGATCGCAGCAGTTTCTTCTTTCCGCTATATTCAAAAATATTGACATTGCTGTCTTTCTGCGGTATAATCCCGCTCAAAAATTATTTTACGCGTTAAATCCATGGTTTTTCATGGTTTGTATCTTATTGAAAATATGGAGGTTATGAAATGGCGGATTGGATCGGTATTGGCAGGCGCGCCAGACGCTGCTACGGTTTCGACGAAGTAGCCCTTGTCCCTGGTTCGGTAACAGTTAACCCCAATGAAGTTGACACAAGCGTTGAGATCGGCAAGCACAAGTTCAATATCCCGATCTTCGCGGCCTCCATGGACGGTGTAGTGGACGTCAATTTTGCCATTGCCATGGGTAAATTAGGGGGTATTGCCGTATTGAATTTAGACGGTATACAGACCCGCTATGATGATCCCGGTGCGATCTTAGACCAGATCGCTAATGCTTCTCCTGAGGAAGCGACCAAGCTTGTCCAAAGCCTCTACGATAATAAGAAATTCCCTGTCAAAGAAAAGCTCATCGCTAAACGCGTCGAGGCCATTAAAAAGGCTAAAGTCCCGGCGGTGGTCAGCTGTATCCCTCAGAACGCGGAAACCTTCGCGAAGATCGCGGTTGAGGCGGGGGTTGATATCTTCATCGTTCAGTCAACGGTCGCGACCGTGCGTCATATCGCCTCCGAATATAAAATCCTAGATCTGGAAAAATTCTGTAAGAAAACAAAAGTCCCGGTCATCATCGGAAATACGGTGACCTATGACATGACCCTCGAGGTCATGGAGGTCGGTGCTTCCGCTATCTTAGTCGGGATCGGTCCCGGTGCGGCCTGTACTTCACGCGGGGTTTTAGGGCTTGGTGTCCCGCAGATCACGGCAACAGTCGATTGCGCTGCTGCTAGGGATTATCATTTGAAACGTAAAGGCCGTTATATTCCCATCATCACGGATGGCGGGATGCGTATCGGCGGAGAAATATGCAAGGCGTTCGCGGCAGGGTCGGACGCGGTCATGGTGGGGTCAGCTTTCGCGAAAGCGGAAGAAGCACCTGGACGCGGCTACCATTGGGGGATGGCAACTTCTCATGCCAATTTACCTCGTGGAACGCGCATTAAAGTAGGTACCAGCGGCACATTAAAAGAGATTTTAATGGGGCCCGCGAAAGTGGATGATGGTTCCCAAAATTTAGTCGGGGCCTTAAAGACATCCATGGGTTCACTGGGCGCGCGTAACATCCAGGAAATGCAGGATGTCGAGATCATCCTGGCGCCTTCAATACAGACCGAAGGAAAGGTCTTCCAGATCGGCCAACGCGTCGGGATGGGTAAATAAGGAGTTAAGCCAATGGCTAAGAAAGCCGTTAAGAAAGCCGTCAAAAAACCGGTCAAGAAAACCATCATCAAAGCCAAAGAGCCTTTTAAGAAAGCCAAGAAGAAGTCCATGCATGGCTTGATGAAGCCGATCAAGCTGCGCTCTCAGGCGAAGATCATTCCGATGGAGGTCAGAAAGCAGCGCAACCGTGACGTGATCTTGATCCTGGATTTTGGTTCCCAATATACCCAGCTGATCGCGCGCCGCATCCGCGAAAGCAAGGTTTTCAGCCAAATTGTTCCTTATAACATTTCTATCCAAGAGATCAAAGATATCCATCCCAAGGGGATCATTTTCTCCGGCGGGCCTTTAAGTGTTTATGATAAGAATGCGCCGCTTCCCAATCCTGAGATCTTCAAATTGGGCGTTCCGATCTTAGGCGTTTGTTACGGGATGCAGGTCATTACTCATATGTTCGGTGGTAAAGTGGCTAAAGCCAAAGACCGTGAATACGGCAAGGCTGAGCTTTTCATCGACAGCAATAAAGATCTGTTCGCTAACCTTTCAACGAACTTGACCTGCTGGATGAGCCACGGGGATGAGATCGCAACAGTTCCGTCAGGCTTTATCAAGATCGCCCACACGTTAAACGCGGGTAATGCGGCCATCGCCAACAGGACAAAGAAAATTTTCGGCGTTCAGTTCCATCCAGAAGTCGTGCATACGCAGCGGGGCTTACAGGTCTTGCAGAATTTCGCGTACACCATTTGCGGTTGCTTGCCGCGCTGGACCATGGACCGCTTCATCACTGCGTCCGTCAATCAGATCAAAGATATGGTTGGAGGCAAGAAGGTTGTTCTGGGACTAAGTGGTGGTGTGGATTCCGCGGTCGCGGCGGTCTTGTTGCAAAAAGCCATCGGCAGTAAGCTTTACTGCATCTTTGTTGATAATGGATTGCTGCGTTCCAATGAAGCCTCTGCTGTTGCGCGTACATTCAAGGGGCATTTTAAAATGAACCTTAATGTCGTGGAAGCGGAAAAGAGGTTCTTAGACAGGCTCAAAGGTATCACCGATCCTGAAGAGAAACGCAAGATCATCGGCGATGAATTCGTCCGCGTGTTCCAGGATGCTGCCAAGCGCATCAAGGGTGTGGAATTCTTAGGGCAGGGGACGCTTTATCCAGATGTTATTGAATCTGTTTCTGCTCACGGCGGACCAACAGCCGTCATCAAAAGCCACCACAATGTCGGCGGTCTGCCTAAGGATATGAAATTTAAGCTGGTTGAACCGTTACGGGAATTATTCAAGGATGAAGTGCGTTTGATCGGGAAAGTCCTGCAGATGCCGGAATCTGTTCTTAAGCGTCAGCCGTTCCCGGGTCCTGGTTTAGCGATCCGTATCATCGGGGAAGTGACCAAAGAGCGCCTGGAGATCCTGCGCGAAGCGGATGAACGCGTTATGGATGAGATCAAAAAAGCCAATTTGTACAATGAATTATGGCAGGCATTTGCCGTTCTACTGCCCATCAAGACTGTCGGCGTCATGGGCGATCAGCGCACCTACGAAAATGTGGTGGCGGTGCGCGCGGTGACCAGTGTCGACGGCATGACCGCGGACTGGGCGGCGCTGCCGGCTGATGTGCTGGGTCGTATTTCCAACCGCATCATCAATGAGGTCAAAGGCGTCAACCGCGTGGTGTATGACATCTCCTCAAAACCTCCAGCGACGATCGAGTGGGAATAATTAATCGTTGATTCTAAAGGGCCTTAAGTGTTAAAGTAGATCATTATTTTAACCCTTAAGGCCTTTGTATTCTGCTATGAGCAGTACCGAATTCGTCCATCTTCATGTCCACACCCAGTATTCGCTTCTCGACGGGGCCTGCCGGATCAATGAACTAGTCCAGAAAGCTGTATCATTGAACATGACCGCGCTGGCCATGACCGATCATGGCAATATGTTCGGGGCGATCGATTTTTATCAGGCCTGCAAAAAAGCCAAGATCAAGCCGATCATCGGCTGCGAGACATACATCACCCCGGGAAGCCGTCACGAAAAGAATACCGATCAGCGCCAGATATGCCATTTGACCTTGCTTGCCGCGGATAATACCGGCTACGGCAATTTGATGAAGCTGGTCTCTGCTGCCTATATCGAGGGTTTTTATTACAAACCGCGCATCGACAAAGAAATACTGGCGTCGCATGCCGCCGGCTTGATCGGGACATCCGGGTGTCTTAAGGGAGAGGTGTGTTCCCATTTACTGAAAGGCAACTTTGATGCGGCTCTTCGCTGTGCGGACGACTATAAACAAATATTCCCTAAAGAACATTATTACATTGAATTGATGGACCACGGGCTGGCGGAGCAGAAGCATGTTAATACTCAGTTAGTCAAGATCGCTCGCGAGTTAAACCTGCCGCTGATCGCGACCAACGACGTGCATTATTTAGAGCATCAACAATCAACTGCCCACGAGATCCTCTTATGCGTGCAAACGCAGGCGACGTTGCAGGATCCTCATCACATGAAATTCGGCACCGATCAGTTCTATTTTAAATCGCAGATCGAGATGGGGGCCAATTTTGTGCATCTGCCGGAAGCTTTATCTAATACCTTAAGGGTTGCCGAGCAGTGCCAGGTAGCGCTTGATTTCAGCCAGTACCATTTGCCAGTCTATGTCCCACCGGGTGGATTAACACCAACGGACTATCTAAAAGAATTATGCCGCAAGGGCCTGGCTGCGCGCTACGGCGAAACAACACCGGAACTGGAAAAACGCCTGGCCCATGAATTAGCCACGATCGAGGACATGGGCTTTGTCAGTTATTTCCTGATCGTTTGGGATTTTATTAATTACGCAAAAACTAAAGGTATTCCCGTCGGTCCGGGGCGCGGGTCAGCGGCGGGAAGTTTAGTCAGTTATCTGCTTGGTATCACCGACCTTGATCCGATCAAGTACGGTCTTCTCTTTGAACGATTCTTAAACCCGGGGCGGCGCAGCATGCCGGATATCGATATTGATTTTTGTTATGAACGCCGGGGAGAAGTCATTGATTATGTAACCAAGAAATACGGCTCCTCCAATGTGGCTCAGATCATCACTTTCGGGTCAATGCAGGCCAAGGCCGCGGTGCGTGATGTCGGCCGCGCCATGGGCATGGCCTATATTGATGTCGACCGCATTGCCAAATTGATCCCCAATGAGATCGGCATTTCACTGAAAAAAGCGCAGGAAGTAGAACCGCAATTAAGAGAATTAACCGAGACCGACCGCACCGCCAAACAATTGATTGATACCGCACAGGTGTTGGAAGGGTTAAACCGCCACGCATCGATCCATGCCGCCGGTGTTGTGATCTCCGATAAGCCGCTCATAGAATATGTACCTTTGTTTAAAAGCTCGGACGGCCAGATCACGACGGCATTTGACATGGATGGGATCTCCAAGATCGGTTTATTGAAGATGGACTTTTTGGGATTACGTACGCTGACTGTCATCGTGGATGCTGTCAAATTGATCAAGAAACACCGCGGGATCGACGTGAATATCGATACGATCCCGCTGGATGATCCCAAGACATATGCCATGCTGGCCGCAGCCAACGCGATGGGGGTGTTCCAGCTGGAAAGCGGGGGGATGAGGGATCTTCTTAAAAAGATGAAGCCCTCGGAATTTGAAGACCTGATCGCTATTTTGGCGCTGTATCGTCCCGGCCCCATGGGCAGCGGGATGCTTGATGATTTCATCAAACGCAAGCGCGGTGAGACCAAGGTGACCTATCCTCATCCTCATCTGGAAGAGGTGCTCAAAGCCACCTACGGGATCATTTTGTATCAAGAGCAGGTCATGCAGATCGCCTCGACCCTGGCAGGATTTGACATGGCCCAGGCCGATGATCTGCGTAAAGCCATGGGGAAAAAGATCCCGGAAGAAATGGCCAAGATGCGCAGTTATTTCGTTGATGGATGCGCCAAGAAATCGTCGATCAGCGCGGAAGAGGCCAACAGTTTATTTGATCTGATCGATTTTTTTGCGGGCTATGGTTTTAACCGCAGCCACTCGGCCGCGTATGCCTTGATCACGTACCGTACGGCCTATTTAAAAGCTAATTATCCGACGGAATTCATGTGTGCTCTTTTGACTTCGGAGCGGGATAACACGGAAAAAGTTGTCGATTATTTTACCGAGGCCAAGACGATCGGTATTGATGTGAAGCCGCCCGATGTGAATGAGAGTTTTGCTCAATTTACGGTTGTGGGGGATAAACAGATCCGTTACGGTTTGCTTGCCGTTAAGAACATTGGTTCTTTGGCCATCGACTCAATTGTCAGCGAGCGGACAGCCAAGGGTAAATTTACCTCGATCTTTGATTTTTGCCGCAGGGTCGATCTAAGGCTTAATAACCGCAAGGTCGTGGAAAGTTTGATCAAATCAGGATCGATGGATAGTTTGAAGGAGATCCGCGCCAAATTGATGGCGGTGCTGGACCAATCACTGGACGCGGGGACGAAAAAACAGCAGGAAGTTTTAGCCGGGCAGTTCTCATTCTTTGGGAATGTCAGCGAAGGCTTCGGGCATGACAATGAACGGCTGCCGGATATCCCTGAATGGCCGCAGGCGCAGCTCTTAGCTAATGAAAAAGCATTGCTTGGGTTTTATTTAAGCGGTCATCCGCTGGAGCGTTATCATGAAGAGATCCAGCAATTCACGAATTTTAATACCGCAACGATCATCAATGCCAGGGACGGACAGGGGGCTCGCCTGATCGCCTTGATCAAATCGGTAAAATTAACGACAACAAAGAAAACCAAAGAGCGCATGGCCATCGTGGGGTTGGAGGACATGCAAGGCGAGATGGAGCTGGTCATTTTCCCTTCCTCTTACCAGAAGATCTCATCGTATCTGAAGGAATCCAGCGTTGTCGTTGTTAAGGGTAAGGTTGCTTATCGTGACGGTGTTCCCAAAATGTCCGCGGAGGAGATGGCCGGCATTGATGAGGTCTATGGATTGATCAAAAGCGTTCATATCGACTTAACCCGCAAATCCAAGTCTGATTTTGAAGGGGTCAAGGCCAAATTGGCCATGTTCCCAGGGAAGGTCCCTGTTTATCTGCAGGTAGATACGAAGAATTACAAGAATGTGCAGGTGTTGGTCGGCAAAGAGCTGTATGTCACGCCCTCCGAAGTGTTTATGGAAGAGGTCAAAACCCTGCTGGGAGCGGATTGCTGTAAGTTGGTGATATAGATAGATTTATTGGCAAAGTGCCCTTCCTATATGGTATAGTTGTAATGTTTCGTGAAAATAATTGACATCCTAAGTCATTGTTTGTAATATGGTTACGTAAATTTAAACACTAGGAGATCGGCATGACCAAAAAAGACATTGTGTTAAAAATCACCGACACGACGGGCATTAAACAGGTTGATGTCAAGAAGATCGTCCAGCGCACCTTTGATGTCATCGTCGAGGCTTTGATGCGCGGTGAAAAAGTGGAACTCCGTAATTTTGGTGTGTTTAAGATCAAAGAACGCCGCGCGCGTTTCGGCCGAAATCCCCGCACGGGCGAAAGTGTTCCGGTGCCTCCCCGCAAAGTGGTTATTTTCAAATCTGGTCTGGAGATGAAGCATAAAGTTAAATGAGCAATAAATTGGCAGCGCCCCGCGGCACAGCAGATGTGCTCGAGGCTGTTTATTTCTGGCAGCAAATAGAATCCCAGGCCCGGCGTATCCTGAATATTTACGGTTATCGAGAGATACGCACTCCCATCTACGAAGACAGCGCCCTTTTTAAACGATCCCTTGGTTCAACCAGCGATGTTGTTAATAAGCAGTTGCTTGAATTAGCTCCTCAAGGCGATGAGCAGTATGCTCTGCGTCCTGAAGGCACAGCCGCGGTTGTCCGTTCCTACATTGAAAATAATCTCGATAAAAAAGAATCTTTATCCAAGTTGTATTACATTGGTCCCATGTTCCGCGGTGAGCGTCCTCAAAAGGGTCGCTTACGCCAATTCCATCAGATCGGGGTGGAAGCGATCGGCCCTAACAGCGCATCCCCATATCTAGACGCTGAACTGCTGCGGCTGGCCATGCATTTATTGAAAGAATTCGGGGTCAAAGAGCCTCGTCTGAAAATCAATTCACTGGGTTCTAAAGAAGACAAAGAACATGTTTCCGCATGGCTGCGCCGTGAATTCGCCGCGCATAAAGCGGAACTTTGCCCGGAATGCCAGGCGCGTTTTGAGCGTAATGTGTTCCGAGTATTAGATTGTAAACAAGAATCATGCCGGCGTTTGGTGGCCTCGATTGTTGTTAATCTGCCTCTTTCGAAAGAAAGTCAGGATTATTTCACCGAGGTACAGAGATCCTTAACGGATCTGGGGGTAGAATTTCATATAGCGCCGCATTTGGTGCGGGGGTTGGATTATTATACGCATACGGTTTTTGAGATCACGGCGGGCGGTTTGGGCAGCCAGGACGCGATCGGGGCAGGCGGGCGTTACAGCGGGCTTGTTCATGAGTTAGGCGGGGATGCAAAGGTCAATTTCGGGGCGATCGGGTTCGCGTTAGGGATGGAAAGGGTTTTGCTTTCAAAGGGTAATGTTGACGCGGTGCAGCCGGGGGTTGACGCGTTTGTCATCCCGATGGAAGTTGCATATTTTCCTAAAGCTTTTTCTTTGCTTGATGCCTTACGACAAGCTGGTATTTCTGCGGATTTAAGTTATAATGGTGGTTCTTTAAAATCTCAAATGAACCGCGCGAATAAAGCCAATGCTAAATACGCGTTGATCTTAGGTGAGGATGAGATAAAGAATAACGCGGTCGCTCTTAAAGATATGCAAGTCGGCAAGCAGGAAATCATTAGTCTAAATGATATTGTTGACGCAATAAAAAGATCGTTGACCAACGCGGGTTCGGCAAGTTCATGAAGGACGAAACGACCCCCGTCACATGCCACCCGAAACAATGAAATAACGCATCACCGCAACTAATGCACTTGAATGCGTGCATGTGTTACGGGGGATGGGGGGTGTGAAGTCCTGAATGAAGCTTGACGAAGACGCGGTGGTCTGTAGAAAGGCAATACATGAGAACGCATACATGCGGGGAATTAAATAAGAATTTCAAGGATCAGGAAGTTGTCTTGTGCGGTTGGGTGCATCGCCGCCGCGATCTGGGCAAGCTGATCTTCATTGATATCCGCGACCGCTATGGCATCACCCAGGTGGTGTTCGTGCCGTCCGTCAGTCCAAAGGCGCATGAGATCGCCCAGAAGCTGGGGCCGGAATTCGTGGTCAAGATCAAGGGCAGTGTAAGCGTCAGGCCGCCAAAGAATGTCAATCCGGATTCTTCGACGGGTGACATAGAGCTTTTAGCCAAAGAGCTGGAGATATTAAATACAGCTAAAGTGCCTGTCTTCGAGATCGATGATCATATTGAGGCGGGGGAAGATATCCGTTTGACCTACCGTTATCTGGATATTCGCCGCAAGAAGGTCCGGGACGCGCTTGTGCTGCGCCATCAGGTGTGCGCCGCGATCCGCTCATTTCTTAATCAGGAAAAATTCACTGAAATTGAAACGCCGGTCTTGACCAAATCCACGCCGGAAGGCGCGCGCGACTTTTTGGTGCCGTCTCGTTTAACACCGGGCACGTTTTACGCCCTGCCGCAGTCTCCGCAATTATTCAAGCAGATCCTGATGGTTTCGGGCATGGACCGCTATTACCAGATCGTCAAATGTTTCCGTGATGAAGACCTGCGCGCAGACCGCCAGCCGGAATTCACCCAGCTGGATATGGAAATGTCCTTTGTGGATGAGGAATTCATTTACGCCTTAACGGAGCGTTTGTATCAGCATATTTTTAAGACGGTCTTAAACATTGATCTGCCCATCCCGTTCCCTCGTTTGACGCACGCCGAGGCGATGGCAAAATATAATAGCGATAAGCCGGATATCCGCAAAGATAAGAGCAATGCGAAAGAGTTCGCGTTCCTTTGGGTTGTGGATTTCCCGCTGTTAAAGTATAATACCGAAGAAAAACGGTGGGACAGCGAGCATCATCCATTTACCGGCATCAATCCGGCCGACCTGCCTCATTTGGAGAGCGGTCAGTATGACAAGGTGCGCGGCCGCTGTTATGATCTTGTCTTAAACGGCAATGAGATCGGTTCGGGGTCGGTGCGTATCCACCAACGCGAATTGCAGCAAAAAATATTTGATGTCATCGGCCTTCCGAAAGAAGAAGCCCAGTCCCGGTTTGGTTTCCTGCTGCAGGCTTTTGAATACGGCGCGCCGCCGCACGCGGGCGTCGCTTACGGGATCGACCGTATCATCACGATCTTAACGGGCAATGAATCGATCCGCGATTGCATCGCGTTCCCCAAGACACAGAAGGGGACCTGTCTGATGACCGATGCACCGTCGAAGGTCGATTCCAAACAGTTAAAAGAATTAGGGGTCGTCACCATTGAGAAAAAGTAAAAGATCAGAAATTAACGGAGGGCTTATGTTGAAGAATACTGTGATGGTTGTGATGCTGGCGCTTGTGGCGGCCGGTTGCGGCGGGGTTAAGGCACAAACATATGTGATGACAACCAAGCGCGTGGATATCACTAATAAAGACGGTAATGCTGGTTATATCTCGGGACAAGCGCAGTATCAGGAACCGGTCCGTAAAACGCGCAAGGTCTATGTTTTGGAATTGACCAAGCCAGTGCCTGAGAGCGAAGTCAAGAAAGTTGAACAGGAAGTCAGTAATGTCCCGCAGGGATCTGTTTCGAAAGTCCAGGAGGCGGCGCCTGAACAGCCCCAGGCCATCCAGGAACCGAAACGCATTGTGATCCCCAGGATCGACGATGACGCCCCCGAGCCGGCGGCTGAGGTATCTGTGAAGCCGACCGAGGCTGGTCCAAGTGAAGCCCAATCCTATACAGTTTTAAAGGATGATACACTTCAGAAGATCGCGAAGAAATTCTACGGGTCTTACGGCAAGTGGATCAAGATCTATGAAGCTAACAAAGAAAAGATCAAGAATCCCAATGTGGTTAAGCCAGGTATCGTGATCGTCATCCCGGCGGTCGGGGATAAAAAGTAATCATGGAATTTCGGATCCAGCTTGATAATAACCGCGATCTGCAGGCCTTGTTTGGCCGCTACGATGGGAACTTAAAGATCATTGAGAAAGAACTTGGCGTGCGTATCATCCGCGCGGAAGACGGCATCAAGATCGTTGGCGGAGACCCTCAAGTTCACCGTGCCAATGAGCTGTTCCATTATTTGATGACGATCGTTGAGAAGGGTAAGGATGTCAAGAAGGCAGATATTGTTTATGCTCTGCGTTTAGTTGATAAAGAAACCGAGATCGATTTTAAACGGCTGGCCAAAGAAAAGATCGAGGTTTCCGTCAAAGGCGGGTTAGTTACGCCCAAGACCAAGGGACAGATCGAATACATTGAAGCGATCAAGAACCATGATCTGGTGTTCTGTATCGGCCCGGCGGGCACGGGGAAAACATATTTGGCTATTGCCATGGCGGTCAATGCCTTAAAGAAAGGTTTGGTGCGCCGCATCATTTTGACCAGGCCTGCCGTTGAAGCTGGAGAGAATTTAGGGTTCTTGCCCGGTGATGCCAAAGAAAAAGTCTTGCCGTATCTTCGTCCATTATATGACGCGCTCTATGACATGATGGAGCCGGAAAAAGTGGAGCAATACAGCGAGCAGGGGATCATTGAGGTCGCGCCGCTGGCGTTCATGCGCGGACGCACCTTGAATGAAGCGTTCGTTATCCTGGATGAAGCGCAGAACAGCCGTCCCGATCAGATGAAAATGTTCTTAACGCGCATGGGGTTTGATTCTAAGGTCGTTGTCATCGGCGACATCACCCAAAGCGACCTGCCCAACAGTCTGCCCAATGGACTGGCGGAAGCACATCGCGTGCTGGGGCATGTCCCTGATATTAAGTTCATTTATTTGACCAGTGAAGATACTGTGCGGCATGAGTTGGTGCAGAAGATCATCGAAGCCTACGCCAACCATAAGCCCGCATAAACCGGCGAGCGTCTATGAACGTAAAGGATTTGCTGCCTGTCTCTGTTGATCAATGTGTGATGATGGGCGTGACCTTGCTGGCTTTGGTCGTTTTCTGTTTTTTTTCCGGCATTTCTCTCATCATCCCGTTCCTGATATGTCTGTTCGGTATTCATTTATTCCTTACTAAAAAGATCTCAGTCCGCTTGTTCCTGCATCTGGTCTTTTTGTTGGTGCTTCTCATGCTGGGGGCTCACCTCTTAAAGAGTTATGCTGTCCTGTCGCGTTTCTACCTGCCTGTCGCGTGCGTCCCGATGCTGACGGTGCTGTTGTTCGGCGACATGAATCTGGGTTTTATGATGGCATTTATGTCCAGCGCGCTTAGCGGTTTGATGATGGATTTCAGTTTAACGGAAACGCTCATCTTTTTTATGGGCAGCATGGCCGGCGTTTATAAATTGAGGAATGCCCGCACGCGTTCGGTGATGATCATGGCGGGGATCTGGGTGGCATTGGTGCAGGGGGCTGGGTTTTTACTGCTCAATCCGATGATGGGCATCGATGTGGCGGTATATATCCTGAAACCTTACGTGATCAATGGAGTTGTCGCGGGCGTGATCGTGATGTCGACGTTGAAGATCTTTGAGTCGCTCTTTGGTGAGATCACGAATTTTACCCTTCTTGAACTCTGTGACTCATCCCATCCTTTATTAAAGAAAATGCTGACCGAGGCTCCAGGCACATACCATCACAGCATGGTCGTCAGCAATCTTTCAGAAGCAGCGGCGGATGCGATCGGGGCCAATGCCTTGTTGATCAGGGTGGGTTCCTATTTCCATGATATCGGTAAGATCCCCAAGCCGGAATATTACACCGAGAATCAGATCCTGACCGGTAATAAACATGATCATTTGGAACCGTCCATGTCGCGCCTTGTGATCTTAAATCATGTCAAAGAAGGCGTGGAGATGGCCAGGAAATACCGCCTTAACCAAAAGATCATCGATTTTATCCCTCAGCACCACGGCACCAGCCTGATGTATTTCTTTTATCAGAAAGCATTGTCGGAAAGCGGGGGGCAGGAGTTGGATGAGAACGATTACCGTTATCCAGGTCCTAAGCCTCAGACCAGGGAGGCCGCGATCGTGATGTTGGCGGATTCCTCCGAGGGGGCGACCCGATCCTTATCCGAACACACGCCCGCGCAGATCGAGGATATGGTCCGCAAGGTGATCAATAATAAATTCATCGACGGACAGTTGGATGAGTGCCACCTGACCTTGAGCGAGATCAATACGATCGCCCTGACCTTCACCAAACTATTGTCAGCCATGTACCATAACCGTGTTGCGTATCCTCAGCCGCCTAAATGATGCCATTTATTTCGGTCGTCAATCTCCAGAAGAAATATCGGATCCCCTCATCGCGCTTGAACAAGGCCGCGGCATGCTGCGCCGGCTCATTAGAATTGTCATTGGGGGAGGTTACGATCGTCTGTGTTGCTCCTGGCCGCATGCGCCGCATGAACAAAGAATTTTTAGGGCATGATTATGTGACCGATGTCATCGCCTTTGACAGCGGGGACATTGTGATCTGTCCAGAAACGGCCAGCCGTTTTGGGAGGGCTCACGGGCAGACAACCGAAGAGGAAATGGTCTTGTATGTCATTCACGGCATGCTTCATCTGGCGGGCTATAAAGATAAAAAGCCAAAAGATATAATGATCATGCGGGCCATGGAAAAGAAAATGCTGGCCAAGTTATGAAACGATATGTCGCTATTTGCGTATTCGTCTATCTGGCGTTTTTGATCGAGTTTGTGCTCTATAACGCTTTTGGTTCATGGGGTAAGCCGGAACTGATGGTGTTGGTCGTGGTGTTCTGCAATTTGTATTGGGGTATACGCCACAGTTTGTGGGCGGCCTTTGCCGCGGGAAGCCTCAAGGGGGCTTTTGATATAGAGCCGGCATTCACCTATGTGTTCGTGTTCATGTGCGCGGCGTTCCTGTCGCTGTTCTTCCGTCGCTATTTATACCAGCCGGGTTCTCGTTTCTCCAGAGTGGTGGTTTCATTTTTTGTGCTTGTCAGTATTTTTATCATTGAGCTTCTGCTGCATGCGCGTTCTATGACGGTGCGTTTTTGGGAGGCGGCCTTGTATATCCTGATCCCGTCTTTGGTGCTGACGATGGCGGTCGCCACGTTCGTCTTTGGCCGCTTAAGGGATGTGATCCTAAGATTGAAATTATGAGCCTTGTATGCGCTTAACGATCATTTCGAACGTATATATCTTTTTGCTGGCATTGATCATTTCCGCATTGGCCTACATGCAGATCATCCGAGGCGATCTCTATCATGAACAAAGTTTGAATAACCGTATCCGCATCGTTCCTTCCGACGCGCCTCGTGGGATCATCTATGACCGTAATGGGGTTGTGATCGCGGATAATCATCTTTCTTTTAATGTGGCGGTGATCCCGCAGGACGTTGAAGACTCCAAGGCCTTGTTCGGTTTTTTGGGGAGAGTGCTTAAAAAAGATCCCGAGGCTTTGCGTAAAACGTACTTGCGCAAAAAGATGACGCCGTTTGAACCGGTGACGATCGCGGAAGACGTGGACAGACGGACGCTCATTTATCTGGAAGAGAATATTTTTTCCTATCCCGGTATGGAAGTGTATCCGCACTATGAACGTTTTTATCCGTTCCATGAGGCAGGTGCGCATTTGATCGGCTATGTCGGCAAGATCGATCCGATCGAAGCGGATGTGTTCTCGGATTATGGGTATACGCCGTTGACAATGGTCGGTAAGGCGGGAGTTGAGCGGATGTATGAACGTTTTTTACAGGGGGTCTCTGGCGGGAAACAGATCGAGGTTAACAGCCGCGGCCAGCAAGTCAGGCTTTTGTCGACGAAAGAATCCATTAAGGGACAGGATATTCAGCTGACTGTTGACCAGCGGCTGCAGTCGAAAGCAGCGTCATTGTTAGTCGGGAACCGGGGCAGTATTGCGGTGATGGAGATAGCCAGCGGTGAGGTCCTTGCGCTTGTCAGTTCCCCCAATTATGATCCCAATGTGTTTTCTTCCCGGGACTTAAAAGACCGCGTGGAAGGTTTGATCAAGAATACTTCCTCGCCGTTATTGAACAGAGGGATCAGCGGACAATTTCCACCGGGGTCTCTTTTTAAGATCCCTGTTGCGCTGGCGGCATTGGAGCGCAATAAGATCACTACCGATACTGCCTTTGACTGCCCGGGGTACTACATGCTGGGTCAGGCGAAGTTCGGCTGCGCGCACGTTCACGGACGGGAAAACTTGCTGCAGGCTATCGCCCATTCCTGCAATGTGTATTTCTTTCACCTGGGGCGACTTGTCGGCCCGTCGGTGATAGGCGCTTATGCCAAGGCTTTTGGTTTGGGGCGGACAACGGGCATTGATCTTCCGTTTGAAACGAAAGGCAAGATCGTCCTGCCTGAGCAGAAAAAAGATGGATGGTTTACTGGAAATACGCTAAACCTCTCGATCGGACAGGGGGACACACTGGCAACGCCTATCCAGGTGACAGTGATGATGGCTGCGGTTGCTAATGACGGGATCTTGATCAAGCCGCGTGTCATTAAAGCATTGTCCAAAGACGAACTGGCATTAACGGACCTTTCTAAGCGTCCCAAGATCCGTTTGCGGGACAGTTCATGGGCGCAGGTGAAAAAAGGGATGCGTCTGGTCGTTGAGAATGCAGAGGGGACAGGGCATTTGCTTGCTGGCATCAATGATGTGGATATTTGGGGCAAGACCGGGACCGCGCAAGCGGGCCGCGGACAGCCGGACCATGCCTGGTTCGCGGGATTTCTGCGCAGCGCAAAAAGTAACCTCGCGTTCTGTGTTTTCCTGGAACACGGGGGTTCATCTGCTAATGCTGTAGCCATCACCAAAGAGCTTTTGCTTTACATGCAAAGTCTTGGAACCATCTAAAAATAGTTCAAATATTATTTGAGAACATTCCGCCATTTGTTAAGATGGATTTGTTTATAACTATATATAAATAAATCGTTTTCATCTTAATTGATGCCCCGATCTCCTCTATATAATCTAAAGAAATATCTTCTTATATATTCTTTGCTCTACTGTTGTCTCTTTTTTCCATCCAAAGTTTTCTCCGCCGACATTCAAGCTGTTTTAGACACCGCTGACGGTTCAAGCGGTCTTGTTGTTCAGGATTCGACCAATGCCGCGCGCATGCGCGTTCTCTCTAACGGTAATGTTGGTATTAACACGGTCACGCCTGTTGGTACTCTCGAAGTCATTAAGTCTGGCACTATCGCGCCGGTCATGGTGTCCTCATCGCCAGCTGCGCGCGGTGATTATTTATCTGTGACCGCGGCCGGCAATGTGGGGATCGGTACTGTTGGCGCCTCCAGCAAATTGCAGGTCAATACCGGTGTGGATCAAAATTTGCGCGTCAGGCCGGGGACGGATTTTTCTTCGAGTAATGGTGTGGCCTTGCAGTCGGTCAATGATGCGGGCAGCACGACACAGCAGTTGACTGTGCGTTCATCTGATCTATTGCTTGACTTAACCGGTAATATCGGGGTGGGCACAACAACACCGCAGTCATCATTGGTTGTCACCAACGGCAATGTTGGTATCGGCACATGGTCGGCTACACAGGCATTGGATGTCAGTGGAACGGTAAAGTCCACATCTGTTTCTACGACGCTCATTAATAATTCCGGTTCATATACTCAAAGCGGTTCTTCAGCCAACACCTTGACTGGCCCAACGATCTCCACGAACAATATCGGTGTTGGAACAACAACGCCTCAGGGCCGGTTAACGGTTATCAGCGGCAATGTGGGTATCGGTACGTGGTCTCCGCAGCAGGCGTTGGAAGTCTTTGGTACGGTGAAAGCAACTGTATTTAGCGGCAGCGGCGCGGGCTTGTCCGGTGTTGCGGCGGCTCCAGCAGGTGGTGTCAACGCGGTCCAATACAGCGATGGTGTTAACACGGTCGGGACAGAAGCGCAGTTTTCGTTCAATGGGACTAATGTCGGTGTCGGTACGACCAACGGCGTTGCTAAATTGGATGTGCGCGGGGATGTCTATGCGTCGGGTAATGTTGGTGTCGGATCTTTAACACCAGGTACGGCGGTGGATGTTAATGGTACGGTGCGGGCGACGGCATTTGTGGGGAATGGTTCGGGTTTAACGGGCTTATCTTCAGCTGGAGGTTTTACGGACAGCGGCGTTAATGTGCATTTGACGACATCAACCGACAATGTCGGTATCGGTACTTCAGATGCGTCTAATGGAAAATTGATCGTCTCAGGGGGGAATTTGGGTGTGGGGACCACCGTTCCAGGAGTAGCCGTTGATGTCAATGGCACAGTGCGTGCAACGAGCTTTGTGGGGAGCGGTATTGGGTTGACTGGAGTATTGGCGTTCCCGGCAGGCGGATTGAATGCGGTGCAGTATGGTGATGGGTTAAGCACGCTTGGCGATGAGACGAAGTTCTCATTTAACGGCACCAACATGGGCATCGGCACAACCAACGCTGTGGCGATGCTGGATGTGCGCGGGGGTGTGTATGCGACGGGTAATGTTGGGTTGGGGACGACAACGCCGCAGGGATCATTGGTTGTGACCAATGGCAATGTGGGGGTTGGGACATGGGCACCGGTACAGGCATTGGATGTTAATGGAACGATTAAGTCAACAGCGCTGTCAACAGCAGGTGGAACATTCGCAGTTAATAGTTCGGGTGCTATCACGGCAACCAGTGCAATTGCTACGTCCGGCGGATATACACAAAGCGGATCTTCGGTCAACACGTTAACCGGTCAAACGATCTATACGAGCAATATCGGTGTTGGCACAACAACACCGCAGGGCAAGTTGGCAGTATTGGGCGGCAATGTGGGTATCGGCACCTGGTCGCCGCAACAGGCATTGGAAGTGATCGGGACGGTCAAGGCCACATCCTTTAGCGGAAGCGGTGTTGGATTGACAGGAGTTCTTGCATTCCCGGCAGGCGGATTGAACGCGGTGCAGTATGGTGATGGGTTAAGCACCTTGGGTGATGAGACGAAGTTCTCATTTAACGGGACCAACATGGGCATCGGTACAACCAACGGTATAGCGATGTTGGATGTGCGCGGGGGTGTATACGCGTCAGGCAATATTGGTGTCGGTTCAACAGCACCGGGGACCGCGCTAGATGTTAATGGGACGGTGCGTTCAACGGCGGTGTCGACGGGAGCGGTTACAGCGGCGGGAGGATACACGCAAAGCGGATCAGGGGTCAATACGTTAACAGGTTTGACCTCCATTAATAATAATGTAGGCATCGGCACAACAACACCGCAGACAGCGTTTGCGGTGACCAACGGTAATGTGGGCATCGGCACCTGGACAGCGGATAACGGGGCCTTGATCGTCAAGCGCGGCAATGTGGGTGTGGGCACAACTGTTCCGGGAACGGCGGTCGACGTCAACGGCACAGTGCGCGCGACAAGTTTTGTGGGAAGCGGTGTTGGGTTAACCGGCGTGTTGGCGTTCCCTGCGGGTGGATTAAATGCAGTTCAATACGGTGACGGTTTAAGCACGCTTGGCGATGAGACGAAGTTCTCGTTTAATGGCACCAACATGGGTATCGGTACAACGGACGCACGGGCGATGCTGGATGTGCGCGGCAATGTATATGCGACGGGTAATGTTGGTTTGGGAACCACGACACCACAAGGATCATTGGTTGTCACCAACGGTAATGTGGGTGTTGGGACATGGGCACCGGTACAGGCATTGGATGTCAATGGGACGATTAAGTCAACAGCGCTGTCAACAGCAGGTGGAACATTTGCGGTTAATAGTTCGGGTGCTATCACGGCAACCAGTGCAATTGCTACGTCCGGCGGATATACACAAAGCGGATCTTCGGTCAACACGTTAACCGGTCAAACGATCTATACGAGCAATATCGGTGTTGGCACAACAACACCGCAGGGCAAGTTGGCAGTATTGGGCGGCAATGTGGGTATCGGCACCTGGTCGCCGCAACAGGCATTGGAAGTGATCGGGACGGTCAAGGCCACATCCTTTAGCGGAAGCGGTGTTGGATTAACAGGAGTTCTCGCATTCCCGGCAGGCGGATTGAATGCGGTGCAGTATGGCGACGGGTTAAGCACCTTGGGTGATGAGACGAAGTTCTCGTTTAACGGAACTAATATGGGTATCGGTACGACCAGCGGTGTGGCGATGTTGGATGTGCGCGGCAATGTGTATGCGACGGGTAATGTTGGGTTAGGCACGGTAACGCCGCAGGGATCATTGGTTGTGACCAATGGCAATGTGGGGGTTGGGACGTGGGCTCCATCTCAGGCCTTAGATGTGAACGGGACAGTTAAGTCAACGGCGCTGTCAACAGCAGGAGGAACATTTGCGGTTAATAGTTCCGGTGCTATCACCGCAACAAGTGCGATCACAACAACGGGTGGGTATACACAAAGCGGCAGCGGTGTTAATACGTTAACTGGTCTGACCTCAATTGCCAATAATGTGGGTATCGGCACAACAACACCGCAGACAGCTTTTGCTGTAACCAATGGCAATGTCGGTATTGGCACATGGACAGCGGATAATGGGGCATTGATCGTCAAGCGCGGCAATGTGGGTGTTGGCACCATTGTTCCTGGAGCGGCTGTTGATGTCAATGGCACTGTGCGCGCGACAAGTTTTGTGGGAAGCGGTGTTGGTTTAACAGGCGTATTGGCGTTCCCGGCAGGCGGATTGAATGCGGTGCAGTATGGCGACGGGTTAAGTACATTGGGTGATGAGACGAAATTCTCATTTAACGGAACGAATTTAGGTATTGGCACAACGGACGCACGGGCGATGCTTGATGTGCGCGGCAATGTGTATACAACAGGTAATGTCGGGTTAGGTACCGTGACACCGCAAGGGTCATTGGTTGTGACCAATGGCAATGTAGGGATAGGGACATGGACAACAGATGGCGGCGGATTGATCGTTAAGGTCGGCAATGTGGGTGTTGGAACATCATGGCCAGGAACGGCTGTTGATGTCAATGGCACGGTTCGTTCAACGGCAGTGTCAACAGGCGCAGTTTCAGCGACGGGCGGATACACGCAAAGCGGCAGCGGGGTCAATACATTGACTGGTCAGACGATCTACACGGATAACATTGGTGTCGGCACGACAACGCCTCAGGGCAAGTTGGCTGTTTTAAGCGGAAATGTGGGTATCGGCACCTGGTCGCCGCAGCAGGCGTTGGAAGTGATCGGTACAGTCAAGGCAACGGCCTTTAGCGGAAGCGGTGCGGGGTTGACCGGTGTTGCGGCATCACCAGCTGGCGGCGCTAACGCGGTGCAGTATAGCAACGGCACCAATACAGTAGGGACAGAAACAGAATTTTCGTTTAACGGGAACAATGTGGGCATCGGTACGACGAATGGGGTTGCTAAATTGGATCTGCGCGGGGGGCTGTATGCAACGGGCAATATAGGTGTTGGCTCAACAGCGCCGGGAACGGCGGTTGATGTCAACGGGACGGTGCGTTCAACTGCTGTTTCGACGGGTGCGATCACAACAACGGGTGGATATACACAAAGCGGCAGCGGTGTTAATACGTTAACTGGTCTGACCGCAATTGCAAATAATGTGGGTATCGGAACAACAACACCACAGACAGCTTTTGCTGTCACCAACGGCAATGTGGGCATTGGTACATGGACAGCGGATAATGGGGCATTGATCGTCAAGCGAGGCAATGTGGGTGTGGGTACCATTGTTCCTGGCGCAGCGGTGGATGTCAATGGGACTGTGCGCGCGACAAGCTTTGTGGGAAGCGGTGTTGGGTTAACCGGAGTGTTGGCGTTCCCTGCGGGTGGGTTAAATGCGGTTCAATACGGCGACGGTTTAAGCACGCTTGGCGATGAAACCAAATTTTCATTTAACGGGAACAATATGGGGATCGGCACCACTAATGGTGTAGCGATGCTGGATGTGCGCGGCGGTGTTTATGCTTCAGGCAATATCGGCGTCGGCTCAACAGCGCCGGGAACGGCGGTTGATGTCAACGGGACGGTGCGTTCAACTGCTGTTTCGACGGGTGCGATCACAACAACGGGTGGATATACACAAAGCGGCAGCGGTGTTAATACGTTAACTGGTCTGACCGCAATTGCAAATAATGTGGGTATCGGAACAACAACACCACAGACAGCTTTTGCTGTCACCAACGGCAATGTGGGCATTGGTACATGGACAGCGGATAATGGGGCATTGATCGTCAAGCGAGGCAATGTGGGTGTGGGCACGATCGTTCCTGGTGCGGAAG
>CAZFNI010000005.1:0-147257 GCA_964520655.1 uncultured Planctomycetales bacterium
AGATGATTTGATCGATGTGCTTGTTCCATTAAGGTATCCGAAATTGATCGGACAGTCAGGGTCTTAAGGATCTCTTTCAAAATACTTGTCTTCTTATCGGGTATTTGTTACTATATCGCACATTCAGATCTTGATGTGGGTCGGTAGCTCAGTTTGGTAGAGCGCTTCGTTCGCAATGAAGAGGCCAGCGGTTCGATCCCGCTCCGATCCACCAGTTTCCTTCGAATTCCGTGAATAAATTCACTAATAGTCTATGTATCGTTTTTATCTAGAAAATGCTGATTTTACAAAAGACCGAATTGTTGTTTCGGACAGGGACGAACTGCATCATATGAAGAATGTGCTGCGTTTAAAGCGTGGCGACCGTTTTAGAGTGTTTAATGGACAGCACAAGGAGGCAGAGGTTGTTGTTGAAGCGGTCAACGACGCTTCTGTTGAGGGAAGAATACAAGTGATCAAGCAAACGGATGCGTTAAAGATCAAGATCATTTTGGCCTGTGCGGTGCCTAAAAAAGCCAAGTTTGAATCGATCATTGAGAAGTGTACTGAATTGGGCGTCGATGAGATCATTCCGTTGCGCACGCAGCGTTCCGATGTGATCTTTAGTCATGAAAAGTTATCCCTGAAACAGCAGCGTTTTTCAAAAGTTGCCATCAATGCCGCTAAACAGTGCAAACGGGGGGATATTCCCAAGATAGCTCCCATGAAGGGATTAAAAGAGGTTCTGGAACAACGAGATCGAGCTTCTATTGCCATTTTTCCTTGCCTTGTCAATGATCAACAGCACATTCAGAAAGCTTTGGCTCCATTAAAAGCGGATCAGACTGTGTATGTGTTCATTGGACCGGAAGGAGACTTCACGCCCCAGGAGGTCAAAATGGCCCAGGACAACGGCTGCATACCCGTTTCCTTGGGAAAAACAGTGTTAAAAGTGGATACGGCAGCCATTGCGGCTGTGGCTTTTATCCGTTTGTTAAGCGATTGACAATAGATTCCCCGGCAGGTATAATCAACAACTTATTTAATAAATATTAGGAGGCATTATGGCTCAAGAAAAAGCCGTTATTGAAAAACCGAATCCAGATAAGGAAAACCGCTTAAAAGCGCTGGATCTTGCTCTTGCCCAGATTGAAAAGCAATTTGGTAAAGGTTCTATCATGCGTTTGGACAGTAAGGTCGTGGTGGATATTCCGGTGATCCCCACGGGTTCGATCAGTTTGGATGCCGCCTTAGGTGTTTGGGGGGTGCCCAGAGGCCGTGTGATCGAGATCTATGGCCCAGAATCTTCCGGTAAAACGACCTTAACATTGTCGATCATCAAGCAGTTACAGTTAAGCGGAGGTGTTGCGGCTTTTATTGACGCTGAACATGCCTTTGATTCAAGATATGCGCAAACTCTGGGTGTCAAACTTGACGATCTTCTCGTCTCACAGCCAGATACAGGGGAACAGGCGCTTGAGATCGCGGAAACGCTGGTGCGTTCCAACGCGGTTGATCTGATCGTCATTGACTCTGTTGCTGCCTTGACGCCAAGAGCTGAGATCGAAGGCGAAATGGGTGATTCTCATATGGGTCTTCAGGCGCGTTTAATGAGCCAGGCTCTGCGTAAATTGACAGCGGCGATCAATAAATCCAAAGCCTGTGTGATCTTTATTAACCAGGTACGCATGAAGATCGGGGTAATGTTCGGTAATCCAGAGACCACGACTGGCGGTCGGGCCCTAAAGTTTTATGCGTCGGTGCGCATTGATCTGCGGAAGATCGAATCGGTTAAATCCGGCGAAGATATTATTGCCAACAGGGTTAAGGCGAAAGTGGTGAAGAATAAAGTAGCGCCACCGTTCAAAGAAGCCGAATTTGAGATCTATTTTGATGAAGGAATTTCCAAAACCGCTGATCTTTTGGATCTTGGTGTCGCCCAGGAGATCATTCAAAAGAGCGGATCATGGTTGTCTTTTGAGAATGAAAAGATCGGTCAGGGTCGCGAAGCGGCGCGGAAATTCTTGAAGGAGAATCCCAAGGTTATGGCAAAGATCGAGAAAGCCGTGATCGAAAAGATCAAAGCGAAAAAGGTCTGAGCATCATGGCTTCTGACATTCTGTCAGCGGCATTAAGGTATTTAAAGATCAGACCACGCAGTGTGTTTGAATTAGCGGAGAAGTTAAAGGGCAAAGGTTTTATTCAGAAGGACATTGATGAGACGATTACTCGTCTTATCAATATGAAGCTACTTAACGACCGGGCTTTCGCCGACGAGTGGATCCGTTACCGATTGGCCCGGCCGTTTGGTTTTTTAAGGATCATCCGTGAACTTAAAGAAAAAGGCGTCAGCCAGGAGCTTATCGAGTCTGCTGTATCCCAGGCTAAAGGGCGGTATAGCGAAACTGATGCCGTTGTTGAGCTGGCAGAGCGCAGGGCATCACGCATGGCGGGATTAAACGCGGATAAACGCAATAAACGCATCTTTGATTTTTTGATCAGGCGCGGTTTTAAAGCCGATGAAGCGATAAAAGCAATAAAAAAGTTAGGGACAAACGATGTTAAGTACAAATGAGATCCGTTCTAAATATTTGAATTTCTTTAAATCAAAAGGACACACGATCGTCCGCAGCGATTCTCTTGTTCCCAAAGATGACCCGACAGTGTTGTTTACCACGGCGGGTATGCAGCAATTTAAGCCGCAATTCCTGGGACGTGACCTGACCTTCACGCGTGCCAGCACAGCCCAGAAATGTTTAAGGACGGATGATCTGGACTGTGTCGGGAAAACTGATTTTCATCACACGTTTTTTGAAATGCTGGGGAATTTTTCATTTGGCGATTACTTTAAAAAAGAGGCCATCACCTGGGCGTGGGAATTCTTGACAGTCGAACTGCGATTGCCGAAAGAACGATTGTGGGTCTCGGTTTATAAAGATGATGAGGAAGCGTATGGGATCTGGTTAAATGAGATCAAGATTCCTGCCAATAAGCTAGTTAAGCTGGGGGATAAAAGTAATTTTTGGCCTTCCAATGCCCGGCTTAATGGGCCCAATGGCCCATGCGGTCCCTGTTCCGAGATCTTTTATGATTATGGCGTTAATGCTCAATGTCCCAATGGTGATAAATGTGATCCAGACTGTTCCTGCGGACGTTTTTCAGAAGTCTGGAATTTGGTTTTCACGCAATTTAATCGCAAAGACGGCGGCATCCTCGAGCCGTTACCAGCCAAGAATATCGATACCGGGATGGGTTTGGAGAGATTGGCTGCGGTCGTCCAGGGTAAAAAAAGTAATTACCAAACGGATGTTTTTACACCGATCCTTTTAGAGATCAAGCAGCGTATTCCTGGCATCATCGAGACGGATGCCCGCATCATTGCTGATCACATGCGAGCGATCATTTTTGGGATCACGGACGGTGTTGTCCCTTCAAATGAAGGGCGCGGTTATGTGATGAGAAAGCTCATCATCATCCTCGCGGATATTGCGGCGCGGATGAATATCACTAAACCGGTCATTTACACATTCGTTGATGTGGTGGTTGCGCAAATGAAGTTTGCCTATCCGGACATAGAGCCGCGTTCCAAAGAGATCAAAGCGATGATCGAGCGGTTAGAGGATCAGTATCTGAAATTGAAGAATGAGAAAGTTCCTGAACTAAAAGCCAAGATCGAACGGCGGCAGAACGTAGAAGAGTTGTCTGAGGTTTGTTTTTTTTATCGCGATACCCATGGCCTCTCGATCGGCTTGATCACGGAAGTCTTACATTCATCTGGGATCGTAGAAAATGTTATCCATGATGTTGTTATGGGGGTTGAAAAGAAATTAGACCAGCAGCGCGAGCGTTCCCGGGCTTCAAGCAAAATGACAGGTGATGTCTTTGCGGATGCTGATATAGATCTGAATGTTCCTAAAACAATATTTTTAGGATATACAAACCTGGAAGCTCAGGGAAAAGTTCTCAAAGTGGTTCGTGAGGGGAATAAAGTAAAATTTATTCTAGATAAGACGCCGTTCTACGCGATGTCGGGCGGTCAAGTCGGTGATGCCGGGATTGTCCGTAGTGATACTGTCACTGTTGAGGTAACGGACACCCAGAAGATCAATGACATTTTTGTCCATGAAGGGATCATCAAAGATGGGGACCTTCATGTTGCTGATGTGGTAACAGCTTCTGTTGATCGTGACAGAAGAGGCGCCATTATGCGTAATCACAGCGCGACGCATTTGCTGCAGTCAGCGTTGCGTGATACGTTGGGAGCCCATATCAAACAGCAGGGATCCATGGTCGCTGTGGACCGTTTGCGTTTTGATTTTTCTCACCCGATGGGCGTTAAGAAAGAGGAACTGGCGAAGATCGAGTCGATCGTCAATGGTTATGTCAATAGTGCGGATCCTGTGACCGTTGAAGTTCTGCCGTTGGAGGAAGCCAAGAAAAAAGGGGCTTTGGCTTTCTTTGCTGAGAAATATGGTGAGACCGTCAGGGTTGTCAGCATGGGGAATTATTCAAGAGAATTCTGCGGCGGTACTCATGTAAGCAACACAAAGGACATTGAGGCTGTAAAGATCGTGAGTGAAGGGTCAGTGGCCCAGGGAATTCGCCGTATCGAGGCGGTGACCAGTAAATCGGCTGTTGCCGATGTGGTGGCCCAGCAACGAGCTCAAGAAGCATTGATCGAACAGGCTCAGAGATCTAAAGAAGCCTCATTGCAGCAGCAAAAGGCTCGGTTTGAACTGGCTAGAGCATCGGTTGATGCCATGGTTAAGAACGCGGATAACAGCAAAGGTGTCAATATTGTGACTTATGTCGGCGAAGATCTGGATATTTCCTTGCTTCGCAAATTATCAGATATATATAAACAAAAACAGCCGTCCGGGGTTTTTATCCTGGGGTATAAATCTGCGGTTGAGGCAGGACTGGTTGTGGCGGTAACGGATGATGTGGTGGCTAAGGGTGTCAAAGCAAATGAACTGATGATGAAGGTAGCTTCTGTGTTTGAAGCCAACGGAGGTGGTAAGCCTCAGTTGGCTCAAGCTGGCGGGAAGAACCCCAAAAAGCTTGACGAGGCGATATCACAATTAAAAGAATTGATCAAGATATGAAACTTATCAAACAATCCGGACAAAATATTGAAAAATTGTATGCGCGTCATTTGACTCTTCGCCGTAAGGCTGTCGAAGAAAAGGTGCGGGCCATTATTGATGATGTGCGTCTACAGGGTGATGAAGCGGTGATCAAGTTCACCAAACGCTTTGACGGGGTGAAGCTCACCCCCAGGCAGTTAAAGGTCGCAGAAAGCGAGATCTCCAGCGCGTTTGGGAACATAACGCCGGAATTCGTCGGGCATTTAAAGACGATCATCAATAATGTTTCCAACTACTACAAGAAACAGATCCATAAGCCCTGCAAGATCAAAGACAGCGACGGGGTGATGTTAAAGGAAGAGATCAAGCCTCTGGATTCCGTTGGGATTTATATACCTTCGGGGACAGCGCCGTTGGTTTCATCGGTATATATGACAGCTGTCCCAGCGATCATTGCCGGTGTGAAACGCGTGGTTATTGTCACCCCGCCAAATAAGTCGGGGCAGGTTAATCCGTATATTTTAGCGGTAGCCAATTTGTTGAAAGTAAGCGAGATCTATAAAGCCGGCGGCGCACAGGCGATCGCGGCTTTGGCACTGGGGACAAAGACCATCCCTAAAGTGGATAAGATCGTTGGCCCTGGGAATATCTATGTGACGGAAGCAAAGCGGCAGCTTTTTGGCTATGTGGATATCGATATGCTGGCAGGTCCAACGGAGCTTGTGGTCATTGCCAATCGCTACAGTAATCCTGAGTTTGTAATAGCCGACTTGGAAGCTCAAATGGAACACATTGGTGGCGTTTCGATCTTATTGTCGACCTCAAAACAATTGATCAAACAGGTGAAAGACAGGGTTCCCAATGGTTACTGCATCTTATGCAAGAATATAGACGAAGCTGTTGATATCGCTAACCGTTTGGCTCCGGAACATTTGCAGATCATGACAAATAATGCACACACGGTCGCCAAGAATGTTCGTCATGCCGGAGCGATATTCTTAGGGCCCTACAGCCCGACCGCATTGGGCGATTATGCTGCCGGCCCAAGCCATGTACTTCCCACGATGGGGACAGCAAGGTTTTTTTCCGGGCTTTGTTTATCGTCATTCCAAAAATCCAATCACGTCATTGCTTATTCCAAAAAAGCTCTGGAGCGTATGAGAGAGCCTTTGGAAAAAGTAGCGCATTTAGAAGGGCTGGTCAAACACGCGGACTCCGTTAATGTGAGGTTTAAGTCATGATACAACGCATTGCTCAGATCGAGCGCAAATCAAAAGAAACACAGATCAATGTTGCGATCAATGTTGATGGTACAGGGGAATCGAAGATCAAAACACCCATTGGCTTTTTAAACCACATGCTGGAATTGTTTGCATTTCACGGCCATTTTGATCTGAATATAGACGTTACGGGGGATACACATATTGATATTCACCATACAAATGAAGATATTGGTATTGTTATGGGAAAGGCTTTTAAAAAAGCGCTGGGTGAAGACAAGGCCGGGATCAAACGTTTTGGATCAGCGTTTGCGCCGATGGAGGGCACTGTTGGTCAATGCGTCATCGATATTTCAGGCCGTGGATTTTTTAAATTCAATGCGTTATCTGTGATGCCTGCGCAAAAAGGGACAGAGGGGTATGAGTTCTCTCATTTTGAGCATTTGATGGAAAGTTTTGCCCACAACCTTGGTGCGACATTAACATTTTCTTTACAAAACCCCAGCGATGACCTGCATACGAATCTAGAGACGATGTTTAAGTCTTTGGGATTGGCGCTGGATCAAGCAACGGCCATTGATCCTCGTCGTGCGGGCAAGGTGCCCTCTACAAAAGGGATTATTGATTGATGATCGCGGTCATTGATTACGGCATGGGAAATTTGCAAAGCGTGCAGAAGGCTTTTGAGAAAGTCGGAGCATCCGTACAGATCACCAAAGATCCCAGGATCATTTCATCATCGTCACATGTAGTACTGCCCGGAGTTGGTGCTATGGCACCGGCTATGCAGCGGCTGCAGGAGTTGGGATTGACCGACGTGATCAGATCGGTGGTTAAGGAAGGAAAGCCGTTCTTGGGTATTTGTTTGGGGCTGCAGTTGCTGTTTGATAACAGCAGTGAGGGTGGCAACACTAAAGGGTTACAGATACTTCCTGGAACGGTTGAACGTTTTACCATTGGCAAAGTTCCTCATATGGGATGGAACCAGCTGCGTTTTCAGCCCTCTGCTCAAACGATGTTTGATGGGCTCAATAATGGCGCTAATGTGTATTTTTGCCATTCCTTTTATGTGAAACCGGTGGATGCGGGCATTGCAGCAGCCAAAACAGAATATGGGATCGACTATATTTCAGCGATCGCTAGCGGCAAGATCTGGGGGGTACAGTTCCACCCGGAAAAAAGCCAAACCGTTGGTTTAACGATCTTAAGGAATTTTACACGAATATGATCTTGATACCGGCGATAGACCTTAAAGGCGGGAAAGTTGTCCGCCTTTTCCAAGGAAAGTTCTCGGACGTGACAGAATATGGGGATGACCCTTTGGCCATGGCTGAGCATTGGCAGCGTCTGGGGGCCCAATGGCTGCATGTGGTCGATCTGGATGGGGCAAAAGATTCTGCTATGGGCAATAAAGAGATCATCACCAAGATCGCTCAAACATTAAAGATCCCGGTGGAGGTTGGGGGCGGGATCCGTTCAGAAGAGACCATTCGGGACCTTCTGGAAAATGCCCATGTGGCAAGGGTCATTTTAGGTACCAAGGCCATAGAGAACAGGGATTTTTTACGAACAATGATCTCTAACTACGGGGATAAGATCTGTGTTAGTTTAGATTGCATGGACGGCTATGTTGCGTCAAGAGGCTGGTTGACCACCAGCGATGTTAAGGCTGTTGATCTGGCTCGGGAGCTGGAATCAATGGGATTGTCCTGGCTGGTCTATACCGACATCGCTAAAGACGGGACGTTGATGGGGCCCAATTTCGAGCAATTAGAAAGTCTGCTTAAAGCGGTCAATAAGATCAATGTGATCGCATCTGGAGGTGTTTCTAATTTGGATGACGTCAAGCGTTTGGCTTCGATGAAGGGCATTGCGGCGGCCATCACCGGAAAAGCGATCTATGAAGGTAGACTGGATTTTACGGCGGCCTTAAAAGTATGCTAAATAAACGCATTATCCCATGTTTGGATGTTAAGAACGGCCGCGTGGTCAAAGGGGTAAATTTTATCCAATTGCGTGATGCTGGCGATCCGGTCGACTGCGCCAAGGCTTATGATATAGCCGGGGCTGATGAGTTGGTATTTTTGGATATTACGGCGTCAATTGAAGGTCGCACTGCATTTTTGGATGTGGTAAACCGAACGGCTCAGGAAGTGTTCATGCCGTTGACGGTCGGTGGAGGTATCAGCAATGTGTCGGACATTCGTCAATTATTATTGGCTGGTTCAGATAAAGTGTCTTTAAATACCTCGGCAGTCAAAGATCCGGAGATCATCCGCACAGGGGCCAGGATGTTCGGCAGCCAATGCATTGTGGTAGCGATCGATGCCAAGCGCATTGGAAGCGGTTTTGAAGTTTTTACGCATGGGGGACGTAATCCTACCGGTAAAGATGCTGTGCAGTGGGCGCGTCAGGTCCAGGAGCTTGGTGCTGGGGAGATATTATTGACGAGTATGGATGCAGACGGAACTAAGAATGGATATGACATTGCGCTGACCAAAGCGGTCTGTGATTCTGTGACTATACCAGTGATCGCTTCCGGCGGGGCTGGCAAATTAGAACATTTTTACGATGTTTTTATGCAAACAACGGCGGATGCGGCCCTGGCGGCATCTGTATTCCATTTTGGGGAAATACCGATACCAGAAGTTAAGAAATACCTTAAGGAAAGACGGGTGAACATCCGATGAGCGAAATTGAAACGATACAAATCACCAAAGACAATCTAAATCAATTGAAATTCACCTCGGAAGGTTTGATCCCGGCGATCGCCCAGGACATCAAGAACGGTGAAGTTTTGATGATGGCCTGGATGAACATGGATTCACTGAAAGCCACGATCGAAACAGGCAAAGCCTCTTACTGGTCGCGCTCACGCAAATCGTTTTGGGTCAAGGGTGAGACCTCAGGGCATATTCAATATGTTAAAGAAATTTATTATGATTGCGACTGTGATGTGCTGCTCATGAAGGTGGATCAGGTCGGTGCGGCCTGCCATACCAATAAACGCAGCTGTTTTTACAGGAAATTAATGTAATGCATGTTTTATCATTCCAAGAGTTTGTAAAGTACAGCACAAAGGGTAACCTTATCCCTGTTTATAAAGAGATATTAGGGGATATGGAAACGCCAGTGTCTGCGTATTATAAGTTAGCTGCTAAATCGAAATACTCGTTCCTTTTGGAATCGGTGGAAGGAACGGAAAAATTTGCGCGTTATTCGTTCATCGCGCGTGATCCCCGATGCGTTGTTCGCAGCAAGGGAACAGCGGCTTCCATTGTTCGGTATGTTAACGGCAAAGAGAGTATTGAGCACAGGGCGATCGATCGATCCCCGTTAACCTTACTACGGGAGCTGATGCACGGATACCAAGCGGTAGATATCCCTCAATTGCCGAAATTTTTTGGTGGCATGGTCGGTTATTTAAGTTATGACTGTGTCCGTTTCTTTGAGAAATTACCTGATACAAGTAAAGACGAACTTAAATTTGACGACATGGTCATGATGCAGGCGGATAATTTATTGGTATTTGATCATAAACATCGGACGATCAAAGTCATTTCCTGTGTTCTATTGGAAAAAAATGACAGCCGGCAGACCAAGCAGAAAAAATATAATAATGCGCTCAAATCCATTGATGCGATCATTCAAGACTTGCAAAAACCTTTGAAGCTTGATCTTTCGGGGAAAGGGAAAAAGGTCAGTATCACTAGCAATTGTACAGCCGGACGCTATGCGGACATGGTGAAAACGGCTAAAAAACATATCACAGCAGGGGATATCATCCAGGTTGTGTTGTCGCAGCGTTTCGCGGTCAAGATCGATGTACCAGCGTTGGATATTTACCGCTGTTTAAGAGCGCTTAATCCTTCACCCTACATGTTTTTTTTGAATCTCAATGGCATGCATTTAGTCGGCGCTTCACCGGAATTGTTGGTCAGTGTTCAGGATGGCGTGGCCCAGGTCAGACCGATCGCGGGAACGCGACCCAGGGGCTCGTCAGCGACGGAAGATAATGCGTTAGAAAAAGAATTATTAGCCGACCCCAAGGAGAAAGCTGAGCATGTGATGCTGGTTGATCTGGGGCGAAATGATCTAGGCAGGGTGTGCCAGAGAGGCTCTGTTAAGTTAACAGAATTCATGATCATTGAACGCTATTCTCATGTCATGCATATTGTCAGCAATGTATTGGGGAAATTGCGCAAAGATAAGGATGCCTTGGATGTTTTAGAGGCTTCTTTTCCGGCTGGGACGGTTTCCGGGGCGCCCAAGATACGCGCCATGGAGATCATTGAGGATCTAGAGGGGGTAAAACGGGGGCCTTACGCGGGAGCGGTCGGATTTTGGAGCTTTTCGAAAAACCTTGATATGTGCATAACTATACGTACAATAGTGGTTCGGCAAAAAACGGCTTATGTCCAGGCTGGGGCCGGGATCGTAGCGGATTCAAATCCAGCTAAAGAATATATAGAAACAGTCAATAAAGCAAAAGCGCAAATTAAAGCCATTGAGCTTGCGCACTAAAGAAAGGAAACACAGTCACATGGAAGTACGCATTCGTTTACAAAAAGCAGGTAAAGCCGCAACAGGTGCTTATAACTACCGCATTGTCGCATTGCCCCGCAATGAAGGCCGTGACGGCCGCGCTTTAGACATTCTTGGTCATTATGATCCTGCGAAAAAACCTGCGGTTTTCTCGTTGAAAAAAGACAAGATCAACGCATGGGTTGCCAAAGGTGCACAAATGTCTGACACCGTTCGCAGTTTAATGAAAAAATCCAAATAAGGATCATCTATGCCACAGGAATTCATCAATCAGTTGTTGTTCCAGATCGGTCCGATCATTTTGATCATTTATTTTTTTGTGATCAGGCCTCAACAACAGCAGCAGAAAAAATTCAAGGAAATGATCAAGAACTTGAAAAAGAATGATGCCGTGGTCACGACGTCCGGGATCCATGGGGAAGTCGCGATCGTCAAAGATAAGACGGTTGTCGTCAGGGTGGATGAAGGCTGCCGCATTGAGTTTGACAAGGAATCCATTGCGTCCGTCAAGCCAAGCGAAGTAAAACCAGAAGTGGTCAAATAACGAACGGAAAGGTTGATTATGAGTCCGGAATTACGCAAACGTTTTATGATTATTCTTTTTGTCATCGCCGGATGCTTGGCGTCTTTATTCCCTATCCAGAAAAGGATCAATCTGGGGTTGGACCTTAAAGGCGGGATGCATTTGATCTTAAAGGTGGAAAATGACAGTTTAAAAGATGATGCCGCGAAAAATGATGCTGTGTTGCGGGCCATGGAAGTTTTGCGTAATCGTATTGACGGCTTGGGTGTTGGGGAGGCATTGATCCAGCGCCAGGGATCCAATCAAATCTTAGTGCAGTTGCCGGGCATTACGGATCGTCAGAAGGCCATGGAGATGGTGGATCGCGTCGCGCATTTGGAATTCCGTTTGGTTGTCTCCGATGAAAGCAAATTAAAAGATGCGTTAGCAGGCAACGTTCCGGAAGGCTATGAATTAAAACAGGGCAAGCGGGAGGGAGGCGGACCGCTTTTGATAGAGAAAGAAGCGGTGTTGGGCGGCGATACCGTTAAAGATGCACGTGTGGATTTTGATCGTACGGGCATGCAGCCTAAAATTTCGCTGACATTTAATGATGAAGGCACCAAGACTTTTGGTGATCTAACAACCGCGCACGTCAATGATCGTTTGGCAATTGTTTTAGATGGCGAAGTATTGTCCGCGCCGAATATCCGTGAACCCATTTTGAGCGGTACAGCGGAAATCACAGGGCAATTTAAGTTTGAGGAAGCTTCGCTGTTGGCTTTAAGTCTGCGCAGCGGTGCTTTAAAGGTTCCCATGCATGTGGAAGAAGAACGTACGGTTGGTCCTTCATTGGGGAAAGATTCCATTGAGTCAGGTATCAGAGCAACGATCTTGGGTGGTATTTTGATCATTGCGTTCATGAGCTTTTACTATTTTGTTGGAGGGATCATTGCTTCAGTAGCTTTAGGGGTTAACTTGTTGATGATCTTAGGAGGTATGGGGCTGCTCAATGTTCTAATGCCTGACTCTCAATTAACGTTAACGCTGCCGGGTATCGCCGGTATCATCTTGACCCTGGGCATGGCGGTCGATGCCAACGTCCTGATCAATGAGCGTATTCGCGAAGAGTTGGATAATGGGCGACCTTTGAACGCGGCGATCAATCAAGGGTATAGTCGAGCCTGGTCTGCGATCATTGATTCTCACGTTACATCTCTGATCGCTGGTTTTATGTTGTTCCAATTCGGGTCTGGTCCGATCAAGGGTTTCGCGGTCACCCTGTCAACGGGTTTGGTTGCCTCATTATTTAGTTCTATTTATGTAACCCGTGCACTCTTTATTTGGTTGACTTCGGGCGGTATGATCAAGAAATTGCCCATGATGCACATTTTCTCTAAACCAAATTTTAATTTCTTGAATAAGAAACATATTTGTTTTACTTTATCAGTTCTTTTATTAGCTTTCGGCGGATTTCACTTCTTCCAGAAGAAAGATTCTGCATATGGTATTGATTTTGCCGGTGGGCAGATACAGGAATTCAGATTCGAAAAAGCCATTGAAGCCGATAAGATCCGAGAGATATTCAATGAAGGTAAGTTGGAGCATGCTGTCATTCAAACATTTGCCAACGCTCCCCAGAATGTGATCATCCGTACTCCTGAAGATTCTAATGCTGCGGTGGAGAAGATCTTTAAAACGAAGATGGCGGATAATAAATTTGAAGTCCTGCGCATTGAAAAAGTAGGTCCGGTGGTTGGGCAAGCGCTGCGTGCGAAAGCTGTATATGCGATCGTTTTTGCGCTGCTTGGGATGCTGATCTACGTTGGGATACGTTTTAAGCATTTTGATTTTGCGGCGGCAACTGTCGTGGCGATCTTTCATGACGTTCTGATCACGTTATTCGTTGTGGTGCTCTTGGGGCGTCAGGTTGACTTGTTGGTCGTGACCGCTCTGATGACTGTCGCGGGGTATTCGATCAATGATTCCATCATTATCTACGACCGCGTTCGTGAAAATGTCCCCAAATCACGCAATCGCACATTGGGTGAGATCATCAATGACAGCATTAATCAGACATTGGGACGGACGATATTAACAACGTTTGTGACCTCATTGTCTGTTTTGGCTTTATATTTCTTTGGCGGAGAAGTTTTAAATACGTTTGCCTTGGTGTTAATGTTAGGATTCTTATTCGGGACGTATTCAACGGTGTATATCGTTTCACCGCTGTTCTTGATCTGGCATGGCAATAAAAAGTGGTAATACGTCAATACCGGCTTTTTCATCATTAGAGTTTCTTGTTGGCCAGAAAGTCAATTTAGAAGAGATCATCAGTTCATTCGTCGCCTTTGGATTTGTCCGGGCGACGAATGTGTTTAAAGAGGGTGAATTCGCTGTCCGGGGCAGCGTGATCGATATTTACCCTGATAATTTCGAGATCCCCCTGCGGATAAGTCTTGATGATGAACAGATCGAAACCATCAGCGGTTATGATCCACATACAGCCAGAGTCATTGATCAACATCAGATCGTTCTGATCCTTCCGTTTAAAAAGTCATCTTTACCATTCTCTTCTGAAGTTCCTTTGAATAATTTCGTTGATATTAGCGACGGTGATTATGTTGTTCATAATCACCATGGGATCGGACGGTTGATCGGCATTAAGCCACTAGAAGCTGACCCCAAGAGGCGCGACCATCTGATCATTGAGTATAAAGATGGCGATAAATTATTTGTCCCCAAGCATGACATACATTTGGTACAGAAATATGTGTCCTTCACAAAACGACCAGCCAAACTGCATAAGCTGGGCAGTAAAGAATGGGAGAGTACTCGCAAAACAGTTGAAAAGAAGCTAAGGCTGATGGCGGCAGAATTACTAAGGACGCAGGCATTGCGCGCACAATTACGAGGGTATCCATTTTCCAAAGATACCCAATGGCAGAAAGAGTTTGAATCCAGGTTCCCATTTAAGGAAACACCAGACCAGTTGACCGCGACAGCCCAGGTCAAGGCGGATATGGAGCAGGAAAGGCCAATGGACAGGCTGATCTGCGGCGATGTTGGCTACGGCAAGACAGAAGTTGCCATGCGCGCTGCATTTAAAGCGGTGATGGACCATAAACAGGTTGCGATCCTTGTCCCCACGACAATCTTGGCTGAACAGCATTATTTTAATTTTCAGAAGCGGTTGAAAGATTTTCCTGTCAAAGTTGGAATGCTTTCTCGTTTCAGGACTAAACATGAGCAGAAGGCGATCGTGGCTGATCTTAAAGAGGGAAAGGTGGATATTGTCATTGGAACACACAGGCTCCTTTCAAAGGACATAAGTTTTAAAGACCTTGGGCTTGTGATCATTGATGAAGAACAGCGCTTCGGGGTTCGCTCCAAAGAGAAGCTTAAGCAATTCAGGTTATTAGCCGATGTATTAACGCTGTCAGCGACGCCGATCCCAAGGACATTGTATATGTCATTGTCTGGGGCAAGGGACATGTCGGTTATTTCAACTCCTCCCACGAACAGGATGGCGGTGAAAACTGAGTTGATCCCGTTTGATGACGAAATCATTGCTCAGGCGATACAATCGGAGTTAAAACGTAACGGTCAGACTTTCTTTTTGCATAATCGTGTAGAAAATATAGAGGCCATTGCGGATAATATTCAAAAGCTGGTACCTCAAGCTCGTCTTGCGATTGGACATGGTCAAATGAGTCCTCGTGCGCTGGAAGAAATTATGCTAAAATTCTTAAAGCATGAAATTGATGTCCTTGTCTGCACAACCATTGTTGAGTCGGGGATAGATGTCCCGGCAGCGAATACACTGATCATTAATCGAGCGGATAAGTTCGGGTTATCGGACCTGCATCAGCTGCGGGGGCGTGTTGGTCGTATGGATGTTCAGGCTTATGCGTATTTGATCGTGCCTTCTAAATATGCATTATCGCCGGAATCAAAGCAGCGTTTGAAAGCGATCGAGAAGTTCAGTGGCCTTGGATCAGGTTTTCATATCGCATTTGAAGATCTGCAGATCAGGGGTGCAGGGAACCTTTTAGGTACGGCTCAGCATGGTTTTATCGCCTCTATCGGCTTTGACCTGTATTGCCGTATGTTAAAAGAATCTGTTGAGCTGTTAAAGAAAGAACTGGAGATCAATCAAGATGAAAAAAAAGTTGTGGCTGCTCATTAGCTGTTCCGTATTCCTGGCGGCGCCTTTTGCGGATGCCAAACCCATTAATGATGCTATCATTGCGATCGTCAATAGTGATGTCATCACGCTTAAGGATCTTAAGGATTATGTCGGCAGTATTTACCGCCAGTTGAAAGTGGAAAATCATCCAGCATCCCAGATCAAGGAGATCATGAGATCGTATGAGGATAAGGGTGTCAATCAGTTGGTAGAGGACCGTTTGATCCTGGCTGCAGCGAATACAAAAGGGATCATCATCAGAGATGAGATAATCCGTAAACGGATCAGTGAGATACAATCCCGTTATAAAGATGAAGAAGATTTTATCAAAAGCCTTGATGCCCAGGGGATGACCCTTAATGATCTAAAACTTAAGTTGACCAATCAACTCAAAGCTAGATATATAGTTGACATTGAGGTTAAGCAGAAGGTCTTTGTTAACCCACAGGATGTGACGGCGTATTATTCAAAACACTCTCAGGATTTTGTCCGTAAGACAAAATATTCACTGCAGTCTATATATATCTCTTTCGAAAAAGGAAAGCAAGAGGCCCGCAACAAGGCTGCAGAAGCAAGAGCTAAGCTAGCTGCAGGAGAAGATTTTGATGCGGTATTTAAGCAATATTCTCAAGCTCCGTCGGTCGGCAGCATTGAACAGGGGCAAATGGTGCCGGAGATCGAGCGGGAGATATTTGCGTTGAATGTGGAGGATGTTTCCAAGCCAGTCGAGGTAGACGGCGGCATTTATGTTTTTAAGGTCGTGGGAATATTGCCAGGACGTGTCGAGACGCTGCAGGAAGTCAAGGACAAGATCCAGGATAAACTTTATGATGATCTCTTCCAAAAGAAGTTCAGAGAATGGATCGAGAAATTAAGAAAAAAGAGTTATGTCGAGATCAGGGATTAAAACGATCGGGATTACCCTGGGTGATCCGCAGGGTATTGGATCCGAAGTCATCCGCAAAGCATTCTTATCGAAACGTCTCTCCAGCGCACATCGATATGTTTTGATCGGGGATAAACGATCGTATAAAGGATTGTCATATCCAATCGTTGACATTAGCTATAAAGACCCTGGGGAAGGGGCATTCAAATTCCTGCAGTCAGGTGTTAATTTAATCAAAGGGGGCGTTATTGATGCGTTGGTGACCGCGCCTTTATCCAAAGAGCGCGTGAGCCGTTTTCAAAAAGGGTTTTGCGGCCATACAGAATATCTGGCACAGTCATTTCAAGTGAAACGTTTCGACATGATGTTCATTTCTCCTCAAGTGCGCCTATCCCTAGTGACACGCCATATCCCGTTAAAAGATGTTCCCTCTGCCGTGACACAAAGGGCTGTTAATGCCTCCATTGAGTTGATGCATGATACATTGCTAGAGCGGTTTGGGATAAAAAAGCCTAAGATCGCTGTTCTTGGTTTAAATCCTCATGCTGGGGAGAATGGTCTTCTAGGTCGTGAAGACAGTGATAAGATCTTGCCGTCAGTAAAAAAGGCGCAACAGAAGGGGATCAATGCGGTTGGTCCATTGCCAGCGGACACTTTCTTTATTTATCACCACAAATTTGATGGGATCGTGGCGATGTATCACGACCAGGGCCTGGCTCCAGTGAAAGCACTGTATTTTAAGGATCTCGTCAATTTTACAGCGGGACTTCCTTTTGTCAGGACTTCTCCAGTCCATGGTACGGCGTTTGATATCGCTGGCAAAGGGGTTGCTGATCCTTCATCTATGATCGCGGCCATTCAACTCGCATGCCAACTCGTATAAAATATTTACCAAAGAAGCATCTGGGGCAGAACTTTCTGGCTGACCCCCGGATACAGCAAAAGATCATTGCCAGCAGCAACCTTCGTGCCGGGGATGCCATCCTGGAAATAGGGCCTGGACAAGGAGCTATCACGCGTTTGATCGCACCACATGTTCAAAGCGTTTTGACGATCGAGAAAGACAAGGACCTCATAGAGGGGCTGCGGTCCGAATTCATCGGTGCTAACGTCGAGATCATTAATAAAGATTTTCTAACATGGGAGATGAACGATCTTAAAAGCCAGGTTAAGGTTATTGGCAATATCCCCTATAATATTTCAACGCCGATCATTGAAAAGCTCATTGCTCATCGAAGTCTTGTCTCCCAGGCCTATCTGACGGTACAACTAGAGTTTGGACAGCGTCTAGCGGCAAATCCAGGGAGTAAAGATTACGGTTCGCTCTCATGTTTTATCCAATTTTACGCGGGTGTAAAACTTTTATTCCCTATTAAAAGCAGCGCTTTTAGACCTGCTCCAAAAGTTGATTCCTGTTTCGTACGTCTTGATTTTCAAGATCCTCCAGTCTTTAAGCCTTGTAATGACATCCTGATGTTCAAATTTATTCGTACTGTTTTTACTCAACGCAGAAAGAACATCCTTAACAGCGCTTCCAGTATGGTGGATAAGACCAAAATGGCGTCGATCCTGAAAGATCTGTCCATTCCTTCAGACGCCAGGCCGGAGACATTGAGTTTGCAGAATTTCGTTGATATTTCTCACAGGCTTGTATAATACTCGTTATGGAAAAACGCATTTATTATCACGATACAGACGCGGGGGGGATCGTTTATTACGGTCAATACCTTTGTTATTTAGAAGAAGCAAGGACAGAGTTCTTGGAGTCCAAGCACTTAAGCGTTGCTTTATTCAAAGAGCGCGGGCTTGCCTATGCGGTTCGCCATTGCAATATCCAATACCGTTCACCAGCCCGCTATGGGGATACATTGTTATGTTCCGCTGTGTTGGTCAAAGCGACCGCAGCTCAACTTGTTTTTGAACAAAAGATCAATGATAAGAGGGACGGTCGGCTGATCGTTGAAGCCGAAGTCTCACTGGTATGCTTGAACTCAGATTTTAAGCCAGTACCGATCCCTGAAGACTTAAAAGAAAAGTTATTGGCCTGATGTCAGAAAGATATTTACGGATATATAAGAAATTTTATTTGGATGAGGTCAAGGCCCATTTACTGACATATGGGATGCTGACCGGGATGTGCGCCAACTGCAAGGACATGGATGCCAAACTCGAACATCTTAAATGTCCCGCCTGCGGTAATGAATTCAAGTACATTGCTTTTCAGAATGTCAAAGATCATATGCCTAAAATGCTGCGCATCGCGTCCGAAAGGCCGAATGTGATCTTTATTGACTACGATGATTATAAAAAGATCGAAGGCGAAGAGAAGGCTAAGGGGATATTGGGATGATCAATAAAGAACGTTTGATCCGGTTAACGCAAAAATTGATCCAATTTGATTCGGTCAATCCTCCGGGGAATGAATTGGCAGTATCTAAATTCATTGAATCCGATATGCGTTCGTTGAAGTTGGATGTTAAAACATATAGTTTTGTCAAGAACAGGCCCAATGTGGTGGCGACGCTGCGTGGCTCTAACCCGCGCAAAACAAATAAGCCTGTTTTAATAACGCCCCATATTGATACGGTGCCATTTGGAACGGGTTGGAAATTCAAACCAACAGGGGGGCAGATCCATCAAGGGCGTATTTACGGGCGCGGTGCCAGTGATGATAAAGGTAATGCGGCCGTTGGGATGGAAGTGCTGCGCAGTTTGGTCGAAAATAAGGTTCAATTAAAACACGATATTATCTTTGCCGCGACGGTTGATGAGGAAACAGGCAGCCATCAGGGTATCAGGCCTTTATTATCCAAAGGGATACTCCGTCCGCATGTGGCATTGATCACAGATTCTGAGGAGTTTGACTGCATCATTGCTCAGAAGGGGCTGTTCCATTCCCGTGTTCAGGTTTTTGGTAAGAAAGCACATGGAGCCTATAATTGGCGCGGTGTTAACGCCATAGAGATCTCGGCCAAGATGATTAAAAGACTTTTGGACCATCAATTTAAGTTTAAAAAGCATCCCTTGCTTGTTCCGCCGACAAAAAATATCGGCACCATTAAAGGCGGGGATAAAGTCAATATGGTCGCAGATTTTTGTGAATTCTCGCTTGATATCAGGTTTATGCCGGGTATGACAGCGGAGGGGGTGTTAAAAGAAGTGACGCGCATTATTGAGAAAGAAACGAAGGATTTCAAGATCATCATTGATGATGCCCAGAAACCGTACAGCATTGACCCCAAACATCCTTTTGTTAAAACATACGTGGATGTCTGTAAATCCATGGGAGTCACGGCGAAATTAAGCGGCAGCCAGGGGGCAACGGTGATCAGTTTCTTTCAGGATTATAAGATCCCGGCTTTTTCAACGGGATGGGGTGCTCACGGGGTCATTCACGCCAATGATGAATACGCCACAGTCAAGACATTGGTTAAGGGTGCCAAAGTCTTAGAACGTTATTTGATCGAATATGACAAGATCGCATAGAATAATCATCTCATTGTTTTTTTCCGTATTGTTGACATTCCAGGTCAGGGCTGGGGAACCTGCATTTAAGCCAGGTGAAGAGATCCATTACAAGATCCTGCAGATGGGAATAAAAGTGGGTGAGGCGACCTTAAAGTTTGTCGGACCTACATCAGTTAATAGCGTTGACACCTTCCTCATCGAGTTTACGGCGGATGGGTTTAATTTTTATGACAAAGAAAGTATTTATGTGGATCCTGAATCGTTTAAACCATTGACGGTGAAAAGGGATCTGAATATTTTTGGTAAACGTGAAAAGATCGAAGAAACATATTTTCCTCAGGACAATAAGATCATTGTTGCTAAAACGGTTAAAGGTGTTGATTCTGAACAAGTCTTGATAAAAAGCGGTGAGGTCGATAACATTTATGGTTTTATCTACCGCTACAGGTCTTCCGGCGGCTTCAGGCTTGGCGATCAATTGGATGTGACGCTGCCGACAAAAGATATCAAGATGAGCGTGGTCAAAAGATCAAAATTGAATATTGAGGGTACGCAGAGGGATGTCTTTTATTTAGAAAGTAAACCATCACAATATAAGCTGTGGTTCGAGGCAACGCCAAAATCTTTGCCGCTTCGGATCAGCGGTGCTATAGGACTGGCCAATACAGTGATGGTCTTAAACGATTATAAGGAATAATATGCCACTGCCTGATAAACATGGTCATTTTGGAGAGTTTGGCGGACGTTATGCGCCAGAAACGCTTATGGCGGTGCTTTCTACGCTGGAGAAAGAGTTCTATAAGATCCGAAACGACGCGGCTTTCAAGAAAGAATTTAAGACATATTTAAAAGAATTCGCTGGTAGACCGACAAATTTGTATCATGCCAAGCGTTTGAGCGCACATTTAAAGACATTACAGGTATATTTAAAGCGGGAAGATCTGCTGCACACCGGTGCCCACAAGATCAATAACACCTTAGGACAGATCATTGTGGCCAGACGTATGGGGAAAACACGCATTATCGCGGAAACAGGCGCGGGGCAGCACGGCGTTGCCACGGCGACCGTGTGTGCTCTGTTCGGGACGAAATGCGTCATTTATATGGGGGCGGAGGATGTGGCGCGTCAGGCGCTTAATGTCTACCGGATGAAATTGATGGGAGCTGAAGTGCGGCCTGTTGAATCCGGTTCCAAGACCTTGAAAGATGCGATGAATGAAGCTGTGCGTGACTGGGTGACAAATCCGCACGATACATTCTATATCATTGGGTCTGTGGCTGGTTTTCATCCTTATCCATTAATGGTCCGTGAATTCCAATCCATCATAGGTGTTGAGGCCCGCAAACAATTTTTGCAGTTAAAGAAACGTCTCCCGGATTATATCCTTGCGTGTGTCGGCGGGGGCAGTAATGCCATGGGTTTATTCCATGCGTTTTATAAGGATGCTTCGGTAAAAATGATCGGAGTAGAGGCGGCTGGGCATGGCTTAAACTCTCACGAGCATTCCGCCACGCTTAGCAAGGGGCAAGTCGGTGTGCTGCACGGCAGCAAGAGCATGCTTCTGCAGGATCGTGACGGGCAGGTGCAGATCGCACATTCGATCGCGGCAGGTCTGGACTATCCTGGAGTTGGTCCTGAACATTCCTATTATCATCAAACAGGCAGGGCTGCTTATGTGGCCATTGATGATAAAGAAGCGATTGGCGGGCTTAAAATGCTGGCTCAGTGCGAAGGGATCATTCCGGCATTGGAAACCTCGCATGCGTTGGCATATTTGCCCAAGTTGGCCAAAATCGTTAAGAAGAGCGCTTCTGTGATCGTGTGCTTATCCGGACGCGGTGATAAAGATATGAACCAGATCGCGAAATTCATCATATGACAAACCGCATTGATCAAAAATTCAAAACATTAAAACAGGCTGGACGAAAAGCGTTTATTGCGTATATCACGGCTGGTGATCCATCGGTTAAGGCGACAGCAGAGATCATTTTGGCCCTTGAAGGTGCTGGGGTTGATATGATCGAGATCGGTATCCCGTTCTCTGATCCTTTAGCAGATGGGGCTACCATCCAGGCGGCTTCCAAGAGAGCTCTTGATTCTGGGGCCACCTTACAAAAGATCTTTCATATGGTCAGATCTGTCCGGCAAAAGACACAGATCCCTTTATTATTCATGACCTATTATAATCCTGTCTTTCATTACGGCGATGAGCGTTTCATCAGGCATTGCCGCGAGATAGGGATCGACGGTTTGATCATTCCTGATCTGCCCCCGGAAGAAGCAGGACAATTGCGTAAAAGCTGCCGGCAGCATGATCTTTCGACTGTGTTCTTTGTTGCTCCCACATCAGAGGATAGCCGTATCAAGGCCAATGCGCTGGCATCAACAGGATTTATTTATTATGTGGCTTTAAACGGGGTGACGGGTAATGCGCAGGCCCGCTCCGCAGATGTTGGAAAAGGCATTGTCCATGCCAAAAAATTCACGACGAAGCCGATCTGCGCAGGTTTTGGCATATCCACAGCCGATCAGGTCAAGGCGATCGCTAAATACGCGGATGGGGTGATTGTTGGCAGTGCGATCGTTAAGATGATCGCAGAGCATTCTAAAGACAAAGATCTGGTTCGCATCATTTCAAATTACACGCATTCTCTTACAAAAGTATTACACTCATGAGAAAAATAACACATTTAACCAATAAGATCCGCGTTGTTTCCCAGCAAATGAAAGACCGCGACAGCGTGGCTATCGGTATCTGGTTTGCGGCCGGCGGCCGTTATGAGCAGGATGCTAATAAAGGTGTTGCCCATTTTCTGGAGCATATGGCTTTTAAAGGCAGCCGTAAATATTCCTGTGAAGAGGTTAAGCAGCTGGTGGAAGGTGTTGGTGGTGCGTTAAATGCTTTTACGGGTGAGGAAGAGACTTGCTATTACGCGAAGGTGCCAGCCCGCTATTTAAGCCAGACTTTTGATGTGCTATCTGATATCAGTGTTTATCCAAAATTAATGAAAAAAGACCTGGATAAAGAGAAGACCGTTATTTTAGAAGAGATCAAAATGTACCATGACCTGCCTCAATATTATGTGGGTGAGCTTTTGGAGGCATTGCTGTGGCCTGATCACCCGCTTGGTCAAAGTCTGGCCGGAAGCATGAAAACGGTATCTGAGATGAATGTGTCGGACCTAAAGGATTTTCACCAGCATTTCTACAGTGCCCAGAATATTGTTGTATCTGCGTGCGGTAATGTAAAGCATAATGCGTTGGTGGAGATGGTCCAGAAAAAGCTTCATGCCCTTAAAGCATCTCAGGCAATGACGTATTTGCCTGCCCGTAAGGATCAGCACAAGCCGGCTGTTAATCTGTATTACAAGGACACGGAACAAATGCATTTGGCTCTGGGATATCTGGCCTATGAGAACAATCATCCGGATTATTATGCCCTGGCATTGTTAAGCATTATCCTTGGCGGTAATATGTCCAGCAGGCTTTTTACTGAGGTTCGCGAGAAGCGGGGCCTGGCCTACTCAGTCAATACAGGTCTTAAAAGTCTTGACGATACGGGGGTGTTCATTGTCAGGGCTGGTGTGGATAATACTAAGATCGTTCCTGCGGTTGAGCTCATTTTGAAAGTTCTATCCTCGGTGACCAGACGGATCGATGCGGATGAATTCAAAAGAGCAAAGGAATATTACATGGGCCAGTTCTCTTTGGGGCTGGAAGATACCATGGACCATATGATATGGATGGGGGCAGTCGTTTTGAGCAATGATCAGGCAAAAACGCCTGAAATGGTCATTGAACGCATCTCTAAAGTGCAGATCAAAGATGTGATACGAGTGGCCAAACAGGTACTGGACCCTAAAAGGCTGAATATGGCTATTATTGGTCCTATGACGGAAGAGCAGCAAAAACAACTAAAAACGCTTGTTGACAAGCCTTAATTTATCATTTAGACTCAAGGCAAGTTTTTTAACTTTAACATTTTTAAGGAGGCTTGGATGGAGAAATTATCTTTCTATGATGTGAAAACCAAAGCGAAATTCGAAACCGATACTTATACTGTTAAAGAGAAATCAGGCCGTTTTTTTGCCGTTGCCAAATCCCCTAAGGGCCCGCATGAATGCTGGCGCGTGTTGAGCAAAGACCAAGCGACCAAATTAAAGAAAAAGTAATTGGAGCTTGATCTATCCGTACGAAAGCTTTAAATTCAAAACAATTAGCTAAAAGTGTAGCTAGTTTTGCTGAAGATATCAAAGCGTTGGATATTCTTATCTTGGATATGCGCGGTTTGGTCAATTTCTGTGACTATTTTGTGATAAGCACAGGAACTTCAGAGCGCCATGTCAAATCCATAGCCGAAGGTATTGAAGAAGGCTTAAACAAGTTGGGGATCAAAGCCTATGCCCGAAATAAAAATAAGGGCATAGGCTTATCCTCAGCTTCTGGTTCCCAGGAATCTGAAGGAGCCTGGATGCTGATCGATCTTGGTGATGTAGTAGCCCATGTTTTTGAGCCGTCATCCAGAGAATTTTATGGTTTGGAGCATTTATGGCAGGACGCTCCCCAAGTTAAACGATAAATCTTTCCCATGTATGCCGATATACGCAACGAAATTTCGTCCATCATTACCTCTGTCTTGCAAAGAACTTTCCCGCAAGCGCAGGGTGTTGCTGTCATTGTCGATGCCCCCGCTGATAAGTCTAACGGGGATTTTTCCTGTAATATAGCCCTTCAATTAAGCCGGATCTTAAAAAAAAATCCTTTGATCATCGCACAGGAATTGCTGCCTTTGATCGAACAGGAGCTTGCGTCTAGACCGCTCAAGAGTTCAGTCGCCAAAGTAGAGATAAAAGGCGGGTTTATTAATTTTTATTTGTCTCTGGCTGGTTTTTACAGTTTTTTAGAGGATGTCTTTAAGCAGATCGACGCGTATGGGCGTTCTAATTTTGGTGCTTCGCTGCCATTTTGTCTGGAGTTTGTCAGTGCTAACCCAACGGGGCCCTTAACGGTGGCGCATGGCCGTCAAGCGGCTGTTGGGGACACTCTGGTCAATATACTCTCCACGGTCGGATTTGATGCCAAAAAAGAGTATTACGTCAATGATGAAGGCAATCAGATCAATATCCTGGGAAGGTCCATTGGTGTCCGCGCCAAGCAGCATTTCGGTTCAAGCGAACCTTTTCCAGAGGGCGGGTATCAGGGAGATTATATCCGTGAAATGGCAAAGATCTTTATTGCGGATAATAATATCAAGAATTTGGATCAGCTCGAACAGGTAGAACCGGCGGCTTTTCGTGCTTTTGGTGTTAGATATTTGATGGATGTGATCAAGAAAGATCTGATCGATTTTGATGTGCATTTTGATGTCTGGTCATATCAGTCGAAGATCGCGACCACTGCGGCTATTGAAGCGTTGCTGGCGGATCTTAAGGCGAAAGGGTTTGTTTACGAGAACGAGGGCGCATTGTGGTTTAAATCCACGCACTGGGGTGATGATAAAGACCGCGTTGTCCGTAAATCCAATGGGGATTACACCTACTTAACTCCGGATATTGTGTACCATAAAAATAAATTTGAACGCGGGTTTAAACGCATTGTTAATATTTTGGGCCCTGATCATCACGGCTATATCCCTAGGATCAAAGCGGCAGCAGGAGCGCTGGGTAAAAGTCCTGATGATCTGGATGTGCTGATCGTACAACTGGCGACAATATTCCGGGATGGAAAAGAAGTTTCAATGTCGACCCGTCGGGGAGAATTTATCACCCTTAGGGAAGTTATTGAAGAGGTAGGGCGGGATGCGGGGCGTTTCTTCTTTTTAATGCGCCAGTCCAGCGCCCATTTGGAATTTGATCTGGAGTTAGCCAAGAAGCAAAGCGCGGAAAATCCTGTATACTATATTCAGTATGCTCATGCCCGCATATTCAGTGTGATCCGTAAAGCAAAAGGGGAGACTGGATTGTCGCCCAAACAGTCTGGTTTTGCTTTACTCAAAGAAGTTGAAGAGATCGATCTGATGCGAAAGATCGGTTTTTATCCGGAAGTGCTCATCGCTTGCGCAAAAACTTTAGAACCCTATGCACTCGTACGGTATTTGCAGGAATTGGCGGGATGTTTCCATAAATTTTACGATGCCTGCCGAGTCTTGGACGACAATAAAGACCTTTCCAGCGAGCGTTTGGCATTGATCGAGGCGGCACGCATTGTTTTGCGTAACGGTTTAAAATTGTTGGGAGTGTCAGCTCCCGAGAAAATGTGATATGGCCAAACAATGGCGTCTTGCCTCAAGTGACCCCGCAATTGTTCAGCATTTAAGTGATGCATTAAATATCCACCCGATCATTGCTCAATTATTGGTTAACAGAGAAGTGATCAATTTGCATGAGGCCAGGCTTTTTCTTAACGCGGATATCCCTTCGTTATACAATCCGTTTTTGTTAACAGATATGGACAGGGCAGTCGAGCGTATAGAAAAGGCTCGAACGCTAAATGAGAGGATCCTCATTTACGGCGATTATGATGTTGATGGTGTTACCTCCTCCGCGCTGCTGCGCCGGACATTGAAGCGCTACGGCATTGCGGCAACCAACTATATCCCTCATCGAATGGAAGAGGGGTATGGCTTAAACATGTCAATCGTGGAATTTGCACAATCTCAAAACATTCATTTGATCATTACGGTCGACTGCGGGATCAATGCGTTTGAAGAGATCGAGGCGATCACCAAGGGTGGGATCGATGTTATTGTTATAGACCACCATGAATTGGATGCTGACAAGATACCCGGAGCAGTCGCGGTGATCGATCCTAAACGTCAAGATTGCTTGTATCCATTTAAGAATTTATCAGCCGTTGGTTTAGTGGCCAAATTAGCACAGGCATTATTGGGTGCTTTGCCGGAAGAGGATCTGGATCTGGTCGCGTTAGGGACGGTTGCTGATGTTGTGGCTTTACGAGGAGAGAACAGGATCTTTGTAAAAAAGGGGTTGCCGCTGATCGAGCGTTCCACTAAACATGGTCTGCGTGCTTTACTTGAGGTGGCCAAGATCTCAGGAAAGAAAATGAAACCGTATTATATTGGCTTTGTCCTAGGTCCACGATTAAACGCTGCTGGACGGATGGATTCTGCCAATATCGCGTTAGATCTTTTACTATCAGAAGATGAGCCTACGGCTATTGCGTTAGCGCGCAGTCTGGAAGAACAGAATATTAAACGGCAGAAGACCCAGTTGTCCGTTGTTGAAGAAGCGATCGCCATGATCGAGGAAGATGAGGATCTAAGGTCAAGCAGGATCATTGTTGTGGCAAAAGAGGGTTGGCATAAAGGAGTATTGGGTATTGTGGCCAGCCGCATTGTGGAAAAATATAATCGTCCAACTGTTGTGATCACCATGGCTGATGGTCTTGGGACTGGATCAGCCCGTTCTGTGGATGGCTTTCATCTGCATGAAGCATTTTCTTCCTGCGCTCAGATGCTGGATAACTTCGGCGGTCATAAGCGTGCCGCCGGTTTAAGGTTGAAATCTGATAAAATCGACCATTTCCGAAAAGCCATTAATCACTTTGCCAGTCAGGTGATGCCTCAAACCGCTTTAGCCCCTGTCCTTGATATTGATTGTGAGATCGCTTTCTCTCAGATTGATCTTGAACTTATTGGGATCATTGAATCAATGGAACCTCATGGTGAGGGTAATCCGACCCCGGTTTTCTGTACCCGTCATCTGACAGTTAAAAGTGTTCCTGCCTTGCTTGGTAAGGACACCATAAAATTCTGGGTCACCGATGGGAACAGGACGATCAGTGCGGTGGGTTTTGGGATGGGTAGTTATAAAGAAGCCGTCAGACTTGGTTCCAAGGTTGAACTGGCGTACCAGTTAAGCATTGATGATTGGAACAAAGCACCGACGGCTCAATTGATCTTAAAAGATATTAAACTGCTTTAACGACTTTATTAGCTGAAATACAAGAAGTACAGACGAGCGCACGCTGGACAGAACCATCATGTTGGATCTTTAAGCGTTGCAAGTTTGGCAAAACCTGACGAAATGATTTACCAACGATCTTGGAACCAGCGCCGCCTTTTTTCTTTTCCATACCGCGACGTTTGTATTTTTTGCCAGTTGTAGGGCCTTTGCCGCAAATTACACAGGATCTCATTTAGTTGACCTCTGATACATGGGTTAAAAACGAAGCCATAATATACTGGAATTGACGGGAGATTGTCAAGGAGAAAAAATGGATCTTTCAAAACTAGCTGCCTATAAAAAACGTCATTTTGTGCCGGGTTCGGCTGATCTGACAGATGTTAAAACAGTGGTTGGATTGTATGAACTGTTGGAAAGCAGGGTGGTCAATGACCCCAAACAGCTGGATCAATGGATGTTAGATCGCTCTGAAGTGGATGCGGCCCTTTCTCAGGTTGGCTCGATCTTGTATATCCGTATGACCTGCCAGACGGACGATAAAGCAATCGCGGGAGCCTATACCAAGTTCATTGAGACCATACCGCCTGCTACTAAACCCATTAATGACCGGTTGAATAAGAAATACCTTTTAGCTCGGCAGTCGTTGGCTATGGATGAGAAGCGTTTGATGGTCTATGACCGTTCGATCAAAACGGATATTGAGCTTTTTAGGGAGGAGAATGTCCCACTGCAAACCAAGGTAGATCTTTTGTCCCAGGAATATCAAACCATTTGCGGATCTATGACGGTGGAATTTGAAGGGAAAGAGCGGACTTTACCGGAAATGGGGAAGTTTTTGCTAGAGACTGACCGTGATCTGCGCGAGCGGGCCTGGCGGGCAACAGCACAGCGCCGCTTAAAAGAGCAGAGCAAGTTAGAAGATGTTTTTGACGGCATGTTCAAGCTGCGCAACCAGATCAGCCGCAATGCCGGTTTTAAGAATTTTACTGAGTACCAATTTAAATCCTATCATCGTTTTGATTACACGTCGGACGACTGCAAGCGTTATCATGAGACCATTGAGAAATTCATTGTTCCCCTAAACGGGCGTATTTTGGAACAGCGTAAGAAAGAAATGGGCCTTAAAACGCTACGTCCCTGGGATAGTGCGGTTGATCCTCTTGGCCGTCCGCCTTTAAAGCCCTTCACGGATGTGAAAGAATTGATCAATGGATCACAGAAGATCTTCAACAGGCTAGATGCGGCTTTGGGCAAGCAGTTCCAGGAGATGAATGAATTGGGGTTACTGGATCTGGCCAGCCGTAAAGGCAAAGCCCCCGGGGGTTATCAAAATACGCTCAGCGAAGCGCGGAAACCCTTTATTTTTATGAATGCAGTTGGGGTGGATGATGATGTGCGTACCTTATTGCATGAAGCCGGCCATGCCTTCCACGCGCTTGCCTGTGCCAATGATCCACTGGTTGATTACCGTCATGGGCCCATGGAATTTTGTGAAGTGGCCTCCATGGCCATGGAGCTGTTGGGGGGTCAACACATCCATGAATTTTACAGCAAGGATGAGACTAACCGCTCGAATCGGGAGCATTTGGAGGGGATAATCCATATTTTAGCATGGGTCGCCAACATCGATGCGTACCAGCATTGGCTTTATGAGCATCCAGACCATACACCGCAGCAGCGCCGACAGGCCTGGCTTGGATTTTATGAACAATTTGGCGGGAAGTTCGTGGACTGGTCGGATTTGACAGAGATCAAAGCCTATCTTTGGCATCGTCAGCTGCATATTTTTGAGGTGCCGTTCTATTATATTGAATACGGCATTGCCCAACTGGGAGCGCTGCAGGTTTGGGTGAATAATAAAAAGAACCCTGGTAAGGCCTTGGCTGATTATAAGAAAGGCTTGTCTTTTGGTGGCGCGATCACCTTGCCGGAGCTCTACAAGGCAGCCGGTATAGAATTCAATTTTTCTGCGGACATCATCCGACCTTTGGTTGAAGAAGTAACCAAAGAATGGGAAAAACTGCTCTAGATTGCCTATATCTAGATAATATGTTATCCTTTGGGCATGCTCCATAGGATCATCGTCATTTTCATATCACTTTGCCTGCTTCCTTTTCCTAAAGTCTCTGCTCAGGAATTGGTTTTACCTGCCCCTGGAACAATGGTGCAGGTTAGTCCTGCGTTTGTTCCACCATTACTTAGAGGCATCAAAGTCAATCCCAGTGACCCTTTTCAGATGGAATTTATCCTGGATCGAGGGGGCCATCCTGCATCCAGAGATATCAATGAAGAATCCCGCAAACTTGTAAAATATTTTCTTGCTGGTTTGACCATTCCGGAAAAAGATCTATGGGTGAATTTGAGTCCCTATGAAAAAGACCGTATTGTTCCGGAAAGTTTTGGTCAGACAGAAATGGGACGAGACCTTTTAGCGCAGGACTATTTGTTAAAGCAACTGACCGCAAGTCTTGTTTATCCTGAAAGTGAGATCGGTCAAGAATTCTGGAAGAGGATTTACCAGAGTGTCTCGAATAAGAATGTCCCTGTGAATACGTTCAATAAAGTGTGGATATTGCCGGATAAGGCGGTTATTTATGAGAATGCGCAAAATGGGACGGTATATATTGTTGAGTCCAGGCTTAAAGTTTTAACCGAAAAGGATTATTTGGCGGCCAGGAAGAACAGTTCCTTGGAATCAAACGACCAGGCTGTCAGGAACATTGTGATCCCGGCTTTAACAAAAGAGGTCAATGAGGGGGCTAATTTTTCTCAGCTTCGTCAGGTCTATAACTCATTGATCCTGGCTGTTTGGTATAAGAACAAGATCAAGAACAGTATTTTAAGCCATGTATATGCTGATAAGAATAAAGTATCCGGGGTTGTCATTGATGATCCATTAGAAAAGCAAAGGATATATGAGCGTTATTTGCAGGCTTTCAAAAAAGGAGCCTACAGCTTTATCAGAGAGGAACATGATCCTCTCACTGAAAGGATGGTTCCAAGAAAATATTTTTCCGGAGGGGTGACGCTGTTGAATGTGTCGCAAGCCATGATTGCGATCACACAAATGCCTAAACAGGCGGCATCTTTAGAACAATTATCGATCCGTTTAGAAGACATGCCTTTTCCCAAACGAGATATCCCTAAAGATGCGGCCATAATCTCCTTAAAAGCTTCTCAAAAACAGTCTTTAAGAGAGGTGATGGATCATGTCCAGCAACAATTAAACCAACAGATTGAGCCCAATGTGCCTAAAGAATTCTGGTTTAAGCAGCATGTTATTTATCCGTTCGATGATGTTCGGGGCGGCATTGGGACGTTTATCCTTTTAAGAAAGATCATCCATGCTTTCGATGAGAGCTTTACGGAGGATGAGCCGCTGACGGAAGAAGTGGCTGTAAAGATCGCGAACAAATTATCGGATCTGGGATTGATCAATAGGGGAGAACTAAAGCTGTTGACGGATGCCATTAAAGGAGAGGATGGCCTTCAGGGGCTTCTGCCTATGTATGCTGAACTCCTACAGCATAATCGGCTTATCCCGGATGATCAAACAGAAAGAAAAGCATTTGGGGTAAAGGTTCCCAAAGAATTGATGTTGAAATTATTTGACGGGGCATTCGGCGGTTTTAACAAGCCTGGAGATGAAAGGTTGGCAATGGCTCAGGAGGAGATGATCCGTTCAAAGAAAGATCATTATATCCTGGATTATTACAAGCGCACTTCTGGAATTTTTGCTGTTTTTCAAAATATACTTGAGAATTTGAACGATCTCCTTGAAGATTCCGGTGATTATTTAGAGAGTTTATCCGGCATTGCTGAAGGTTTTGTGCTTGTTAAGCAGATGGATGGTACATTCAGGATCAAAAGTGATCTTGGGGATGATAAACTTGTTGAGGTTTTTGTGGATGATCCTCAACTCATCTTGAAGGTGTTCCAGCAATCTTTGTCTTCGCAAGCGCCAATAAGTGGACGTATTTTGTCAGCGATAAAGCTTGCGGCCGATGAGATTGAATTAAATCCCCAGAACCGGGACGATATGAAGACGCAGATCGCTGACAGGTTCGTTGAGATCTTGAGTGCAAAAGGAGATGTCAGCCTTATTTTGATGCAGATGCAGGAGGCGGGCGTCTTAAAATGGGTGCTTCCTTCATTGGCTGGTCTCGATGATCATTTTGCGGCAAGTTTCCATCGGTTCACATTAACGGCACATACGATCTATCTTTTATATGTTTTTGATCATTTTGATGCGGTGGCCGCTAAGGCGACTGGAAAAAGTAAGGCGTATTTTGATGGTCTTAAAGAAATGATCAGACAATATAAGGATTCAGATAATTCACATCATCGACTCACGCTTAGACTGGGAATGCTTTTGCATGACGCTCAGAAGGAAACAGGTTATGTAAAATTTGATCAACCCCATCCATTCGGTGGTGCGGATGTTTTAGTCCCGCAAGTTTTTTCTATCCTGAAGAGTGCGGTTGCTGTTCGGCCCATGGTGGGTTGGCTTGTTTGGTATCATCAGGAATTAACAACCCGTGCCGAATCTGTTCCTTCAGGAGAGTATTATTATTCCGATCTTATCGATCTTTTAAGATTAGGCGACCGTAAGCTTGACAAAGACCTGTGGAACCTGTTTTATATCCTCACTGTGGCGGATGGTCTGTCTGTTGACCCATCCGTCAAAAAAACTTTTTTGGATAAAGACCCTTTCCCTGCGATCAATGCGATGCACCGGCAAATGACAGAATATTTCTCCAAAAGCAGTGAGGAGCAAAGGTCGTTAAGGGACGTATGGGAAAAGAAGGCGTCTTATGAATTGCAGTTGTATCAGGATAAATTACGATCAGATGATCTGTATAAAGCTGTCCTTAATACTGCTGCTGAGATCGTCCTGCCGATGCAACGGGAGGCATTTAGTGAATATGTGAAAAGTCATTTTGAAGAGTCTTATGCTGAATATATCCAAATGTTCCCGATGCTTTACTTGAGACAATTACCGATGCATGTTCTTGGGCAGCAATTAATTCGATTTATGCATGTTCAATGGGAGCGTCAGCAGGCATCGACCGATCTTCAGGGCCGGGTCTTTCAATCTTTGGTTGGTCAAGTCAGGACAGGATTTGGGACCCTCATTGATGTGATGGTGCTGCGTTCGATGGAGAAGCAAGGTGATATGCATAAAGTTATGGGCATATTATCAGCTTTGGGGATCAATATCTTTGATGCTCAGGTGCATATTTCATCAGAAGGTATCGTTGTGAATAGAATACAGGGATATTTTCTGACTCATGAAAAAATGCTGGCGAGGGAGATCTGGGATAATGTAACATCAAAAAGCCCTGAATTGAAGTCAATGTACCGTGACAAGAGAACGGATGACTGGGAAGATCTGCTTCCGACTATTATTGACGCGGTTCTCAAGGGGTATCTTGATATCGAAGAGCTATTCAAAGCGGGTCCTGTGCATGTTTTAAGCCAATTGCGTAAAAATGCGACAGAGCCTGTGAGTGTTACGTTCTCAGAAAGACAGAAAGTTGGGAATTTCCATGTTAGTCCTTTGAATATTACTGCGCCTGACAGGAACGGGCTGGCCTACCTGGTGATGCGGCTACTCAATGAACGTTTTGGGGTGAATGTTGAAAGTTCTCCACTGGAGACGCTGCAGGCAGGGGTGCTGGATCGATTTTTTCTGACAAAGAATGATTCATCTGGAGCTAAGCGTGCCCTCAATGACGAAGAAAAGGAAGAGATCACGGCATATTTGAAAGTCTTGCTCGGCATGAAAGATATTCCTGCGGCAGCCATAAAACAAATGGCTGGGATTAATCCTGACAGTCGTAATGCGAAAGATCTTCTGGTTTGGCTGTTGCCGTTCTCACCCAGAGAAAGCCAGATCGCTGAAGGGTATTTAAGAAAAATGCTATCTGGCGAGGTTGTTGAGGGGATTGCACTGGAAAATCTGATGAATTACTCGGCACTGAGAGATTTTTATGATTTAGTCAAAAGCTCTGCTGATGAAGCCATGATCACTATTGTTGATGGATCGTTATTACGACAGCCTTCAACCAGTCTGCCCTATACAATAAAGATGTTGGAGGCAAAATTGCTTCCAGGAGATGTGTATGAGGCGCGTTGGGGTATGCGCAGGGTGATTGTAAGAGGATTGGCTGCAATGGGACAGGTCATGCGAAATAAAGAACCGGCATTTGCTTTGGATTTTTTGAAGGCAAGGATCATGTCTGGCGCACCTAATGAAGAAAAGAATGATGATGTAAAAGCTGAAATTGAACAACAGGTCCGCAATTTTAATGATGGGTCTTTGCAGATCGATCGAACGGCGATCGTTGATGCATTAAAACTACTTTACCCAACACAAGATGACGATCATTTAAGGGGCATCCTGGGGCAGTTAGTGGATTTAAATAGGAATGATGCCAAGCATCACATGCAGATCTTCAGTCTTTTGAACAAGTGGTCTTTTGAGATGGTCTTAAGGAATCCGTACATCCTTTATTCAATATTTAATCTTGCTCCTCAAGAAATAGATGCTTTGGTGGCTTCGATCGAACGTATGCGCTCGAACATGGGCAATAGCGAAGATGCTTCTGCGTACATTCAACTGGCTTTGATGTTAGAGATGGTTTTGCCTAAAAAGGGCATGAAATACGTGGAATCTATGATGCAAAATAATGGAGGTATCGGATCAGTGGCGAGATTTCTAGACGCCAAGAAAGCTTTGCTGTTAAGTGTAAAGGTTTGGCCAAATATAAAAATATTGTTGGATCAGATGAGAGATAGGCATGCCGACAGATCCAGGAAGGTGTTTAGTTTAGACCTGACCGCATTCTTTAAACTAATGGATATTTCTTCCTCGTTTGTTCAACTGAATAAAGAAAGTGAATTGATATCGGCATTGTCTGGATTAGACCCGGAGAAAGATATTTTTCAGGTTTCCAGTGAATTGGAAAAAGTGTTTCTTAAAGAATTGGGGAATTTCATCAATGTGGGATCTGAGGTAGATCCGGATGCCCAAAAGAAGTTGTATATGCCATATGTCCCAAGGATATTAGAGGCGGTGCGCTATGTCCAACGAGATAAACCTTGGAAAGCAGAGCGATTCAAGGCTTTTTTACGGGCAATGCTGGAAGACCGCTTCTGGGATTTTATCGAAAATGTTGATCAGAATGACCCGGTTGGCCAACGTAATGCCCTTCATAATCAGCATTTAAGAGAATTGATGAGCAGTAAGGGGATCAATGTTACGCGCTGGTTGGCAAAAGGTAATCTAGACAGGTTTCAGAGTGGAACATTTGATTTTCAGAAAAAGGCATTTGTGATCAGTCCGATCATGCGTGTGCCTGGTCATGATCTTTTTCTGGGTGATTTCACTAGTTGTTCAGTTGGTATGAGCTCAAACCTTGAACCGGATGGCATGATGGACCGCCTTGTTGATGAAGGGATCAATGTGATCGAGGTCAGGGATCGGCGTAATGATAAAACAATCGCCGTGGCATGGCTCTATGTGGTTGACGACGGCAGTGTGGTGATCCAGAATTTTGAAATACATGGTGATTATGAGGTTCCTTTGGAGCTGAAAGGGCATATTGGGGATCAAATGCTGGCGTATGCTGAAAAATATTCTGCTTATATTGGGGCAAAACGATTATTGTTCGGGATGCCTGCACATGGGAAGTTCGTTGGGAAAGATAGTTTTATCGAGAAGCAGTTTGGTGATCGCCGTGTACCATTTAATATGGAAAAGATCGGCGGGTATATAGGGGAGAAGTACTATCTTTCTTCAGCTGGCAAAGCAGAGGCTTATCTGATCAAAGATAGACTACAGGATAATGCAATGGCATCTGCGTCCCAGGCATTTCATAACAGCATAAATGAGTTGGCCGATATTTATCAAGATATCTCTGATGTTATGTCGATTATTAATAAAGACCCTAAGAATCCTATTGCCGGCCGCATGATCGCTGCACTTATTTCTAAGATCAAATCATTACCACCACAGGTTCATGATCGAACAGAAGAAGGTGATATCTCTGATAAATATTTGCAGGATCTGGACGGAGCCAAAGCTAATGAGCGCGCCAGGGAGAAAGAATTCCAGGATGCAAAAAGCATCAAAAATCCCAAGATCCGTTTTGATGCCTTAACCCGTCTTAATGAACGTTTGATAGAAGCCAATCAGATGATCATGAAATTAAGAGCCATCATTGCCTATAAGTTCCTTAAACAAAAATCTCCTAATATCAGCGCAGCATTGGCTGCTCTTGTTGGCGCCAAGAATGCCAATTCTAAATTGCAGGCAGCTGTTTTGTTCCGATTGAACAGAGAGCGTTCGATCAAGTGGCAAAAAATGCCTGTGGATGATGTTTCTTTATATGGCATCCGTTATGAAAGAACGAACGGTAGGATCGATCTATCTAAAAAAGTCACCATCAAAGAAGATCAGTGGGTTGTGTTGCATCCTCAGCTGCGGAGTTTGAGGACTGATCTGAATACCGGTCGTTTTGTTCAAGCACGTAAAAAGATCGCGATGCTACTAAATGCCTATAATCCATCCAGGGAGAAAGCAAATCAGGCGTTTGTGCAGATCCATCAGCGTTTAAAGAATCTCGAATCTGATTTAGGGTTGTTGGTAAGATCTGAGCCTTTAACTGGTAACGAGAAAGCAGGATTAAAGCAAGATATTGACGATATGATAAGTGTTTTACCAAACCAGATTGTTAAAGTGGATGCTTATAAGAAATATGATATCAAAACAGCCTTACGTCATTTTGTACATAGTTTTGACAGTATGTTTGACGATGAAAGATCAACACAGATGCAGCGTGACATGATCGAGAACGTGAGAGATCAATTGGGAATGAGTAAGGATCTTAATGTAGATATTCAACCGCTGACAGATGCTTTGGAATGGTTAAAGAAGGGGAAAGTCTCCCAGAAAACCGCTGCCAGGAAGCGTCTGGAAAAAGCCATAGTGTATCTACAGGGAGAGGTTGACGTTCAAACTTCCCAGAAGGTCAAAGAAGAATTGCGTTTAGCTGGCTTAGAGTTAACCAAACGCCTTGATGAACTAAAAGGGATCTATAATGCCAGGATGTTGTCTTATCAAATTCTTTTCACGATCTATAACGCTGAAACTGGCGGTGATTTTGATTCCATTTGGGATAAAGCGATGGCAGTAAGCAACACTGGTGGTATTGATCTGACCACGGACAAGATGAAACTAGAGGCGCAAGGCACAGGAAAAATGTTAGATTTTAGTGTCGATCCCCAAATGTTAAAACGATTTGAAAATACCCCTGGATTTACTCCCGTCATCATTAATATTCAGCCTTTAACCAATTTAGCTGCGTTCCTCAATGCGTAAACTCACTCACGCACAGATCGTCAGCCGTCAGGTTGCAAAATTATCGGCTAAACGCATTCCATTAACGGTTGTACTTAATAATATCCGCAGCCTGCACAATGTTGGATCTATTTTCCGCACGGCTGATGGTGTGGGTGTTGAGAAGATGTTTTTGTGCGGATATACAGGCTATCCGCCACAGGGGGGTATAGCGAAAACCGCTCTGGGAGCTGAGGCCCATGTCCTCTGGGAGTATCAGGAGAATGTATTAGATGTACTTAAAAAACTTAAGGGCAGCGGCTATCAGATCGTGCTGCTTGAGCAGATCGAGGGGAGCGTGTCGCACGATCAATTTAAACCAAAGGCTCCAGTATGTCTGGTCATAGGCAATGAAGTAACGGGGATCAGCGATGATTTGCTGGATTTGGCAGATGCGGCGATCGAGATCGATATGGCCGGCATTAAGAATTCTTTGAATGTGGCGGTCGCTTTTGGGGTAGCGGCCTACCATATGCGTCAATTTTTGAAATAATTCCATTTCCCAAAAAGCGATTATGCTAATATAGCGTCATGAATAAATTCATCAAGCATGCGCGTTCCTATGTTTTTCGCGGGCTGTTGGCTATCATCCCGTTATTATTTTCCATCCTGGCTGTTAAACTATTGTACGAATTAATTGATAAACGGGTCATCCATTTTCTGGAACAATTCTTCCCCATTCGTCAAATCCCTGGTCTGGGCATCCTTCTAGTTTTGATCTGTTTGTATTTTATTGGATTGGTTGTCAGCAATGTGATCGGCCGACAGATCTTTAATCTGTTGGAAAATGTGACCAAACGTATCCCTGTCATTAAAGCGATCTATCAGGTCGGTCAGCAATTGACCGAAGGTTTAAATGTCACGGAAGGCAAGAGTGGTTTTCAGCAGGCCTTGCTCATTGACTGCAATAATACCGGGGTATGGACAGTGGCATTTGTGACGGGTACCCTGCGCAATGAACGCAATGATGGTGAGCTCTTAAGGATGTTTGTCCCCACTGTTCCAAACCCAACGACAGGTTTTATTTTTCTGGTCAAGAAGGAACAGACCATCGATCCCGGCTGGACGGTGGAAGAAGCGCTGAAAATGGTCATCTCAGCAGGGATCATTTCTCCTTCAACGATAAAAAGGATCAATTAAGATGCGTATTTTAGGTTGGAATGTTAATGGTATACGCGCGAGCGCGAAAAAAGGCTTTTTTCAGTGGATGCAGCAGGAAGACGCGGATATTGTCTGTCTTCAGGAAACCAAGGCTGAACCTGCCCAGTTAACCGATGAATTCATCAAGCCGAATGGATATCAATCTTTTTGGTCTGCCGCTGAAAAAAAAGGCTACAGCGGGGTTGCGATCTACACAAAGAAAAAACCGGTGTCTGTCGTGGAAGGTATCGGCGTGAAAGAATTTGACAGCGAGGGGCGCACCCTGATGGCTGATTACGGGGATTTTGTATTATTCAATATTTATTTCCCTAATGGCGGGGCAGGCAATAAGCGGGTTCCTTTTAAAATGGGGTTTTATGACGCCTTCTTAAAAAATGTTGAAAGTTTGCGCAAGAAGGGAAAAAAGATCATCATTACGGGAGATGTGAATACCGCGCATACGGAGATCGATCTGGCGCGTCCCAAAGAGAATGCCAAGAATACAGGGTTCTTGCCAGAGGAGAGAGAATGGGTGAGCAAGTTCTTAGAATGCGGTTACGTGGATACATTTCGTCATTTTGAGAAGGCTCCAGGGCATTACACGTGGTGGGATTATAAAACAGCGGCCAGGGCGCGTGATATCGGCTGGCGCATAGATTACTTTTTTGTTTCCGAAAATCTGTTGCCGAATTTAAAGGAAGCTTTTATATTAAAAGATGTGCTTGGTTCAGACCATTGTCCAGTGGGTATTGAGATTAAACTATGATGGATATTGATAAGAGTATTTTGGTCGTTGTTGATGTTCAGGAGAAGCTTGCAGGGCTGATGCACGATCACGATCACTTGATGCTTAATGTCAAACGGGCTATCCATGTGTCGCAGCTTTTTAATGTCCCGATCCTGTGGAGTGAGCAGGCGCCTGATAAGATCGGCCCTACAGTAGAAGAGATCTCCAGCCTTTTATTCCCTTTGATCAAACCGATCCATAAACGTACGTTCAGCTGCTATGAGAACGCGGAATTTCGACATGTTTTAGATAACAGTGGCCGTACTCAGGTATTGGTTGTAGGCATTGAATCACATGTCTGTGTCTATCAAACGGCACGCGACATGAAACGGCATGGGTATGAAGTGGCTGTGGCATTCGATGCCATATCCTCACGGGCACATTTCCAGAAAGAGATCGCCGTCAACAGGATGCGTGGTGAAGGCGTGCTGATTGTCAGCTCTGAAATGATCGCTTGCGAGTGGCTTAAACACGCGGATCATCCGAAGTTCCGCGAAGTGATGTCCAGTATTAAACGATAATACGGGGTTGTAACGCATGGATGATTTTAAAGTCGAGATCGACGATCTTTTTCACGAAAACCGCCATATAGAACCTCCTCAAAGTTTTAAGAATCTTGCCAATTACAAAAATGAAGATCTGTACGCCCAAGCGAAAGAAAACCGGATAAGTTTTTGGGAGAGTTGCGCGGCCCGTTTGGAATGGTTTAAGCCGTGGGATAAAGCGTTGCAATGGGAAAAGCCTTTTGCCAAGTGGTTTGTCGGGGGTAAGATCAATGCCAGTTATAATTGCCTCGATCGGCATATCAAAGCCCAGCTGGGTAAAAGGATCGCGCTTATTTGGGAAGGTGAGAACGGCGACGAGAAGAAATTGACCTATGAGGATGTCTATTTAGAGGTCAATAAGCTGGCCAATGCCATGAAAGCTTTAGGTGTCAATAAAGGTGACCGTGTGGCTATTTACCTTCCGATGATCCCGGAAGCAGTTTATGCGATGCTGGCCTGCAGCCGTATTGGGGCTGTGCATACGGTCATCTTTGGAGGATTTAGTGCGGATGCCTTAAAGGACAGGATCAATGATGCTCAGGCAAAATTATTGATCACAGCTGACGGCGGTTATCGCCGGGGCAATATGCTGCCGCTTAAAGCCATTTCTGATACGGCATTATTGCAAGCACCTTCCATTTTAGATGTTATTGTTGTCAAAAGGACGGGGCAGGAGATCGCCATGCAGCAGGGCCGCGATCATTGGTATCACGATGTGGTGCGCAATGTCCCTGTTTACTGCAAACCGGAAGAAATGGACAGCGAGGATGTACTGTTTATTTTGTATACCTCAGGGACAACAGGAAAGCCCAAAGGCATTGTGCATACGACCGGCGGCTATTTAACGGGCGTCTGCAATACGACTCACTGGGTTTTCGATTTAAAACCTAATGATATATTCTGGTGTACGGCAGATGTTGGCTGGGTCACGGGTCATAGTTATATTGTCTACGGCCCCATGTCCAATGCCGCAACACAAGTGATCTATGAAGGAGCTCCAGACTTCCCGCAGCGCGACCGATTCTGGAGGATCATCGAGAAATATAAAGTTTCTATTTTTTATACAGCTCCAACAGCGATACGCGCGTTCATGAAATGGGGTGAGCAATGGCCCAGGGGGTGTGAATTATCCTCGCTGCGGTTGCTTGGCAGTGTGGGTGAGCCCATCAATCCAGAAGCATGGGTATGGTATCATGAGCATATAGGCCGCGGCCGTTGTCCTGTTGTGGATACCTGGTGGCAGACAGAAACTGGTGCGATCATGATCACCACCATGCCCGGTATTTCTGTGATGAAACCCGGCTCTGCAGGGAAACCTTTGCCGGGAATTGACGCAGAAATCTTAAATGAGGAAGGACAAGTCATTCCTCATGGCGGCGGATTTTTAAGTATCACATCTCCGTGGCCGTCGATGTTGCGCGGTATCTGGGGAGATCAAGAGCGTTATGTTTCCACCTATTGGGGGAAATGGCAGGGAAAAAGTTATTTTGCCGGGGATGGGACCAAACGAGACGAAGATGGGTATTTTTGGTTTCTGGGGCGCGTGGATGACATTATGCTTGTGGCCGGGCATAACATTTCAACAGCAGAGGTTGAAAGTGCTCTGGTGGATAACCATATCGTGGCGGAAGCCGCTGTTGTCGGGGTCAAAGATGAGATCAAAGGTCAGGCGATCGCGGCATTTGTCATATTAAAAGAAGGACATTCACCGGGTGTTGAGATCGAAGAAAGGCTTAAAGAACATGTTTCCCAGAAGATTGGTGCTATAGCCAGACCATCCCGCATCATTTTTACTGTTGATGTGCCCAAAACGCGTTCCGGAAAGATCATGCGTAGATTATTAAAAGATGTGGCAGAAGGCAGAGCTCTGGGGGATGTTACAACTTTAGCTGATCCTGCTGTGATCAAGATGTTAAAGGATAAGTACGATGAAGCATAGCCTGTTTGTGATCTTGTTTGTGTGTATGAGCCATGCGGTCTGGGCTGGAGGCGACCAAGACAAGTTTCATCTCCTCTCATTGGATCTGAAGGATGGACAAACGATCCCCTCTAAATATACCTGTGTAGAGAATGATATTAATCCTGCGCTGGATTTTCGGAATATCCCTGCTAAAACAAAGTCCTTTGCGGTCACGATGATAAGTCCGGATGCGCCGGAAGGGATTTGGGTGCATTGGGTTTTGTATAATATCGACCCTAAATCAACAGGAATAGCTGAAGCCTACTCACAGGGGGTACCTCTGCTGAATGATTTTGGCAAATTCAGTTATAACGGACCATGTCCAACGGATAATAAGCTTCATCATTATGTGTTTAACGTATATGCATTGGACCGCTCACTTGAGATCAATGAAGGAGGTACACAAAAAGATCTGGAAAGATCCATGCGCGGGCATATTTTATCTGCTGCTTCAATAACCACAACATTCCGTCAATCGACGCCTTGAAACACAATATTCTTTCAATTTCTTTGATCCTTGTCTTGGGAGTGATCGTTTATTCCAACACCTTCCAAAATTCCTTTCATTTCGATGATTTCCCGCAGATCGTAGAGAATATACGGATCCGCGACATCAGCAATATCCAATTGATCGCGGATAATTTGATCACCCGTTTTGTGGCGTATTATTCATTCGCGCTAAATTATCATTGGAACGGTTTAAACGTTGAAGGTTATCATATCTTTAGTTTGGCGTTGCATTTATTGTGTGCTGTCTTGGTGTGGTGGCTGTGCAGGTTGACGATCAGTTTCCCGATATTCCAGGATCCCGGCATTACTCCGCATCAAAGGTGGATCGCATTATTCGCTGGATTGCTGTTTGCGGTCCATCCAATTCAAACTGAGCCGGTTAATTATATTTTTCAGCGCGCGGTTCTTTGGACAGTATTCTTCTATTTACTGACGCTGATATTTTTTATTAAGGCAAGAGAGTTCTGGGAACATAAGAATTCCGTTGTTGCTGTTTTTTGTTATGCGCTTTCTTTACTATCGGCATTATTGTGTACTTTCAGCAAAGAATTAAGCATCAGCCTGCCGTTCCTGATCTTGTTCTATGTGCTTTTTGTCATCAAAGAAAAGCGATCGTGGCCTGTGATCCTTCCCTATGTCGGGATAGCGGCCTTGATCCCGATCATGAATCACGGGTTGAATATCTGGAATATCTCTGATGTGTCAACAGGGGATTATTTTCTTACGCAGCTGCGGGTTAAGTTTACTTATCTTAGGCTTTTGTTCTTTCCGTTCCATCAATCGATCTTGTATGATTATCCGCTGGCAAGATCATTTTTTGATCCGGCAGTGTTGGCAAGTATTGGGGGATTGATATTCCTGATCGTTTTAATATTCCGCTTAAAGAGCACCTGGCCGATCATTTCTTTTGCCTTGACCTGGTTTTTTATAACCATTCTGCCGGAGTCGAGCTTTATCCCGATCAATAATCTGGTTTGTGAGTACAGGTTGTATTTGCCAATGGTTGCTTTCAGCATTTTTCTACCATTCATCATTTTTCAATTGTGTTCAAAGTTTTCGCTTGCTGTCAGGATGTTGAGCATTATTGTGATCGTTTTTGCTGTATTAGCGTATCAACGCAATGGCGTGTGGCTTAATGAATTTACTTTATGGGATGATGCGGTCCATAAAGCTCCGTTGAATAAGTTTGGATATCAAAATAGGGGCGCGTATTACCATAACCATGGAGAACTTGATAAAGCTTTAGCTGATTATAATATGGTGATCGGTCTGGGGCCGGTGACAGCCGTGACTTTAAGCAACAGGGGATTGATCTTCAAGCAAAAGGGAATGTATGATCTGGCCATGGCGAATTTTAATCTGGCCATTGATGTTAACCCGGCATATGCAGGTACCTATATCAATAGAGGTAATTTATATGTTCTGCTTAAGGAATATGGGCTGGCTTTAAATGATTTTAAAAGCGTCAGCAAGCTTTTGCCGAACGATCCCGGTGTCTATTGGAATATGGCCTTGATCTATTCCACCCAGGGCGATACTGATCAATGCCGTATTAATCTTCAGAAAGCGGTGGATTTAGGGGCTTCGGGGGTATTATCCTGTGAAAAATCCCCATAAAAGTCTATAAAACATAGATTTAGCTTGTCAGTCATCATCTTGCTACTATAATAACCGTATGTGTTTTCCCTTAAATTCGATCGCTAAGAAGCAAATTGTCGCCCTCACCGGTCTTATGCTCATCCTTTTTATTACCGGGCATTTGATCGGGAATCTGCTGATTTATGGCGGACCAGATCTCTTCAACGGCTATGCCGAAAAGCTGGATCATTTAAGACCATTAACAACGATCGTTGAGTTTATCTTGGCGGCGATATTCATCGTTCATATATATTTTACGGCTACTCTAGCCAAGGAGAATATCAAGGCCCGGGGTGGATTTAAACGTTATGCGGTGGACAAAGCTTCGGGAGATCGTTCCATAGCGGCTAGGCTGATGCCTTTAAGCGGCATTTATATCTTTTGTTTCCTTATCTGGCATATTTTTGATTTCACCCTAGTGGACGATGAGGGGCCGCGCAGCCTGATCGCAGGAAGATCTTATGAGATTTATGGCGTCGTGATCAATTCGTTCAAAGACCCGGTTCATAGCATTTTATATATTGTGGCGGTGTGTTTTATTGGTCTTCATCTAGCTCATGGTGTGCAAAGTGTTGTGCAAACATGGGGGATAGACCGCAGCAAGTTGGCGAAACCCCTTGTTTTAACAAGCCGAGTTTTTGGTTTTGTGATCGCCATGGCGTTTGCTTCTTTACCCATTTATGTGATGTTTTTCTTAAGGTAATCATTATGCCCCTTGATTCTAAAATCCCTGCAGGACTGTTAAAAGATAAATGGACCAGCCATAAGTTTAATTCGAAATTGGTTAATCCGGCTAATAAGCGCAAGTATAAAGTGCTGGTCGTGGGGACAGGTTTGGCTGGAGCATCAGCGGCGGCATCGCTGGCGGAGATGGGCTATCAAGTGTCTTCATTTTGTTTCCAAGATTCCCCCAGACGTGCGCATTCGATTGCGGCTCAGGGCGGGATCAATGCGGCGAAGAATTACCCAAACGACGGCGACAGCGTTAAACGGTTATTTTATGATACCATCAAAGGCGGGGATTTTCGTGCTCGAGAGGCTAATGTTTATCGACTGGCGGAAGTCAGCAATTGCATTATTGATCAATGTGTCGCTCAAGGGGTGCCGTTTGCCCGTGAATACGGTGGATATCTAGATAATCGCTCTTTTGGCGGTGCTCAGGTATCGCGGACGTTTTACGCACGTGGTCAAACCGGTCAGCAGCTGCTGCTTGGAGCTTATCAGGCGCTCATGAAAGAAGTGGCCAAGAATACTATCCAGTTGTACCCCCGGACAGAAATGCTGGATCTGGTCGTTATTGATGGTGTCGCGCGCGGTATTGTGGTGCGCAATTTAGTCACCGGTAAGATCGAATCTCATTATGGCGACGCGGTCGTGTTAGCCACCGGCGGATACGGTAATGTGTTTTATTTATCGACCAATGCCAAGGGCAGCAATGTCACGGCCGCCTGGCGGGCCCATAAAAAGGGTGCGTATTTTTCTAATCCTTGCTATACCCAGATCCATCCAACATGTATCCCTGTACATGGGGATTATCAATCAAAATTAACGCTCATGAGCGAAAGTTTGCGCAATGACGGTCGTGTATGGGTTCCTAAGACAGCTGGCGACAAACGTAAGCCGCATGAGATACCTCAGGAAGAAAGAGATTATTTCCTGGAACGAAAATATCCCAGCTACGGCAATCTTGTGCCGCGTGATATCGCCTCCCGTAATGCAAAAGAACAATGTGACGCAAGACTGGGTGTTGGTTCGACAGGACAGGCTGTCTATCTGGATTTCGCGGACGCCATTAAACGTTTAGGTCCGGCGGTAATCAAAGAACGTTATGGGAATCTTTTTGATATGTATCAAAAGATCACCGATCATGACCCTTACCAGACCCCGATGATGATCTATCCCGCGGTCCATTACACCATGGGTGGTCTGTGGGTTGATTATAATTTGATGAGCAACTTGCCTGGCCTGTTTGTTATTGGGGAGGCGAATTTTTCTGATCATGGGGCCAATCGTTTAGGGGCTTCCGCATTGATGCAGGGGCTGGCCGATGGTTATTTTATTTTGCCATATACCATCGGGGATTATCTAGCTAAAGTAAAGCCTTCTGACAAGAGTATCCTATCCCACGCTGAGTTCACGAAAACGCAGAGTGACGCAGGAGCTTACATCAAGCGTTTATTATCCATCAAAGGTAAACGCACTGTTGATGATTTTCATCGTCAACTTGGGCATTTGATGTGGGAAAAATGCGGGATGGCGCGTAATGATAAAGGACTAAAAGAAGCATTAGTGCAATTGCCGCAGATCCGTGAGGAATTCTGGAGTAACGTCAATGTCCTAGGTAGCAATGAGGAATTTAACCAGGCGCTTGAACGTGCTGGACGTGTGGCGGACTTTTTAGAGTTTGGAGAATTGCTGTTGAGGGATGCTTTGCATCGGGAGGAATCCTGCGGAGGGCATTTTCGCGAAGAGTATCAGACTCCCGAAGGGGAAGCGTTGCGCAGGGATGATCAATTCTCCTATGTGGCGGCTTGGCAGTTTAACGGCGTCAAAAATGCCCCGACCCTTCATAAAGAAGAATTAAAATACGAAGAAGTGCATTTAGCGCAGCGGAGTTATAAATGAGCGCGAAGATCAATCTACATCTTAAAGTATGGCGTCAGAAGAATTGTCAGGATGCCGGGCATTTTGAAGATTATCAGGCGAACGGCATTGATACGGATATGTCATTTTTGGAGATGCTCGATGTTGTCAATGAACAATTGACTAAAGATGGCAAAGACCCTATTGCTTTTGATCATGATTGTCGTGAAGGGATTTGCGGGATGTGCGGATCTGTCATCAATGGCCAGGCCCATGGACCGATGGCGGGAACTACGCTTTGCCAGCTGCATATGCGCAATTTTAACGATGGACAGACATTGGTAATAGAGCCGTGGCGAAGCCGGGCTTTTCCGGTTGTCAAGGATCTGGCTATTGACCGTTCAGCTTTTGACCGCATCATCACATCTGGCGGTTTTATTTCTGTTAAGACAGGTCAAGCGCCGGATGCTCATTCTGTGCCCGTTGGCAAGGATACAGCGGAGCTTGCTATGGATGCGGCTCAATGCATCGGCTGCGGCGCATGTGTCGCGGCTTGTCCCAATGCGGCCGCCATGCTATTTGTATCTGCCAAAGTGACGCATTTGAATATACTTCCTCAGGGGGCAGTTGAGGGGGATCTGCGTGTTCGAAATATGGTCGCTCAAATGGATAAAGAAGGTTTTGGGAATTGTTCCAATGAATATGAGTGTGAAGCGGCTTGCCCGAAATCGATCAGCGTGGCGAATATTGCCCGCTTAAACACATTTTTAAGGAAGTCAAAAGCCTAATACTTTCTACAAGGAGTTGGTCGTCATGATCAAAGTGGATACATTGAAAAATTTATTGAACGTTAAAGAAAAAGATCTAAAAAAACTGGATATCGAGCAGCTCCGGCTGCTGTCGGGTGTTTTTCGTTATATGACCCGTATCATTGATCGCGAGATCAACAGTCGCGAGGAATTAAAGTAGTCGTTCGCTCCTTCCTCTTTATAGACTTTAGCAATCTCCAAGGTTATAATACCGCACTATGAGCAGTGTTATCGATAAAGTGACCATCCTTAAATATGATGTCGCGGGTCCAAGGTACACCAGTTACCCAACGGCGCCGCAGTGGACACATCAGGTGAATTCTTCTACCTATCAGCAGAAACTGAAATTATTCGGCTTAAATGATAAAACATTATCCTTGTATGTTCATATTCCGTTTTGTGAACAATTGTGCTACTTTTGCGCTTGTAATAAAGTGATCCGCCCTAAAGAAGTCGGGGTGGGAGATGAATTTTTAGATCATTTGATCAATGAGTTGGAAGGCGTTGCCAGGGCTATTGGGAGCCGCAAAACGATCAAACAACTGCACTGGGGTGGAGGAACGCCGACATTTTTAAGTGAACGTCAGAGCCAGCGTTTGATGATGAAGATCACCGATCTATTTGATGTGGATCTTAATGGTGAGATCGCGATCGAGATCGATCCGCGGACGGTCACCCAGGATAAGCTGGAGATCTTAGCGGTACTTGGTTTTAACCGTATTTCCATGGGGGTTCAGGATTTTGATGCTAAAGTCCAGGATGATATTAATCGCATACAGCCATTTGAACAGGTGGTTGAAGTCAATGACTGGTGCCGGCAATTAAGGTTCTTATCGGTCAATTTTGACTTAGTCTACGGCCTTCCATATCAGACCAAAGAAACTTTTGCCAATACAGTCATGAAAGTCATTGGTCTTAAACCAGACCGTATTGCTCTTTATAGTTTTGCGTATGTGCCGTGGATATCCAAACCACAGAATAAATTTAATTTGGAGGCCATCCCGTTGCATGATGAGAAGCTGGATATTTTTATTAATTCGCGCGATGCGTTATTGAACGCAGGGTATAAAGCCATCGCGATGGACCATTTTGCCTTATCAACGGATGATATGGCTAAAGCGTTTGACCAAGGAAAGCTCCACCGTAATTTCATGGGATATACTGTAAAACCCGCTGATGAATTTATCGGCGTTGGCCCATCAGCCATCGGATTCTTGGAAAATACTTATTTTCAGAACATCAAAGTTCTTCCTGAATATTATGAAACTGTCAGCAAAGGGAATTTCCCCATTGAACGAGGTCAGGAATTGTCGCAGGATGATATTATCCGCAAGTGGGTCATCAATGCGTTCATGTGCGCGTTTCTCCTGAACAAGGATGATTTTTATAGGATGTTCCAGAAGGAATTTGATGTGTATTTTGATGTCGAAAAAGATCACATCAAGAATTGTGTGGAGGATGGTCTGCTGCAGGTGCAGGACAGAGTGTTACAGGTAACCGATCTGGGAAAGATATTTATCCGCAACATTGCCATGGGATTTGACTGGTATTTGCGGCAAAAGGATTCCCATAAACGATTCTCGAGGACAATATGAGTGCATTCTTACAAGCGTTTGAAGGAAAGAATAAAACAGTGCCGGTTTGGTTCATGCGACAGGCGGGACGATATTTGCCTCAATACCAGGCACTGAAAGCCAAGGTACCATTAAGAGATCTTTTCCGAAATCCTGAATTAGCTGGGGCGATCACGCTGCAGCCGCTGGAGATCATTGGGGTGGATGCGGCGATCCTATTCGCGGATATTTTAACTATGCCGTCCGGAATGGGGTTCAATGTCGATTTTGTCGACGGTAAAGGGCCGGTGATCGATAATCCCATACGGGGGCCGGAAGACTTAAAACGCTTGGGACGGTACAGCGGTCTGGAATACGTATCCCAAACGATCGGCTTGATCAATAAAGTCATTCCTCAGTCAACTCCACTTATTGGGTTTGCTGGATCACCCTATACGGTATTGACATACTTGTGCCATAAACATCAGCACATGATGTTTGAAGATCCAAAAGCTTTTCATGGGTATATGAAATTATTAACAGAGAATACCATTCTGTATTTGAAAGACCAGAAGAAAGCGGGCATAAAGGCTTTTCAGTTATTTGACACCTGGGCAGGTTCTTTGCGTCGTACGGAATACGAAGAGTTCGTGCTTCCTTATGTCCAGAAAATATTTAGATCAGTTGATCTGCCGTCGATATATTTCTTAAAGAACTGCGCTCATTTATTTGATCTGATGGATAAAAGCGGAGCAGATATGCTGTCTGTTTGCGAGACAGTCGACATTGCTGAGATCAAAACGAAACGCGGGGTGCAGGGTAATTTGCTAAATTCCATGCTTTATGCGCCAGAAAAAGAGCTGATGGCAGAAGTTGACAGGATCCTCAAAGCAGCCAAGAAACATCACCGCAAATATGTGTTCAATCTCAATCACGGCGTCATGCCGGACGTTGATCCGGAAAAGTTAAAAGCCGTTGTTAAAAGGATCCACCAATTCAAATGGGCATAAGATCGATCGCTATCATAGGTGGAGGCATATCCGGCCTGGCCACACTGCATTTTTTAAAAAAGCGTTTTAAGAATGACGTTTCGGTCACGCTCTATGAAGCCAATGATCGTCTCGGAGGTAATATCCGCTCGATGAGCGGTGACGGGTGGCTTTTTGAAGCGGGTCCCAATGGTTTTCTTAATAATTCCCCAGCGACGCTGGAATTGATCGAGGATCTAAATCTTTCTGGTGAGTTGGTCACGGCAGATCCGCTGGCTAAAAGACGTTACATCCAACTCAACGGGCGCCTTCATCTTTTGCCAACTGGATTAAAAGAATTTGTCAAGACCCCTATTTTATCGGTTTCTGAAAAGTTCCGTCTGATCGCGGGTATCTTTAAGAAGAATGTCTCTGTGGACCAATCGATCTACGATTATGTCTCTGCACGTTTCTGCAAAGGGGTTGCCGAAAAGTTAGCTGATCCATTCATGCGGGGTATATTTGGAGGGGATATTAAGAAGCTCCATATGGGGCACGCTTTCCCTAAAATGAAAAAAGGAGCAATGACTTCTTTTCGAAAAGGGATGGGGCAGGTATTTGAAAGATTCGAAGAAAACTACACTCAGTATATCATCAAGGGGAAAAGCATTGATGAGTTAAGTAAGATACAGGCGGATTGGATCATCAGTACTGTGCCAGCATACCAGGCAGCCGCTTTAACGAAGAATCCTGCATTAGGTGAAATTCATTATTGTACTGTTTCCGTTGTGGGTTTAGGATTTGATGGTTCTGCGTTTACAGTAAAACCGGACGGTTTTGGTTATCTGATCCCCTCAAACCAAGGTAAAGATATATTAGGCGTTCTTATTGAGAGCAATGTTTATTCACAACGGGCGCCGACTAATGGTGTTATGTTAAGGGTCATGATCGGCAAGGATGCGCATGCTCAAGAGTTGATCGATCTTGCTGTAAAAGAGTTGGATAGTATCTATGGGCTTAAGGCAAAACCTGTTAGATCCTGGGTTCAGTCGTGGCCGAGAGCTATTCCTCAATATGAGTTGAATTATCCTGATATATTAGGGAGGGTTTCACTGGATCAAGGAGCTTTAAAGGTTTCAGGTAACTTTATTAACGGGATTTCTTTTAACGATTGCATTACAAACGCAAAAGCTATCGCGAATGCTGTGGAGCTCAAATGATCCATATGATCAACATGAAAAATATACTTAGGATACTCTCATCCGTAAAGATCACTGGTTTTTGTTTATTTTGGTTGTTTATATTGACCTTCTGGGGAACAGTGGCCCAAGTATCTCAGGGGTTATATGCAGCTCAAGAAAGATTTTTCTTTTCGATGTATTTTCTGGCAGCTGGCTTTATACCGTTGCCTGGTGCCCAGGGAGTATTGTGGATTTTATTCATCAACCTGTGCGCTTCCTCAATCGTTCATTTCTCCAAACTTAAGACATGGCGTTCTTCTGGGCTTAAACTAACGCATCTCGGTATTTTGATCTATTTTGTCGCTGCATTTGCCACATTTCACTTGACCCAGGAGAGCAATGTGCATTTGATGGAGGGTGAATCGACGAACGTGGGTACTTCCTACTCTGAGTGGGAGATCGCTTCATGGGTGGATAACGGGTCTCAAAAGCAGGTCTATGCATATGATCTTAAACATATCAAGGCTGGAAATGTTTTTCTCCTCAATGGCGTTGATGTGCGTGTCGAAGAATTCTACTCCAATTGCGCCGCATTTACTTCGGATCAAGGTAAGAGTACGGTAAAGAATGCCTCAGGGATCGAGATCCTTAAACCGCAAGCGATGGAAAAAGAACGGGAAAAGAATGTTGCGGGAGGTGTTTTTAAGATCAATGGTCAATTGGTCCTGCTTTATGGAGATGAGATGCTTCCAACTAAGGTTGATGACAGGATGTATCTGCTGCGTCACAAGCGCTACCCATTGCCGTTTATCATAAAACTCAAGAAATTTAAGGCTGAATTCCACCCGGGGACAAATACAGCCAGCAGTTATGAAAGTCTGGTTGAGGTGATCAAGCCCAATGCCTCCAGAGATGTGCGAATTTACATGAATAATCCTCTCAGGGAGAAAGATTTTACTTTCTATCAGTCTTCTTATAATACAGATTCACAGGGGCGGCGTTATTCGACGCTGGCTGTCGTTAAGAACGCGGGGCAAGTGCTGCCGTATATTGCTTGTTTTGTTGTGTTCTTTGGTTTGGCGCTTCATTTTATTCTAGCGGCCCTGGACCGCAAACGCATATGAAAAAGATAATCATTGTTATACTTGCTGCAATATTGTGGCTAACACCAGCCCAGGCTGAGGATATCCCCAAACCCTTAAGGTCCTATGAGCTGTTCAAACATATTCCCGTATTGGATGCGGGAAGGATCAAGCCGTTAGATACATTTGCTCGAAATATTCTGTTGCAATTCTCTGGTAAGGATACGTATGATCGTCGTCCTGCGATCGAATGGTTTGCCAGGCTGTTGTTTGCTCCTGGAGCAGTTAAGGATGATAAGGTATTCTTGATCAATAATCCGGATATTGCCACGGCATTGGGAATTGAACCGGATACGCATCGCCGTTACTCTTTTGCCCAGCTGCAAAAGTCTGCTGGGAAATTATTTGGTCTTGCGGATGCCGCTCGTCATATCGAACAAAAGCAGCGCAGCATTGTGGAGGCAGAACTTATTCGCGTCTATGACAATTTGGAAGCCTATGCTGGACTCACGGAAGTGATGGCTTTTTCTTTTCCGCATGATGATTTTACAGTACAGTCGTCAGATTCGATCAGATCATTTAATTATCCTTCGGAGATCACTCAATTAAGTTTTTTGGATGTAGCGCTTCACGCCAAAGAGCTTCACGATCAGACATCGTCGCTTGTGAACAAAACTGAAGCTTCACTCACGGCCAGCGATAAAGATCTGATGAAATTGTTGCGTAGTTTTGTCAGTTGGTCGTCCATGGGCAGCAGCTCTTCGTTCGCTTTGATCCCTCATTCAGAGCATCCAGCTGTATGGATAAGCCCTTTTGAAGCTATCCTTAAAGACTTCAAAAGCGACGAGACCAAATCGATGCTCAGTCTATGGCAGAACATGGCCGCTGCTTTTTGGAACGGCGATCAGGTCCAATTTGATATTGAAATCAGGCGTTACCTGGAAATTGTCGCGCATCGCTTAGACGTCAAAGATCAGAAAAAGCTTGATACTTTTTCATTGGAGATCGCGTATCATCGATTAATGCCATTCTTATGGGCCAGGATATTTTATATTTTGGCATTTATATGTTTTGTAGCTTCATTGATTTCTACCTCAAGATGGTGGTATACCAGTGCTTTTGCGTTGATCGTTCTTGGTTTTCTGCCGCATTTCGCTGCCCTAGTTGCGCGTATCATCATCATGGCCAGGCCCCCAGTCACAAGCCTGTATGAGACGTTTATTTTTTGCGCATGCATCTGTGTTGCTTTGGGGATCTGGATCGAGCGTGTCAATAAACAATGGATGGGGATCTTAGTTGCTGCTATCAGCGGCAGTGCATTTTTATTCATTGCTTCCCGATATAGTTCTGAAGGCGATACCATGCAAATGCTTGTTGCCGTGCTCAACTCTAATTTTTGGCTGGCGACCCATGTCACAACGATCACGATGGGCTATGCGGCAACATGTGTCGCTGGTGTTTTAGGACACATTTGGCTGATCCAGGCCTGCTTTAAAAGAGAGAAAGAAGTCTTAAAGAATACCTATCAGGTCATGATGATCATTCTGGGGATATCGTTAGCATTGACATTCTTAGGGACGAATCTTGGTGGTATTTGGGCGGATCAAAGCTGGGGCCGGTTTTGGGGATGGGATCCAAAAGAAAATGGTGCGCTGATGATCGTACTTTGGACAGCGATGCTGTTCCATTTTAAGATCGCAAAAATGATAGGGCCTTTAGGAATGGCCGTTGGGGTATCGTTAGGAGTTGTGGTTGTCATGTGGGCCTGGTTTGGTGTTAATTTACTCAGTATTGGCCTTCATTCCTATGGTTTTACTTCAGGGATCGCTAATGCACTATTATTGTACTTGATCATTGAGATCATTTTCCTTGGGGTGACATCCTATTTTGCCAAAAAAAATGCTTAGTGTACAAAAAGCCTTCCGGATCGTTTTACGTCATTCTCGATTGACGCGTGACATAGCCTGCCCATTAGAAGATTCCGTTGGAAAGATCTTGAGAGAAAACATCTATGCGGATCGACCGTATCCGCCATTTGATAAAGCCTTAATGGACGGCATTGCCATTTCCTATAAAAGCTGGAAGGCGGGAGTGCGGTCGTTTCGTATCGAAAATATCATCCCTGCTGGTGTTCCCTTAAAACATTTAAATGATCCGGCATGTTGTGTAAAGATCATGACAGGAGCGGTTGTTCCGCGTGAGGTGGATTGCATTATTCCCATTGAACGTGTCAAGATAAAGAATGATACTGCTTATATTCTGGATCAGGAAATTCATCCGGGTCAATATATTCGTCGTCAGGGTATGGATATTGAAAAAGGTGGGATGATCTTAAAAAAGGGGATAAAGATCTCACCGGCTCATGTCGGCGCTATTGCTTCTGTTGGCAAAAGATCGATCAAAGTATCAAAGAGCATACGCATCATGCTTGTGGTAACGGGAGATGAATTAGTGGATGTTGGAGTCCCCATCAGATCATTTCAAACACGCTTTTCCAATGCTTATGCGTTAAGCGCGGCGCTGGAAAGTACGGCTTTGGCTGTTGTTGATTTTGCTCATGTGAATGATGATATCCGGGATTTACGGGTATATTTGAAAAGATCATTAGAAGAATATGATCTGGTTGTTCTCAGCGGCGGGGTATCGAAAGGGGATTATGATCATATCCCTTCTGTTCTAAAAGATTTAGAAGTCAAAGCAGTATTTCACGGCGTCAACCAAAAACCGGGAAAGCCTTTGTGGTTTGGTATCTCAAAGGACAAAAGGCCTGTTTTTGCCTTGCCCGGTAATCCTGTGTCATCACTGTTATGCGCGTATCGTTACATTATTCCGTTTTTATATTCAATGGCAGGAGGTGAATATCTTCAATGCTTCCTGAATTTGGACCTAAAAATTCCATCTCATGGAACGATCTTTTTGCCTGTTGCCAAGGGCAAGGTTCTTCAACACGGTGGTTCCGGGGATATTGTTTCGTGGGCTCACGCAGAAGGATTTATCGAATATGATCAACAAGACAGCTCCACTTTACGGCCTTATTTTAGCTGGCGGATATAGCAAGCGGATGGGGCAAGATAAAGCCCTGATCGACTTCCACGGTAAGCCCCAGGTAAACTATTGTTTTGACCTTGTATCAAAATTTTGTGAGCAGGTTTTTGTATCTGTTCGTGCTGACCAAAGGTATTTTAATTTACCGCTGCTCAAAGACCGCGAGCAATATGCCAATCACGGCCCATTAGGGGGGATACTTTCCGCAATGGGGAGTTATCCGGATGTTTCGTGGCTAGTACTGGCTTGCGATTTACCATTAGTTGAAGAAAAGACCATTCGATTCCTTATTGCTCATCGAGAGGCATCAAAGATCGCTACAGCGTTTAAGAGCTCTGGGGATCAATTGCCTGAACCTTTATGTGCTGTTTGGGAGTCACATGGCTTCAATGAGTTATTGGAAAGCTTTACAAAGGGGATCTTTTGTCCGCGAAAGATCCTGATCAATTCCAATGCGAATCTATTAACCTTGCCTGATGATCGATGGCTGCGTAATTTTAATTCTCCAACTGATCTAGATCATTTCTCCAGGGAAACGTTTTCTTAAAAGTTTGATATTCAATTGAAATGGGTTAGGGTTCGGGTATACTTGAAATAGGACATTTTTGTGGAAGTGCCCCAGAAAGTGACATAAGCATGTACCGGATCTTGATCGTTGATGATGAGCATGATGTGGTTGACCTGACCCGTAAGCGTTTGATCAAAGACGGCTATGAGGTCTATCCCGCCTATAATGGCCAAGAAGCCTATCAATTGACTGTTAAATATGTGCCCGATCTGATCATCTCTGATGTATTAATGCCTGTCATGAATGGTTTTGAATTCTGCAAAGCGGTCAGAGATAACGAAAAGACGAGAGATATCCCCATTATCATCATGACTGGAAACCGTTCGGACATGCAGGATGCTTTTTTATTCCTGGGGATAAAGGATATTCTGCATAAGCCTTTCAACCTTGATCAGCTTGAAGAAAAGATCAAGCAGCATTTGGGTTTGGCAAAACAGCTGCACACACAAAAAACAAAATTATTATTTCACTGTGTGCGTTCCGCCAAGATGGCTGCGACTAAGGCTGTTATTGAATCCATTCCTCAATGGCTTCCCAAATTTGTCACCTCGGGAGCGGAATTGATCGCTCGTGCAAAAGAATTCCAACCGGAAGTGGTGGTGGTTGATCTATTCATGAACGATATGCCGGTTGATGAGGCATTATTATGTTTAAAAGCGATCCCTCAATTAAAAGATTCCCAGATCGTCACGTATTACAGCCCGATCGCGGAGGGGGATGAATATATTATCCAGGCGCGCATGATCGAGATCCAGTATCTTAAGGCGGCAACTGCTGCTGCCGGTGCCAAAGAATATTTAGGCCCTTTGAACAACCCCGCTAATTTTGTTGCCTTATTTGACGACTACCGCAAAGACTATGCTGTCTAGGCAGGTGCCCCATGATCATCGTAGGTCTTAACCATAAAACAGCTCCGATCGAAATAAGAGAAAAGTTTTTTTTAAACCCCACTGAAGCAGATTTGTTGCTGTTGGAATTGAAAAATAATCCCGCGATCAGTGAGGCGTTTGTTCTTTCGACGTGCAATCGCGTCGAAGTGTACCTTAAATCTATCCATCGTGATCTGCCAAAAGATTTTGTCCTGCAGTTGATATCAAAAGTCAAAAAAACGCAGCTGCCTGCTGAATTGCTACAGCATCTGTATTTTTATGAAGGGCAGGACGCTGTTGAACATTTATTAAAAGTGACCAGCGGACTGGATTCACTGGTCATTGGTGAAAAGCAAATATTAGGCCAAGTCAAGAATGCGGTGGAAAGAGCAAGAGAATTAGGAACGATCTCACGATATTTTAATATTTTGACGAACATCGCTATCAGGGCAGGGAAAAAATCACAGCAAGAAACCAATATTTCTTTTGGCGGCTCTTCTATCAGCTGGGCAGCGATCGCGATGGCAGAGCAGCTATTGGGAGATCTGGCGGGGAAATGTGTTCTGGTCATTGGTGCGGGTAAAATGGGGGAGCTGGCATTAAGGAATTTAAATGACAAGGGCGTCGGCAAACTTTATTTGATGAACCGCAACGGAGAGAAGGCGGAACGTTTAGCGAAAGAATACAATGGGGTTCCGGCCTCATTCTGGGACATACAAAAACTATTGTTGGAGATCGATCTGTGTATTTGTTCAGTGGGAGCGCCGCACCATATCCTGGAAAGTTCCAATCTTAGTAAGCTTCTTCCAAAACGAGAAGGAAAGGAGCTAGTGTTCATTGATATTTCCATGCCGCGCAACATTGACCCGGACATAGGACTGCTGCCTTCTGTTAAGTTGAGATCGATCGATGATTTATCTGAGGTGGTTAACGAAAATTTAAAAAAGAGACAGGGCTCTGTCGGCGATGTTCATTCGATCATCCGGCAGAAAATGCTGGAATTTGAAATTAAGCTTGAAAAGCTAAAAGCATTGAACAATTCCGATTTCTTTGAACCCAAAGAGAATAAATAACTTATGAAAGATATTGGCTGGACAATCCTGGCTGAATTCCTATTTCTATTTTTTGCAGGTTATTTTATGGATCAGCATTGGGGAACTGGGTGTGTTTGGACGTTGACCGGTATTGGCCTGGCTTTTGTGATGATCGGATATGAGATCTGGAAGTTAACCAAGAAATAAACATATTTGCTTGATTCTCCAAAGGATATAAATTACTATATCTGCCATGCAAGCTTCAGGCCACGCAGAACCTTTTCTGTTAGACCAATACGTGATTCATCATATCCAGGATTCAAAAGAGTGGCATTTACCATTCTTAGAGCCTATTCATTTGCCTGGATTCTTGTCCATGCATTCTCTTATGTTGATTTTTTGCATGGGACTGCTGATATATTTATTTTGTTTTGCCTACCGAAAGAATGACCGCGTTCCTACAGGTGTAACCAATTTATTAGAGTCATTCGTGCAGTTTGTCCGTGATGAGATCGCGATCCCCTCACTGGGGCATGAAGATGGGATAAAATTGACCCCACTTTTTTGCACACTGTTTTTCTTTATCCTGGGCCTGAATATCATTGGTCAGATCCCCTTGTTTGCCGCGGCAACAGCCAATATCAGCGTGACAGCCCCGCTGGCATTGATCGTATTTTATATCATGACTGTAGGGGCCATACAAAAGAATGGTTTTGGCGGATTTTTGAAGGCTTTTGTCCCTTCAGGCGTTCCCAAATTGATCTTGCTACTGATCGTCCCGTTAGAAGTGCTGGGCTTATTCATTAAAACATTTGCCTTGATGATCCGCTTGTTTGCCAATATGCTGGCAGGTCACATGGTTGTTTCGTCATTATTAGGATTGGTAGTGCTGTTTGGGGCTTGGGCGACCCCTGCGATCGCCTTGGCGGTAGGTATATCGTTACTTGAAGTCCTGGTTGTTTTTTTGCAGGCGTATATTTTTGTTTTATTGTCAGCGGTGTTTATCGGACAGATCCATCATCCGGAACATTAATCATTCAACATCCTAAAAGAAAGGGTTCTTCATGCAAACAATTGAAATTTCACATTTAGCTAACTTTTTAGTTGGGATCGGTTTTGGCCTGTGCGCGATCGGTGCGGGTATTGGTGTCGGCCAGATCGTTGCCGCGGCTCTAAACGGCATTGCGCGTCAGCCGGAGCAGGCCGGGAAGATCCAAACGGTCATGTTCATCGGTGCAGCCCTTGTTGAAGGTGTTGCGTTGTTGTGTGCCGTATTTTGTTTCTTGGCTCTGCAAAAATAAAGGATCCAATTATGGAGAATACTTCAGTTGAAGCAAAAGTTGCTGCTTCATCCGGCGGTAATTTTTTAAGTCCAGAGCTTTCCATGATGCTCTTGACCTGGCTGACCTTTTTTATTTTGCTGGCTATTTTAAAGAAATTCGCTTTTAAGCCGATACTGGAAACCCTGCAGAAACGAGAGGATTTTATCCGTAAGTCATTAGATGACGCGGATAAAGCCAAGCAACAGTTGGCTCAAATAGATCTTGAAAAAACCCAGATCATCAATACAGCCAAGGCTCAGGCAGCCAGCATCATTGATGAAGCGCGCAAAGCTGCGACTGTGATTGCTCATGAAACAGAGAATAAAGCTAGGACCAATGCTCAGGAGATGCTGACGAATGCCCAATCCCAGATCGAGGGAGAACGGCAAAAGGTACGTTTGGCTTTAAGGAAGGAAAGTGTTGACGTGGCCATACAGCTGGCTGGAAAGATCCTTAAGGAAAATACGGATACTGACAAGAACAGACGGCTTGTACAAGAGGCTGTTAAAGAACTATGAGTTCCATTCAGATCTGTCAACGGTATGCGAAAAGCTTATATTCTTTGGCCCAGGATCAAGGGGTTGTTGAAGAGGTTTATGCCTGTTTACAATCCCTGGGACAGATCATTGAGCAGAGTGCGGACCTGCGGGATTTTTTAGGGAATCCGTTGCTTGCGCAGTCGGAACGCCAAAAAGTCATCGCAGCGGTTTTTTCTGGAAAAGTCCCTGCGTTGGTAGAAAAATTTTTATATTTTATCAATCAAAAGAACCGCTTAAATCGATTAAGAGGTATCATCGACGCATTTGATGCTTTATATCTTCAGGCGCATAATCGGTTGCGTGCTCAGGTTCAGGTCGCTTTACCGCTAGAGCTGTCTGTGAAAGAGCAGATCTTGGCGCAATTAAGCAGGAAATATGGTAAGGATGTGCTGGCTTCATGGCAGATCCGCCAGGAGATCTTGGGTGGTTTTCGTATATTGATCGAAGGATATTTGCATGATTATAGTTTTACGGATCAATTGAATAAATACCGTCAGGAAGTTTTAGGTTGACGGTGAAGCTGGTGCATATAACAAAAGAGGGAATACAATGGCGAATCAATTAAATCCAGATGAAGTAAGTTCAATTTTAAAAAGAGAACTGAGCGATTTCAAAAGTAAGGTTGAGACTTATGAGATCGGTACGGTGCTCAACGTCGGCGACGGTATTGCACGTGTTCATGGTTTAAACAATGTCATGTCGGGTGAGATCGTTGAGTTTTCCAATGGTGTAAAGGGGATCGCGCTGAATTTGGAGCAGGATAATGTTGGGGTGGCTGTATTCGGAGAGGATTATCTGGTCAAGGAAGGCGACGAAGTGCGCCGGACGGGTAAGATCGCCACAGTCCCTGCAGGCGAAGCCTTGTTGGGGCGTATTGTCGACGGATTAGGAACGCCAATTGATGGACAAGGTCCGGCAAAAGCAACATCCTATCAACAGATCGAGCTTAAAGCGCCGGGGATCATCGATCGCAAGAATGTGCATGAACCCATGCAGACAGGGATCAAGGTTATCGATGCTTTGACGCCTATTGGCCGAGGGCAGCGTGAGTTGATCATCGGAGACCGCAAGACTGGTAAAACAACGCTTGCGATCGATGCGATCATTAACCAAAAAGGAAAAGGTGTTTATTGCTTTTATGTGGCGATAGGGCAAAAGAGGTCTACGGTTGTTCAAATTTATGAAAAGCTCAAGAAGTACGGGGCTATGGAGTATACGACCATTATCGCGGCAACCGCTTCTGATCCGGCCCCGATGCAATTTTTGTCCCCTTATGCCGGATGCGCGATGGCGGAATATTTCCGGGATAACGGCAAACATGCGCTGATTATTTATGATGACCTGACAAAACAAGCTCAGGCTTACCGTCAATTGTCATTATTGTTGCGCCGTCCGCCAGGACGGGAAGCATATCCTGGGGATATTTTCTATTTGCATAGCCGTTTGCTGGAAAGAGCGGCAAAGTTAAGTGATGCCAAGGGGGCGGGCAGTTTAACGGCTCTGCCGATCATCGAAACGCAGGCGGGTGACGTTTCGGCCTATATTCCGACGAACGTGATCTCGATCACGGATGGTCAAATATTTCTGGATACGGATCTCTTTAACGCAGGTCAGCGTCCAGCCATTAATGCAGGATTGTCTGTGTCCCGCGTCGGAGGTGATGCCCAGGTCAAAGCCATGAAGCAAACAGCGGGAAGTTTGCGACTGGAATTAGCGCAATACCGTGAATTAGCAGCATTTTCACAGTTTGCCTCGGACTTAGATCCGGCCACGCGCAAGCAGTTAGACCGCGGCAAGCGTTTGATGGAGTTGATCAAGCAGGGCATACAAGTACCTTTACCTGTGGTTAAGCAGGTCGCCATCATTTACGCGGGTGTCAATGGCTACTTGGATGATATGCCTGTCGGAAAGGTCAAGGCATTTGAAGAGTATCTGCATATTCAGCTTGATGCTAAATACCAGTCCTTCGTGGAGATGTTCAACAAGAACTTGAGCATGACCGATGAGATCAAGGATGCGTTAAAGAAAATATTAACAGATGTTAAAGGGACGTTCGCAGGATGATCGGTATCAGGGAATATAATAAAAAGATCGGGTCTCTCAAAAATACCCGTAAGATGACAAAGACCATGAAAATGGTCTCTGCCAGTAAATTCAAAAGGGCCTACAAAGCTCAGTCCAATGCGCAGGAATATGCCCTAAAACTTGGCGATCTTGTTGCCCGTTTATCCTCATTCTCTGACGGCCGCCACCCTTTGATGAAAACAAAGAAAGTCAATAACAATGCCCTGATCCTTGTCGTTACCTCTGATAAAGGCTTGTGCGGAGGGTTTAACAATAATCTTGTCCGTGAGATCAAACGGTGGCATAAAGAAAATCCTTACAAATACACCAAGCTGGATTTTTCATTCTGCGGCAAAAGAGGGTATATGATGTTCCGCCGGCATGTGACCATAAAAACGTTCTTTGAAGATGTGACGGTAAAACCTTCGTTTAAGGATGCCCTCAGGGTTTCGGCAGATCTCAAAGAAAGGTTTATCAACGGGGAATATGATGAGGTGTATATCGCTTATAATCGTTTTAATTCCCCATTGTCTCAAACACCTGTTATTGAAAAGATCCTCCCTTTAAGCACAGCCAATGCTCCCAAAGCAATTAATGCTTCTACCGGTGATTATGAATATGAACCCGCACAGCAGGAACTTTTTGATCTCTTGGTCCCGAAATTCTTGGATTTTAAGATCTTTTACACGTTCTTGGAAAATGCAGCAGGCGAACATGGGGCTCGTATGACCGCCATGGACAAGGCCTCATCGAACACGGCGGATCTGATCGACCGGTATACATTACTGCGTAACAGGGCGCGTCAGGCGGCAATTACGACAGAACTTATTGAGATCATTTCAGGTGCGGAAGCTCTTAAATAAACAGGTAAAGGAAAAATTATGGATAAAGCAACAGGAAAGATCACACAAGTATTAGGTGCGGTTATCGACGTATATTTTCCATCAGGGAATCTGCCGCCAATTGGAACGGCTCTTAAAACATCCAATAAGAACATCAATGATCTGCCCAATAACCTCACCCTGGAAGTGGCTCAGCATTTAGGCGATAACATTTTGCGTACCATTGCGCTGGACACCAGTGAGGGTTTGACCCGCGGTCAGGAAGTGATCTCAACCGGTGGCGGTTTGATGATGCCTGTTGGTGAAGGGACTTTAGGACGGGTCATGAACCTTTTAGGTGAACCGATCGATCAAATGGGGCCGGTGAAGGCGGCAAAATATCTTCCCATTCACCGACACGCACCTGAAGTCGATGAACAGGAAACATCCACATCAATTTTAGTGACCGGCATTAAAGTTATTGATCTATTGGCCCCATACCGCAAAGGCGGAAAGATCGGTCTGTTTGGCGGGGCGGGTGTCGGTAAAACGGTCTTGATCCAGGAATTGATCAATAACATTGCTAAAGAGCACGGCGGATATTCAGTATTTGCCGGTGTTGGTGAACGCACACGTGAGGGTACGGCCCTTTATAAAGAAATGAAGGAAGCAGGAGTTATTGACAAGACCTCCCTGATCTATGGACAGATGAATGAGCCTCCTGGAGCCCGTGCCCGCGTAGCTTTGTCGGCATTGACAGTTGCGGAATATTTCCGTGATGAAATGCGTCAGGATGTGCTTTTGTTTATTGATAATATTTTCCGTTTTACGCAAGCAGGCGCGGAAGTTTCGGCATTGCTTGGACGTATCCCGTCTGCGGTAGGGTATCAGCCGACGTTGGGAACAGACATGGGGGAATTGCAGGAACGCATCACGTCAACAAAAAATGGTTCTGTAACCTCTATTCAAGCTATTTATGTTCCAGCGGATGATTATACTGACCCGGCGCCGGCAACGACATTCGCACATTTGGATGCAACGACAGAATTGTCCAGGCCGATCGCTGAACTTGGTATCTATCCGGCCGTTGATCCGTTAAGCTCATCTTCGACGATCTTATCGCCCGAAATCGTGGGAGAAGAGCATTATAAGATCGCACGCGGTGTTCAGGAGATCTTGCAGAAGTATAAGGAGTTGCAGGATATCATCGCGATCCTCGGGATGGAAGAATTATCTGAAGAGGACCGCTTAACGGTCGAACGCGCCCGCAAGATCCAGAAATTCCTGTCGCAGCCGTTCCATGTGGCAGAACAATTCACTGGTATCAAGGGTAAATATGTTCAACTGGCGGATAATATCCGTTCGTTCAAGGAGATCCTGGAAGGTAAACATGATGCTGTTCCTGAGCAGGCCTTTTACATGGTGGGCAGTATTGATGATGTTGTGGCGAAGGCGAAAACACTATGAGTTTTTCATTAAGTATCCTGACCCCAGAGGGAAAAGTGTATGAAGATACGGTGGATTCCTTGCTAGCCCCGGGTCTTCAAGGTGGTTTTGAGATCTATTCTAATCATCAAGCCATGTTAGCGGCTCTTAAAGTAGGGATGCTGCGTGTCCGCAAGGATGGCAAAGAAAATGCATTTAATTGCGCCAGCGGCATCCTTGAGGTCAAGCCGGATCATCAGGTGCTCGTTTTGGTTGATTCTGCAACCACATAAGCGAGGTGTCTATGCCCGTCTTAACGGAAAAAAAACCGATCACGGTATTTAAGATCAAGAACCGCAGCGGATATGCAGCGATCTGCGACGAGCATTTAACCGAAGGCCAAAGCGAAGCTGAAGCCATCGACCGCATGAACAAAGCGTTAGACCGCACGTTGCGTAAAGAAACACAAAAACAATGAAAAAGATCGGCTCCAAGATCGTTTATGAAGGCAGCTGGTTATCTGTCGAAGAAGCCCAATACACCAATCAAGATGGTAAGCTCTATACATGGGAATCGGTTCACCGCAAGCGTTCCAGCGTTGGAGTTGTTGTCGTTGCCAAATTAGTTCCTTCGAATCGTTTTATTCTTATCAAACAATTCCGCCCGGCCATTGAAGGGTATATTCTTAGTGTTCCTGCCGGTCTTGGGTTCGATGATCCTGATCATGGGTTGGTTGAATTAAAGGAAGAAACCGGCTATGTGGGACGCATTGTAGAAACCAGTCCCGTTCTTAAAACAGGTGCTTCATTGATCAACGACAGTGCCCGTATCGTCTATGTTGAAGTCGATGAACATTTACCAGCTAATCAGCACCCTGTCCAGGAGCTTGAATCAGCTGAAGATATCCAGGTTTGTTTGGTCCAAGACACCGCAGCAAAAGATTATATTTTAGATGAAGCCAAAAAAGGTGTTCATATTGCGGCGAATTTATGGTATCTTTTCGGTTTGCCTAAATATTTGCCGAAAGAAAAATAAATGCCTTACGATCCTCAGAATCCTCAACAAAGTCACAATGAATCCCAAGAAAAAAAAGGACTTTTCGGTGTCATCATTCACTCCTTTTTTGTGGTCCCATTCTTACTGGCCATTCTTAGCGTGTTGATGTTCGCTGCGGTAAGGATCCTGACAATGGAAAAACATTCCGTTTATGATTATTTGAACGACATCAAAAAGGGAGGGATCGATAAGCGCTGGCAAGCTGCATTTGAACTGTCCCGTATTTTAACAAGTCAGAAAGAAGTGCCTCAAGACCAGCAGTTCATCACAAAGATGGAAGAGGCTTTTAATGCATCATCCAGCGACGATGAACGCGTCAGGCAATATTTGATCCTGGCAATGGGCCGCAGCCAGCGCGTGGAATTTGTAAATCCGCTTTTAAAAGCGCTTCCACGTGAAAAAGATGAAAATGTATATGCAATTATCACTGCACTTGGTATACTGAAATCCAATATTTCGGTCAGTGCTCTTTTAAAATATTTGGATCATCCCAATGCGCGCATCCGCTTGGCATCGGTCATCTCTTTAGGACAGATCGCTGCACCGCAGACAGCGGGTTCTCTAAAGAAAATGCTTCAAGACAGTGAACCCAACGTAACCTGGGATGCGGCTATAGCTTTGGCTAAAATGGGAGACAAGAGCGGTAAGGCGATAATTTTAAGTTTGATGGATAGGGAGCACCTGAAAAATTATCCAAACCTCTCACCCGAAAATGTCAGTAAGATCATTAGCGTTGCTATTAATGCGACATTTGCCTGGAAGGATGATGACATTAAGCAGTCATTGATCAAATTATTTCAGATCGATCCTAATATGAATGTTCGTGCACTGGCGCATCATAGTTTAGAAAAATACAATAGTCCTTAATATGACAGAATCAAAATCTCCAGTTGGAAAATCAGTTGATCAAACAAATGCTACTATGGATCGACGTTCATTTATTAAATGGTCTGTAGTCGGCTGGTCGGCTTTTGCGGCAGCCGTTGGCGGATATGGAACTCTGGTGTTGCGTTATTTGTTTCCTAATGTTTTGTTCGAGCCAGTGCAGACATTTAGAGCGGGTGTGCCGGAAGATTTTGAACCTCGAACTGTATCCGAAAAGTTCAAAGATCAGTATGGTGTTTGGATCGTCCGTGATGAAGAGAAGATCTATGCATTATCCACTGTTTGTACGCATTTAGGATGTACCCCCAACTGGTCGCCTGCTGAAAATAAATTCAAATGTCCATGCCACGGCAGTGGGTTTTATACCACGGGAGTTAATTTTGAAGGGCCAGCTCCAAGGCCTTTAGAACGTTTTAAGATCGGGCTTTCCGATGAAGGCGATATTGTTGTAGATAAAACCAAAAAATTCCAACAAGAGAAGGGTGAATGGTCTGATCCAGATTCATTCATTTTAGTTTAGACATATGAACGACCCCTCAAAGCCTTCATTATTTGATCGATTCAAACAAACGCAGTTTTTCCGAGCTGTTTTTCGGACTGGGGTTCCAGTAGTCACGCACCGCCAGCGGATGATGGTGGTGCTCAACAATGTGTTCCTGCATTTACACCCCGTACGTTTACCAAAACACGCTGTAAAAGTACGTTACACCTGGTGCATGGGGGGATTGTCATTCTTTATTTTCCTGGTCCTAACAGTAACAGGCATACTGCTGATGTTTTATTATCGTCCAACAGTTGAGTATGCCTATGGAGATGTGACGGATTTAAGCCAACAGGTGCCGCTTGGGATCATGCGGGAGATCCACCGCTGGGGCGCACATCTGATGGTGATCACAGTTTGGCTGCACATGTTCCGAGTTTTTATGACTGGTTCTTATAAGCCTCCCAGAGAGTTTAACTGGGTCATTGGTGTTGTGCTTCTTGTATTGACCATGCTCATGAGTTTTACAGGATATTTGCTTCCATGGGACCAACTGGCCATATGGGCCATTACAGTGGGCTCGAATATGGCTGGCGCAACCCCCATGGTTGGTATGGGTGGGCCGGGATCGTCACTGCTTTCCATTGGCGATGTGAATTTCGTTACTTCTGTTTCTGATGCCAGATTTGCCATGCTTGGCGGTCGTTTTGTAGGGGAGAGTGCTTTATTGCGTTTTTATGTGCTGCATTGCATTGGTCTGCCGTTCGTGATCATGATCTTCATGATCGTGCATTTTTGGCGCGTCAGAAAAGATGGCGGTATTTCAGGACCGACATAAACTATGGTTGAATCGATCAAAGAGTTCATCAATATAATTGCCTCTCCTGCGATATTGTTCAATATCGTGGTCGTGGCGTATCTTATCCTTTTTCCGCCGATCAAATTCTTTGATAATATCCATAAGGCCCTGGGGATAGAAAACCTTTGGACAAAGAAGGGTGGAATCGGCATCTTCAGTTTTCTATTTTTTGTTTTTGCTTTTGGTCTATCCGACGCCAATTTCCGCTTGATCGTATTAAAACCTGATAATGTGCCGATCGTTGCGTTGATCTTTGTGGTTGTTTTCTTCTTATGGTTTTCCTTAAAACAAGCCAAAGAGAATGATGACGCTATCGCAAAAGGCGGGAAACCCAAAGAATGGGCTGAATCAAAAGAAAAAGTATTGGTTTTTCCTGACCTTGTTTATATTGAATTGATCGCTTTGATCGCCGCGGCCGCGCTTTTAGCTGTCTGGTCCATTGGTCTTCCAGCGCCTTTGGAAGATCCTGCCAATCCAACTGTTTCACCGAACCCCTCAAAAGCTCCCTGGTATTTTCTGGGACTGCAGGAAATGCTGGTCTATTTTGATCCCTGGCTGGCCGGTGTTGTTTTCCCCACTGTTATCTTAGTCGGGCTGATGTCGATTCCTTTTATTGATAAGAACCGCAAAGGCCTGGGGTACTACACCTATAAAGACCGCAAAATGGCGATCAATATCTTTATGTTCTTGTGGCTGGTGCTCTGGATCTTTTTGATCATCGTGGGTACGTTCCTGCGCGGTCCAAACTGGAATTTCTTCGGACCTTTTGAGTTCTGGGACCACTACAAATTGATCGCTTTAAATAATATCAACCTTTCGGAATATGTGTACATGATCTGGTTGAACCGGGGGATGCCCAGCAATATTTTCTTAAGGGAACTCCCTGGATTTGTAGCACTCGTACTTTATTTCGGCCTGTTACCACTGATATTCGCCAAAACAATATTCAAGGATCTTTATCAGAAAGTCGGTGTGGTGCGCTACAGCATTTTTGCTGTATTATTCTTGTTAGCGCTGCTGCTGCCGATCAAAATGTATTTACGCTGGCTGTTTAATATCAAATATCTGATCGCTATACCAGAATTCTTTTTTAACGTTTAATTATGCCTGAGCCATTACCTCCAGAATCTCATTATAATCCAAAGCTTCTCGACAAGATCTTTGCGGCTGTCGCTGTTATTCTATTGATCTCGATCATCGGGCTATTTGCTAAAGATTATTCCAGGCAATGGAAGAATTATCAGAGAGAATTCAGGGCTTTAGAGGTTGAAAAGTCCCGTGTTAAACTTGATGAACAGGAGAATCTATTAAAGGGAAACGAGGAATATCAGGATATATTGAAAAAGCTGGAAGAAGTGACGAAAACCCTTTCAGCCAAAGCACCCCAAAGTAATGCCATAGCCACTAGATTGTCTGCCGCCCAAGCTGTGGAACGTCTGCATACCCAGCAGTATCAGTTCTCAAAAGCAAAGTATGATGCATTAAAATACCAATTTGAGAGCGCAGCTGATAAGAAAGCTTCTAATGCCCAGCAATTCAAGATCAATTTAGAGAATTTATCGACGCGCTTACAGAAACTAAGCGTATTAGTAGAGGTCGACAAGCATACAACAAAGGGAATTGAGCAAGAATTAAACGATGCACAGAAGGCTTATAAATCGATCGATAAGCAGCGACTGAATTTGGCTAAGAAAAAAGAGATCTTGGAAAAAAAACTGAAACGCATTGATATCGCCGAAATGTCTGCGATGAATCAATTGGCTGAAATGGTCAGAGATCTGCCCATCATTGACTTGGCCAATCCGAATTATAAGATCCGCCAGATCGTTCTGAAGGATATTCCTGAAGATGTGAATTTCATGAAAGTTCCTCGTGTGGATCGCTGTACGACCTGCCACTTGGGTATTGATAATCCTGATTTTAAGGAAGCGGCCCAACCATACCGTACTCACCCAAATTTGGAATTGTACATGGATAAGAATTCTCCACACCCGTTGGATCAATTTGCCTGTACAACCTGTCATGGGGGGCGCGGGAGAGCGACAGATTTCACGGCAGCGGCCCATACGCCTCGTAATGAAGAACAAGCCAGCGAATGGAAGAAAAAATATGGCTGGCATGAGCTGGAGCACTGGGAACACCCTATTTTACCGCTGCAATATACCCAAGCGGGTTGTTTTAAGTGCCACCAGGATCAGGGCAGTATCAAAGGAGCGGAAAAATTAAATCTAGGGTTGACATTGATCGAACGTGCGGGATGCTACGGCTGCCATAATGTCAATAAGTACGCTTCCTGGCCGAAATCAGGACCGAATCTTGAATATGTCTCCAGTAAATTGACAAAAGATTGGACTTACCATTGGATCGAAAATCCCAAAGCGATCCGCCACAATGCCTGGATGCCGTCATATTTTAATCAAACTAATAATAGTGACCCCGTATCTATAGAACGCAGCAAGCAGGAGATCAATGCCCTGGTCGAATTCCTCTTTGGCAACAGTAAGAAATTTTCTGTGGATGCATTATCACAGAAGGGAGATTCTAAAAATGGCAAAGAATTGGTTGCGTCGCTTGGGTGCTTAGGGTGTCACCAGATCACTAAGGACAAGCCTTCAGAACCTCGAACACCAGACTCACTCCATAGGGAATTTGGCCCTAATCTGATAGGGTTAGGCAGCAAAACCACTCAGGCCTGGTTATATCAGTGGTTAAAAGATCCTAAGCGTTATCACGAAACGTCGCGTATGCCGTCGCTGCGTTTATCCGATCAGGAAGCCGCGGATATTGCGGCATTTTTGATCCAAGATAAGGATGCCAATTCGGTAAAACCTCGTCCCGCTCTCAATGAGACGGTTCTTAATGAGATCGTCATGGATTTCTTGAAAAAATCAGAATCAGTGGCGGATGCTCAGGCAAAACTCGCAACGATGGATAAAACAGCGAAACAAAAATTTGCCGGTCAGCGCTTGGTCCGTGAATATGGTTGTTTCGCCTGCCATAAGATCCCTGGATTTGAGAATGAAAAACCTATTGGTGTTGATCTCTCAGAAGAAGGTTCGAAAAGTATTGAGCGTTTGGATTTTGGTTTTGTGAAGATCGAACACAGTAAACATGCCTGGTTTAAACAAAAATTGTTAGATCCGCGTATCTTTGATCATGGTCGCGTTTTATCACCCTTGGAACGCAACAGAATGCCTAATTTCAACCTAACTCAGGATGAGGCAGATGCCTTAACAACACTGATCTTAGGGCTCGTGAAAGATAAACCAAATCAAAACAAAATGCCCAATACCTCGGTAAAAGCAGCGTTCGTGACTCAAGGTCAGAGGACGATCCGTCAGCTTAATTGCCAGGGCTGTCATATGATCGAAGGTCAAGGTGGAGGTGTGCAGTCAACTGTTGAGGACTGGCTGGTGCATTATCAAAATAAAGATGTTAATGAAGCGAAAGCGATCTCCCGTAGTTTTTCACCGCCAAACTTGATCGGTGAAGGGGCTAAGATACAGGCTCAATGGATGTTTGAATTTTTCCATGAACCTATTGCCATCCGCCCATGGTTGAAGATCCGCATGCCAAGCTACAATTTTCATCAGGGTCAAGAGAATACATTGATCAAATATTTCAATTATTACGATGACCAGGAGTTCCCCTTTACTGAAATCTATCATGCGGATCTTTCTAAAGAAGACTATGCATCAGCCGAGAAACTTTTCTCCAAAGAAGTGTTTAATTGCGCACAATGCCACATCATCGGTAGTAAACATCCAGATGGAGCACCGGAAAACTGGGCTCCAGACTTGTCGCTGGCTTCAGAAAGGTTAAAGCCTGATTGGATCATTAAATGGATCACAAACCCGCCAGCGCTGCTTCCAGGCACAAAAATGCCTGTATTCTATGACCCGAAAGCTTTTGAAACCTCTGGTCCTCCTGATATATTTGGGGGGGATTCCAACCGTCAAATCCGTGCCTTGAGGGACTATGTCTTGTCCATTACAGCGGATCCCCAACCAACTAAATCACATGATCCAGTTCCAGAAGCGTCCAAAGATGCTCCTGTAAAGTAACAATGCTTGTCAAAATCCTTATTTTGTCGTTTTTGATATTTGGAGTAACCTATCCGTTATTCTTTTGGCTTAGTCATAAAAACCCCATTAAACACAATTTTCACCGATTTCACTTAGCTTGTCCTATAGTAGTCGCGGGTCTAGCGATCCTGGGTCTTTGGTTATTCCCGTTTGATGGCCTTTTAAGAGGGGCAGCCCTGTTATGGTTACTGGCGGCGTTGATCATAACTGCCTTATTTTGGAATAAGCAAGGCGTTCATCTATTAACGATAACTTTTTTGAGTATTGGGGGGATCATTGTGTATGGCGCTATATTCGCCCATCTTGTTGCTGATGATCTTTGGTATGTGTTGGTGTCGATATTATCCGGACTTATTGTGAGTGCGGCCTTTTATGCCATGAATCTAGGCCATTTTTATTTGAATGTCCTGGGCCTGAAAGTCGACCATTTAAAGTCTGCTGTTGATCTTCTGGGACGCTTGATCGGCCTGCGATTCGTCTATGAGATCATGGTCCTGCCATTGATTCAGTTGAACTTCATTGGGGAGAAAATATCCGCGTTCAAATTTATGCTCACCCTGGACGGGTTTATGATATGGGTGGGTATTTTCTTTGGTGTTATTTTTCCATTAGGAGCTCTTTATTTCGCCAGGGGAACACTGCAGTTAAGAAATACTCAAGCGACAACGGGAATTTTATATGTAGTCCTATCCGGCATTCTTTTAGGCGATCTAATTTTGAAATATTCATTGATCAAGTACCATATTCCATTGTGATCCCGACGATATCCCGTTTCTGTCCATCGTGTCAAAAATATGCTCGTCTTGCAATAAAGGACGGTACAGAACTTCAATGTCCCCATTGTCAGAATGGTTGGGGACAAGTTAAAAGTGTTAGTGAGGTATTCCAGAATTGTCCTGTTTGTTCATGCCGACAGTTTTATGTCGATAAGGATTTTAACCAGGTCATCGGTTTTATCATCATGGGGGTAGGGGTTCTGTTGGTACCAGCGACCTACGGACTTAGTCTTCCTGTTTTTGCCTTCATTGATTGGCTGCTGTATAAGAAAGTACCCCGTCTGATCGCTTGCTACCGTTGCGGTAGTGAATACCGTCATTTCAAGATACCTGCAGCATTAAAACCATTCCAGCATCACATCGGTCTTAAATACGACAAATATAGGAAATAAAAGTTCAGGACCTCTTACGATCATTGCGGTTGATCATATCGTAGAAGAGCTGCGTGGCTTTTGAGAACACTTTCTGGTTCTTATAGATGATAGATAGCGGGCGTTTAAAATTCATGTCTTTGACAGGGAGGATATCAAAGGACTTGCTTTTTATCTCTTGAGTAACGGTGGAGATAGGCAGTATCGAGCAGCCCACGCCCACATCGATCGCGTTCTTGATAGTTTCAATATTACTGTATACTTTGATGATATTGGGGCGGATCGATTTATCGTGAAGGTATTGCTCGATCGCTTTTCCTGTTTGTGTCGTTGTATCAAAGCCAATAAAATCAACTCCATTCAAGTCTTCCAGGCGAAGGTTCCTTTTTTTTAGTAGAGGGTGGAGCTTAGACTGAACCAGCACCAGATCTTCCTCAGAAAAGATCTTTACCGTACATCCCGGCATGGGCTTTGGGTAAGCGACAAGCCCGAAGTCGGCTGTACCTTTTTTTATAGCCTCGTAAATATCATCCTGATGCATATATTCCAAGTTCACATTAATGTCAGGGTATTTCTTTAAGAGATGTTGAAGGATAGGCTTTAGCTGGTAAAGCCCCATGGTATAGATGGAAACAATGTGTATTGTTCCGGCATAATGCTTATTGTTCTCAGTGATCTTCGAGTGGGCATTAGCGTATACTTCCAGCATTTGGCGCGCATAGGACATCAATATCTGCCCATCAGGCGTCAGAACGATCTTTTTTAAGGAACGTTCGAAAAGGATGCAGTGGAAATGCTTCTCAAGGATCTGGATATGCTGAGTCACGGCTGGCTGAGTGATGTTGTTCTTTTCTGCCGCAAGACGGAATGACCCGGTTTCAGCCACAGAGATAAAAGTTTTAAAGAAGAATAAATTGATCATATAGATCTCCCATAAGAAAAACTTATTACAAGTATAACATAAACCAACATGCGGTAAAGGTCAAAATGGTGTAATGTTGATGCATTATTAGTTCACGCGTTAAGGATCATAATTAAGGAGCAAAAGATGCATATCCCACAACACATGCTTCAAGGCAATATTTGTCCAGTGACACTGGCAGTCGGCGTGGCCAGTACGGCTGCGGCTTTGTATTTTACGACCAAATCCCAGGATGAAGTTTCGCCAGCGCGTTTCGCCAGCGTTACGGCCTTGATCTTTGGGCTGCAGATGATCAATTTCCCTGTTGCAAACGGCACCAGCGGACATCTTATTGGAGGCGTCCTGGCTGCGGCACTGTTAGGTGTCCCCAGAGCCATTCTTTCCATAGTCCTTGTGTTATTGGCTCAGGTATTGTTTTTCGGGGATGGCGGACTGGACGCATTTGGAGCCAATATTTTAAATATGGCTATCATAGGTGCTGGAGTTGGTGGAATTGGCATGCTGATGCTAAAACGCTTGCGGATAAGTCAGCCAGTTTTGATCTTCATGGCTTCCGCATCCTCAGTCGTGCTGGCAAGTCTTGCATGCACTGTTGAGGTCACATCCTCAAATCAGATCGGGTTTACGACCATGGCTCAAGCGATGATCCCATTGCATGCGCTGATAGGGATAGGAGAAGGAGTCCTGAGTGTTGCTGTATTTTATTTGTGTAGCGCTACACTAAAAGAACAAAGCAATATTCTTCCTCTTTCAATGAGAGCTTTACTTTTAATGAGTGCAGTAGCATTTGTAACTCCTTTTGCCAGTTCATTTCCTGATGGTCTAGAGCACACGATAGATCTGACGCAAATTATTTCCACAGGGAATACATCCTTCCTGGCACTGTTAAATGATTATCAGACCCCAGGGGTCACTAATCCTTTTTGCTCAACCATAATAGCCGCAATGCTGGGCATGGGGATCGTCTACATTTTTTCAATGGCAGTCATCCGGGTGAGGTACGCATATGATCATGGCTAAAAAAAAGACATATCTGGATATAGAGCTTCCCAAAAGCACTGATCCGCGACTTAAACAGATCACCTTAAAGATGAAGAAGGAGAATTATCGTCCTGAATCATTGATCGAAGTGCTGCACACCGCTCAGAATGCTTACGGTTATTTACCGATGAGCGTGCTGGCCTATATAACCCGGGAATTGAAATTACCGCCATCCAGGGTTTTCGGTACAGTTACGTTCTATCACTTTTTCTCTTTAAAATCCAAAGGTGATCATACTTGCCTGGTCTGTACAGGAACAGCCTGTTATGTGAAAGGCGCTCAGGCTGTACTGGATGAAGTAGAAAAAAATTTTGGTCTCAAATCAGGGGAAGTATCCAAAGACAATAAATTGGGCGTTCAGTCAGCACGCTGTATCGGGGCCTGCGGGCTCGCACCAGCTGTGGTTATTGACGAAGATGTCATTTCAAGAGCAAAACCTGAGGATGTCACCAGGATCCTCAAAGAAAAGGTGGGAGTGGCGAAATGAATCATCAGGAATTGACGACAATCGAAGAGAAATTCAAAGAAAAAGATCGCTGCTTGAAAGGTAAGGTGAGGGTTTGCTGCGGTACCGGCTGTATGGCTACCGGCAGCGAGAAGATCCTAAAAGAATTCCAAAATACCGCCAAAGAAAAAGGCGTTGAGAACGATTATGATATCAACATGTCAGGATGTATGGGGGCCTGCACCCAGGGGCCACTTGTCCGCATCGCTCCTGAAAATACGATCTACGAACAGGTTAAAACGGATGATGTCAAAAAGATTTTTGATGAACACATTATAAAGAAGGAACCCATCAAGTCGATGTTCCTGTTCCATGAGACCAGGACAAAGTCATATGTAAATACATTCGAAGATCCGTTCTTTAAGAAGCAAGCCCACATTGTTTTAGGAGGTCGCGGGGAGATCAATCCGGAATCGATCGAAGATTATATTGGCTGCAATGACGGTTATAAAGCCCTTGAGAAAGCATTGCTGAGGTCAAGCCCGGAAGAAGTCATTTCTGAGGTTAAACACAGCCGTCTACGAGGTCGCGGCGGTGCCGGTTTCCCAACAGGTCTTAAATGGGAAACGGTCTATAAGTATGTTTCCAATATCAAATATGTCATCTGTAACGGTGATGAAGGCGATCCAGGAGCCTTTATGGACCGCAGTGTGCTGGAGAGTAACCCTCATCGAGTTTTAGAGGGGATGATTATTGCCGGCTATGCGATCGGAGCGCAAAAAGGGTTTGCCTATATTCGCGGCGAATATGCATTGGCGGTCAAACGCTTTGAGTTGGCGATACGGCAAGCTAAAAAACTCGGCTTGTTGGGAGCTAATATTTTTGGAACTGATTTCTCTTTTGATATTGAAGTGCGCATTGGGGCGGGTGCTTTCGTTTGCGGTGAAGAAACAGCGTTGATCGCCTCCATTGAAGGAAAACGGGGTACACCAAGACCAAGACCTCCATTTCCCGCTGAGTCTGGTTTATGGGGAAAGCCTACGTTGATCAATAATGTGGAGTCACTGGCGGCTATCGCACCGATCGTACTAAAGGGCGGTGAATGGTTCAGCGCTTTGGGTACACCCAAAAGCGCAGGTACTAAAGTCTTTGCACTCACAGGCAAAGTCATGAATTCCGGTCTTATCGAAGTCCCCATGGGGACGACACTGCGGGAGATCATTTTTGATATAGGGGGCGGCATCCCTGACGGACATAAGTTCAAAGCGGCCCAGACTGGAGGACCATCAGGCGGCTGTATTCCAGAACAGCATCTCGATGTTAAAGTGGATTATGAATCCCTTGTTGAGGTAGGTTCGATCATGGGATCCGGTGGATTGATCGTCATGGATGATACCTGCGACATGGTTGACGTTGCCCGCTTCTTTATGGAATTCTGCATGGATGAATCTTGCGGTAAATGTGTCCCTTGTCGTGTTGGCACCAAAATGATGTTCGATATCCTGACAAAGATCTGCGCTGGCAAAGGTAATGCGGATGATCTAAAAAAACTAGAGGAACTGGCATTCATGGTCAAGGAAACAAGTTTATGCGGTCTGGGGATGTCTGCGCCTAACCCGCTGCTAAGCACATTGAGATATTTCCGGGGCGAATATGAAGCCTATGTGAATAAAGCCCAAAAAGCAATGGAAGCGGCACACTAAAATTGGGATGAGGAGAAGTCATGGCAAAAATCACACTGACAATAGATGATAAACAAATTGAAACAGAGCAGGGCAAGTCCCTCCTGGAGGTTTGCCGGGAAAATGGTGTCAATATCCCGACACTTTGCCATCTTGACGGGCTGACAGACGTTGGTGCCTGCCGGTTGTGCCTTGTTGAGATCGAAGGAGTATCTAAGCTTTTGCCGACTTGCACAACTAAAGCGCAGGCCAACCAGGTCGTTAAGACGCAAACGGACAAGCTTAAAAAATACCGCCGGATGATCGTGGAGATGTTCTTCGCGGAAGGGAACCACATCTGTTCTATCTGTATCGCAAACAATAACTGTGAACTCCAGGCGCTTGGATACCAGGTTGGAATGGAGCATGTGCGGTTCCCATATATTTTTAAGAAGGCACGTGTGGATGCGTCGCATCCTTGGTTTGTGATGGACTATAACCGCTGCGTGCTCTGCACGCGCTGCGTTCGTGTTTGCGGTGAGGTTGAAGGAGCTCATAACTGGAGCGTAATGAACCGCGGACACCAGGCCAGGATCATTTCAGATTTTGACACTCCTTGGGGCGAATCCAGCACCTGTACCGATTGCAGCAAATGCGTTGATGCCTGTCCCACTGGCGCTCTTTGGCCCAAAAGGGGTATTCAGGGTCAGGTCAGGAAAAATCCTCAAAAGATATCGCAACTTGTTGAAAAAAGGAAAATGAACCTATGAGCAGAAAAAAGATCGCAACCGTCTGGCTGGGAGGATGTTCCGGCTGCCACATGTCACTCCTAGATATTGATGAACGCATACTGGATGTGGCGAAACTGGCAGATATCGTTAAATGTCCTATCGTTGATGGCAAAGAATTGCCGGAGGTTGACATCACATTGGTAGAAGGATCGATCACAAGCGACGAACATCTACATGAAATATTGATGATCCGCAAGCGCAGCAAGACAGTGGTGGCATTGGGTGATTGCGCGATCACGACCAATATCACTGGAATGCGTAATTATTTTGACAGACAGGAAGTTCTGGACCAGTCTTATGTGCATGCCGTATCCAATGACGGTAAAGGCAAAATGCCTTCACATCCGGCTTTGTTAAAACTGCATGAACGTGTGATCCCGCTTCATGAGGCAGTTCACGTGGATTATTATATTCCCGGTTGTCCACCTTCAGCAGATACGATTTTCTATGTTCTTTTTGAATTGCTCAATGATCGGGTGCCTAATTTGGACCAGGAAAGGAAATTGAAGTATGGATAATAAACAACAATCAATCTTGATCAGCCCGGTGACACGGATCGAGGGTCATGCCAAGATCACGTTAATCTTAGATAATGGCGGCAAAATAGCTGACGCACAATTTCACATCAATGAGTTTCGAGGGTTTGAAAAGTTTTGCGAAGGACGCCTGTTCTCGGAAATGCCAACGATCACACCCAGGATATGTGGGATTTGTCCGGTCAGCCACTCTGTCTCTAGTGCCAAGGCTTGCGAGATGATCATGGGCATAGCCCCAACGTATACCGGTAATCTTCTGCGGCGCATCATTCACATTGGGCAAACTGTTTCCTCACACGCGCTGAGCTTTTTCCATTTGTCAGCACCCGATTTTCTTTTGGGATGGGACAGTGATCCATCGATGCGCAACATCATCGGTGTTGCTCAAAAATACCCTGATCTGGCCAAACGCGGGATACGATTACGTAAATTCGGTCAAGAGATCAGCGAACGCGTCACAGGCAAAAAGATCCACATCATGGGCATTGTCCCTGGCGGGATGGCTTATCCGCTGACAGAAGAGAACCGCAAAGCCTTATTGGCCTGGATACCCGAAGCTCTGGAAACAACCAAAATGGGTATTGATCTGATCAAAAAATACATGGATGAGCACAAGGAAGAAGTCCAGACCTTCGCTAATTTCGAGTCTATGTATTTAGGGACAGTAGGTCCTGAAGGGGAGCTGGAACTATATGATGGCAAACTGCGATTCATGGATAAAGACGGGACAATTTTAGATGACCAGATCGATCCAGCAAAATATCTGGATTATATTGCCGAGCGCTCGATCGATTGGTCATACCTTAAATATCCTTACTATAAAAAATTCGGATATGAAAAAGGCTTTTACCGTGTAGGCCCACTGGCGCGTCTGAATGTTGCCAGCCGCATGAAAACGCCGCAAGCCCAAAAAGAATTTCTGAATTTCAAGAAGATCAATGCTGGCAAACCTGTACACGGCACATTTTATTATCACTATGCCCGCTTGATCGAGGTGCTTGGGTGTGTTGAGGAGGCTGAATTGATCCTCAAAGATCCGAAAGTTACCGGTTTGGTAACACAAACGATCGGAAGTCAGAACGTAAAAGAAGGGATCGGTTCATCTGAAGCACCACGCGGAACTTTGTTCCATCATTATGTGACAGATGAAGGCGGCCAGCTTACAAAAGTCAATCTATTGATCGCGACCGGCCAGAATAATCCGGCCATGAACCGTTCTGTTCTAGAAGTGGCCAAACAATATGTTGACGGCAAAAATGTTAAAGAAGGGGCTTTGAACCGTGTAGAAGCGGCGATACGCTGCTATGACCCATGCTTGTCATGTTCAACGCATGCCATCGGTTCTATGCCGCTTTTGATCGAAATGAGAGATCATCAAGGTGAATTGATCAATGTCATTAAAAGAGGCTAAGAAATTCTTGGTATTGGGCGTGGGTAATCCGCTTCGATCAGATGATGGTGTTGGTCCGTTTATTGCCGCTCAGATCAAGAAGAAAAATATCCCTGGTGTAGATGTGATCATTTCCCATCAGCTTGATCTGGAACTTTTGGAAGAAACAGGAAAATACGCTAAAATACTGCTCATTGATGCCTCTTTTCTGGGTGAAGGTTTGGTATTTAGAAAAGTCGGTGGCATGGAACATGAGCACGGGGCTTCTTCGCATCATATGTCCCCAGAATTTTTCCGGGCATTGGCAAAGAAACTATATCACAGGGACTTGAATATTTTTCTTTGCGCTATACGCGGCCGCAATTTCGACCTGGGGGATCAACTGTCTTCAGATGTTGAGCTGTTGGTCCCAAAAGCATTAGATGAGATCTGCGCATTCTTGTTGGAGAAGTAGTGTATGCATGAAGGTGTTTTTACCGAAAAGATCGTTGAAGTTATCCTGGAAGAATTAAAGCAACATCCAGGTAAAAAGATCCAAAACGTCCATGTCACTGTGGGGGAAACATACCATCTGGTGCTAGAATCAGTTCTCCTGCATTTTGGCATAGCGGTCCAGGGTACCCTTTTGGAGGGAGCTCAATTGCACATCAAAGAAGAACATATGAGGGTGGAGTGCCCGCAATGCCGAAAGATCGGTGTTGTGGAAGACCATCATATGCCGATGTGTTCTTTTTGCGGAGCGCTTAATGTCAAAACAGTCAGTGGCAACGCGATCACCGTTGATTCCATCCAATACGCTGCTTAAATAATCCAGGATATTCTGATGATCGATACACAGCAGGACAAAAGATGGCAGATATTCCTACAGGGTTCCGTGCAGGGCGTTGGTTTTCGTCCATTCGTCTATCGGCTCGCCCTGGATATCGCATTAAGCGGCTTTGTCTGCAATACATCGCATGGTGTGACGATCGAGATTGAAGGAAATGATGACCGTTTGAATACCTTCATTAAACGTTTACGAACAGAATGCCCTGCGCATGCCGCTGTTAGTGATATGCGCATTGTGCAGATCCCTCTGCAAAAAGATGAGAATTTTGTGATCCGTGACAGTCGGGTAATGATGCGCCCGGAAGCATTTATACCTCCGGATCTGTGTATTTGTTCAGATTGCCTTAAAGAGATCTTAGATCCCGCTGATCGCCGCTATAATTATCCCTTTACAAATTGCACCCATTGTGGTCCAAGGTACACGATCATTGAGACTTTGCCTTACGACAGGGATAATACGTCGATGAAAAGATTTAAGATGTGTTCAAATTGTCAAGATGAATACAATGATCCGCTGAATCGGCGGTTTCACGCTCAGCCTAATGCCTGTCCTCAATGTGGACCGCAGCTGACACTAGTCGATCCATTGGGTAAGGATATAGCAGCAGGGCAGGAAGCTCTTACGAAAGCCGTTGAGGCCATAAGATCCGGAAGGGTTCTGGCATTGAAAGGTTTGGGTGGCTTTCAATTGATGGTCAATGCCTGTGATGACAATGCTGTAAAGACCCTGCGGGAACGCAAAGGCCGGGCAGAAAAACCTTTCGCCTTAATGTTCCCTGATGACGAGATGATTAAAGCGCACTGTCATGCGACAAAGTTTGACCTGCAGGCGCTGCAATCAGCGCAAGCGCCGATCGTGTTGATAGCGAGGAAAAAAAGTGTGCGCACAATTATTTCAATCGCTCGATCGGTCTCTTTAAGCAGTCCTAGTTATGGCGTCATGCTTCCTTATACGCCACTGCATGTGTTATTAATGAAGGATTTAGGGGTTCCCGTTGTTGCGACCAGTGCTAATTTATCCGAAGAGCCAATGTCCATTGATAATACAGAAGCATTGCAGAAATTAGGCAAGATCGCGGATGTTTTTTTGATGCACGATAGACCGATCGTCAGGCCTGTCGATGATTCTGTCGGCATGGTCATCAAAGACCGCTTTTCGGTATTACGAAGAGCCCGAGGATACGCACCGTTACCGGTCGTTGTTCATGATCATCACAATAACATCCTGGCCCTTGGATCGCAGATGAAAAACACGGTCGCTTTAAAATTGAAGAACAAGGTCTATTTAAGCCAGCATATCGGTGATCTGCAATCTGAATCGTCCATGATAAGCTTTCATCAATCCATTGCTAGTTTAAAAGGGCTTTATCCACACGCAGTTGATTGTGTAGCCGTGGACCAGCACCCTGATTATGCGTCCACGCGTTTCGGCTTGACATGCAAAGAACCGTTGATCACGATCCAGCATCATCACGCTCATATTGCTGCGTGTATGGCGGAGAATCAGCTCAATAAAGAGGTTATGGGGATCGCCTGGGACGGCACGGGTTACGGAGAGGATCACACCATATGGGGTGGGGAGATATTATTATCAACCCTAACGGATTTTAAACGCGTGGGGCATCTTCTGCCGTTTCGTTTACCCGGAGGTGAAATGGCCATCCATCACCCAAAAAGGATCGCCTTAAGTTTATTGTACATGGTATCTGATGGGAACTTAGACATTGTCAAGGACCTGAAACTCGTTCAAGCCTTCACGAGCAATGAATTAATGAATATTCAAAAAATGGTCGAAAAAGGTTTTCAATCCCCGATCTGCTCTAGCATGGGGCGACTATTTGACGGGATAAGTGCCTTACTGGGATTTTGTGATCATTCCACCTATGAGGGACAGGCAGCCATTGAACTGGAGAATGGCATGAAGGGTTTGACAGATGATAGTTATCGGAAGATCATTCTTGATAATAATATACTGGACTGGAGACCAATGTTAAAAGAGATCATCAACGACCTGCGTAAAGGTGTTGATGTTGGATGCATCGCGGATAAATTTCATAATACAATAGTTGAGATGGCTGTTGGTGTAGCACATAAGATGGGGCACAAACAAGTTGTATTAAGCGGCGGTTGTTTTCAGAATCGATACTTGATCACACGGATGATCGACCGTTTGCGGCAGGAAGGATTTGATCCTTATTGGCATTCTGTTGTCCCCACCAATGACGGCGGGATAGCTTTAGGACAGGCTGTGATCGCCTCTGCGCGATGCCATGGGGGGAAAGGTAAATGACATGTGTTTAGCAATACCTGGAAAGATTGAAAGCATTGTTCATCACGGTTCTGATCCTTTAGGGAATATGGGAAAAGTTAATTTTGGCGGCATTCATAAAGAAGTTTCTTTAGCCTATGTCCCGCAAGCAAAAGTGGGGGATTATGTTATTGTCCACGTTGGTTTTGCCCTAAGCATTGTTGATCAAGAGGAAGCCATTAAAGTTTTTGCATATCTGAAGGAAATGGGTGAATTAGATGAAATTCATGGATGAGTACAGGGATCCTAAATTAGCCTTACAGCTTTCCCGTGAGATCCACCGTATCACCACAAAACCATGGGTCTTAATGGAAGTTTGCGGCGGTCAGACTCATGCGATCGTTAAGTTCGGCATTGATGAATTGCTTCCTAAAAACATTGAATTGATCCATGGACCAGGATGTCCTGTATGTGTCACTCCGTTAGAGTTGATCGACAGGGCCATTCATTTAGCTAGTCGTCCTGATGTCATCTTTTGTTCTTTTGGTGATATGCTGCGTGTTCCAGGTTCTAACCGAGATCTATTTTCGGTCAGGGCCCAAGGAGGGGATGTACGTATTGTATACTCTCCACTCGATGCCCTGATGATCGCCCGTCAAAACCCATCTAAAGAAATCGTATTCTTTGCAGTCGGTTTTGAGACGACCGCACCGGCCAATGCCATGGCTGTTTATCAGGCTAAACAGGAAGGGATAAAGAACTTTTCTGTTCTCGTATCTCATGTACTTGTGCCTCCTGCTATTTCTGCGGTCATGTCCTCAAAAGTTAATCGTGTACAAGCATTTCTTGCTGCGGGTCATGTATGTACGGTTATGGGCTATACGGAATATAAACCGTTGGTGGAAAGATTCAAGGTCCCTATTGTTGTGACAGGTTTTGAACCATTGGATATATTGCAGGGGGTATTGATGTGTGTTGCTCAGCTGCAAGAGGGACGTTATGCATTAGAAAATCAATATTCCCGCTGGGTCAAAGAGAACGGCAATGTTCATGCCATCAGTATTGTTGAGCGGGTATTTGACATTGTCCATCGCAAATGGCGGGGCATTGGAGAGATCCCTCAGAGCGGTCTGGGTTTAAAAAATGAATACAAAGTTTTTGATGCTGAAGAACGTTTTGATCTTAAAGGGATCATTACTTCAGAAAGCCCGGATTGCATCAGCGGTTTAATATTGCAAGGCGTAAAAAAACCATATGAATGCCCCGCCTATGGGAAGAAATGCACCCCAGACCATCCTTTAGGAGCCACCATGGTCTCATCCGAAGGGGCCTGTGCCGCGTATTACCGTTATCGGAAAGTGAGTGCAGGTGTTTAATGGACCAAAATAAAGAGATCATGCTCAGTTGTCCGTTCCCTATTTCTGATTATCCATATGTCCTGTTGGCACACGGTGGCGGCGGTCGATTCATGCATCAGCTGATCGAGAAAATGTTCTTGGCATCCTTTGAGAATCCTATTTTGATGCAGCGCCATGATGCGGCAGTCCTGGATGGCTTACAGGGAAAGATGGCCTTTACAACAGATTCATATGTGATAAGCCCTTTATTCTTTCCAGGAGGTAATATCGGTACTTTAGCGATTAATGGAACCGTCAACGACCTGGCGATGGCCGGTGCGCGTCCTTTATATTTAAGCTGCGGTTTTATCCTGGAAGAAGGGCTGCTGATGGAGGACTTGTGGAAGGTGATCAATGCCATGCGTGTTGCCGCAAAAGAAGCTGGGGTGCAGATCGTGACGGGTGACACCAAGGTGGTGGGTAAGGGCAAAGCAGATGGGATTTTTATCAATACAGCGGGCATAGGGGTCATCGAACATAAACTGAACATTAATCCTGTATCAGTGAAAGAAGGGGATGCGATCATCGTTAATGGCGACCTGGGTGATCATGGAATGGCGATCATGGCCAGCCGAGAGAATTTGTCGTTTGAAACAACCCTTCAAAGCGATACTGCTCCTTTGGCGGGGATGGTCTTAGATTTGATCCGTCAACAGATCGATGTGCATTGTTTACGGGATCTGACCCGTGGCGGCCTTGCCAGCACCTTAAATGAGATCGCAAGCCTGTCTCACAAGAAACTTTTGATCAAGGAAGCAGCTATTCCAGTCAAAGAAGAGGTTGCGTCAGCTTGTGAACTGCTTGGATTTGACCCTTTATATGTGGCCAATGAGGGGCGTTTAGCGGTATTTGTGCCAGCCAATCAGGCGGAAAAGACGGTTTCGATCATGCGCGATCACCCTCAAGGTCAGGGCGCATGTATTATAGGCCACGTAGAGAAATCAGAGTCGCCGCGCGTTGTTTTACACTGCAAAATTGGCACCCAGCGTGTCGTGGACATGATCTCAGGAGAACAGCTGCCCCGTATTTGTTAAGCTCAAACTAAAGAAATAATATTTTGACTTGGGTTTATTAAGGTAGTAAGATTTTAAATTCATAGAAATTTATACATAGGGAGCAATATGAAAACACGTAAACAGGTCACGATTGATGGAAATGAAGCAGCCTCTTATATAGCATTTGCCTTAAGCGAAGTGGTGGCGATCTACCCGATCACGCCATCTTCCTCAATGGGGGAATGGACCGATGAATGGGCCTCCATGGGAAAAAAGAACATCTGGGACACAGTGCCCTTAGTCCAGGAAATGCAAAGTGAAGCCGGAGCTGTGGGGGCTGTCCATGGGGCGATTCAAACCGGAGCTTTGACCACAACGTTTACCAGCTCCCAGGGGTTATTACTGATGTTACCGAACATGTACAAGATCGCGGGGGAGTTATCCTCAACGGTCTTTCATGTGGCCGCACGCTCCATCGCGACCCAGGGTTTATCCATTTTTGGCGACCATCAGGACGTAATGTCTGCCCGTATGACCGGTTTTGCCATGTTATGCTCCTGTTCTGTTCAAGAGGCCATGGATTTTGCCTTGATCGCGCATGCCGCGACCTTAGAATCCCGCATCCCGTTCATCCATTTCTTTGACGGTTTCCGTACTTCCCATGAGATCGCGAAGATCGAACAGTTGACCTATGATGATATCCGCAGCATGATCGATGAAAATCTGGTGTTGGAACACCGTAATCGCCGTTTAACCCCGGATAATCCTGTCATTCGCGGCACGGCCCAAAATCCTGATGTGTATTTCCAGTCCCGCGAGACGGTTAATCCGTTCTATAACGCTTGTCCTGGTATTGTTCAGAAAACAATGGATAAATTCGCTGCGCTTACTGGCCGCCAGTACAAATTATATGAATATTATGGCCACCCTCAAGCTGAACGCGTGATCGTGCTCATGGGTTCAAGCGCGGAAACGTGCCAGGATACGGTTGACCGTTTAAATGAAACCAACCAAAAGGTCGGTTTCATCAAGGTGCGTCTTTACAGGCCTTTTGATGTGGACGGCATCATCAATGTATTACCGAAGACAGTTAAAACAGTGTGCGTACTTGACCGCACCAAGGAACCTGGCAGCGCCGGCGATCCTTTATATCTGGATGTGGTCAATGCCTTGGTAGAATCCAATGCGGCAGGTAAGTTCCCATCGATCCCGCGCATTATCGGCGGGCGTTACGGTCTATCCTCCAAGGAATTCACCCCGGCAATGATCAAAGGCGTTTACGATGAAATGGCCAAATCAAAACCGAAAAATCATTTCACGGTCGGCATCAATGATGACCTTTCCCATACCAGCATTGAATATGATGAGAATTTCATCATTGAGAACGAAGGTGGGGTTCGCGCGATCTTTTATGGACTGGGCGCCGATGGTACGGTCAGCGCGAATAAGAACTCGATCAAGATCATTGGCGAACATACCTCGATGTACGCTCAAGGGTATTTCGTCTATGACTCCAAGAAATCCGGTTCCGTCACTGTTTCACATTTACGCTTCGGTCCCAAACCCATCCATTCCACATTTTTAGTCAGCAAAGCCAGCTTCGTTGGCTGCCATCAATTCCAATTCCTGGAAAGCTATGATGTTTTAGAGAAGATCGATGAAGGCGGAGTTTTCCTATTAAATACGATCTACGGGGTTGATGACATTTGGGCTCACATCCCTCGTAAAGTCGCTCAAACGATCAAAGATAAGAAACTAAAATTCTATATCATTGATGCCTATGAAGTCTCCAAGGCAGTCGGTCTTGGCATGCGCATCAACAGCATCATGCAGACCTGTTTCTTTGCCATTTCCGGCATTTTGCCTCAGCAGGAAGCTATTGAGGCCATCAAGGAACACATTAAGAAGAGTTACAGCAAGAAGGGTGAAGATGTCCTGCGCATGAATTACGAAGCTGTCGACCATACCCTGGTGCACCTCAAAGAAGTCAAGGTGCCGGCAGTAATTTCAAGTACTTTGGAACTGGCTGCAGCAGTGTCCGGCAAAGCACCGGCATTTGTCCAGAATGTGACGGCTAAAATGATCGCAGGCAGAGGTGATCAGATCTCGGTCAAAGCGCTGCCTTGCGATGGGACATACCCGGTCGGGACAACCCAATGGGAAAAGCGCAATATCGCGCAGGATATCCCTGTCTGGGATGCCGATATTTGTATTCAGTGCGGCAAATGCGCCATGGTCTGTCCGCACTCGGTCATTCGTATCAAGGCCTATGATCCCAAGCATTTATCCAATGCCCCAGCGACATTCAAGGCTGTTGAGGCTAAGGATAAAGAATGGGCAGGATTAAAATACACCATTCAAGTAGCCCCTGAAGACTGTACAGGCTGCGCGATCTGCGTGGATATTTGTCCTGTTAAGAATAAGACAGAAACTAAACTGAAAGCATTGAACATGAAAGCTCAACCGCCGCTGCGCGAGAGCGAGAAAAAGAACTGGGAACATTTCCTGGAGATCCCAGAGTTGGATCGGAACTTAGTCAAGATGAATTCCATCCGCTCGTCACAGGCTCTTCAGCCCTTGTTCGAGTTCTCCGGAGCTTGTGCAGGCTGCGGTGAAACACCCTATATCAAACTGGCGACGCAATTATTCGGCGACCGCATGGTGATCGCCAATGCCACCGGCTGTTCATCCATCTATGGCGGCAATTTACCGACAACACCCTATACCAAGAATAAGGATAACCGCGGGCCGGCCTGGAGTAATTCATTGTTTGAAGACAATGCGGAATTTGGTTTAGGTTTCCGCTTATCGATCGACAAGCAAAAGGAATACGCCCAGGAATTGACCAAAAAATTGGAATCGACGATCGGCACAGCCCTTGTTGAATCCATCATCAATGCGCCGCAGAAAGATGAAGCGGATATCTTTACCCAACGCGAGCGCATCGCTGAATTGAAGAAAAAACTGCAAGGCCAAACATCCATTGAAGCCAAACAATTGCTCAATTTAGCCGATATGATGGTCAAGAAGAGTGTCTGGATCTTCGGCGGTGACGGCTGGGCCTATGATATCGGGTTTGGCGGATTAGATCATGTGATCTCTTCTGGACGCAATGTGAATATCCTTGTTCTGGACACAGAAGTTTATTCCAATACTGGCGGCCAGATGTCCAAATCAACACCGCGGTCGGCTGTTGCCAAATTTGCGGCTGGCGGGAAAAGCACCGCGAAAAAAGATCTAGCCCGCATCGCCATGACCTACGGCCATGTGTATGTGGCCTCTGTCGCCATGGGTGCCAAGGATGAACATACCTTAAGGACTTTCCTGGAAGCGGAAGCTTACGAAGGGCCGTCATTGATCATCGCCTACAGCCACTGCATTGCCCACGGGATCAACATGACCACAGGTATGCAGAACCAGAAATCTGCTGTCCTTTCTGGATACTGGCCGTTATTCCGCTTTAATCCGATGCTGGCCATGGAAGGAAAGAATCCATTGCAGTTGGATTCAGCTGATCCTAAATTAATGTTAAAAGAATTCATGGGATTAGAGAACAGGTTCAAGATGCTTAACAAAACAAAACCGGAAGCAGCCGCGGAATTAGCGAAATATGCTCAGCAAGACGTTAATGATCGCTGGCAAATCCTTAAAACAATGGCCGCAACACCTGAACAGGCCAAGGGGGTATAGACATGGATCTATCAACATCATACTTAGGAATGACATTAAAAAATCCCCTGGTGGCTTCGGCATCCCCGTTGACCTGGGAGCTGGATAATTACAAACGCTTGGAAGATGCCGGCGTTGCTGCGATCGTTACGCATTCCATTTTTGAAGAGCAGATAACGCATGAAGTGGGGGAATTACAGCATTATTTAAAACAGGGATCGGAGAGCTACGCGGAATCGTTGTCTTATTTTCCTCAACCTTCTGAATTCCCATTGGGCCCTGAGGAATATCTGGATCATATTTACAAAGCTAAGAAATCCGTCAAGATACCTGTGATCGCCAGTCTCAATGCGCACACAGAAGGCGGATGGCTTACGTTTGCCAAACAATTAAAAAGCGCTGGGGCGGATGCGTTAGAGTTAAATGTTTATTTTATGGCCACAGACGTTAATGTTGACGGCAGGGCTGTTGAAGAAACATACTTGGATATCCTCAAAGGGATCAAAACCGTCGTCAATATCCCAGTTGCAGTTAAGATCGGACCATATTTCAGTGCGTTGGCCAATATGGCACAGCGTTTGGATCAAGCAGGTGCAAATGGTTTAGTCTTGTTTAATCGTTTTTACCAGCCGGACATTGATCTAGATGAATTGGCTGTTTCTCCCAACGTTGTGTTAAGCAATTCCTATGACCTTCGCCTTCCGATGCGCTGGATAGGGGTCCTTTATGGACGCATTAAGGCCAATCTTGCCGCTTCAGGAGGTATTCATTCGGAAGAGGATGCGATCAAAATGATCATGTCCGGCGCGGATGTGACCATGATGTGTTCTGTCCTGTTACGTCATGGGCCAGCTCATGTGAAAAAAGTATTAGCGGGGATGGAAAAATGGATGAATGAACATGAGTATAGTTCTGTCTCACAGATGAAGGGCAGTATGAGTCAGAGATCATGTGCTAATCCAGAAGCGTTTGAACGCGCTAATTATATGAAAACACTTCAAAGTTATAAGTAATAATACTTACAAAGCGGCTTGACAGTTCAAGCCTTGTTCCATTAAGATACAGTAATAATTTTAAGATCATCAAACAAAAGGGGTTCGCATGAAAAGCTCATTTCTAAAAATCTTTATGGGGATCATGATTGCAACTGCTAGCGCCGCAACAGCCATGGCAGGTTCCGTCTCTGGTACGATCAAATTTGAAGGTAATGCCCCCAATTTCAAAGCGGTCAATATGGATGCGGATCCGATCTGTGCTGCTCAGCATAAAGATGCCGTCATGCCTCAAACCCTGGTTTTAGGCGAAGGCAATACAATGGGTAATGTGTTCGTGTACATCAAGAACGCCCCGGCCGGTGATTATAAAGCTCCGGCAGATCCTGTTGTCGTGGATCAAAAAGGATGTAACTATAGCCCTCATGTGTTAGGGGTCATGGTTGGTCAACCCGTTAAGATCTTAAATCCTGACGGGACTTTACATAATATCCACGCGATCAGCAAAATTAATCCTGAATTCAATATGGCCATGCCAAAATTCCGTACGGAATTGACAAAGACATTTGATAAAGCGGAATTCATGTTCGCCATGAAGTGCGATGTTCATCCCTGGATGGGAGCTTGGATATCTGTCATGCCCAATCCATTTTTTGCCGTGACGGGTACAGATGGTAAATTCGAGATCAAGAATCTTCCTGATGGCACATATACCATTGAAGCCTGGCATGAAAAATTAGGGACAAGATCCGCCAGTGTCACTGTTTCAGGCGGAACTGCGACTGCTGATTTTTCATTTGCTGTTCCAACGAAAAGTTAGTCTAACTTAAGGAACTTTTGATGGCTCATTCCCAACCGCATGATCATGCTGTGCCTTTTTGGCGTAAATACATTTTCTCCACTGATCACAAGATCATCGGGATCCAATACGGCATCACATCCTTGATATTCTTACTTTTGGGTTTTGGCATGATTCTGCTCATGCGCTGGCAGCTGGCTAATCCTGGCGTGGCGCTGCCTTTGGTCGGAAAACTCTTTGGTGAGAACAATATGCCTGGCGGCGTGATGCTTCCAGAATTTTATAATCAGCTTGGCGCGATGCATGGAACCATCATGGTCTTTTTAGGTGTTGTTCCTTTAGCGGTTGGCGCCTTTGGTAATTATCTGGTGCCGCTTCAGATCGGCGCACCTGACATGTGTTTCCCCAAACTCAATATGATGAGCTATTGGGTTTATCTAACTGGCGGTCTTATCATGATGGCCAGTTTTTTCCTACCTGGAGGGGCTGCTAATTCGGGATGGACTTCTTACCCGCCGCTATCAGAGTTCGCCACAATTGGGCAGACAGCATGGCTCATCGGAATGGTGTTTTTGATCACATCCTCGTTGCTGGGGGCTGTCAATTTCATCTGTACGATTTTCCAATTAAGAGCGTCGGGCATGACCTGGATGCGTCTGCCATTCTTCACTTGGACGCAATTGGTAACATCCTTTTTACTATTATTAGCTTTCCCACCGCTTGAAGCTGCCGGTGTGATGCAGTTAATGGACCGGCTTTTCCATACAAGTTTCTTTTTACCTTCTGGTCTTGTTGTTTCCGGCCAACCTCTGCACGTCAGCGGGGGAGGGAGCGTCCTGTTATGGCAGCACTTATTCTGGTTCCTCGCGCATCCAGAAGTTTATGTCTTGATCTTACCGGCACTCGGGATCGTTACCGAGATCATCGCCAATAATATCCGCAAACCCATCTGGGGATTGCGTACCATGATCTATTCCATCATCGGCTTAGGTTTTTTATCGTTCGTTGTTTGGGCTCACCACATGTATTTAACCAACATGGGAACAATGATCAGCGCGTTCTTCCAAACCACGACCATGATGATCTCAATCCCTTCGGTTATTATCCTGACATGCTTGTTCATTTCCTTGTGGGGCGGTTCCATCCGTTTCAATACGCCGATGCTTTTCGCCATCTCTTTCTTACCGATGTTCGGATTAGGCGGGTTAACAGGGCTTCCATTGGGATTGGCTTCTCCTGATATCCACCTGCATGATACCTATTATGTGATCGGACATTTCCATTATGTAGTTGCTCCCGGAACGATCTTTGCCATGTTTGCCGGTATCTATTTTTGGTTCCCGAAATTAACCGGGAAGAAATTGAATGAATTTCTTGGTCAATTACATTTCTGGCCATCATTCGTTTGCATGAACTTTATCTTTTTTCCCATGCTGATCCAGGGATTAGCGGGTGTTTCCAGACGTTTGTACGACGGAGGAGCAAGCTACGCTCACGCTCAGCCGGTACTGTATTTAAACGGTGTTATGTCAACAGCCGCCTTTATTATGGGTGCAGTCCAATTCATTTTTATCATTAATATTATCTGGACGTTGATCGCAGGCAAGAAAACCAATAGCGATAATCCATGGGATGCGACGACCCTTGAATGGGCAACACCAACACCGCCAGGGCACGGTAATTTCACGCATCCGCCGATCGTTTATAAAGAACCTTATGAGTACAGTGTACCGGGTGCGCCTAAAGATTTTAGTCCGCAATTTGAGAAGTGATCTAGAAGGAGAGATATGTCCGCGGAAACTATTCCTTATACAGTAGAAGAGAGACCAGATACCGGCTTTAATAATGCCACCTTAGGGATCTGGTTATTCATAGCTTCTGAGATCATGCTTTTTGGCGGCTTGCTTTCCGCTTATGTCTTGCTGCGGACAAGTGCGGCCAATTGGCCGATGGGTGCCAGTATACTTAATATACCGCTCGCCACATTAAATACGCTCATCCTTGTCATTTCTTCGATCGCGGTTGTTTTTGCCTGGGCCGCTATTCGTTCAGGCGATGTGCCCAGATTCCGTAAATTCTGGATCATTTCAATTTTATGCGGCTTGGGATTTCTGGCACTTAAAACCTTCGAGTATTCGGTCAAATTCCATCACGGCCTTTATCCGTCCTCGAATACCTTTCTGGCGACATATTTTACCCTGACGGGGCTGCACGCGCTGCATATTATCGGCGGTCTGATCGTCAATACCTATCTGTTGATCCCAGGCTTCGCAATGCAGAAAGAAGATCCTCACCGCTTTGCGCATCGTATCGAAATAGCAGGGATCTACTGGCATTTTGTGGACCTATTGTGGATCATTCTATTATTCCCGGTTTTGTACCTTTTATAGAGGGTGACTATGTCGCAAATGCATGATGTCCCTAAAATGGTAGAAGTGTATAAGAAGCTCTTTATTTTGATCGTTTCTGTGACCGCATTAGGGATCGTTCTATCGGCGCTGCATATGCCTCTTTTTTGGACGGTCATTATTGCATTATCGATCATTGTATTTAAAGGCAAGATCGTTTACGATTCATTTAAAGATCTCTTGATAGGGAAGAATGCCCTGATCGTTGTTTTTATCCTGACCATTTTCTTTTTTTTGATGATCTTGTTATTGCCCTTATTCAACCACGAAAACCTCATCGTTGGGACTGAAGATATCTCAAAAGATATCCAAGCCCAGGAGCACGCACAAGGGGGTGGCCATGGGCATTAAAAATATCCACATACTTTTGATCACTGCAGCTGTCAGTATTTCGATGATCTTTGGGATCTGGGGATTAAATCATGATTACCAGATATTAGGGATCATTGCCCTTGTGATCGCTGTCGGATTGGCGGTTTATGGTGTGCAATTCCTTAAAAAGGCCCAAACATTATGATCTGTGCTGTCTGTTTTGGTGACCCTTCATCGTTGGTCACACAGGGCTATAATTACGGCATATTATCGCTGCTCGGTGTAGTGATAGCGGTTTTGATCGGTTTTGTATTCCTTTTTATCAATATTTCTAACCGCAGCAGGAGATCACCCTTATGTTAGGTTTACCGCCTATTGCTTCCGCTCATGGTTACCAGATAGATCAGATGATATATCTGATCCATGGCTTAATGCTTCTATTATTTGTCGGGTGGGGCGTTTTTTTTATCATCACACTCATCCGTTTCAACAAATGGGCAAATCCAAAAGCTAATTATCACGGTGTTCAAAGTCATATCTCCAGCACGTTGGAGGTCGCTGTTGTCGTGGCCGAAGTTATCCTGCTGGTATGTTTTTCCATACCGTTCTGGTCAAAGCAGATCAATTCTTTTCCAAACAGGCCGGATGCGATCGAACTGCGTGTTATTGCCGAACAGTTCGCGTGGAATATCCATTATCCAGGTAAAGACGGTAAATTCGGCAAGACGAAGATCGCGCTCATCGATCAGCAAAACAATCCCATTGGTTTAGACGTCACCGACCCCAACGCAAAAGATGATTTCACCACTGTCAATCAAATGCATATACCAGTGGGCCGTCCAGTGATCGTATATTTATCATCGAAAGATGTGATCCATTCTTTTGCCTTGCCGATCATGCGCGTCAAACAGGATGTGATACCTGGCATGGCGATCAAAACATGGTTCGTACCGACAAAGACAGGGAAATCCGAGATCGCCTGCGCGCAATTATGCGGCATTGGTCACTATCGGATGAAGGGTTATTTAACGGTCGATTCTCAAAAAGATTACGATGAATGGATTTCTAAACAAACGCCTGCAGGCGGCGCCGGATCTTCCGGTGATAACTTCTGGAACTAAATCATGAATGAATCTCACATCTTTCTGCGCCGTTTCTCCAAAATTCTTTCTTTTGTCACACTGCTCTTGATCTATTTAGGAGCTTTGGTAAAAAGCACTGATTCAGGCTTATCTGTACCCGATTGGCCGACGACATATGGCAAATTCATGTTCAGTTTTCCCTTGGATCAAATGGCAGGGGGGATCAAATATGAACATACCCATCGGATGCTGGCCTCAATTGTGGGTCTCATGTCATTGACGTTATGCGTACTTTTGCTTAGATCCAATGTCCCTGTCTGGATCAAACGTTTAGGGATCGCATCATTTGTTTTAGTCGCGGCGCAAGGCCTTTTGGGTGGGCTCACGGTCATTCATTTCCTGCCAGTCTCTTTATCTTCCTTACACGGTGTATTTGGACAGTCATTTTTCGTGGTCTGTTTAATGATCTCTTATGGTCTTTCCGTTGAACGCGGCTTACGTCTCAACGCCTCTGAAGAATATGATGGGAAATTCATCCGTTTTGTATTGATTTTAACGGGAATGGTCTTTATTCAACTGATCATCGGCAATATCCTGCGTCACACGAATTCCGGTCTCGCTATCCCTGATTTCCCAACAACAGGTGGAACATTCATCCCGACAATGAATCAAGCAATGTTAGAGAGGATCAATGTTTGGCGTTTTGAGCATAATTTGGATCCTGTGAAAATGGGTCAGGTCCATATCCATTTGACCCACCGTATCTGGGGGGTGTTGATCCTGTTAAAATTGATCTTTATCAATCAGGTCGCATACAAACGCTATTTGAACAACATGCTTGTCATGAAAACATTATTCTGGCTTAATATGGCTGTCGTTCTCCAGATCGGACTGGGGATCGGAACCGTATTAATGGAAAAAGAACCTGTCACAACAACACTACACGTCACGGTTGGAGCCATTGTTCTGGCGCTTAGTTTCCTGTTGTTCCTGCGGGCGTCACCGTGCACGATCGCTGCTTATCAGAAAGCCATTGCAAAAAAATGAATAGATCCATCCTCAACGCTTGCATAAAGATGGCAAAGCCGAACATCTGCCTGTCGGTCATGATCACGACTGTATGGGGTTTTTATTTTGCCAAAAGCGGGATTAAGGACTTTTCATTATTATTTTGGACGCTTCTAGGAACAGCTCTTTCCTGCGGCGGTTCATCCATCCTTAATCAATACTTGGAAAGAGATGTGGATGCTTTGATGCAGAGGACAAAAACACGTCCTATTCCCATGGGGATCGTCAGCCCCAATAATGCCATGTACTCAGGTATTCTTCTTGTGTTGCTTGGCGTATTTATCTTAATGGTGAAGGTTAATCTATTGACAGCCTTTTTATGCTTATTAACCGCATTCCTGTATGTTCTTGTGTATACGCCCATGAAACGCCTGAGTTGGCTTAATACCACCATTGGGGCTATCCCAGGGGCTTTACCGACAATTGGCGGATGGTCAGCGGCAAGCGGTACGATCGATCCTGGTGCATGGATCCTTTTCTTTATTTTGTTTTCCTGGCAGCATCCTCATTTCTTTGCCATTTCCTGGATGTACAAAGAGGACTATAAAAAAGCTGGGTTCAAAATGCTGCCGTGTGTATATCCGGAGGGACGTTTTACATTTGCCCAAATGATGGCTTTTTGTTTTGCCTGCATTGCCTTTTCCTTAATGCCGTCAATGATCGGGATGAGCGGTAAAGTATATTTCTGGGGGGCTCTATTTCTAGGAACATTGCTTGTCATCCCGACACTCATGTTTAGAACAAATTATTCCATAGCCAATGCTCGAAAGGTCTTGGCGGCGTCGATCCTTTATTTACCATTACTATTATTCTTTATCGTGTTGGATGTCATTCTCTGATCGTTTTCTTAAACTACAGGTCCTATTCACCGCTTTAGTCCTTGTTCTGTTCGTTGCCTACAAAAACGTTCATTCCAACAGCGGACTGCCTGTACTGGGCCATGTCAATGATTTTTCGCTCACCTCACAGCATAACGCATCATTTTCTTTAAAAGACCTCAACGGGAGCGTCTGGGTCGCTGATTTTGTTTTTACGACCTGCTCCGGCATTTGTCCGGGTATGAGCACGCACATGTCAGGTATATCAAAAGCGTATAATGCCTATAAAGATGTCCGCATGGTCTCCATCACGGTGAATCCGGAGAATGATACACCGGATGTGTTGACAAAATACTTGAAGAAATACGGAGCAAATGACCGCTGGACATTCTTGACAGGAACAAGGGATCAGATCCAGAAACTAGCTGTCGAAAGTTTTAAAATAGGGGACATGAAGGAGATTGTTTTTCACTCGTCGATGTTCGTGCTGGTAGACCAAAAGGCCAGGATCCGTGGATATTACGACAGTTCGGACGAGGATCGTATGAAAATGCTTTACGCTGATATCGGAGCGCTTCGCAAAGAACTCAATCTCCCGATCCTGCCGTCGATTAACGCCACTCTCAACGGTCTGGCGGGTATACTATTATTGTTCGGCTTTATGGCGATCAAAAATAAGCAAAAAGAACTTCATAAAAGATTCATGCTGTCCGCGATCATTGCCTCATGCGTATTTTTGATGTCATACCTGTATTATCACGCCACAACCCATATTATCACCAGATATCAGGGGGAAGGGATGCTTCGCATGGCGTATTTCTTTATTCTGACGACTCATACGATCCTGGCGGCTGTGATCGTGCCATTGATACTGTTCGCTGTAAAGCACGCCTTAAGGGGGAATTGGGAAGGACATACACGCATTACAAAGTGGCTTTATCCGTCCTGGGTGTATGTTTCCTTGACCGGAGTGATCGTATATTTAATGCTTTATGTGTTTAAACCTGCCTAAGATCAGATCCAGCCGCTTTTTGGCCTGGCCCACAACAAACTCCTTCTGGCCAAGCAAAGTCCCGTAAACGACAAATCCGATCATATAGGTTGTTGAGATCAAGGGGATGTAAACAAGTACTTTGATCCACATCGGCGTTTTTTCTGTTATCCCGAACAGATGAAAGACTGGATTTCTGACAAAAACGATCGTGATCCCGGCTAAAGAATAGGCAAGCATCCTTAACCAATAAACCTTTTCATTATCAATGCCCATGCGTTTCATAAAATTCTTTTTAAAGATAAATAAGCATATTGTCCCAATGAGGATAAAAATGCGAAAGAAAGTTCTCATGATATTCCTTTTAAGTCTTTAACGACAATTGATAAAAAGATCATCCCGATAATTAGTGTCAACACCGCGGCAATTGCCAGGACGGCGATCATTTTCATAAAACCGTCAGCGCCAACATCAAATTTCAATATCGTTCGGATATTATTCTCTTTCATTGTAACGGCCTAATGTTTTAACAGCAATGATTGAATGATCCAGCCTATTAAAAACAAAACGCCCGCCATCAGGAAAATATGATGCGGCATTAATGCCGGGAAATACTTGATGAATCCAAAAGCCATCACAGATAATCCCGACGCCTGAAAGATCTTCGCGAGCCAGTACATATCACTTCTTGATCCCTGACATTTCCAGAATTATAAATGTATTGTCACGAAAACTCTGGTGCTGGATACGTTTCGCGTAGCAAAAATGGATAATACCTGCCAGAAGGAGCCCCTGATAAACGAATTGAGGTATCTTACCAGTATCGGCCGCACCGTAAAGGATGAACGCGGTCATCAAGATCAGCAGATTGAGCATTTGGGCAGGATACATAAAACGTTTGATGGCGATCATCCGCTGATGAAAGTTCCCGTGGATCTTATGTTCTAGCATATATTCTTTCACGCTGACACCCGTGCCGACAAAAAAGAAAATGATCAATGTTTCCGTGAACAAATACACGATCGCGGTCAGGATCAAAAAAGACATTGGCGATGCCTTAAAGACATAAAAGGGCGATAAACTCTGGCCAAAAACAATCCCTAGCATCAGGAATGATGCTAGGGAGAAGAAATAACAGCTATACATGAAAAACCACATTTTACTTCTTGTCTGCTAAGGGGGTCTTTCTTTCAGTGATGACTGGAAGAGCCTTGGCCTTATCCGCGTTCAAGCTGACAAAGCTCTTATATTTCTCCGGCAGATCAGAATCAGAGAAGATCGCCTGAACAGGACATTCCGGGATACAGGCACCGCAATCAATACAAACTTCAGGATCAATGACAAGCATCTCGGCATCTTCGTGGAAACAGTCAACAGGACATACCGTGACGCAGTCAGTGTATTTGCACTTAATACAGGGTTCAGCAACTATGTGAGCCATAATGTTCTCCTTTTTTCAGTTAACGAAATGATGAAAGTTCTGGCGCGGGCGACATCGCTTTTGTCACAGGCCGCACTTCACGGTGCAGAAATTTAGTTTGACGGGCGGAATCAGTCTTAACACCTTTGATCAAACGGACAAATTTCTGAACAAAATAATCAATGAACGCTTTAAAGCCATGGATTTTCCTTAAAAGATCACCCACAGAATTAATGGAAATAAGCATACGCCAGATTTGTCTGGGACGCAAATAAAATTCTTTAAGACCAATATCGATATGTTCATCAATGTCTTTATGAGAGAATTGAGGATACGATAACAAGGTGCGCTGTTCACCTGTTGGGGTTAACCAGTCGCGCCAATCTTTGGCTAAGAGATAGTTATTATCCTTTGCCCAGTTGTAGAGGGAAGTGCCGGGATAAGAAGCGACTCCTGTGATCTGTATCGTATCTAATGGCATTGACTTGGCTAGATCGATCGTTTTACGGGCTGAGGCTTTTGTCTCTCCTGGAGCCCCGATCATAAAACACCCATGGACTGTAAACCCAAGCCTGTGGGCTTCTTTCGAATATTCTCGTGCCATATTGACACTGACGCCGCCTTTACGGATAACACGAAGATTCTCATCTGTCCCAAACTCAAAACCGGTCATCAGCATACGGCAGCCGGCCTCGCGCATTAAAGGCAGGAGGGAGAGGTCCGTATTAACTCTCATATTACAAGACCAGGTGATCTGCTTATTGATCCCTTTTTGAATGATCAGGTCGCAGACTTCTTTGACATGCTTTGCCTCAGCAGCAAATGTGTCTGTTTCAAACATGATCTCGCGTATCTGCGGATGGAGTTTAAGGTCATGTTCCATTTCCGCCACAACTAACGCGGCCGAACGGTTACGTAATTTATATCCATACATCAGCTGGGGATCGCGGCAGAAGGTGCAGGCATTATTGCAGCCACGGCCGGTGATGAGGGTCAGAAAAGGGAACTTTTTACCGCCGTCAGGATACCACTCTGGCTTGATCAGTTGCCAGGCCGGAAAAGGCAATTGATTGACGTCAATATCAGGACGGGGGAGATTGCGTATCACCTGTCCGTTCTTTGTCCAACATAACCCAAGATTCTTATCATCTGGTATTCCGTTCGCCAGATCAAGCAGTGTATAGTCATACTCACGCGGTAAAATGTAATCCACAACGCCGCGTCCGATCTCAAAGGTATTATCAACCTCGGCGGTGGCATGCTGGCCAACGAAAACAACCCGGCAGCGCGTGCGTTTTTTGATCGTTTTAGCCTGTTCTATATCTGAATAGATGGACGGGGTGGTCACATGCATGACCAGCAATTCCGGTTTAAGCGCGATAGCTGTTTCGATCGATTGTTCTTCAGTGAAATTACGCGCGGCAGCTTCCACAAAATGGGTATCGTGGCCGGCATCCAAAAGGACTTGGGCTGCTGTCAACAGGTACTCCGGATGACGCTGCACACGGCCGCGGGACTTGGCTGCCCAGCGGGCAACACGCACGAAATTTTCGCCGAAGGAAGGATTAAGAATGACAACTTTCATTGCTGATATAGTACATTTATCAGCATATTCCCGCAATGAATTTTTCAATTATTGATTCTTGTTTATTCTGGCAAACATCGTTAATATAGTGGCCATGCCTAAATTATTTTTGATCCCAAACTTTATCTCTGAGAATTCAAATGAAAGGCCGGCTTTTGACCCGCAAATAATAAGGCATATCAAACTGTTCTTTGTTGAGGAACCAAGATCTGCTCGTGCGCTGCTGCGGGTATTGATCCCAGATTTTCCTTTAAGTGAAGCAGTGATGGTCGAATTAAGCGAGCACTCTGGATCAAAAGCAATACAAGAGTACGGGGTGATGCTGAAAGATCAGGATGCCGCCATTATCAGTGAATCTGGCTGCCCTTGTGTGGCTGACCCTGGGTCAGATCTAGTCCTTTACGCGCATGAGCTGGGAATAGATGTCATCCCCTTGGTTGGACCATCCTCGATACTGTTAAGTTTAATGGCCAGCGGACTTAACGGACAGAATTTCGCCTTCAATGGGTATTTGCCAAAGGATGCTAACGAGCGACAGAAGAAGATCAAGTCTTTAGAACAGCGCGCGGCTAAAGAAGGGCAGACACAAATATTCATGGATACACCCTACCGCAACACGCCCGTGTTGGAACAGCTGCTGGAGGTCTTGGAAGCATCGACCTTGTTATGCATTGCGCTGGATATTTCCGGTCCCCAGCAAATAATTCAGACGAGAACAGTGCAGGAATGGCGAAAGAAGAATCTTCAATTGCCCAAAAAACCGGCATTGTTTATAATAAACAAATCTTAATGACACTCATTTAGGAGCCGCTATGTCAAGTTTTGATAAATCATCCGTTAAAAAAACATTGACCGTCAATGCCTCAACCTACACCATTTATTCACTGCCCAAATTAGCGAAAACCCTGAAGACCAGCATTGACCACTTGCCGTTCTCCATCCGGATCTTGCTTGAATCGGCGATCCGCAATTTTGATAATTATCAAGTTACTGAAAAAGACATCTCCACAATTCTCGGGTGGAAGCCCAATGAACTTAAAAGTGAGATCGCTTTTAAACCCGGGCGTGTCGTCCTGCAGGATTTCACGGGTGTTCCCTGTGTGGTTGATATGGCGGCCATGCGTGATGCGATGAAAAAATTAGGTGGCGATATCACCAAGATCAATCCCCAGGTCCAGTGTGATCTGGTCATTGACCATTCTGTTCAGGTCGATGCCTTTGGGACAAAAGATGCCTTGGCGGAAAATGTGAAACTGGAGTTTGAACGCAATCGTGAACGTTACGAATTCTTAAAATGGGGGCAAAGCGCTCTTGAGAATTTCCGCGTTGTTCCGCCGGCCACAGGGATCGTCCATCAGGTGAATTTAGAATACCTGGCCAAAGGCGTATTAAAGAAAAAGATCAATAAAGAACAGGTCGCCTATCCGGACAGCTGCGTCGGTACTGATTCCCACACCACAATGATCAATGGTTTAGGCGTTGTCGGCTGGGGAGTCGGTGGTATTGAAGCCGAATCGGTCATGTTGGGTGAACCCATTTACATGCTACTGCCGGAAGTTGTAGGATTTAAAATAACTGGCGCGCTCAAGGACGGCGTGACGGCAACAGATCTGGTTCTAACGGTTACTCAAATGCTGCGTAAAAAAGGTGTTGTCGAAAAGTTCGTAGAATTTTTCGGTCCAGGCTTGGCGCATTTATCACTGCCGGATAGGGCTACCATTGCGAATATGGCGCCTGAATACGGGGCCACGATCGGTTTATTCCCTGTAGATCAGGAAACGTTGAACTTCCTTAAGCTTTCCGGCAGAACACCGGCAGAGGTGGCGCTCGTTGAAAAATATTACAAAGATCAGGGCTTATTCTATACGGATAAGACCAGTGCTCCTCAATACAGCGATCTTCTTGAGCTGGACTTATCCACCGTAGAACCTTCACTAGCTGGCCCCAAGCGTCCACAGGATCGTGTCCCTCTTAAAGACCTTAAACAAAACTTTAAATCAACATTAACAGCAGATATTAAATCCCGTGGGTATGGACTATCAGAAGGGGATCTCTCTAGAACTCAAACGGTACAGGACCAAGGTAAAGAAAATATCGGCCACGGTGCTGTCGTTATTGCGGCGATCACCAGCTGTACCAATACGTCCAATCCATCTGTCTTGATCGCTGCTGGCCTGTTGGCAAAAAAAGCTGTTGAAAAAGGATTGACCACACACAGTTATGTGAAGACTTCTTTTGCGCCAGGCTCCCAGGTTGTTTTAGATTATCTCAAAGACGCTGGATTAATGAAATATTTGGAAAAGCTCGGATTTAATATCGTCGGTTACGGATGTACGACCTGCATCGGCAATTCCGGTCCATTGCCTGAACCTGTCGCCAAGGCGGTGGTGGAAGGGAATCTGGTCGCTGCGGCTGTTTTATCAGGTAACCGCAATTTTGAAGGCCGCGTCAACCCTCATGCCAAGGCCAACTTCCTGGCAAGTCCACCGCTGGTTGTGGCCTATGCCTTAGCCGGTACAGTCAATCGTGATCTGATCAATGAACCGGTAGGACATGACACAAAAGGTAATGCGGTTTACTTGAAAGATATCTGGCCTGCCCAGAATGAGATCAATACCTTGGCAAAGAAATTTGTCAAAGCCGCCATCTTTAAAAAACGTTATAAGAATGTGGATAAAGGCAACAAGAATTGGAACGCGATCAAGTCCGCAAGATCCGACCTGTTCAATTGGGATGATAAAAGTACCTATATCCAAAACCCGCCGTATTTTGTGGGGATGGCTGCCAGTGCATCACCTATCCAGCAAGTCAGGGGGGCACGCTGTTTGGTCATGGTTGCTGATTCCATCACAACAGACCATATTTCACCGGCAGGCTCAATTTCCAAGGACTCTCCAGCAGGTAAATTCCTGTTGGATAATGGCGTGGCTCCAAAAGATTTTAACCAATACGGGGCACGACGTGGTAATGACCGGGTCATGACCCGAGGGACTTTCGCCAATATCCGTTTGCGTAATCTGATCGCACCTGGTACCGAAGGCCCGTGGACAACCTATTGGCCTGCTAATGAAAAATTATTCATCTATGACGCGGCCATGAAATATAAGGCTTCTAACACTCCACTGATCGTGTTAGCCGGGAAAGAATACGGCACAGGATCATCACGTGACTGGGCCGCCAAAGGCACAACACTCCTTGGAGTAAAAGCCGTTATTGCGGAAAGTTTTGAACGCATTCACCGCAGTAATTTGGTGGGGATGGGGGTTCTGCCATGCCAATATAAGGACGGCGAGAACGCGGCATCTCTTGGTCTTAAAGGCGATGAAACATTCGATTTTCTAGATCTCAGTGATGCGCTTAGATCCCGTCAGGAATTAACCATTCAAGCTAAATCTCCAGACGGCAGCACAAAACAATTCAAAGTTCTCTCCCGGGTCGATACGCCGGTTGAAGTGGATTATTTGCGTAACGGAGGTATTTTACAAACTGTCTTAAGAAAACTAGCCCAAACGAAATAAGGGGAATCCTCATGAAATTGCTTTATACCAAACGTTCGCCATTTGCCCGTAAAGTCAGGGTGGTTGCCTTGGAAAAGAATATCCATTTGGAATTCATTGACGAGGATCTTCAGAATAAATCGACCCAATTAAAGAAGGCCAATCCTATTGCGAAAGTCCCAACATTGATCACGTCTGACGGTGGATCTTTGTACGATTCTAAGGTCATTGTCCAGTATTTAGAATCCTGCTACCCAACTCCCGCGTTGATCCCGGCGGGTGAGAAACGATTCGAGGCCCTGAAATTGGAGGCCATGGCAGACGACTTGGTCGTCAATGCGATCAATGCCTATATGGAAAAGATCCGTCATCCCAAAGATCCGAGCCTTGCCTTCATTGAAGGCCAGGAAGAATCGATCAAGAATGTTTTTGCTTATTTAGGGGATCATCTGGAATTATTGCATGAGTTTCATATTGGGACGATCAATGTGGCTTGCGCGATCGGCTATATCCATTTTCGTTTGCCTCATTTAAAGGCAAAGGGAAGGTTGTTAGAATGGTTTGAAAACATTTCTCAGCGCCAAAGTTTTGCGCAGACTGTGCCGGTGGCCTGATGGCTAGACGTAAACTTGATTTCAGGCGCAACGAACCGGTGAAATTACCCAATGGACGTACCATCACCATCTCCTATATTGTCCATCCAGGGGCTGTCATCATTGCCCCATTCTTATCTAAAGATAAAGTTCTCTTCATTCGTCAATACAGACCAGCATTAAAGAAATATATCTATGAGCTTCCGGCGGGCACACTTGATCCTAACGAATCCTTAATGACCTGTGCCAAGAGGGAGTTGATCGAAGAAACAGGGTACCGCACATCCAGGATCAAAAAGGTCGGACAGATCTATCCGGTGCCTGGTTATTCAACTGAGATCATCCATATCTTTAAAGCAGAGAATTTAGTGAAGGGTGAAGCCCAGCCTGAAATATACGAAGTCATCAAATTGCACCCGTTGACAAGATCTGAAGTAATAAGATTATTTAAGAACGGCCAATTGCAGGATGCCAAAAGCATATGCGCGCTGACTTTTTGCGGATGGCTTTAGCCGCGATCCCGTTGATTCTGCTGACAGCCTGCGCTCCGTTATTGCCACAGGCATTGCAGCACACAAACCCTCAAACACGGCAAGTCATTATCGTCAATGCTAAAGGGATCACGGCGAACCTGTCTTTATGGGAAAAAGATCCAAAAGATGTCTGGGGGAGGAGATATCATTTTCCAGCAGTCATCGGCCGCAATGGACTGGCGGATCCAGGTGATAAAAAAGAAGGCGACGGGAAAACTCCCCAGGGTATCTATGATATCCGCCGTTCATTTGGCTATGATACCCACTTTTCAACAGGGATCGACTATACGCCTGTCACCCAGGAAGATAGATGGGTGGATGACCCACTATCCGCGGATTACAACACCTGGGTCAAACATACGACAGCTTCTTCATTTGAATCATTAAAAAGGAACGATGATCTATACCATGTTGCGGCGGTCATCGAATATAATACAATGGATATTAAAAAAGGGGCAGGCAGCGCCATATTCCTGCATATTTGGCGCACCTACTACAAACCAACGGCAGGGTGCGTTGCTCTCTCAAGCAGATCATTACGTAAGATATTAAGCCGTTTAAACAAGGACGATCAACCTGTCATCATTATAGGAAATGCCCATGGATATTGATCAGATCAATCCTTCACAGATTAATTCATTATTGCAGATCTCTGGGGTCACAACGGCCAATGGGGGGATCAATATCGCCGGCATTATCGCTAATCTGCTTTTTGGGACAATTGGATTTGTCGCGCTCATGTATGGTTGGAAGAATAAGGACCCCAAACCGCTGGCGATCGGCCTTGCATTATCTGTATTCCCATTCTTTGTTTCTAATACTCTTTGGCTTTATGTGATCGGCACAGCACTGACGGCATTATTATATTTTTGGAGAGATTAATTCATGAAAAGCTCAAAAAAATTCGCAGTTGTTTTAGCTGGCTGCGGCAATAAGGACGGTGCCGAGATCCAGGAATCAGTGTTAACCTTGCTGGCCATTGACAAAGAAGGCCACACCTACCACTGTTTTGCACCTGATATTGACCAGTTCAGGGTCTTAAATTTTTTAACGAACCAGGAATTAAAAGAAAAACGCAATGTCTTGGTTGAGTCCGCGCGCATAGCTCGTTCTAAGATCCAGCCTTTATCCCAGTTCAATCCAGCCGATTTTGATATCTTGATCTTGCCTGGAGGTTCAGGAGTAGCCTATAATTTGTGTTCCTATGCGTTAAAAGGACCAGACATGGAGGTTCAAGCAGATGTCAAGCAGGCTGTAATCTCCATGCACCAGGCCCAAAAACCCATAGGCGCGCTCTGTATTGCTCCCGTTATCCTTGCCAAGCTTATACCAGGCGTACACCTGACATTTGGCCAAGATCAAAAAGCCAATGCTGCTTTTGCGGCCAGCGGCGTTAAAACTACGGATACTAAGCCCCAGGAGATCGTGATCGATACAACGAATAAAGTGGTCTCAACCCCATGTTACATGGTTGATGCCAGGATCAGTGATCTGGCCACAGGCATTGAGAAATGCGTCAAAGCCCTGGCCGCTCTCTAGTTAACCCAACCGTTGACACATCCTCCAAAGGGACATATAATCTTAGCTTTAATTGAAGGGGGAAATTATGGGTCAAACCATGTTTGAAAAGATCTGGAACGATCATTTGGTGCGGGATTCCCAAGGGGACACCTCGATCATCTATATTGATCTGCATTTAATTCACGAAGTGACGTCACCGCAGGCATTTGCGGCATTACGGGAAACAAAACGGACGGTCCGCAAACCGCACAATACCTTTGCGACAATGGACCATAATGTCTCTACCAGAACCAAGGATATCACCAAGGTTGAGGCATCGTCCAGAAATCAAATGGACACCTTATCCAAAAATTGCCAGGAATTCGGCGTCAAATTGTATGATTTTGAAAGTGAAGACCAGGGTATCGTGCACGTTATCGGGCCGGAACAGGGATTGACATTGCCTGGGATGACGATCGTCTGCGGTGATTCCCACACCGCGACCCACGGCGCTTTTGGCGCTTTGGCATTTGGGATCGGCACCTCTGAAGTAGAGCATGTCTTGGCTACCCAAACATTGCAGCAGAACAAGCCCAAGACCATGCTGATCAATATTGAAGGGGACTTGCCCAAGGGTTCAACTGCCAAAGACATCATCCTGTATATCATCGGTAAGATCGGAACAGCCGGGGGTACGGGGTATGTCATCGAATATGCCGGATCAACCATACGGTCATTATCCATGGAAGCCCGCATGACGATCTGCAATATGTCGATCGAAGCCGGCGCGCGCGCAGGGATGATCGCTCCAGATGATGTCACTTTTGAATATATCCAGGGTAAAGATTTCGCCCCCAAAGGTGCGGATTGGAATAAAGCCATTACCTATTGGAAAACTTTACCGTCGGATAAAGGCGCTAAATTCGACATGGTATTGAATTTAAAAGCAGCGGACATTAAGCCACAGGTGACCTGGGGGACAAGCCCGGGCCAAGTTGCCCCGATTGATGGGGTAGTCCCTGACCCGGAGAGTTTCACCAATCCGGTTGACCGCACAGCGGCAAGAAATGCTTTATCCTACATGCAGTTAACACCGGGCACAAAGATCACGGACATCAAGATCGATAAGGTCTTTATCGGATCATGTACGAACGGGCGCATGGAAGACTTGCGCGCAGCCGCGCAAATGGTCATCGGCAAACGCGTGGCACCGGGTGTTACCGCCATTGTCGTCCCGGGTTCCGGCCGCGTCCGCAAACAAGCGATCAAAGAAGGTTTAGATAAGATCTTCTTAGACGCTGGATTTGAATGGCGTTATGCCGGATGTTCCATGTGTTTAGGCATGAACGACGACCAGTTGAAAAAAGGCGAGCGCTGCGCATCGTCAAGCAACCGTAACTTTGAAGGCCGACAAGGCCCAGGCGGATTGACCCATTTGATGGGACCAGAAATGGCAGCCATTGCCGCATTGACAGGCAAGATCACTGATATCAGAAAATCAACTTAAGGACTCTTATGGAACCATTTGTCACACATACCGGGATCTCACTGCCGCTTAATCGCGTCAATGTCGATACCGACGCGATCATCCCCAAACAATTCTTACGTAAGATCGACCGTAAAGGTTTCGGCCAGCATTTGTTCCATGAATGGCGTTACCTGGATTATGAAGGAACTAAAGAGAATCCTGACTTCATCATGAACAAAGAACCCTATCGGAAAGCGACGGTCTTGTTAGCCCGGGATAATTTTGGCTGCGGCTCAAGCCGTGAACACGCGCCATGGGCTTTAGATGATTTTGGCTTTAAAGTCATCATCGCACCGAGTTTCGCGGATATTTTCTACAATAACTGCGTCAAGAACGGGATATTACTTGTTCAATTAAAACCGGCTGAAGTGGATGCGTTGTTCCAATACGCAGAAAAGAATGTCGGCGCGACCATCACTGCTGATCTGCCGTCGCAAAAAATATCCGCCGGCGGGAAGAAATATGATTTCATGATCAGCGCTTTTAATAAAGAATGTTTGATCAAAGGCTTAGACGGGATCGGCTGGACTTTGCAATTTGAAAGCCGTATCAGTGAATTTGAAAATAAGATACAGGATACTAAACCCTGGTTAGTGAGAAAATAATATGGCCGATACACGGAAATTTTCTTCAGTTGTTCTAGATGGCTACGACCGCGCCGCCTCACGCGCGATGCTAAGGGCAGTTGGTTTTAAAGACGGGGATTTCAAAAAACCACAGATCGGTATCGCCTCCACCTGGTCGGAAGTTACTCCCTGCAATGTGCATATCAATGACCTGGCCAAACATTCCGCTCAAGGCGTTAATGAAAATGGGGGAAAAGCTGTCACGTTCAATACGATCACCATCTCTGACGGGATCTCCATGGGCTCTGAAGGGATGAAATATTCGCTTGTTTCCAGAGAAGTTATCGCGGATTCGATCGAGACAGTGGTGGGCTGCCAGGGATTTGACGGTTTTGTAGCCATAGGCGGATGCGATAAGAATATGCCCGGCTGTTTAATGGCCATGGCTAGACTCAATCGTCCCAGTGTTTTCGTCTATGGGGGGACGATCTTACCAGGTTGCTATGAGAATAAAAGTGTTGATATCGTCTCTGTTTTTGAGGCTGTAGGAAAATTTGCCGCCAAAACGATCACAGAAAAGCAATTGCATGAGGTGGAAAGCTGCGCCATACCTGGTCCAGGTTCCTGCGGTGGGATGTATACCGCCAACACCATGGCCTCGGCGATCGAAGCTTTGGGGATGAGCCTGCCTAACAGCTCTGCTCAGGCTGCCATATCTCAAGAAAAAATTGATGATTGTAAAGAAGCGGGAAAAGCTGTTTTGAATTTACTCAAGAAAAATATCCGTCCGCTGGATATCATGACCAAGAAAGCATTTGAGAACGCGATCACGGTCTTAACCGCTTTGGGTGGATCGACCAATGCGGTTTTGCATTTACCGGCGATGGCCCATGCGGCTGGCGTGAAATTATCGATCGATGATTTTACCCGCGTCGGCAAACGCGTTCCAGTGCTGGCAGATCTGAAACCATCCGGGCGTTTTGTGATGGCTGAACTGGTCAATATCGGCGGGACCTTGCCGCTCATGAAAATGCTGCTGGATAAAGGATTATTGCACGGCGACTGTATGACAGTGACGGGCAAAACCTTGAGAGAAAATCTAAAGCATGTAAAACCGTATCCTGCAGGCCAGGAGATCATCCGTTCTTTTGATAATCCTATTAAGAAAGAAAGCCACTTGGTCATCCTTTACGGAAATTTAGCCTCAGAAGGGGCTGTCGCCAAGATCTCGGGCAAGGAAGGTCTGCAATTTACAGGCACAGCCAAGGTCTATGATTCTGAAGAAAAAGCCTTACAGGCGATCTTGGCCGGAAAGATCAAAAAAGGGAATGTGGTCGTTGTCCGTTACGAAGGCCCTAAAGGCGGACCTGGTATGAGAGAAATGTTGTCGCCAACTTCGGCCATTATGGGCCGCGGGTTAGGCAAGGATGTAGCCCTGATCACGGACGGTCGTTTTTCCGGCGGCAGCCACGGATTTGTGGTCGGTCATATCACCCCTGAAGCTTATGTCGGCGGAACACTTGCCATTGTTAAGGACGGGGATATGATCACCATTGATGCCCAAAAGAGGACCATTGAATTAAAGGTCTCCACATCTGAGATCAAAGCGCGCCTAAAAAAATGGAAGCAGCCGAAATCCAAATATACGCATGGTGTTCTGGCAAAATATGCTAAACTTGTCAGTAATGCCTCACAAGGCGCAGTAACCGATAAGGATCTATAATGGCTGGGAACAGTTTTGGAGATTTATTTAAGATCACGACTTTTGGCGAAAGCCATGGCCCTGCCATCGGCGTTGTCATTGACGGAGTCATTCCTAAACTACCTTTAACTGAAGCCGACATTCAAGTTGACCTGGATCGCCGCCGTCCTGGGCAAAGCAAGATCACGACCCAGCGTAAGGAAGGCGATAAAGTTGAGATCCTTTCCGGTGTTTTCGAAGGGAAAACGACCGGCGCACCGTTGGCTTTATTGATCCGCAACTTAGACCAGCGTTCCAAGGATTATGACAATATCAAGAATATTTTCCGCCCAGGCCATGCGGATTTCACTTATTTGACCAAATTTGGGATCAGGGATCACAGAGGCGGCGGCCGTTCATCAGGACGGGAAACAGCATGCCGCGTCGCTGCTGGGGCTGTAGCCAAAAAGATCCTGAAGAAACATAAGATCAATATCATTGTTTACACGTTAGCGGTCGGGGATATCTATGCACAGAATATCGACTACAAAGTCATAGAAAAGAATATTGTCCGAACAGCTGACGCTAAAGCCGCGCAGGCCATGATCGCGCGTATCGAAGAAGTGCGTAAGAACGGTGATTCGATCGGCGGTATTTTGCAATGTGTCATTAAAGGTGTCCCTGCCGGTCTAGGTGACCCCTGTTTTGATAAATTAAATGCCAAATTAGCCCAGGCGCTCATGTCCATCGCCACTGTTAAAGGCATCGAGTTCGGCGAAGGTTTTGGTGCCAGCGAAATGCTGGGCAGCCAGCATAATGATGTGTTCACGGCCGCATCGGGAAAACCCTCCTTGAAGACCAATCATGCGGGTGGGATCTTAGGCGGAATATCCACAGGGGCGGACATTAATATCCGTTTGGCCCTTAAACCTCCATCATCTATTTCCCAAAAACAACGAACGATCAACGAAGATCTGGAAATTGTAGAAACACAGGTCAAAGGCAGGCATGATCCCTGCTTGTGTCCGCGCGTCGTTCCGGTCGCAGAAGCCATGATCGCATTGACGTTAGTCGACCGTTTAATGGTCAACCGCTCCTTATCGATCTAATGTCTCAAGAATCTAAGCCCAAAGTCATCCTCATCTCTGGAACATCCAGTGGTTTCGGCGCCTTCTTCGCTGTGCGTTTGGCCAAACTAGGCCATATTGTTTATGCCAGCATGCGCGACCTCAATAAAAAAAGCGCATTAGAACAGCTGGCTGCCAAACGCGGTGTATCACTACACATTTGTGCGATGGACGTCACCGTCCCTGAGACCATTGATCTCCTTGTGACAACGATCATCCAAAAGCATGGCCGATTGGATGTCGTTATCAATAATGCGGGTGTGGCCTTAGGCGGATTTTTCGAAGATCTGGACATAGAACAAATGCGGACAGTCATGGAGATCAATTTCTGGGGAGCAGTGAACGTCAATCAACGAGTAGTTCCTCAAATGAGAGCACAGAAAAACGGCATGATCATCAATATTTCCAGCATCGCGGGACAGACAGCCAGCCCGGCATTAAGCGCGTACCATGCCAGCAAATGGGCGCTGGAAGGCTATAGCGAAGGCCTTTATTATGAATTAAAACGCTACGGTGTCCACATTGTCTTAGTCGAGCCCGGAAGTTATCCGACAAAGATCTTCAAAGAAAATACGCTGACAGGAAAAAGGTCTCTTGACCCGAGAAGTCCTTACTATCATTATTCACAACGCCTCAATGCTTTTGTTGACGATTTCCGGAAAAAAACACGGCGAGATCCAGAGGACGTAGCCGTCTTGGTTGAGAAGATCGTTGGATCCAAGAACCCCAGGTTGCGTTATGTTTCCGATCTTTCATCCCTGCTGAGGGTGTTCTCAAGCAAAATTATTCCACCATCTATGTATCGTTACATTTACGAAAAGGTGATCTATGGACAATCAAGCAACGCCCTATAAACGCCAAATTTTTGTATGTACCCACAATGCCAATGGAGAAAAGGCTTCCTGTGGCGACCACCAGGGGGAGCTCATTTTCAAAGAGCTTCGAGAAACAGCAAAAAGCCGTAAACTGCACCCAATGATCCGCGTAGCACAAGCCAAATGCCTGGGACAGTGTGAAAAGGGTGCGAATATCATGATATACCCAGACAATGTCTACCTGTCCCATGTTAAGGTCTCGGATATCAACACCATTGCTGACAAATACATCGTTTGATCCGTTTTTCTTCAAAAAAGTTAAACCTTCTGTTGATTTTTCCCCCACAGGTTCTATACTTAAAATAGAATCGTTGTAAATGCATTAATATCAATAATTTCGCCATTATAACTGCTGCCTAAAACGAGGTGTCCTATGAGCATGTTTGACAAAAACATAAGCCAAGAAAAGTTAAAGTCTTTGGAATTCGCGGAAGCGGCTCGTGAGCAGGAATGGAAATCACCTAGTTTTGCGCTGCAATTATTCCACGGCAACCCCAATTTTGACCTGATCTTTCCGTTCCCTTCTCAAAGCTCTGAAGAAAAGAAACTAGGCGATGACTACCTGGTTAAAATGGAGAAATTCCTCAAAGAAAATTTGAATCCAGATGAAGTTGACCGCACAAACCAGATCCCGGACAAAGTGATGAAAGGATTGGGCGAGTTGGGGGCTTTTGCCTTAAAGATCCCCAAAGAGTACGGCGGCATGGGATTCTCCCAATATAATTACAACCGCATCATGCACCTTGTTTCGTCTTATTGCGGTTCAACCGCTGTTTTGCTCTCAGCCCATCAAAGCATCGGCGTGCCTCAGCCGTTAAAATTATTCGGTACCCCGGAACAGAAGAAAAAATATTTACCGCTTTTTGCCAAAGGCGCTGTTTCAGCATTCGCACTGACGGAACCAACTGTCGGTTCTGACCCCAGGAACATGAAAACGGTCGCGACATTAAGTGAAGACGGAAAAAGTTTTATCCTTAACGGTGAAAAATTATGGTGCACCAACGGCCTTATTGCTGACGTCTTAGTTGTCATGGCTGTCACGCCGCCCAAGATCATCAAAGGCAAAGAGATCAAACAGATCACGGCCTTCATTGTTGAAGCGAATTCACCGGGCATTGAAAAAGTCCACCGCTGCCAGTTCATGGGCCTGCACGGCATCCAGAATGGTTTAATGCGTTTTAAAAATGTCGTTGTCCCCAGAGAAAATGTCATCTTAGGCGAAGGGGAAGGCTTAAAACTCGCACTGATGACATTAAATACCGGACGTCTAACATTGCCGGCGGCATCTGCGGGTATTTCCAAATGGTGTTTAAATGTTGCCCGCATCTGGTCGAGCAAACGCCAGCAATGGGGCGGACCTATTGGCGAACATGAATCGATCGCCTTGAAATTAAATTATATCGCCAGCCACACCTATGCGATCGACGCTGTCACCTGGCTATGTTCCGCCATGGCCGATGACCACAAGCGTGATATCCGTCTGGAAGCGGCTTTAGCCAAGTATTTCACGACGGAAGTCTCCTGGAAGATCTGCGATGAAACATTGCAGATCCGCGGCGGCAGCGGTTATGAAACAGCCTCTTCATTGGCCGGACGCGGCGTGGATTACTGGCCTGTGGAACGCGTGTTAAGAGACCTGCGCATCAACCGTATCATTGAGGGAACAAGCGAGATCATGCACCTATTCATCGCGCGGGAAGCACTTGATCCTCATTTATCCCGCATGAAACCCTTGATCAGCGGGAAAACTCCGCCGGCGAAAATGGTGGAAGCCGCGTTTAAGATGTTAGGATTTTATGCCACCTGGTATCCCAAATTATGGCTTCCGGCATTCTCTGGCGGCAGCATCAGCTCTTTGCCGGCCCCGCTCGATAACCATATGAACTATGTGTTAGATGCCAGCAAACGTCTGGCCAGATATACATTCCATCAAATGGCCAAATACCAGCAAAAGCTGGAGAGCAAACAAAGTATTTTGAACCGTGTTGTTGACATTGGGACAGAATTGTTCGCGATCTCCTGCACCTGCACCTACGCGGCCATGCATTACAAGGATGGCCACAAGAACGCGGTCGAGCTCGCGGATAATTTCGCTTCAGACTCACGCAAACGTATTGAAGCGTTATTCTTAGAAACTGAATATAACGAAGATAAAAAGCAACTTAAAACCGCCAAAAAGATCCTGGCTCAGGAATTTGAATGGCTGGAGAATGAAATCATTAAATGACAGCATTACCGTCTTACTTAAACAAATTATCAATACTCAAACAGATCCCTATTTTTTCGGGATTGAACTGGTTTGAATTAAACCGTATTGCAAGACTTAGCGAATTAGTCGAATACATCAAGGGGGACGTGATCTGCAAGCAGGATTCCCCGGCAGATGCGTTCTACGCGCTTATCTCCGGGCGTGTGCAGTCATTTACCCTCAATGTAATGGGTCAGAAAGAAGAGATCGACCTGATCATGAGGGGGATGCATTTCGGCATCATTTCGACACTTACCGGCGAGAACCATTCGCATACCTACGAAGCCATCAATGATTCGGTCGTCCTGCGCATCAAAAAGGATGATTTTGATAAACTATTGAAATCAACCCCCAAGATGGCGATCGCGCTCAGCCAGAATCTTTCTCAGCGCATCCGCAAGCATGTCACCCGGACGAGGGACACACAGGAAAGCACGATCATTGCTGTCTACGCGCCGCTCAAAGGCTCCGGCAGTTCCACCTATGCCGTTAATCTGGCGATGCATTTGAAGGAACAAAGTGAAAGAAAAGTCTTGTTCTTAAGTTTGTCTTCTGACCAGAACGACCAACGCATCGATCTAGCGTCGATCGTCTATGACCATCACAAGATCCTTGCCAGTATCATCAAAGGCGTGCTGCCGATCGACGTCTTAAGTGTGAAATTCGACAAGACTAATGCTGCGGTGTTAAACAAGATCAGCCAGTTCATCAGCGCGCCGGTCAATGACTATAACTACATCATCCTTGATCTGCCCAATGAGATGGATGATGTTGTCTCAAAGATCTTAGTCCAGGCCGATATTGTCCACTTGGTCACTGTCGACCGCGCTAAAGACCTGGAAATGACCCGCACGGTCATTGACCGCTTGATCATCTCGTTAAAGAACAAATTCCACGCGGATAACATACAGGTTTTGATCAGCGGGATGCACGCTCAGATGAACTTGACCAGCGAGGAGATCAAACACGTCCTTAATTATGATGTGTTCATGGTTTTGCCTCATTTAGAACAAAATGAGTTTAACACTGTCGCTGTCAATCAGGGGATGTCGATCGTTCAAGCGGATAAATCCAGTGAATATTCACGCGTCATTCGTCACATGTCGCGAAAGATCAGCGGTGTCATGGTTGGGATCGTCCTAGGAGGCGGCGCTGCGCTTGGGATGGCCCATATCGGCGTGATCAGGGTTTTAGAGCGAGAAGGCATACCCATTGATGTGATCGTTGGCAGCAGCATGGGGGGATTGATCGGATCGATCTGGGCCATAGGAAAAAACGCTCAAGAAATAGAAGCCTGCGGGAGAGAGTTTGAGAACAAATCCGGTGCCGCCAAACTTTTCGATCCGCCCGTCATGCATGCCTTTATCCTTATCATTGGTGTTATTGTCCTGTTCCTGCTGGGTTTCCACTTTGTCGCCCTGTTCTTCTTATTTGTGGGTATGCCGCTGGCTGTCTTTGCTATTCCAGGCCTCATCGAAGGCCGGGCTATTGCCATTTGGCTGCGGTCAAAACTTGGGCATAAAACATTTCATGACACAAAAGTCCCCTTAAAGATGGTCGCCTATGACCTTATCCGTCGCAAAGAGATCATTTTAGACAAGGGCAATCTGGTCGACGCTGTCAGCAAAACGATCGCCATCCCGGGTGTTATTTTTCCGATCATTGAAAATGGACAAATGATCATTGATGGGGGCGTCCTTAATCCGCTGCCAACCAATATTTTGGTCGATATGGGTGTTAAAAAGATCATCGCGATCAACGTGCTTCAGTCTCCGCAAGATGCGGAATACAGCGCTGAGCTGGATAAAGAGCGTTTTCAGAAATCTCTTCAGATCCCTTTCAAACAATTCCCGTTAAAATATATCAGTATAAGATTGGGCGTCATCTTAAGTAAAGCCTTCACACCTAACGTTGCGGACATTATTGTCAGGACACTGCAGGCATCCGAATATATCCTGGCGGAAGCCAGCGCCAAACAAGCGGATGTCTTGATCCACCCCGACCTTCGCGGGATCAACTGGTTTGAATTATACGAGGTTAATCAACTCATTGCCCGGGGAGAAGAGGCCGCCCTGAAGGCGTTGCCAGCCATTAAAGAATTAGTCAAACGATAAGCCCTTTGCTATAATTACCCCTATGTCTAACACGATCAAAGTCGGTTCACGCAAAAGCCCTCTGGCACTGGCGCAGGTCAAAGAAGTTTTTGATGCCTTAAAGCCTGTCCAATCCTATGAGTTGATCACATTCCATACCGCTGGTGATAAAGACAAAGTCACGGCTTTGTCGACCCACCCAGCTGATGATTTCTTTACGGACACTTTGGATCAAGCTTTATTAGCCAAACAGATCGATATTGCCGTACATAGTGCCAAAGATCTGCCTCAGCAGCTCGATCCCGGCCTGTCTATTTTCGCGCTGACTTCAACATTAGACGATACAGATTCATGGGTTGGACGTTGTCCATGGGGGAATTTACCCTCGGGAGCTAAAGTCGGCACGAGCAGCGTCCTGCGCCAGCAGCAGACGAAAGAATTACATCCAACTGCCCAAATTGTAGATATCCGCGGCACGATCGATGAGCGCATCAACCTGGTCAAAGAAGGCAAGATCGATGGTGTTATCGTCGCGACTTGCGCTTTAAAAAGATTGAATTTAGCCCACTTGATCACTGATATCCTGCCGTGGGAAGGCATGGCGCTGCAGGGACAGCTGGCGATCGTTGGCCGGAGGGATGATATTGTCCTCAAACGTATATTCGCGCCTCTGGATGTCCGCCTGACTTACGGTAAAGTGGTTTTAGTCGGTGCCGGCCCTGGCGATCCCGGTCTTATCACCCAAAGTGGGATCGAGGCCTTAAGAAAAGCAGATTGTGTATTTTATGACTATCTGGTAAACCCTGACCTGCTGCAGTACGCGCCCCATGCCGCCCATATATATGCGGGAAAACGCAAGCAAGACCACACATTACCTCAAGCTCAACTGTCTCGCATGCTAAAGAACAAAGCCATGCAGGGACAGAATGTCGTTCGTCTTAAAGGGGGGGACCCGCTGATATTCGGACGGGGAGCGGATGAGATCACCTATTTGAGAAGTTTTCATATTGATGTGGACATTATCCCTGGTGTCAGCTCAGCGACAGGTATTCCATCTCTCCTTGGAGTACCCTTAACAGCAAGGGGGCTCTCCACATCCGTCGCGTTTATCAGCGGTCACTCGGAAGATGAAGATATAAAAGGTTCTAAACCGATCCATATCCCGCAATGCGATACTGTGGTCGTTTTAATGGGATTAAGCAAGATCTACGAGATCATTGATCGCTTTAATAGGGACGGCTGGGCGCAGACAACACCGGTCATGATCGTAGCCAACGGCACACGCGACGATGAACAAGTCGTTAAGGGTACGCTGGCCACCATTGAAAATATCGTTAAAGAATCCATGATCAAAGCCCCGGCACTTATTATCGTGGGCAAGACTGTGGATCTTTACGATCAGCGGCGCAAGAAAACATATTTGCATTGCGGTACACATCCACATCTCTATCAAACCATGGGCAAGATCCTGCCATGGCCGATGATAGACTTAAAACCTGTTGTGTTATCCGATGACGACAAACAGCGCTTCGGTAAAGAATTTGATCAGGCGGATCTGGTGATCCTGACCTCGACCAATGCGGTCAACCATTTTATGACGCTGATCACACACGTCAGAAGCCAGTCTCAGATCAAAGAAAAGATCTACGCGCTCATCGGTCAGCATTCCGCGTCGGTGTTCGCGTCTTTTGGGGGACATGCCCATATCATTGCCCAGGAGGAGACAGCAGAAGGATTATTTAAGACGCTAAACGCCATCATGTCGTTTAACGGCAAAAAGATCTTTTTCCCGCGGTCATCCATACCCAATCCTTTCCTGATCAATGCTTTAAGGGAAAAAGGCGCTGTTGTTAATGAATGGGCCGTTTATGAGAATGTCAAATCAGATCGAGGGCCATTGCCGACGGTGCCCATTGATGGTATCATTTTCACAAGCCCCTCTACAGTGCACAATTTCCTGGAGGAATATGATAATATCCCGGACCATTGGGATATCTTAGCCAAAGGCCCCGTAACCCATAAAGCCCTGCGTGAGGAGGGCTATCGCAGTAAAATAATCCTATGACAAACCGCTATCGACGCTTACGTTCAACAAAAACATTACGTGCATTTGTTCAAGAACATCATGTAACAGCCAATGACCTGGTTCAGCCGTTCTTTGTGCTGGAAGGAAGATCTAAAAAAGAAAGCATCCCGTCAATGCCGGGGATCAACCGTTATTCAATTGACTTACTACTCAAAGAACTTGAAGTCTATGTCCGCAGCGGCGGGAAAGCTGCGATACTCTTTGGCCTTAGTGATAAAAAGGACACAACCGGCAAATATGCTGTTTCTTCCAAAGCCGCCGTACCGTTGGCGATCGCCCAGATCAAAAAGAACTTCCCGGAGCTTTTACTGTTTTCCGATGTCTGCCTGTGTGCCTATTTAAGCCACGGCCATTGCGGCATTGTCCATGATGGCAAGATCGATAATGATGCGTCTTTACCGATCTTAAGCCAAATGGCATTAGCCCATGCCCAGGCCGGCGTTGATATGGTCGCCCCGTCGGATATGATGGACGGCAGGGTCAAAGCGATCCGTGATCTCTTAAATAAGAACGGCCTTATTGATACCGGAATACTTTCATATGCCGTCAAATATGCCTCGGCCTATTACGGACCTTTCCGCGAAGCCGCCAATTGTGCCCCTGAATTCGGCGACCGCCGCACCTATCAAATGGATCCAGCCAATGCCAAAGAGGCCTTGAAAGAGGCGCTTTTGGATATTCAAGAGGGGGCCGACATGGTCATGGTCAAGCCTGCCTTGGCGTATATGGATGTCATCAAAACATTAAAAGATGCCGTCCATGTCCCTGTGGCCGCCTACAATGTGAGCGGTGAATACAGCATGGTCAAAGCCGCGGCCCAAAAAGGATGGATCGATGAAAAAGCTATTGTGATGGAAACACTGCTCGGGTTTAAACGCGCCGGAGCCAAGATCATCATCAGCTATCACTCCAAAGATGCCTTAGGATGGCTCTAATGAAAACATCAGTATCTTCAAAACTTTTTAAGCAAGCACGCAATTTTCTCGTTGGAGGGGTCAACAGCCCTGTTCGGGCCTTTAACGCTGTCGGCGGTAATCCTTTGGTCATGGATCACGGCCAGGGCAGCCGTATGTTCGATGTTGATGGGAATCCTTATACGGATTATTGCCTCTCCTGGGGGGCTTTGATCCTTGGTCATAACCATCCGGATGTCAGAAAAGCCGCGGCTAGATCGATCTCCTTAGGCAGCAGCTTTGGCACAACGACCAAACCTGAAATTGAGATCGCCCAATTCATCAGCCAGCATGTCCCATCTATTGAAAAGATCCGTTTCGTCAATTCAGGGACGGAAGCGACCATGAGCGCGATCCGTTTGGCCAGGGCCTATTCTGGACGTTCCAAAATATTAAAATTCGATGGGTGCTATCATGGCCATGCGGATGATCTTTTAGCCTGCGCCGGCTCTGGAGTTGCCAGTTTACCGGCATCAAGCAGTCAGGGGATACCATCAATGCATTTACAAAATACGTTAAGTATCCCCTACAATGATATCAATGAACTCACGATCATTATTGAGAGGCACCATAAAGACCTAGCCTGCGTGATCATTGAACCCGTGGCAGGTAATATGGGTGTCATTGCCGCGGATATCGCATTCTTAAGAACGCTGCGTCAATTAACAAAAAAGTACGGCATTGTCCTGATCTTTGACGAAGTCATGTCCGGTTTCAGACCAGGACTATCCTGCGTCCAGGGCGACATCGGGATCACGCCGGATATGACCTGTTTAGGTAAGATCATCGGCGGGGGATATCCTGTTGGCGCCTACGGCGGCAGGGCCGATATCATGGACAACCTGGCGCCCTTGGGAAAAGCCTATCAGGCAGGGACATTTGCTGGTAATCCCATCGTCATGCGCGCAGGCTTGGCCACGCTAAAGAACCTCAACAGATCACTTTATAAAAATTTAAAAACAATTACGGATCAGTTTGTTGCCACAACGAACGCTTCATTGGCAAAGAACAATGTCCCAGCTCATCTGGTCAATTATCACAGCATGGTCTGCATTCGTCTTCGCAAAGAACCCGTTATCAATTATTCCCAGGCTCAGCAAGCCGCGCAGGACGAAAAATATGCTATACTTTTCCATTATTTGCTGAAAAAAGGCATCTATTGGCCGCCGGCAAATTTAGAAACATTTTTTATATCTAGCAAACATAGTAAAAAGGATCTAAACCAACTGTCAACACATCTGGAAAGGTTCTTTCAAAAATAAGCCTATGTACGAACATGTCAATGAAATGTCCACAAGGCCCTGGGGCAAATACCATAAATTCCATCAGGAAGACGGAGTTTGGGTTAAACGCGTTGAAGTCAATCCCAATGGCCGGCTGTCTCTGCAAAAACACCAGCACCGTTCAGAAAAATGGATCATTGTTGCTGGAACAGGCTTAGTCACCCTTGATGACAAAGAGATCAAGGTCGAATTCGGTTCTGTGCTCGATGTCCCTGTAGGAACTGTCCACCGCATCGCTAATACCGGCCATGACCAGCTGGTTTTTATCGAGGTCGCCACAGGAAAATACCTGGGTGAAGACGATATCATCCGTATTCAGGACGATTATCAACGCTAAATAAAGAAGGAATGAAAATGCCAAAGATAAAAAAAGTCCTTGTCGCTGGCGGCGCCGGTTATATCGGTTCTCACATGGTCACTTTATTGATCGATAAGGGCTATGAAGTCTCTGTCTTTGACAATAATTACGCGAGCCATAAAGGAAAACTTCCAAAGGCAGCCAAAAAGATAAATGGTGATCTGCGGCATTTTGATGATATTTCCAAAGCGATCAAACGCGGACATTACGATCTGGTCATGTATTTCGCCGGCCTGATCATTGCGCCCGAATCCGTTGTTGATCCGATCAAATATTATGAATCCAATGTATTAGCCGCCATCAACCTGATCAAAGCTGCTCATCAAGGCAATATTAAGAGACTGATATTCTCATCAACAGCTGCGGTTTACGGGACACCTAAAAAAATCCCTATCACAGAATCTTCAGAACTCAAGCCCATCAACCCCTACGGACATACCAAACTGATGTTCGAACAGATACTTTCTGATCTTTCCACAGCTGACAAAGATTTCCATTTTATCGCTCTGCGATATTTCAATGCCGCGGGTGCCCATGCCTCAGGGGAAATAGGGGAATGCCATGAACCGGAAACACACTTGATCCCTAATATCTTAAAGAACATTAAAGGCGAGATCAAAGAATTGACGTTGTTTGGAACTGATTATCCGACCATTGACGGCACCTGCGTGAGAGACTATATCCATGTACAGGACCTTTGCGATGCGCACTACCTGGCTATCAAAGCGTTGGATAAAGGCATCAAGAATGAATTCTTTAATCTCGGTAGCGGTAAAGGCTATTCTGTTCAACAGATCATTAATGAAGTGGAAAAAGCTACCGGCAAGAAAGTCAATGTCAAGATCGCGCCCAGACGGCCTGGAGATCCCGCGACTTTGGTCGCCTCGTCAGCAAAAGCAAAAAAGATACTGGGATGGTCGGCTAAACGTGATCTATCAACGATCATAAAGTCGGCATGGGCTTGGGAAAAGAATCGCTAGTATTCCTGATTGCAAAGAACATTCATGGAAAAATTCTTTAAATTATGGCTTCCCGTTATCTGCTGGGCAGGGCTGATCTACAGCCTGTCGGGAATACCGAACCTGAAATCTGATCTAGAATTCGATTTTCTTCTAAGGAAGATCGCTCACATTACTGAATATTTTATCCTTACATTCTTACTGATGCGTGCTTTTCGTCACACATTTCGATTAAGCATGCTTGACTTGATCATTTATCCTTCTGCTGCAGCGATGATCTACGCGGCATCTGATGAATATCATCAGTCTTTCATCGCCGGACGTCGTGGAGATGTGAAGGATATTATGATCGATGCTCTGGGGATAGCTGCACTTTACATAGCTGTCCTAAGCTATCAAAATTTTATAAAGATCAAAAGAAATTCAACCTTAGATCGATCCTCACAATTGAAAGGAAGATGAAATGAGCCTTAACAGCGTCAATATCATGGGCAACTTGACCAAAGACCCAGAGATCAAAAGCACTCCGTCAGGTAAATCCGTCTGCAGCATGTCGATCGCCAACAACCGCATTTTTACAAAGAATGGCCAGCGGGCGACGGAAGTTTCCTATTTCGACGTGGAAGTCTGGGGACAGGCGGCTGAGAATTGTGCCAAGTATCTAAAAAAGGGGAGCGGCATCATCGTTGAGGGACGGCTAAAACAGGACCGTTGGGAAAAGGACGGAAAAACCCAAAGCCGCGTGCGCATCAGCGCGAATAGCGTGCATTTTATGCCCAAACGCGCGGATGAAGGAGCTCCCCAAAACCGCTCGACAGACCTCAACAGTGCTTTAGATGCCTCTGCCGATGCGATCAACCCTGAAGACATCGCCTGGGAAGAATAATATGCGCCTGTCAAACTTCATTCTGTTCGCTTTGATCATCGCATCAAATCCTATTCAAGCAACTGCAGCAGAAGCATCATTGAAGACGAGGCTTCTGCAGATCACCGATAAGATGATCGCGCAGCAGGAAGAAGGTTTTAAAGCATTTAAAGAACAAGAACGCAAAGGAACATTACAAGTCCAGATCCCTTTTGCGCTGCTTGAACAACAATACCTCGCGCAGCAAAAGCATTACAAAGAATTACGGGGCCGTATTGCTAAAATCAATGAAAAAGACATTCCGGAAAACCTGGTCCTGTTGTCCTTAAAGCCAGGCGCTCCCGCGGAATATCCAGAGCTGGGCGATTATCTATTGGAATGCGGGACAAACGCTGTTGCGCCGATCTTGCGTCACTATAAAAAAGCTAATGAATTCACCAAAGCTTCATGGTTAGGACTGTTAGGCAGCATTGGTTCAAAAGAATCCCTGCCGCTCATACGTAAAGCAACCCTTGATAATTCACTGCGCGTTGCCTCTGCGGCGATCCACGCGCTTCGCATGATCAACAATTCTGAAAGCCTGCCTGAACTGCACGAGCTTCTGATTAAAACCAACTCTGTTTATATCCGAAAAGTGATCCTTGATAAATTACAGATCCTACAAGATCCAAAACGTTGTAGCATATTTTTCGAGTACGCCAGTAACAACAAGATCCCTTTCGAGGCGCTCTTTAATCAAAACCTGGAAGCTTGTCCAGAAGACATCATCGGCGGTCATTTGCCATTTATTATCACCAGGATCATTTCTAATGATAACAAGAGTGAGAGCTGGTTCGCGATCAAATTGGTCGATAGCATAAAGAGCAGACCCTATTTAAAACAACTGCTTCCGGTCTTTCCCTTGGCCCTCAAAGAATATTACAGTCTAGGCGAGAAACTGGACAATTACCGCTCGATCCCGACCCCTGGCAGTAGAGCTAAAGAGGAATATAAGAATTTGATCGAACGGATCGCGAATAGTTTCACGACGGAAGATATTCAGGAGTGGTTAAACCAGAAACCTTCCGATGCCCTCACCATGACCTATCTCAAAGATCTCTTACAACAGAAGTCTCCAAAGACATCCTCACAAGATCAGACGGAGACCAAGATCGCTTTAACTGTTTCCAATAAGGAGGGTGAAATATTTTGCAAAGGCATGCAGGCTATTACCCGATCTGGTGCCATCGACCTTAATTGCCCGGCATACAAAACTTTCGGGCCATACAACATCCATGCCGTTTCGTCGATCGATATACCCAAGATGCGCGTCATACTCAATGACATTCACATTGACCTGCGTCCAAGCCCAGTCCAATTCCAGGCAGAATTACCCTTTGCGGGATCTTATTCCATCCGTTTAAGAGGAGAAGATGGACATGAATATATCTGGCAGTTTCAACATATTCAATAAACAAAAAACCGCAGTGAATTTTGCTGTCTTCTTCCTGTTTCTATTCATTTTCTTTTCCTCAACACCACAGGTTTTTGCCAGCGGTTTTATCCCAAAACACAGATCACTTTATGTCCCACAGGAAGGAAAAACATTTTTTTTCGTCGGCCAGGACTTGAATACCATCAATGAATATGTCCAAAAAACCGGACAAGTACAGCCGGGCGGGGTCATGTACTACACATCAGTACAGCGGATGGAGGGAGTGCTCAGCGCCATTAACATTGGTGCCGGCCCTCAATACGGTGATGGATTGCTCAAACAATATCCAGACTCAGCGATCCAGTTGGGTCTCTACATGGTCAAAGCGTTAGATGACGTTGTGAAAGGCCGCTACGACGAGAATTTGAAGATCCTGGCCTATTGGCTGATCAAATCCAAAAGGCCCGTCTTCCTGCGCATTGGCTACGAATTCGATAATCCTTTCGAGAATAACTATGATCCCAGAAGCTATAAAAAAGCATATCGATACATTGTTGACTTTCTGCGGAAAAAAGGCGTGACGAACACCGCCTATGTCTGGCATTCCTATACCGCGGCGAAAATGCTGCACGCATGGAATGAATGGTATCCAGGCGACAGCTATGTTGACTGGTTTGCCTGCTCGATCTTTTCTACAGGAAATATCCCCTATGCGCAAAAATTCTTAAAATTAGCCAAAAAACACCACAAACCCTTTATGATCGCTGAATCATCACCCATGGGCATGTATACCATCCCTGGTAAAAAAGACTGGTTCAGCCATGTCTTTCGCTTTATCCACCAAAACGATATCCAGGCCTTTTGTTATATTGACTCCAACTGGGACGCTTTACCTATGTATCAAGGCCAGCATTGGGGCGACCAAAGGGTGGAGCATTACCCCGCGATCCTTAAGATCTGGCAGGATGAGATCAAAAACAGCAGATATATAAAATTATTTAAAGAATTTTAAACCCAAAGCCTGTTTTGCCGCCTTTTCTACCACAAATCTTCTTCTAAATCCCTGTAACATTGTCATTTAGCAAAATCCTAAAAAACTTGCAAAACCCCCTAAAAAATGGCATACTTACGAAACTGAAAAAGTTGGCCACAGGAGAGGCATATATGAAAAACAACCGTCAAATTTTAACACTAACGTTCCTAAGTCTTTTGGTTTCAATGCCCAATATCCTTTTTGCCCAAAATTTCGCTTTAATTAATAAAAAACCAAAAGAAGAACCCAAAAAAGAAGAAAAAGCGCCCTTTATCACGGAGTCGGAAGCCAAAGGATTGAAGGCTGCTGAAGCCTTTGCTGTTGAAAATAAAAGCAAATACACCCTCGGAAAAACGGACGTCATTGAGATCACGGTCCAGCGCCATCCTGAGGTCAGCGGCAAATTCATTCTCAACAATGAAGGCAAGATCCAATACCAGTTTGTCGGTGACCTGAAATTAGAAGGTCTAACCAAAGAAGAAGCCCAGCCTGTCATCGTTAAGATCCTGGAAAAATTCATCATCAGTCCGGAAGTAACGGTTCAGATCCTTGAATACAACAGCAAGATCGTTTATGTCGTGGGTGAGGTTGGAGCGCCCGGCAAGATCTATATGCGCGGCGACACCATTACAGTACGTGACGCATTATTATCGGCCGGTTTGCCTCAGTTGACCGCCGCGACCGATGTGGCCACATTATTCACACCAGCGGACGACGGGAAAGTTGTCCTCAAAAAGGTGAATGTCCATTCATTATTGTTCAAAGGAGACTTAAGAGAGAACTATGTCATGAAGCCCGGCGATACTTTATATCTGCCAGCCACACTGTGGGCCAAGGTCGCGCGCTTTATCAATCCGGTCACTCAACCCGTTTCTTCAGCTGTCGGAACTGGCTCAGCTCTGAAAGGATTCTAAGGATATCCTATGAACAATATCAACCAATCGATCCAAGGCTATCTTAAAATATTCTTCCGCCGCAAGTGGATGGTGATCATCCCGTCGTTCGCGGGGCTTATCCTGGGGATCTGCCTAAGCGTTGTCCTGCCCAGGCAATATGCGTCCTCAACAACGATCATGGTGCAGGAAGGGAAGTCTGATAATCCCTTGTTCAATAACCTGGCCGTGTCCTCAACGATGATGCAGCGCGCCCAAAGCATCCGGGAAACGATATTAGGATGGGACAGCTTAGTCAAATTGGTTAAACGTTTGAATCTCGACCAGAACGTTAAGTCAACATTGGATTTTGAACGATTGATCTTAGGCCTGCGCCGGGACATTGATATCAAAATGCGCGGGCAGGACATCATTGTGTTGTCGTATGTCAATGAGAACGCTCAGCGCGCCCAGCAGGTCGTTCAAAATGTGACCGACATCTTCATTGAACGCAACGTCAGCGTCCAGAACAAAGAAACCTCTGACGCGATCAAATTCATTGAGGAGCAGCTGCGCGTCTATCGTGGGAAGATCAAGTCTACCGAGATCGCAGACCTTAAAGAAAAGCTGAACGCTCTCTTGATTGATTCCACAGAGGAGCACCCGCTGGTCAAGCAATACCGTTCCCTGATATCCAAGAAAATGGATGAACTGAAAAAAGATAATCTGGAATATACCGAGAGTGAACGCCTCTCCGCGGAGTCCGCGAATCCCATGATTGAACAGATCAAGAAGTCTCTCGACACCTTAACAACCGATAATGCGGTTGCCGGGACCACAAGTAATCCGGAAGATAACAAAGACATCTATAAAGTACTGCTCATTGACAAATTAGACACGGTCATGGCCCGTGACGCGAACGTCAATGAGAACATCTACAATGCCTTGCTTCAGCGCCTGGAAACAGCCAAGATCACACAGCGTCTTCAATCCTCTAAAGAGGGGACGAAATACACTGTGCTCGACCCGCCGCGCGTGCCTTTTCAACCGATCAAGCCTAATGTTGCGCTCGTCATCTTCATGGGCCTGTTCCTGGGGATAGCCGTCGGTGCCGGTCTGACGTTCTTGTCTGAGTTCATGGATGAATCTTTCTTAGACGTTCAGGAAGCAAGCCAGTTCCTGGACACGCCTTTACTCGGGGCCATCTCAAAGATCAATACGCAAGAATCCCTGACAGCTGTGAATGAACATAATAAATGGATACTCTTTGTCATGGGTATTTCCGGAGTCTTGTTTGTTTCATTTACGATCATGATCAAGGCGATATTCAAGTCATAAGGAAAATATGTATTTTGAATTTTACGGTTTTAAAGAACCGCCATTTAACCTGACACCGAACTCAAAGTTCTTCTTTGCCAGCCACAAGCACCAGGAAGCGCTGGACAGCTTGCTGTATGCGATCGAGAACCGCAAGGGGTTCGTGGTCATCACAGGGGAGATCGGTTCGGGAAAAACCACCGTATGCCGGACGCTGCTAAACCGGATCAATAAGCATACCGAAGTCGCGCTGGTCACCAATACACATGTCAACAGCAAAGACTTGTTAATGATCATCCTGGAGGATCTGGAGATCGAATTTGAACATAACTGGACAAAATCAAAGCTATTGTCCGCGCTGAACACCTATTTGATCGAGCAAATGCAAAAAAATAATAACGTAGTCTTGATCATTGACGAGGCCCAAAATCTTAAGCCAGCTGTTTTAGAAGAAGTACGCATGCTCTCAAATCTGGAAACAGAAACAGAAAAATTGATCCAGATCATTTTAATGGGGCAGCCGGAATTAAAACACAAACTAGGTTTATCCAAGTTAGAACAGCTGCGCCAGCGCGTCGCTGTTTTTTTCCATCTGTCGCCGTTAAGTTTTGAAGAAACAAAAGAATATATTTTACACCGTTTAAAAGTAGCCAGCGGCAGCGACCGTCAATATTTTACAGAGGGAGCACTGGAGTTGGTTTATAAGTTCTCCAAAGGCGTTCCCCGTTTAACGAATCAGATCTGTGATTTTGCTTTATTGACCGGATATGTGGATGAAGCACCGATGATCGATGAACGCATCTTAAACGAAGTCATTGTCGAATCTCCCATGAGACAATTTGTCATGGAAGAGAAAGCAATGCACAAGGAGTGACGATGAGCAAGATCATGAAAGCTATCACCAAGCATAAAGACGAAGCCAGCGGCATCGAAACAGATACGTATAACCGCAACATCCCGCATGAAGCCATGGTCAAAGGAGCGAGAGAAAGCGCATTAGATCATCCTGCTCAACAACAGGTCCAGGGCCCTAATAAACTCATGCTGATGGTCGTTGCCGGATCGATCGTTGCTATTGCCTTAACCGTTTTTCTGGCCAACAGGATCTCCAGCGTCAACCAGGGCGTTAGTATGACCAACAGCCAGATCGCCCAGATCAAAACACTGATCCAGGACCAGAAATCAGAGATCGCTGCCTTACGCCTGGAAGTTGGTAAATTCAAAGCTCTAAACAACAAATACGAAGATCTAAACGACAAGATCGTCAAAAAGAACACCGACCTGGCCAACTCATTGAACCTGGTGGTCAATAAACTTAACAGTAAACTTGAAAAAACATCCATCAGCTTTTCTCATATGCAAACATCATTGATTGAACTGAAAACCAATCAACAGAAACTCGGGAAAGAAATTTCCTATTTAAGCAATAAACTTAAAGCACAGCATTTGATGATCAACCAATAAAGGATACCTATGGGTAAAATCACACGCGCCCTCCAGAAAGCAACAGAAGAACGGCTCAAACATATTGACAAGATCGTCAAATACAAAGAGCTGGAAACGATCGTCGTTCGCAAACTCAAAGAGTCCAATGTTGACGCGCGTCTGGTGAGCTATTTCGATCCCAAGGCGGTTATCTCTGAACAATACAAGATCCTATGCACCAATATCCTCTCACTCAACAAAGGCAAACCGCCCAAAACGATCGGGGTCACAAGTTCTATCGCAACAGAAGGCAAAACGATCACCACGTTAAATTTAGCGATCACTTTGTCCCAGGCTGTCAAAAAGCCCAAGATCGTTTTGATCGACGCGGATATGCGTAAAGGCCAAATGATCAAATACCTTGGCGTACCGCCAAACAAAGGTTTAAGCGAATTCCTTAAAGGGGAAGCAGAGATCAATGATATCGTTTTCAACCTGGATATGGCTAATTTAAGTTTTATCTCTGCTGGTGCTGTTCCAGATAATCCCGCGGAATTGCTTGGATCGGAACGCATGCAAAAACTGATCGCGGATCTGCGCGCTCAATATGATTTTGTCTTAATCGACACCCCGCCGGTCATCCCTGTCACAGACGCGGTCATTGTCGGGAACTTTGTGGAAGGGATGCTGCTTGTCATCCAGGCTGGCCGTACCCAGCGGGGGATGATCCAGCGATCCTCAGAATTGTTAACCCAGGCCCATGTCAAGATCATCGGCCACGTGCTGACGGGGATTGAATATTTCGTCCCGGAATACATTTACCGTTACTTATAAACCAAGGAGAAACAACATGAGTAGATTCTTAATCACTGGCGGTGCGGGCTTTATCGGTTCAAGCATCGCAGAACACCTGATCAAAGAAGGACACTTTGTCCGTGTATTAGATAATTTCTTTTCAGGAAAAGAGGAGAACCTTGATTTTGCTAAAGGGATGGGCTCAGACAAATTCGAATTGATCCGCGGCGATATCACCAACAAAGCTGACGCAGAAAAAGCGACACTGGGCATCGATTATGTCCTGCATCAAGCGGCCCTGCGTTCAGTTCCAAAATCACTGGAAGATCCGTTAAGCTATAACAGAGTGAACATTGACGGCGTCTTGATCATGCTCCAGGCCTGTGCCAAGAACAAGGTCAAACGCTTTGTGTTCGCTTCTTCAAGCTCCATTTACGGTGACACTCAGATCTTCCCGCAGAGGGAAGATCATATACCGTTATTGATCTCGCCATACGCTTTAAGCAAACTGACAGGAGAATACTATTGCCGTATTTTCTCGGAGTTCTTTGGTGTTGAAACCGTGTGTTTGCGCTACTTCAATGTGTTCGGCCCCAAACAAGCTCTCGATGATGAATATGCTGTTGTTGTCCCTAAATTCATCCATTGCATCTTAAATGACCAGCAGCCACCGATCTTTGGTACGGGCTTACAGTCACGCGACTTCACCTATATCAGAAACGTTATCTCTGCTAATTACCTCTCCGCTGTAACACCCGGCATCAAGCATGAGGTCTTTAACGTGGCTAACGGCGAAGAGAACACCGTTCTCAACCTCGTTGCCACTTTGAACAAAGTGATCGGAAAGAACATCCAGCCGAAGTTACTGCCTGTGCGTCCGGGCGATGTGTTTAGAACAAGCGCTGAGATCGCCAAGATCAAACAAAAGATCAACTATAAACCATTGGTCAATTTTGAAGAAGGCTTGACCCATACGGTTGCGTACTTCAAACAAAAATGGAATAAGTAAGTATGATCGACTCACTTAAGAAATTACTGCATTATCGCGATCTTTGCTACATGCTCACTTTGCGGGACATTCGCGTCCGATATAAACAAGCAGCGATGGGATTTTTATGGGCGATCTTCATGCCCATCGTTGCTGTTGTTGCGGGTATCCTGATCAAGCAGGCTATGGCCACTGTTTCTGGTCATAAGGTTGACCTTAATAGTATCGCCTCCATCTCTGTTAAGGTCTTACCCTGGACATTCTTCATCAGTTCCATACGCTTTGCCGTACAAAGTCTGGTGGGCAACAGCTCTTTGATCACCAAGATCTATTTCCCAAGGGCAGTCCTGCCATTAGCGGCCATATCTGCCTGTTTTTTTGATCTATTGATCGCTGCTGGGGTTCTAACAGTACTACTTACCATTGTAGGATTAGGTATGAGTATACATTTACTGTGGATTCCTCTCATTTTGCTTTTCCTGATTCTCTATACAGTTGGATTAGGATTAATGCTGGCATCCGCCAATCTTTTCTTTCGCGACGTAAAATATATCGTTGAAGTCATCTTAATGTTCGGGATCTTTTTTACGCCAGTGTTCTATGACGCGGATTCCCTAGGCCGTTTAAGGAAATTCATGCTCTTAAATCCAGTTGGCAGCATCCTGGAATCTTTAAATCATGCTGTTGTTCTGAAAGAGTCGCCTGATATGTTCTGGCTAGCCTATGCAGGAGGCTGCTCATTGATCATGTTTTGTATCGGCATGTGGATCTTTCATAAACAAGAACAGCTTTTTGCGGAGAACATATAAACATGTCTAATGCTGTTGTTTTCGATGGAGTATGGAAAAAGTTCAAAAAGGGAGAGAAATTCGGCTCTCTCAGAGATGCCGTTCCTGGTTTTATCAAAAAGATCTCTACAAAAACACCCATTGTAAATCTTAAAGAACAGGAATTCTGGGCGGTCAAAGACGTCAATTTCACGATTCCCAAAGGCGGGGTCGTTGGTGTCATGGGGCCCAACGGGGCAGGTAAAAGTACTGTTCTGAAATTACTCTCCGGGATCATGAGCCCAACCAAAGGCAAAATGACCATTAACGGCCGTCTTTCCGCGTTGATCGAAGTGACCGCTGGTTTTCATCCTGAATTAACAGGCAGAGAAAATGTATATTTAAACGGAACGATCTTAGGGATGAAGCGCAAGGAGATCGATAATAAATTCGATGAGATCGTTGCATTCTCCGGCGTTGAAGAATTTATTGATACACCTGTTAAAAGATATTCCTCAGGAATGTATTCCCGGCTTGGTTTCTCAGTTGCCGCGCACATGGACCCTGAGATCTTGATCGTCGATGAGGTTTTATCTGTAGGCGACGTCTCATTTCAGGCCAAATGCGCTCAAAAAATGAGGGAACTGTTAAGTTCTGGCTCCACAATTCTTCTGGTTTCTCATCAGATATCTCTGATCCAAAGTCTATGTAAACGTGTGATCCTGCTAAATCATGGGGAATTGGTCAAAGATGGCCCGACTGATGATGTTATTCCTTTCTATCAAAACATTATCTTTAAAAGGAACGAGGAAGAATTTAAACGCAAGATCTCTGTCAGCGAGGGCAAAGTTAAAGTCAAACAAGACAGCATTCTTGATATTAATAAGATCAATATTTTGGGTCAAGATGGTATAGACAAAGAAGATTTCTCTCAAAATGAAGATCTTTCAGTTCAGATAGACTATACGGCAAAACAGGCGATCCAAAGCCCTATTGTCATCCTTGAAATTGTTCGTTCAGATGGTGTTTTGTGCTGCACATTGAATTCCAAAGACTTCAACCTGGAATTTGGAAGCGTAAATGGACACGCTATAATAACAATTAACTTTCCTAAATTCACCCTCTCACCTGGCATCTATCTGACAAAAGTTTCTTTCTGGGACCGAGAAATGATGCATCCCTATGCCATACACAGCAACAAAGTATTTCGAATGAAATCCTTGCAAGGGATGGGCATGTCAAACAGTGTTTTTCTACCACAGACGTCATGGGTAATGTAAGCCGATCCTATGCCCACCAATCTTCCAAAGATCACTGTTTTAATCCCGACGTACAAACGTCCTCAATACCTAACAGAAACTATTGATAGTATTCTTGCCCAAACCATTCCACCATTGCAGATCATTTTAGTCAATAACGGTTCTGACCCTGACACAAGAAAACTGTGTGAGCACTATAAGGGCAAAATTGATTATCTGGAATACGATGTTTTGGGCAAATCAAATGCCGTTAACTTTGGCATAGACCGCGTAAAAGGAGATTATCTTTGGATATTTGACGATGACGATGCCGCTTTCCCAGATGCTTTAGAACGCCTAGTAGAGCCATTGGAAAAAGATCCCAAGTTAGGGTTTAGTTACGGCACATGCTGCAAGGCAGAAAAGGGAGACTCAAAAACATGGAAAATCCTGGGAGAAACACGGATCCCGGAAATGAATGGATCATCTTTCATTATAGAACTTTTGAAGAATAATTTTCTTACAGGGGCAACAGTTTTCGCAAGGACGAACGCTTACAGGTCGATCGGGCCTTTCGATCCTCAATTACTCAGGTCACAGGATTATGATGTGGTTATCAAGCTGGCACTTAATCTCAAAAGTGCCCGGGTAAAAAAAGGGGGGCTGTACTACTACAGACAATATCCTGGTATTCGCAGGATAGGGAAAGATGAACTTAGTGCAGCCGAAACAAATGCGGAATGGCTCCATTATGACCAGCTGATATTCCGAGGTCTGCATAAGACTGTTCCGTTATCAAAATACTTAATTGATGAAAATTTGACTAAAGAGAATACGCGGGAAGCTTTACTCCAAAGAATTCGTGTCATGTCAATACGTCTTCTGATCCCAGAGATCACAAGCGATCTGGAACAACTATCAAGTACCACTGAAACGCCTATCACTAACAGGGAATATAGCATTATCCGGGAGATCATTTTTGATAACCCCTATTACGGAAGTGGATCCATTTACGATAATACCAACTTTTTTAAAAAGATATCTTCATTGTCTAAAGCATCACAAACAATGCGGCTTATTCGAAGAAAGATTCTTTATGCCTTGCTTGCGCGCTTCAAAAGCAAACCCCTGTTATCACAAATACCAAAGATCATGACACGGGTAATATGTTTATATCTCTAAAGATTACAGGGCCAACTCTATGAATGTTTGTTACATAAGCCACTCATTTTCGTACACAGGAGGAACCAAAAGCTATATTTCCAATAATGCTCTTTTATTAGCTGCGCAGGGTCATAATGTGCACATTGTTGCACCTGAAGGTTTTAATGAGAAAGACTTTACTGGATTTAAGAATAGGATCTTTTGTCATGAATTCAAGATGCGAAAACAAACATTTAAAGGCGCATGGCATTTAGAGAAATTTCTTCCTCTTGAAGTCCTGATCCACAGCCATAATCTTGCTAAATTCTTGCCTGAATTCATCAAAGAACATCAGATCGACATTATTGAGTGCCCTGATTATCTGCCGTACTTATTTTTCTACACATTTAAAAACGACATACCATTAGTAATTCGCTTGCATGGTTATCCCGGAATTCAATATGGTTTTGATAGATCCCCAATCAATTCCTGGATCAAGAATATTATTACATGGGCTATTCTTAGATCACAGGCAAAGAATGCTGACTTGATAACATCTGTTTCAGATTTTTATGCGGGACTCGTTAGAAAAAAATGGGATCTAAAGACCAAAAAGATCATAACCATCCCCATAGGCATTGACTTTAGTCTCTTTAAAACAAACTTTACGACTCGGATTAAGAACAGCATGATATTTGTAGGACGGCTCTCTGAAGCAAAAGGAATAAAAGTTCTAGAGAATGCTTTGCCTGTAATACTTAAAGAATACCCTGATCTGGAGGTATATTTTGCCGGCCATGATCTAAAAGTAACTGATATGAAAATAACTTTCTCTAAATACTTTATAGAAAAATTCAGATCTACGAAGATTATATACCTTGGATCTTTGACGCTTAAAGACTTAACAGAATATTACAATAAAATGTCAGTTTGTGTATGCCCTTCATTATACGAGTCTGGCGGGACGGTTGCACTTGAAGCGATGACATGCGGATGTCCAGTAATTGTTACAAAACAAGGAGGGTTTATTGAGAATATTATTGATAATGAAACTGGTTTAATGGTCCCAGTAGGGGATACCGATGCCTTAGCAAATGCCGTCATTAGGATCTTTAATTCCAGCGAACTCCGAGAAAGATTATCAACCAATGCCCTGAAATATGTAAAGGGGCGTTTTAGTTTAGATACTATGGTCGAATCAACAATGAATGCTTACACGAAAGCCATTACTGAATTTAAGGCTAAAAGATAAAGGACATAAAAACATGTTCATTAGTGTTATTATACCAACTTATAATCGAAGCAAATATTTGACGAACTTTCTTAATTCATTCCTGGCCCTTAAACAAGACCCGATGTTTAATTATGAGATCATTCTTGTTGATAATAATTCGACAGACAATACCAAAGAAGTGATCAATGATTTCTCAAAGAATTCAAAAATCAAAGTAAAATACCTCTTTGAGCCAAAACAAGGTATCTCTAATGCCAGAAACCTTGGAATAAAGAATGCTTCTGGGGATATTCTTGCATTTACTGATGATGACGTTATTTTAAATGAGGATTGGCTTTTTAATATTGCTGATTTTGCTGCAAAGAATACTTTTGATGCGATCGGCGGAAAAGTGATCCCGGAATACCCAGCAAATACCCCCAGATGGATATTGAAATACAAAGATCTTCTCAGTGGCCCGATCCTATCTCATGACCATGGCGATCTTATAGTAAATTATAAAGGCAAAATGGTCCCTTTTGTTGGGGCTAATATGATCGTTAAAAGAGCCGTCTTTGATGAAATGGGTTTTTTTAATACAGGTATTGGTGCTGGCTCCGGGACAATGGGCGAAGACACAGAACTTTACAAAAAAATGTTAAATGCAGATAAAAAGATCATCTATAACCCTAATATCCAGTTAAAGCATCCTGTTGTTAAGGAGCGCATGAATTTGGATTACATTGCGAAATGGTATATTGGTTTTGGAAAATATAAAGCGCGAATCTATGACGTCCCAACAGTACCTGATGGCACAATCTTTTGGTCTGGCGTTCCAAGATACCTCTTTAAAGAATTAGTTAAACGATTCATCCTCCTTCTGTTCAGCATTTATAATCAGAAACGGTTCATTACAAGCTGGATCATATATTTCGACACCTATGGCCAGTACATCGAACACAGGAATTCCCATGTTAATTAGCGTCCTTATAGCCACATACAATCGCTGCGATTCTTTAAAGAAAATGGTCGATTCATTCTTCTTACAGCAGTTTGACAATAGCTACGAGTTTGAACTTCTTTTGATCGATAATAATTCAACAGACAGCACGAAGTCCTATGTGAATGAATTGATCCAGCAGCATAAAACTAATGTCCGGTATATTTTTGAACCAAGACAGGGCAAATCCAATGCACTCAATACGGCAATAGCCTCAGCTAGAGGCGAAATATTAGCGTTTACAGATGATGATGTGGTCATTGATATAAATTGGCTCAATAATATCGCGCGTTTTGCCAGGGAGAATGAATTTGACGCGGTCGGAGGGAAGGTTGTTCCTGTTTATCCTGCTAATACACCCCAATGGATAAAAGATTATAAAAATATTCTAAACGGCCCTATTGTGAACTACGACAATGGGGATTCAATACAAAAATATGATGGGAAGCTACTGCCTTTTATTGGCGCCAATATGGTTATCAAAAAGAACGTCTTTGAATCTTTGGGAGACTTTAATGTCGAATTCGGGCCTGGTGCAGGTACCATGGGAGAAGATACAGCTATTTTCCGAAAGATCTTCAATAATGGAAAAACGATCTATTATGTCCCGGATGTTCTAGTGGCACATCCAGTGGAAAGATCCAGAATAACCTTGACCTATATAGCTAACTGGAGCATCGGTATGGGTCAATATTATGCCTTAAAGGAGATCAATGCCCCTGGATTAATTAAATACTTTGGCGTTCCGCGATATCTATATTGGGCTATCCTAAAAATTCTATTTAAAATGATCATTGCAATCTTTAATAAACGCAAACTAATACAGTTATATCTAGAATTATTTTTAAGAATAGGCATGATAAAAAAATACAGGAGTCATTATAAAGACTCCTTAAGAATAACAAAGAAAACCTAGAAGCATACTATGTTGAATTCAAATACTACAAGTTGTATAAGTGCAGTTATTCCACTTTATAATCGTGCAGATTTAATTTCAGAGTCATTAGATTCAATCGCTAATCAAGTCCATCAGCCATCTGAAGTAATCATTGTTGATGATCACAGCACTGATAATTCATACCAAGTAGTCGAAAAATATAAAAGATATAGCAAGTTAAACATTATTCTAATAAAGAATAACTTAACAAAAGGGGTGAGTGGCGCAACGAACTGTGGCATTAATATTGCAAAAGGTGAATTTATCGCTTTGCTTGATTCTGATGATTTATGGACGCCATCACATTTGCTAAAACTACATTCAGCATTAATTGATTCTCCAGAAGCTTACATAGCATTCTCAGCGATTGAAGTATTTGGTCCTGCAAAAGACACGCAAAAGAAAAATCAAGACTTCGCAAGATCTGTCAATATTTGTCTTGAAAGAGCATTCATGAAAAAAAGCTTAGGCGTCTGGGTCTCTGATAAGAACCTTTTGTGTACAATCTTAAAATACGGCTTTCCTTTTCGTTGTCCCGCCTCCTTAATTAGAAAAACACTGTTTACTAAATTCAATCTATCCTTTGATCATGAAATCACCTATACCCAAGACTCACAATTTATGACTTTATCAGCGTACTACACTCCCTTTATATACATTGAAAACATCGGTTTAAAAATTAGACGGCACACAGAAAATGACGGCGACCTTGGATATGGTGATAAGATCCAAAAAAGTTTTAAAATAAGGATTCAAAAACTAAAAAAATTCTTTTTAAATAATCGCATTTCATATAAAGAAAAATGCGCGCTTTATCATAGAATATGGTTACTGCAAGTTTATATTTCTCAGAACCAAGTTAAAGAAAAAAGCTTTGTTACAAGAGCAGCTCATTCTATAGAAATCATTAAAAATGTTCCCAATTTAAATGGGATTAAAAGTGCTGTTAAGCTCACTCTTGGTTTTAATATTCTAGATTAGAGTTTTGTATACAATTATGTATTATTTTCACAGATAGCTACAAGAAAGAAATATAAGTAAACTTTGTATTCAACCTTAAACCTCTTCATGATTGTGAAATATGACTAAAGTCTCAATTTTAATTCCAACATATAACTGTGCACATGACCTTTCTAAGGCTATTGATAGTGTTTTTAGCCAATCGTTTCTAGATTTTGAAATAATCATCATCAATGATGGCTCCACGGATAATACAGCAGATATTGTCCAGCAATTTGTGAATAACAACCCTGGAAAGATCAAATACATATATCAAGAAAATAAAGGATTGGCAGTTGCACGGAATACTGGACTAGATGCCGCATCTGGTGAATATATAGCGCTTTTGGATGCTGATGATTGCTGGCTTCCGCACCGCCTTGCTGATGGGGTAAAAGCAATGCAAGCCAACCCTGATGTTGGTCTGGTTCACGGGAATATAACCAGGATCTCGCCAACAGATGAGATCATCGATACTCCAACAAGAGAAACACAATATCTTAACGGTCATATTTTTGAAAATATTTATTTGAGAAAAGCCCATATTTCCTGTCCCACTGTTTTGTTTAGAAAAGAATGCTGTAAAACAGCCGGCGTGTTCGACCCAGAACTCACACGGCTGGGGTGTGAAGACCGCGACCTCTGGCTTCGCATCTCCAAAGAATATAAATTCTTATACCTTGATCAAGTCTTATCCTATTACCGCGTCAGTGACACAAGCATGAGCCAGAATGTCGAAAAAATGACCAAAGCACGTTTATATGTCATTGATAAATATTGCCCTTCAAATGCTGAAGATAAAACTCTTCGGAATAAGGCTCTGGCGAAGATCTACCACGATCTGGGGGACTATTTTCTATTAAAGAAAAACCCCACAGAAGCAAGGTCTAATTACAAAAGATCATTGAATTATAATATTTTCAGTCTATGGACATGGATTAACCTTGTTAAAAGCTCCTTTAGGAAGTAATCTATGATCGCACAAATTAAATTTCTATTAGAAGACTTAAAGCGGTGGAAGATCCAATCAATAAAAGAACTTTTCTATTTAATCTTTGAGGCTGGAATCTGGGCAACGATCTTATACCGTATATCTAGAATGCTTTTTGTTATTGATATCCCTGTCATAAAGATAGTGCTGCGTCTGGCTGCATTCTTTATTTATAAATTCTCTGAGCTTTTTTTAGGCGTTGCTATCCCAGCTGGAACCGAGATAGGCCCAGGGCTTTACATAGGACACGCGGGTTTAATACGGATCAATCACGAATCGATCATTGGGAAGAATTTAAGTATTGGACCGGGCATCCTGATCGGCAGTAAAGGGGGAGGGCATTTAGGCTGCCCCATGATCGGAGATAATGTTTATATCGGTGTAGGAGCTAAAGTTTTAGGTAATATAAGGATCGGGCATAACGTAAAGATCGGCGCAAATGCTGTCGTTGTAAAAACAGTGCCAGACAATGCAACAGTTGTTGGTAATCCTGCTAAGATCATTGAGAGAACATAATGGGAATTGGAATATTTCTTAAAAGCTTTCTACCTTTAACTCTTTACCTTTTAGGTGTTAGCTGCTCATTAATTGCCATGTGCGGGAAAGTCCGCTATGCCTTATTTTTACTCACGCTGCTACTGCCCCTGCGAAACTTTATTGATAAGATCCAGTCCTTTCCAATGGGTGATCAATTAATAGATATCCTATTATTTGGTTTATTAATTGGCTGGATCGTCAATGCTGGCGCTGAGAAAAGAAAATTCATCGAAAGATCATCCATCAATACAGCAGCCACTATTCTGATCATATACATGACAATATCTCTCCTTTGGGGCGACATTTATCTTTATGGCGGATTGCATTTCAATATCCATAATTCCCGGGTGCAGGATTGGAAAAACTTTACTCTATTACCTTTGATCTTCTTCGTTTACCTGAATAACGTCCGTAACACAAAAGAAGCTAAACAAATTCTAGTTATAATGTGTGTATCGATCTTCATTGCCAGTTACTACACGGCAACCCAGATATCATCATTTTCGTCGCTGGTGTCCAGAGAAAAGATCTCAGGAACATTTCAGTTCCTTGGGCCCAATGAAGTTGCCGCATTCTTTAACACCAGCGTTGTCATTTTGATCAGCTTGTTTTATGTATTAAGAAAAAGCCTGTGGAAATTGATCCTTCTTGGAATAATCTTGGCTTCTCTTTATTGCATTGCTTTTACCTACTCAAGGGCTGCCTACATGGGCTTAATTGCAGGCCTAAGCATTTTATTCTTTTTCAAAGACAAGAAATTGTTCGTCCCCCTGATCTTGCTTTTGTTGTTTTGGCAAATGGTTCTCCCAGAAAAAGTGATTGAAAGAATAAAAGGCACACAAACTGAAACAGGAGAATTAGACCAGTCATCACAGAGAAGGATTGATATCTGGGAACAAGCTTTGGATCTTTTCAAATCAAGCCCTGTGCTGGGTATAGGTTATGGGGTTTTCCGCTATCAAGGGCTGGATCTAAAGGATACACACAACATCTATATCAAGATCCTATCTGAACAAGGATTAGTAGGATTTATTATTTTCTTATTCTTAATATTCTCGTTTATGAAAGAAGGCTTTGTTTTATATCAAAAAGGGGATGATGATCTGGCAAAAGGATTGGGCTTAGGGTTCTTTATAACCATTTTTGTTGTACTGATAAACAACTTTTTTGGTGACAGATGGTCATATCTGGAACCAAATGCATATCTGTGGATATTTGCAGCTCTCACGGCACGTTTAAATTCACAAAATAACAAAGAAATTTTTATTAAGAACCTCGCAAAAAAGAGTTTATCTTTGGGAAAACCCTTAACCAATAATATTAAAAAGAAAAAACGTTATTACGACCCAGAATAGTAACAAATTAACCACATGAAATCTTTATTCAAAAAATCAATATTAAGAATTCTTATATTCTTAAAAATACAAAATCTTTTCAGATTCAAAAATAAGAATAAAATAATTATCCTCATGTACCATGGGATAACAGAAAGTAATTATTCATTCCCATGCTGGTGGCAATTACCTAAAAACAAATTTTTATGGCAAATCGAATACCTAAACAAGCACTACACAGTTCTACCACTAATTAAATTGCTCTCTCTCATAAAAGATAACAAGCCAATACCAAATAATGTTGCAGTAATAACCTTTGATGATGGCTTTGAGAACAACTACAAAATAGCTTTTCCAATATTATTTGAATTCAAGATGCCAGCTACGATTTTTCTTACAACAGATTTAATTGGTACAAATAAAAATATATGGATCGATGAATTATGGATGCATTTTGCAAATACAAAAAAATCTGCCATTAACCTTAGTAAATTCAACTTGGGAGTTATGTCTTTATTAAAAGATGATAAAAACCAATCATTTAATAAAATTTCAAGCTGGATCAAAAAGCAGGATTTTAATAAAAAGAACGAAATCCTGGAGTATTTAAAGAACGAATTGGCCAATAAAGGAGCTGAATTTGAATACGCTCAGGATTTTCATTTACTCTCATGGACTCAGGTAGATGACATGAAAAGATCCGGCCTAATTAATTTTGGGGCCCATACCTGCACACATGAAATTCTTTCTAGATTAGATGATCAAAGACTAAATTATGAGATTATAAATTCCTGCAATACTATTGCACAACACTCACAAGAGATAGTTTTTGCTTATCCTAACGGCAAATCATACGATTACGATGAACGCTCAATTAATTTACTAAAAAACGCAAATGTGTTATGTGCATTAACAACAACCTCTGGGCTCAATTCACACAAAAATGATCTTTTTCATCTAAAACGCATTAGTATTGGTAATGACATAACAAACGATTTTTTTGAAAGTTATTGTTCCGGTATATTAAGCTAATTTATAACCAAAGGCGGTGAAATATGGATTGTAATCAACAGGTGATTCAATGTATTTATTCTGCTTGTGATACACTTAACAAAGATTTGTCATTAAATGAACAGATCCCCAAAAGTCCTCAAACAAAATTAACTGGAGAAGGAGCAAACATTGATTCTTTAAACATGATTAATTTCATCCTTGATATTGAAGCAAATGTTGAGAAGGTTTTTGGCAAAAAAATAACATTAATTAATAATGAATTCTTTTTAGATCAAAGTAAATATCTACAAAACATTGAGACACTTTCTTTATACATAACAGGTCTGCTTAATAAGGCTTAATTCTATGAAAAACGCTGTAATAAAAACTATTGAATACTTTCTCCCAAATAAGATTATAACCAATGAAATATTGAAGATTGAAAACCCTGAGTGGGGGATGGATAAAGTTTTTGAACGTTCTGGTGTAAAACAACGACACATTGCCAGTAACAATGAGACAGCTCTTGATCTAGCAAGATGTGCTTTAAAAAATTTATTGAAAAATTCACCTAATATCATCTCAACGATCGATTGTTTGATCTTTTGCACTCAAAGTGAAGATTACATAATGCCATCAAATTGTTTTCAGATACACAACGAATTCAATTTCTCGGAGAATGTTTTCGCCTTCGATTTTAACTCTGCTTGTTCTGGATATATTCACGGATTAGCTTTATCAAACAGTCTGATCCAATCAAATTTTGCAAATAATATAATGCTCATAAACGCTGACACATACTCAAAATATATCCACCCTAAGGACAGATCCGCACGAGTTCTTTTTGGTGATGGTGCCGCAGTTAGCTTAATCACCGGAACAACTAAAACTTCAAAAGGTATTCTGGACATTGTTTGCTCAACTTCTGGGTCGGGATTTGATAAATTTATTATTAGAGCAGGGGGTTGCCGCCTACCAAAGTCATCAACAACATCTCTGGAAACGATAAACTCTAACGGTAATATTCATTCATTAGAGAATATTGCTATGGATGGTATGGCTATTCTTGCTTTTGTTAATTCAAAAGTTCCATCTCAAATTAAACATATTCTTGAAAGAAATTCTTTAAAAATTGACGATATAGATCTATTTATATTTCACCAAGCCAGTAAAATGGTCATTGATTCTTTAACGAAGGCATTAGATCTTAATAAAGATAGTGTTTTTTCAAATATATCAAATATTGGGAACACTGTTTCGGCTTCTTTACCAATCGCAATAGCTGATGCACAAAGACTTGGATTAATTAAAGAGAATTCTAGGATCTTAATCTCTGGTTTTGGCGTAGGCCTGAGTTGGGGCACAGCGATTATTCAATACTAATATGTTAGAGATAAAACCTGCTTCAACTACAGATTTCAATAAAATTCTTCCTATTCTCAAAGAACTTGACCCACGTTTGCCAGACAATGAATGGTATGAAATCTTTAAACTACATTGGGAGAACCAATTGCCATGTATTGGCTACACGATTGTTGATAATAATATAGTACACGGGTTTATAAGCACTATATATACTGAAAGAAAAATCGGCGGTAGAATCCATAGATTCTGTAATTTAGGCAGTTGGATTGTTCGCCCAGAATATAGAACCCACACTCTTTCTTTGTTATCAAAAGTTTTAGTAGACAAGTCGACTACCTTTACAGCATTCTCAGCAAACGAAAGAGCTCATTCCGTTCTAAAAAGATTGAATTTTCAGGAATATCAAAAGATTTCAATCCTAAAGATCCCCTCATTACTAAATAAACTAAGAAATAATACTCTTTTCATTAACATTGACAAGAGCATATTAGATTTGGAACTAACGTCAACTGAACTAAAAATATTTAATGATCATAAGAATTTTTCTGGGATTCACATAAACATTAAAGATTCCAACAATAACCACTGTTATACAATCTTTAAGAATAAACGCATGTTCAAACTACCTTTTCTAGAGCTACAATACATAAGTAACAAGACATTCTTTGACATGAACCTGAACCCCATATCATCAAGTATTTGTTCGAAGCTTAAAACTTTCGGTCTTTTGATTCCAATTAATAATACAATCTCTGCCGGATCACCGTTAATGCTTAAGAATAAACTTCCTAAATTATTTAGATCCTTTGAACTAAAACCTGATGATATTGACACTTTATATTCAGAAAAATTTATCCTAAATCTTTAGAATCTGCTAATTGACTTAAGGAATCATGATGACTTCGAATACCAATAACCACATTATAAACATCGTTCTATTAACTGACTGCTTATCTGATTTGACAGGCGGTGCTGAAAAACAAATTTATGAACTAACAAAAGGTTTGAATAAAGAATTTTATAAAGTTTTTATTGTTACTCTTGACGAATGTGGTGAAACTCCAAGATCATTCATTACTAGTGTTGGTGGAAAAATTTTGGAATATAAACTAGAACGAATATACAGCATTGATGGAATGATAAAAGGTGTTGGTTTCTTTCTATTTCTTAAAAAATACAAAATCGACATTTTGCTCACATACCATTTTGGTTCTGATGTTTGGGGAACTTTCTGGGGTCATCTTGCAGGAGTTAGGACGATAATCTCCAACAGACGAGACATGGGCTTTTGGCGTAATAACCTACACATTCTGGCCTATAAATTCATCAACCGCTGGGTCAATAAGATCATCGTTGTTTCATCATCGATTAAAGACATGATCATCCACAAGGAAGGGTATCCTTCTGGACGAATAGAGGTCATTTATAACGGGGTGGAATTCACCAAACAGTTAGTCAAGGACCTGTCAACTATCCGAAGATCACTGGAGATCAACGACAATGAGATCGTGATCGTTCATGTAGCTAATCTAAAGCCTGTCAAAGGACATAAGTACTTACTGGAAGCTTTTGCGTCTTTATGTCACCAGCACCCAGATCTTAAATTACTCTTAGTTGGCAGAGACGACCTAAATGGTGAACTTCAAAGCATGGCCCGCCGTTTCGGTGTTTTGGGAAAAACACTGTTTTTAGGGCAACGTAAAGATGTTGCCGACTTGCTGGCCATCGCGGATATTTGTGTTCTGCCGTCATTAAGCGAAGGGATGTCCAATGCAGTCCTGGAATATATGTCTGCGGGTAAGCCTGTCATTGCTACTAAAGTTGGCGGCAATCCGGAATTGATCCAGGACGGCTTTAACGGATTACTCGTTGAAAAAGAAAACTACAAACAGTTAGAGAACGCACTTCAGATCCTCATCAACGATCCGGGAAAACGAACTCTGATGGGAAGCAATGGCCAAGCTCGCGTACGGCAGGAGTTCTCTTTGCCAACCATGATAGAAAGGTATGAAACCGTCTTTCATGAGATCAAAGTCCTACATCTGATCAGCAGCGGAGGACTGTTCGGTGCGGAACGTGTGATCTTGAATCTAGCAAGCATCCGGAACGGTGTTCATGCGATCGTAGGCGCCATCCATAACGACCACAATCCGCATCTGGAGATCATTGAGCATGCCTCACGGCAGGGGATTGATACGGTGACCTTTCCATCCAACGGCAAACTGGACTTAAAAACCATTCAAAGCGTTAAAAAGTTCATCCAACATAATGCCATTAAAGTCCTGCACACGCATAATTATAAATCGGATCTGATAGGATTCTCCGCGGCACAGGGGACAGGCGCAAAATGGATCGCCACTCAGCATGGATGGATCAATACGGATCAAAAACTAAAACTTTATGAGAATTTGGATGCCAGAATATTAAAGTTTGCCATGAAAGTCATAGTGGTCACTCAGGAGAATCTGGATAAATTAAAAAACAATAACTTTAAGAAAGACCGCGTTGCCCTGGTTGATAATGGTATTCCTATTGGGAAGTTCCAGGCAGATAGAAATGCCTTGATACGGGCCCAGTTTAATTTAGCCCCCAATGATATAGGCATTTTGATCGTTGGACGCCTTGCAGAAGAAAAAGGACATGAGATCTTTCTAAAAGCCGCCGCGCAAGCGGTCAAGAAAACTGCAAATGCCAAATTCATCATTGTAGGAGACGGCGCTCTGCGACAGCAATTGGAACAATTAGTTAATGAATTAAAACTGGCTCCTTATGTTGGTTTTACAGGAATACGAGAAGATATGCCTGCTGTTTATGCCAGCTGCGACATCTTGGTCAATGCCTCCTATATTGAAGGCTTACCCATGACCATCCTGGAAGCCATGGCTTCGCGCCTTGCGGTGATCGCGACCAATGTCGGTGCTGTCCCGAATGTGATCCAGGATCAGAAGAACGGAATATTAATAAAGCCAGGAGACATTGATGCGCTGACAGCGGCAATTCTGCAGCTGGTTGAAGACCAGAACAAAAGAGAGCAATTAGGACAAAATGCCTGTGATACGGTCTGTGCTCACTACAGTGATGCCCTCATGGCTGAAAAATACAAAAACATCTATAAGGAGTGTATCAATTAAATGATGAATATCTTATTTCTTGCCCCAAGAATCCCTTTACCGGCTGATACGGGAGGGAAGATCAGGACGCTCAATATCCTCAAGCAACTGTCCCAAAAAGCTTCCGTAACATTACTGGCATTCACTTTTGAAGATCAGGATAAAACCAATGCCCAGGAATTAATGAAACTAGGGATCACTGTTGAAATGGTTCCCATGAGTACTGATACCGTTCTTCAGAAAATAACAGGCGTCTTATTGAGTCGAATTCCTTATTCCATAAGAAAGTATGCCTCACCCGAAATGGAACAAAAATTCAAAGAACTGACCACGAATAATCACTATGACGCGATCCATATTGACCATCTGCATATGGCGCACTACATCAGCTCCAACATACCCAGTGTTCTCGATGAACATAATGTTGAATATAAAATATTAGAACGATGCGTGCCGGTTGAGCGATCCCTGATGAAAAAACTGGTCTTTCAGAACCAGACATCAAAAATGAAAGATTTTGAAACGCAAGCTTTGCGCAAATTTTATGCATGCACCTGTTGTTCCAATGATGATAAAGATATTTTAGATAACCTTAGTCAGAAGACAGTCCCTGTCCACAGCATCCCTAACGGCGTTGATCTTGGTTTCTTTAGGACGGATAAGACCAATGTCCAGGAAATGGAAAACTCCATTGTTTTTACAGGTTCCATGGACTGGCTTCCCAATGATGATGCCATCACCTATTTCTGTGACGCCATTCTGCCTCTGATTTGGCAAAAGGATCCTCAGATAAAATTGTATGTGGTCGGCAAGAAGCCGTCAGCATCCGTAAAAAAACTCTCCCAATCTGATCCCCGCGTGATCGTAACGGGAAGGGTTGATGATGTTCGGCCATATGTTGAGCGTTCCAGGATATTCATCGTTCCGCTGCGTATCGGCGGGGGAACGAGGCTTAAGATCCTGGAAGCCATGTCCATGAGAAAAGCGATCGTCTCAACAACCATCGGCGCAGAAGGCATTGAATGCCAAGATGGTTTAAACATCGCTTTAGCGGATACCCCGGAAAGCTTTGCCGCCAAGATCATTGAACTTTCGAAAGACCCTAACCGCGTCAGCGCGATGGGACAAAAAGGACACGAGCTTGTCACTCAAAAATACGACTGGAATATCATTGGCGAGAAATTGATCACCATCTACAAAGAGGCCATTCATGCGCGTCGTCATTAAAATCATTGTCATCGTTTTGATCCTTGCGATCGCTGCTGCAACGCCGTTTGTCGGCCTGAAAGTTGCCAAAAAGATCAAACGGTATTTCACAAAACCCAGGATGTATGAAACAAAGGAGATCTTAAAGACTATCCCGTCGATCCCCAATACTGGCGGCGTCAAGATCTTCACAGCATCCAGCCTGGACCGTATTTTCCAGGATGGACGGACATTACTTAAACCTTCTTTTTCCGACAAGGCAGTACTCGCAGCTGC
>CAZFNI010000006.1:0-146575 GCA_964520655.1 uncultured Planctomycetales bacterium
GTGAAGCCACCGATGATGCGATGTTAGTCGAGCATTTGGGGGTCAAAGTAAAGGTCGTAGCGGGAGATTATCGTAATATCAAGATAACTACCCCGGAAGATCTGTTGCTAGCTAAAGCGTTGTCATAGCCTTATTGAGAATGCTGTTGTCCCGACAATCTTCGTCGCCGATTCAGAAACACAGTTCCGATCGCTTTTATCGGAACGTTGTGTTTCTGGAGATCTAGGGAAGATTGGCGGAAAAAGACAACCGTATTCTCAATAAGGCTATGACAATGATTTAGCGTCAATATAGGAGATGGGTTACATGCAATTTCGCACGGGTATAGGATATGATGTGCACCGCCTGGTCAAAGGGCGTAAGCTAATGCTGGGTGGGATCGAGGTTCCATACAGCAGAGGACTGGATGGTCATTCCGACGCAGATGTGGTGCTGCACGCGATCTGTGATGCGCTCTTAGGTGCCGCGGGTCTGGGCGATATTGGGGAGCATTATCCTAACAGTGACCCGCAGTATAAGAATATTTCATCGTCGCTCTTATTAAAGAAGACCAGCCAGAAGGTCACCGATCTGGGTTACAAGATCTCCAACGTCGACGTATTGATCCAGGCGGAGGAGCCTAAACTGCAGGAGTATAAGGCCAAGATGCGTTTTCATATTGCTTTCGAGCTGGCGGTTGACGAGAATCAGGTGAATATCAAAGCAGGTACCAATGAGGGTATGGGTTTTATCGGGGCGAAAGAAGCGATTGCCGCTTATGCGGCGGCGACATTAGTAAAGGGATAATATGTTCGTATTTATTGTAAGTGTTCTGATCATTTTTGTGGTGATCAAGCTACTATTCAACAATGAGATCAATCTTATCAAGGAGCGTGATCCGGCGGCAAAGAGCTCTCTGGAGGTTTTGCTGTTATACCCTGGTCTGCATGCCCAGGTGGTCTACAGAATAGCCCATGTCTTATGGCAGTGGCGTGTTCCGGTCGTTCCCCGCTGGCTGTCGCAATTAGGCCGTTTCTGGACAGGGATCGAGATACATCCTGGGGCGGTCATCGGTCGGAATTTGTTCATCGATCATGGCATGGGGGTCGTTATCGGCGAAACAGCCATCATTGGGGACAATGTATTGCTTTATCAGGGCGTGACCTTAGGCGGGACTGGAAAAGAGACCGGCAAGCGTCACCCCACTGTCGGGAACAATGTGGTCATCGGGGCAGGGGCCAAGGTGCTGGGCAATATCGTGGTGGGGGATAATTCCTATGTAGGGGCCAATGCGGTCGTGATCAAGGCCGTTCCTGCTAATGCCACGGTCGTGGGTATCCCAGCGCGCATCACCCGTCAGGAAGGCCGCAAGATCGATATGGACCTTGACCATACACATGTCAATGACCCGGTCATGGACAATATGGCCAGGCTGCTTAAACGTATTAAAGAGATCGAGGATAAGACCGGCCTCAAAGACAAAGGGAATGACGAGGATTTCGTTATCTAGAAAGATCAGCAATGGCCATAAAGTTATATAATTCACTTAACCAGACCAAAGAAGAATTTGTTCCGCTAGTCCCCAACACAGTCAATATGTACACTTGCGGGGTCACGGTCTATGACAAATGTCATATCGGGCATGCGCGCAGTTTGTATGTGTTTGATGTAATCCGCCGCTATTTGAAATTCCGCGGGTATAAGGTTAATTTCGTGCGCAACATCACTGACGTCGATGACAAGATCATCCATAAGGCTATTGAAAGCAAGCGCACATCCAGCGAGGTCAGCGAAGAGCAGATCCGTCTGTACTATGAGGACATGAAAAGTCTAGGGGTCTCTCCTGGCGACGTGGAACCCAAGGCGACCGAGAATATCCCCGAAATGATCACGCATATCCAGGGGTTGATCGCTAACGGTCATGCGTATTCGACAGTGGACGGGGATGTGTATTTTGATGTCCGCTCATTTAAAGATTATGGAAAACTTTCGGGCCAGAGCATTGATCAGATGCTTGAAGCGGTGCGCATCGAGAAAGATTCCAAGAAAAAAGACCCGTTGGATTTTGCCCTTTGGAAATCTTCCAAACCGGGTGAGCCATTTTGGGAGAGCCCCTGGGGCAAAGGCCGTCCGGGATGGCACATCGAATGCTCCTGCATGAGCATGAAGCATTTAAACACGCAGACCCTCGACATCCACGCCGGCGGGAGAGACCTGATCTTCCCACACCATGAGAATGAAGTGGCGCAGTCGGAGGCTTTGACCGGCAAGACATTCGCCAAATACTGGATCCATCACGGGCTCTTGACCATCAATGGTCAGAAAATGTCCAAGTCTCTGGGGAATTTCATCACCATCAACGATGCTCTGGCAAAATATACCGTCGATGAAGTGAAGATGTTCTTTTTGTTCTCACATTACCGCAGCCCCATTGATTACAGTGATACCAAGATGGATGAGGCCCGTAAAGCACTGGCCAAGTTCGATGTTTTATTTTACCGCGCTGCTCAGCTTTTGGATAAGAAGGACGTTGAGCCGATGCAGGCGGGGTTCATCACCAAATATAAGAATGAATTCGTGGAAGCCATGGACGATGATTTCAATACGCCCAAGGGCTTAGCCGCGCTGTTCTGTCTGATCAATGACACCAATACCTATATCGATCAGAATTCCTCCGACAGTGATTATCTCAGTGTCATTTATCACGCGGTGGATGTGCTGGAGAATTTTGGCCGCAATATTTTCGGGCTTTTCTTAAAAGAAAAAGAGACCGTGCTTTCCGTGGAATTGCAGCAGCTGCTGGATGACCGCAAAGAGGCCCGCCGGCAAAAAGATTTCAAACGTTCGGATGAACTGCGGGACGTTCTTAAAGGCAAAGGAGTCTTGGTCGAGGATTCTAAGAACGGGCAGACATGGAGATGGGCATGATACGACCGAGATTCATCACGCTCGAGGGGGCGGAGGGAGCTGGCAAAAGTACTCAGTCGGCCATGATCATTGATTATTTTAAATCCCGCAAGCTTCCCGTCATGCTCTTAAGAGAGCCGGGCGGGGTTAAGATCAGCGAGAAGATCCGCGCTGTTTTGCTGGATCCGGCTAACAAGCAGATGTCGGATGAATGCGAAACATTGCTTTACATGGCGGCGCGGGCCCAGATGGTCAAGGAGATACTTTTACCGGCAATGCAAAAAGGTACCCATATCATCTGTGACCGTTTTCTGGATTCAACTGTCGCTTATCAGGGGGCCGGTAACGGCGTTGACCCCAGGATCATTGAACAGATCGGAAGTTTTGCGACAGCGGGCGTAAAACCAGACCTGACATTATTGTTCGATATCGACGTGAAAAAGGGCTTGTCCCGTACGAATACCTCGAAAGACCGTATCGAGCAGCGCGCGGTGGAATATCATCAGCGCGTGCGTGCTGGTTATCTGGAGATCGCCAAAAGAGAACCCAAACGGGTGAAGGTGATCAAGGTGGATGCGCCGAAAGAAGAGATTTTCGCGCGCGTTTTGACATATATTGACGCTATCTTATGAAACAGGTTGACGTGGATCTTCAGGTGGTCGAGCGTTTTTCAAAATTAGCGGCATTAAAACGCCTGGCACATGCCTATTTGTTCGTGGGTCCTGACGAAGCGCTTAGAACAGCAACGGCTTTGGCGGTCGCGCAGCTGGTCAATTGCGAAATGGGCGGGCCTAAAGCCTGTCAGCAGTGCCCGAGTTGTTTGAAGATCGCTTCCAAGAATCATCCGGATGTGTATTGGCTGGGAGAGGGGGACGATCCGATCAAGATCGACGAAATACGCCAGATGCTGGGTCGGGTGAGCCTGCGGGCGTTCGAGGCCAGGGTAAAAGTTTTTATCCTGATGAAGGTGGATCTGATGAATAATGAATCCTCCAACGCGCTGCTTAAGACCCTGGAGGAACCGGCGGGGAATACATTACTGATACTATCGACAGGTGCGCCGCACAATTGTTTGGACACCATCAAGTCGCGCTGCCACACGGTGAATTTCTTTCAGACGCGTTTTTCGCTGCCGCAGGAAGCGGATGCGATCTTAGATATGTTCGTAGCCCGCACTCCCAGCGATGAGTTTGTCAAAGAATTAAGCGCGGATAAAGAACGGGCGGGGATGGCCATGCAGGTACTTTTGATGTTCGTCCGCGATGCGTCCCTGTACCGCGCTGGAGTGGATGAAGGGCAAATGGTGTTTAAGAACAGGATCAGGGACATTCAGTCGATGTCTCAACGGGGAATGGATGATCTGGGAGCTTTAACGGCGCAGATCGTCCGGACTAAAGAACTGGCAAATGAAAATCTTAATGTGAAAATGGCATTAAGTTTAGTAAGGCAGAGGATATGGGGCAACTTGTAGAAATAAAACTGGGGGAATACCGCCCGGTCGGATTATTTGAAGCAGGCGAGGTCGCTTGCCGGCGTGGCGACATCGTTGTGGTTGAGATCGAGAGATCGTTGGAATTCGGGAAGGTGGTCAGCGACCCTGGCAAGGCTTGCGCTCCCAAAAAGGCGCAGATCGAGGGGAAAGTCTTGAGGGTGGCGACCGATGGGGACATCCGCCAGATCGTCAATAACCAGATGCGTTCGAAAGACGCGTACAATGTCTGTTTACGGAAAGTCAATGAATCCCGCCTGGACATGCAGTTGATCAATGCGGAATACGCGTTTGACGGTAGCAAGATCCTGTTCTTTTTTACCTCAGAGGGCAGAGTGGATTTTCGCAATTTGGTCAAGGACCTGGCCAAGACATTCCGTGCCCGCATTGAACTCAAGCAGATCGGGGTGAGGGACAAGGCCAAGATCGTGGGCGGCATCGGCGTCTGCGGCCGGGAATTGTGCTGTTCTTCCTATATGAAAGATTTCCATCCTCTCTCGATCAAGATGGCCAAAGACCAGGGGCTTCCGCTTAATCCCTCAAAGATCTCAGGCGTGTGCGGCCGCGTCAAGTGCTGCATGGCCTATGAATTCCAGGTCTACCGCGAAATGTCCAAGGATTTGCCTAAAATGGGTGGTAAGGTCACGACCGAGGCGGGTGAAAAGGGGAGGGTCATCAATATCGATATCCTCAAACGTTATGTCACGGTCGATCTGGGGGAAGGCAAGACCGCCAAGATCACGTATCCGCCGGTGAACCTCAATTAATTCTATGTCGAAATTCTACGTCACCACACCGATCTATTATGTCAACGACGCCCCGCACATCGGGCATGCGTACACGACCATTTTGGCCGATGTCCTGGCGCGTTTCCACCGTAGCGCAAAGGACGATGTTTTTTTCCTTACGGGTTTGGATGAGCACGGGCAAAAGGTCATGCAGGCGGCCCAGAAACGCGGACTTGATCCCCAGGCGCATTGCGATGATTTAGCCCCGAGGTTCTTGAATTTGTGGCAGAAACTGGATATCCGTTACGATGATTTTGTGCGCACGACCCAGGATCGCCACAAGCGCGTCGTGCAGGATGTCCTGCGGAAGGTCTATGAGGCCGGGGACATTTATCTCAATGAATACGAGGGGCTCTATTCCGTCGCGGAGGAGCGGTTCATCACCCAGACCGAATATGACAGCGGGCAATTCCGCGATGTCAAAACGATCAAAGAGAAGAATTATTTCTTCAAGATGGGCAAATACCAGAAACAGCTCATCGACTATATCGAGGCCCATGATGATTTTATTTTGCCGGTCTCGCGCCGCAATGAGATATTAGGCTTCCTCAAGCAGCCGTTGGGTGATTTGTGTATTTCCCGTCCCAAATCACGCATGAGCTGGGGGATCGAGATCCCCTTTGATCAAGACTATGTGACCTATGTCTGGTTCGACGCGCTCATCAACTATATTTCTATCCCTGGCTACCTCTATGAGGATAAAAAATTCCAACAGTGGTGGCCGGCGGATGTTCATCTGATCGGCAAAGACATTTTAACGACGCACAGTGTGTACTGGACGACGATGCTTTTTTCATTGGGACTCCCTCAGCCCAAGACCATTTTCGCTCATGGATGGTGGCTGATCGGCGATTCTAAAATGAGCAAATCATTGGGCAATGTGGTCAACCCCCTGGACTTGATCGAGCAGCACGGCATTGATGCGGTGCGCTATTACTTGATGAGGGAAATGGTGCTGGGGATGGATGCCAATTTCACCCCGGAATCGTTCATCAAATGTTACAACAGCGACCTGGCTAATGATTTTGGGAACTTGCTAAACCGCGTCAGCGGTTTGATCGGCAAGAATCACGGAGGGATCATTCCGGTGTTGACCTCGCCGACAGCAGCGGAAGATGAGATCGTGCGTCATATGGCGGCCATGCCTCAGAAGGTCAACGCTCTTGTCGCGGCATTCAAGGTCCAAGAAGCGGTTGTCACGGTTGTCGAATTTGTCCGTACATTGAATAAATACATGGAAAATCAGGCGCCCTGGAAATTGGCGAAGACAGACATGCCGGCGGCCGAGCGCGTGCTGGCCACAGCAGCGGAGGGTTTACGATTATCCGCGACGCTGCTATTGCCGGTGATGCCGGATAAATGCGGACAGGTGCTGGATATCTTAAGTGCGCCGGATCGACGGATCAAAACACATCCGCCGCTATTTCCCCGGATTGACGTGGAGAAAAAATAATGGCCATCGAGACGATCAAATGGGTCAATAGCTGCGCCCGCATCATTGACCAGACCAAGCTGCCTAATACTTTTGAATACATCTATTGCCGGGACGTGCAGACGATGTGGGATGCCATCAAACGTTTAAGCGTTCGAGGGGCTCCGGCTATTGGAGTCGCGGCCGCGTTCGGTGTTTTACTGGGCGTTAACGCGTTTAAAGGCAATGACCTTAAAAAATTCTTGGAGCATTTCTATAAGACCTGCGATCATTTGGCATCTTCCAGGCCAACGGCGGTCAATTTATTTAATATGCTAAATCGAATGCGCGCAGCGGTGGCGGCAAACCCGACGGCGGATGTCAAAGGGCTGCGTAAGATATTGACCGCAGAGGCGATGGCGATCTATGAAGAAGACCGCGTGATCTGCCGGGCCATGGGCGATCATGGGGCGGGGCTGATCAAGAACGGGATGAAAGCGTTAACGGTCTGCAATGCTGGAGCGCTGGCTACTGTTGATTATGGGACAGCGCTGGGAGTTTTTTACAGCGCTAAGACCAAGGGCAAAAAATTCAGCGTTTATTCTTGCGAAACGCGGCCTCTGCTTCAAGGCGCCAGGCTGACATGCTGGGAATTGACCAGAGAGAAGATCGACACGACACTTATCTGCGACAACATGGCCGCGACCCTGATGAAACAGGGCAAAGTGGACATTATTTTCACCGGCGCTGACAGGGTCGCCTCTAACGGCGACAGTGCGAACAAGATCGGCACATATATGCTGGCGGTGTTAGCCAAGCATCACGGCGTTCCTTTTTATATCGTTGCCCCGAAGTCCACGTTCGATCTAAAGATCAAGAACGGGGAGGCTATTCCCATTGAAGAACGAAGTGCTGATGAGGTGACGCATGTGGCCGGACACAGGACCGCGGCCAAAGGGGTGAAGGTATTTAATCCAGCTTTTGATGTGACCCCGGCAAAATTGATCGCGGGGATAGTGACGGAATACGGCATCATCCGACCGCCGTATGTTAAAAATATCAGCAGCACATTGCGTTCTTTATAGTTGAACTAAGCGGCATTGATAAGGCATGAGTTAAAGGGCCAGGTCAAGCTTCATTCAGGATTCAACCCCCCCAGCCCCCGTAACACATGCACGAGTTTTTTAAACATCGGTGGTTGCTTGACGAAAATCTAGTTGGTTTGAATACAACGGGGCCGCATGTGACGGGGGAGTTTCATCCTTCATGAACTTGCCCTGCCCCTTTAATAGCATGTGCTGGTATATATGTTCGCTTATTATATCTTTTTGAACAACTTTTAGTTTTAGTCAACGCAGCTTAATTTTATTTTGGAATTTTTGAGTATTTTGACTCAAAAACACCCAAAGTTGTTTGAGTCCTGTGTTTCCAGGAGAAACACAGGGCGAGTTCTTTGGGTGCAAAATAAAATTAAGACCGTTGATGGTCCCCGAAGGGGAAAAACTAAACGTTGTTCAAAAAGATATAGTAAGCGAACGTGTAAACGGGAAGTTTTATGAAATTAAATGCTATCGGTGAATTTGGATTGATCGCGCGGATGGCGAAGTTGTTGCCTAAGGTCCCCAAGGGCATTGTCGGCATCGGCGATGATACGGCGGTTTTGCCGTATTCGAAAAACGAATATTTATTGCTGACAACGGACATGATGGCGGAGAATGTCCATTTCACCCGCCGGATGGATTTGACCCAAGTGGGGCATAAAGCCCTGGCGTGCAATATCAGCGACATCGCCGCCATGGGCGGAACTCCCACCTATGGCGTTATCTCCCTTGGACTTCCCGGGAACGTAACTGTTGCCCATATCGAGAAGATCTATCATGGCATCAGCCAGACAGCCAAAGCTCATGGCGTGCATATTGTCGGCGGAGATACGATCAAGAATGATAAGCTGGTCATCAACATCGCGCTTTTAGGCATTGTCCCTAAAAAACATCTATTAACGCGCGGCGGGGCAAAACCGAAAGACTGGATCTTTGTGACAGGGCCGTTGGGCCGGTCGTTTAAAAGCGGAGGGCATTTGACTTTTAACCCGCGCGTAGATGAAGCGAGATTTTTGGTCAAGAATTTCATGCCCAGCGCCATGATCGATGTCTCTGACGGGCTGGCCGGCGACCTTAACCATATTCTGGAGCAAAGCCGCGTGGGGGCAAGGCTATGGCCGGAAGCCGTGCCGCTTAACAAGGGGGCTCAATTCCAGGACGCACTTGTCGACGGGGAAGATTATGAATTGCTTTTCACCATGAACCCCAGGACCGCCCATAAGCTGATGCGCTGGCAGTTTAAAAAGAAAGTGTTCCATTTCTATCCCATTGGTGAGATCACCGCGGATAAAAAGCAGAGGATCCATGGCCAAAGTTTCGCGCATTTCTAAGTCGCAGCAGGAAACCATGGCGTTAGGGGTCGCCTTTGCCAGGAATTTAAGGCCTGGCGATATTGTTTTCTTAAAGGGAGACCTGGGAGCCGGTAAAACGGTTTTTACCAAAGGGATCGCGCAGGCGCTGGGCTTAAAGCCGCAAACGGTCAACAGCCCGACATTTGTGCTCATGAATTTTTATGAAGGCCGGCTGCCACTGTATCATTTTGACTTGTACCGCCTGGAAACAACGAAAGAATTGCGGTCTGTTTCTTTTGATGAATATTTCTACGGTGACGGCATCAGCGTCGTGGAATGGGCCGAGCGCCTGGGGGCCTTAAGCCCTAAAGAATTCTGGGATATTGAGTTAACGCATCAGGGAGGCGATACGAGGGGCATATGCATTTCTTATCCATCGAATCCTCAACGAAAAATTTCGCTTTAGCCGTAAGCGAGGGAGCAAAGGTCTTGCGTCACAAGACATTTGTGCACACCAAGCTTTTGGAAGATGTCATTTTAAAGAATATTGATGTGCTGCTTGGGTCAGCGAAGATTCCTTTTAACAAGATAGACGCGTTTGTCGTCAGTCTGGGGCCGGGGTCCTTTACCAGCCTGCGCGTCGGTCTTGCCACGATCAAAGCGTTTTGCCTGGCAACTGGAAAACCGATGGCAGGCATTTGTTCGCTGGACACGATCGCCCACGGCCAGCCGGAGGGCAAATATGATGAGATCTGCGTGATCGTTGATGCCAGACGCTCAATGGTTTATAGCGCGATCTATCAACGATCCTCTCATGGTCTGCGTATCAGCAGACCATATGCGTTAAGTCCGTTAACAGAGGTGCTCGACTTTGTGCATGGCACAACCCTGTTTACGGGTGATGCCGTCGCGTTGTATCAGAAAGATATCAAAAAGGCCTATGCCGATCATGGTGGGAAGTGCCGCCCGGTATTTGCCGGTAAAGAGGCCTGGCAGCCTAAGCCGGAAGTGCTGGCGCGTTTAGGTTTTGAACGTTTGCATAAAAAAGACTATGATGATCCTGCAGCAGTAACGCCGATCTATTTATACGAAGATTCCTGCCAGGTTCACGGCGGGAAAAAGAGCAAGGGGAACTGATGCATTTAACGTGGGCGGTGATCGATCTTAAAGCGTTGGCGCATAATTATACTCAATTGGTCAAATTGGCCGGCCAGAATATGACTGCTTCAGCAACACCGATGATCATGCCGGTCATCAAGGCGGATGCGTACGGTCACGGTGTGCTGGATGTAGCCAAGACGCTTAATAGCCAGTGTTCGTTCTTTGGGGTCTCCAATGTGGATGAAGGCATTATGCTGCGGCGAAACGGCTTTAAGCAAAAGATCCTGTTGTTTGAAAGTACGCTGCCATCAGATGCCCAGGAGATCGTGGCGCATGAACTGACCCCGACGGTGTGCACGAAAGATTTCGCGGCGGCTTTAAATAAGGAAGCCTTGGCCCGGGGTAAGAAGATAAGCATCCATATCAAGGTCGATACGGGGATGGGGAGGCTTGGTATTGATGAGACGGACGTGATCGCTTTTGTGGAACATTTGAAAAAGTCCTGCATGGGTATTCACCTGGAAGGCATTTATACACATTTTCCCCTAGCTGATTCTGACAAGGAATTCACGTTCGCCCAAATGCGAAGGTTCCGCGACGTGGTCTATGCGCTTGAGAACAGGTTCTTGACTTTTGAATATGTCCATGCGGGCAACAGCATGGGGCTGGGGGAGTACCGTTCGGAATTATTCAATTGCGCCCGGCCTGGGATCATGCTTTACGGCCTGTATCCCAGCGACGATATAAAATCCAAAGTCCATTTGAAGCCCGTGATGTCGGTAAAGACGAAAATAATTTTTGTCAAATCGCTCAAAAAGGGACAGGGGATCAGCTACGGCCATACGTTCAAAGCCAAAGAAGACATGACGATCGCTGTCTTGCCCATTGGCTATAGCAACGGGTATTTACGGGCCTTGTCGAATAAAGCTTTTGTGCTGGTGGGCGGCGTGCGTTGTCCTGTGATCGGACGGGTGACCATGGACCAGGTGATGGTTGATGTCACGCCTGTAGGTTTAAGCGGCAGATTGCCTGCGGTCGCAGATGAGGTTGTCCTGCTTGGCTCCCAGAAAGATGAGAATATCTCCGCCGACGATGTGGCTGGATGGGCAGGGACGATAAGTTATGAGATCTTATGTTCTCTTGGCAGCCGTTTGCCTCACAAGGTCCTGCCGGCGCCTGTTTATGCGGATTTTTCCAGTAAGATGGGGTAAATGTCGTCGAGGCTGACTTGGCCTGCCTTGGCTTTATTGATCGCGTCGATCACCATGGAGTGAAACCCTTCCTTAACGGCGATCTGCTCCAAGGTTGCGACCGGGGCTTTATTCATGATCGCTTCCCTTAATTCTTCGTTGACCACGACTAGTTCAAAAACACCTACTCTGCCGCGGTAACCGGTCCCAGAACAATGATCGCAGCCAGTGCCTTTATAGAGCGTGATGCTCTCTGATGGTTTTTCATCCGCGGCTGTGTACAAAAGCGATCCGCTTTGTTGTCCGGTCGGCTTTTGCGGTGCCGGGAAAAATAATTTTGGATTGATCCCGCACTGGGCGCATAGCCGGATGATCGCGGGAGGGTCTACTTTATAGGGGACTTTGCAGCCGTCACAGATCTTGCGGACTAAACGCTGGGCCAAAGAACCGATCAGGGCATAGGAAACAACATGGTTCTCCAACCCCATGTTGACTAAACGGACCAGGGTGCCGATCGCGCTGTTGGCGTGCAAACTGGTGAAGACCAGGTGGCCGGTGATGGAAGCTCTGACCGCGATCTCAGCGCTTTCGGAATCGCGGATCTCACCGATCAGAATGATGTCAGGGTCCTGACGGAGAATGGATTTAAGCCCCGAAATAAAATCTTCATCGCCTTTGCCGCGGTTCTTTAGATCACACTGGTTGATCCCATCGATCTGATATTCAACAGGATCTTCCAACGTCACAATGTTGACCGAGGGGTTATACAGGCGGCGCAGGATCGAATAGAGGGTGGTAGTTTTACCGCCGCCGGTTGGGCCGCTGATGACGATCAGCCCGCTTTTACGCTGGATCAGGCGTTCAAGCCGGACCGTATCTGCCGTCGATAAACCTATTTTCTTCAAGTCGACCGCATCGTGGTCTTTGCTGATGATGCGCAGCGCGATCTTGTCGCCTAAGATGGTCGGGAAAGTGGCAACACGGAAATCGAATTTCGTGCCGTTGATCTCAGACGCAAAACGGCCATCCCAGGATTTTTTGCTGCTGGCCTGGTCAGTGGGGATCCCCGCCAGCAGTTTGATGCGCGGCAGAAGATTGATATTGCTGTTGGTCTCAACTTCCAGGACTTCGTGCAGTTTTCCGTCGATGCGGTAGCGGACGACGACTTTGTCCGGCCGCGGTTCCAAATGGATATCGCTGGCCCGGTTGATAATGGCCTGTTTGAGCAAAAAGGTGACGATCTCGCTGGTCAGCGTGGCTGCAGCCGGAGAGGCTGAGGTGGAGCCCCAGACAGTTTTTTTATTCTCCGTAAAAGTCGATAACAATTGCGCGTATTGGGTCTTGATCGAGAGCATATCTATAAAAATTTTACTTGAAAACAGCTGGTAAGCCAAAAAGAATTAGAAATACTTTTTGATAAGCCCTAAACCCAGTATCAGGAAGACAGAGGGGGCAAGCCAGGCTGCTGCGAACGGCGGCAGGACGCCGCCCTTGCCCAGAGCCAACCCGACAGCATCAAAGACATAATACAGAAAACCGATGACAACAGCGATCCCGATGGATGTGAACGTGACCGCTTTCCTGCGGCCGGTCATTAACGCGAAAGGCAGGCCGGCCAGCACAATGATGATCGTGCGGAAGGGGAAGGCGATCTTTTGATGCCAATCGACCCGTAGATTATTGATCGTTTTGACCGCGCCGCTGTTCTGGAAACGCTTGATATACCCTGCTAATTGCAGGATGTTCATGGTATTGACGTCCAGGCGCTGCCTGAGGAAATCCGCCGGGCGTTCCTTGATGTCCATGAGTTTCTCCGGGAATATCTTGATGTCGCTGGAGATATTGGGCATGCTGGTGTTGTAACTGGTGATCTGGCAGTTGGAGAATTTCCAGGCGATCCCTGTCCAGACACCTTTTAAGGCGACGATCTTTTCGCGCAGGTTCTGGTTCTGGTCATGGCCGATAATGGTGATGCCTGAGATCTCATTGGTGTTGGGGTCGAAGGTGTCAATAAAGAATAGCCGGTTCTTAAGGCCGTAGAATGTCAGGTTACGGATGGTCTGCCGCCCTTTACTTTTGTCAGAGAGAGTGATCTTGATATGGCTTTGCCGGATCTCTTCGTTGACCAGCGACGATTGCGGGACGAAGCGTTCATTCGCCAGGAATACCGCTGCGGATACAAGCGCGGCAAAGACCAGCGCCGGTCGGGTGATGTTCCAGAAACTCAATCCCGAGGAGCGGACCGCGATGATCTCATTGGTGCTGTTGAGACTGCTGTAGGTGAATAGCGTTGCGATCAGACAGCCCATGGTGGCGGTATTGACCAAGACCATGGGCAGCAGGGAAGCGTAATATTGCAAGATGATCCCCATGCTCACATGTTTCTCAATGAAATCCTGCAGATTACCAAAGGTGTCGATCAAGATGAATAAGAACGCGAACATGACAGCGCAGCCGATAAAGATGCTGGCAATGCTGCGGATGATGTAACGGTCTAGGATGCGCATATTTTCCAGTTTAGGATGATCACGATCAAACCCAGTAATAAGTCGGGGCCCCACATGATCAGCGCCGGATTGACGCTGTTCTGGCTGGCCAGTCCCTGGCACAAGAGTGACAAAATATAATACGGTGCGGCGAACAATACCGCAAAAAGAATATTAGCGGATTTTGCCCGGCGGTGAGTGATGACCGCGAAGGGGAATCCCAACAGGATAAATAGGAGCGGCGTGAGGGACCAGGCCAGGCGGCGGTGGTATTCCGCGATCAGCGGTGCCGTGTCGATGGACATGGTGTTAAGCTCTTTGATCTTAGCCGATATCTCGCTTAAGGTCATGGCTTTGGGTTTTTTCTCGAACTTGCCTTTCTTTTTGGAAAGGTTCATGGTGACAAAGGAGTTCTGGAAATTCAATTTATAGAAATTGTTGGGGTTTTTTAAGTCCGGCTCGTCGGATGTGCCGTTGATGAGTTTGAGCATGATCTGGTCCTGGTTAGGGACCTTTACGAATTCACCCTCCTGGGCAATGATGGTGCGTGTTGGCCGGTTGGGCTGGGGTTGGTAGATCCTCACTCCGTAAAGCCGGTCATTATCGATGCGGTAGATGAAAATGATGTATTTATCAAAGGCATTGATAAAACTGCCGGCTTCAAGCAGGGCCAGAGGGTTCTGTGACCCTGTTTCCTGCAGCACCTGCGTCTGGGCAGTGAAGGCGTGTGGGATAGCGCGGTCGTTCAATAAATAAACCAATAAATTAAAGATGATGCCGATGACCACCAGCGGCATAATGAGCTTGCGGATATAGATACCGCTGGCGCGCATGGCCAGGATCTCATTTTCAGCTGACATGCGGCCAAGCGTCAGGATAACGGTGACTAAACACGCGATCGGCAGAGTATAGCCAAGCAATATCGGGATGTAATAGAGGAAGATCTTTGCCACGGCCGCGACGGACATGCCTTTATTGATGATCTTGTCCGCCAGCTGGGGTAAATAGCCAAGCAGGAAAACACTGGTCAGCACGCTTAAGGCGATGCTAAAGGGCGCCAGGCATTCTAACAGGATATAATTACGTAAGATGCGCATAGAGGTTATGTGATGGCCAGGGCAATGATGCCCGCATACGCGGCACCAGCGTTCTTTAAAGCTCTTGCGGCGGCATTGGCCGTCGCCTGGGTTGTTATCAGATCATCGACGAGCAAGACGCGTTTGCCGGCGGCCGACACAGAAGGATTCATTTTAAAAGCCCCTAGAGTGTTTGTAAAGCGTTGTTTTTGGCTCAATAGAGTCTGCGAGGGGGATGGTTTGACCCGCAACAGCAGGCTGGATTCGTGCTTAAGACCATAATGAACGCTTAACGCTTTGCTTAAGAGTTCCGACTGGTTATATCCCCGTTCCCTTAACCGCACCGGATGCAGAGGGATAGGGGCGATCAAGTCAAATGTTCCAAGAGGGAAGTGGTATAAGTTGATGGACTCTGTCATGAGTTTGACAAAAGTTTTGTACAAGGATGTTTTGCCATGATATTTAAAGGAATGGATGAGTTTGGTCAATGGTTCCTCATAATGGCAGCAGCCGAAGAGGCGGTCTATATCCATGTGCGCTGATCGGCAGGTCTCGCATAGACTGTCGTCGCTGAAATAATCCAAATGGCGGGAACAGCGTGTGCAGAAAGGCGGCGTATTGCGCCTGATCTGTTGAGCGCATGTCCGGCATAACTGTTCGCGGTGATTGCTGTTAAGATATGTTCGGCACAGGAGGCAATTATCCGGGAACAACAGCTGGCGGATCCCATCGGCTAATTGGACAAACATGATCTATGGTAACATAATACAAAATGTTTGTCATGGACGGGCTTTGTCCGTATAATACGCACGTTTCCAAGTTACTTTTGTATGTCCGATGAAAACGTTCGGGCATGACATCAAGAGGAGGATCCTATGAGAACACTGATGTTATCGTTCCTGCTGGTTACTGCTGGTGCGGCTGGCGCTTGGGCCGCCTTCACCTCGAATGTGACGGTCCTGGAAAAAACGGAAATGGTCAGATTAAGTGATGAAAAGCTCATTGATGCTTACCAGGATGTTCTAGTCGAGCTAGAAGCTATTCGTGCTTTTCATGCGACATCAGGGTTCTCTCCCAAGCAGTATGATGAGTTCCGCGGGCTATTAAAATACCGCCTGCAGCTGTTAATGGAGATCCACACACGCAATATTGAAATACCCCAACAAATGGAGCGGATTTGATATGAGTAATGAGCGCGCGCAATTGTTCCAGATCTTGAAAGAAAAAGCATTCTTCCGCGGTAAATTCATTTTATCGTCGGGAAAAGAAAGTAGTTTTTATTTGGATGCCAGGCTTGTGTCCTTAGGCCCTGCAGGTGCGTATTTAACGGGCAAGGTCATGCTCGATATGGTCAAGAATGATACGATCGATGCGATCGGTGGCCCGACGCTTGGGGCTGACCCCATGGTGGGGGCTATTGCTTCTTTAAGCTATCAGGCGAATAAACCGGTCAATACCTTCATTATCCGAAAACAGCCCAAAGCTCACGGCAAGCAGCAGCAGGTGGAAGGGCCGGAAATAAAAGAAGGGTCAACGGTCGTCATTATTGATGACGTGGCCACGACGGGAAAAGCTTTCGTGGAATCGATCGAAGTCCTGCAGAAGATGAATATCAAGATCGCCAAGGCCATCTGCATCATCGACCGCAATGAAGGGGCCAGGGAAGCATTGGCTAAATACAATGTGCCGCTGGTTCCGATCTTTACGATCAATGAGTTTTTGGCATGAGACGCATTGTCCTGGCGTCCGCTTCGCCGCAGCGCAAGAATTTGATGAAGGTGTTGGGTGTGCCCTTTGATATTGTGCCAAGCAAGGCGGAAGAATCCTCCTCGATGGCTCGCGGGGTTAGTTATTTGGTCCGGCATAATGCCAGGCTTAAAGCCCAGGATGTTGCTTCAAGGGAAAAGAACGCGCTTATCATCGGCTGCGATACGGTCGTTCTTTCCGGGAAAAAGCGTTTGATCTTAAAGCCGAAAGACCTGCGTGAGGCCAAGAAGAATTTGAAAGAATTAATGGCTCATCCGCACTGGGTGTATTCAGGGCTTGTTGTCATCGACAGCAAAACGGGGAAAAGCGTCTCAGCGGTTGAGAAGACTAAGCTGGTGATGTCTCCCATGAGCGATAAGGCCATTGACCGCTATCATGCGCGCGTCAGCCCCTTGGATAAAGCGGGCGGTTTTGATATCGAAGGCACAGGGGCCTTGTTCATTCCGCGTATCGAGGGATGTTATTTCAATGTGGTGGGGCTGCCGCTAGCGGCATTAGGAAAGATGCTGGCTAAGTTTGGGGTTGAGGTTATATGAGATATTCTTTGATTGTCGCTCTATCGGCGCTGTTTTTTTTATCTGGCTGCGCGTCGTCGTTTAATACGGCCACCGGTCGTCAAGAGACGCTGCTTTACGGGGATGACAAAGAAAAAGATATCGGGGCCTCTGTGGCATTGCAGGCGGAAAAAGAATTGAAGTTTGATAACAATGTCGATGTTAATGAGCGCGCTGAAAAGATCTTAAAAAAGATCGCCGCGGTCAGCGACCGGCGGGATGTGGTGTATACCATCCGGGTGATCGATGAGGATGAATTAAACGCGTTCAGTCTGCCCGGCGGGTATATTTATGTCAACCGCGGGTTGATCGAGAAAGTCGATAATGACGACCAGTTAGCCGCGGTCATTGCCCATGAGATCGGGCATGTGACGGCAAAGCACGCATTAAAGAGGGTTCAGGGGGCCTATGGGGCTACCGTTCTGCAGATAGCCTCTGCCGTGAGCGGTAACGGGGCTTTGGCAGCAGGTATTGGGCTTGCGGCGGATTCGATCTTGTTCAAGAATTCTCGTGAAGATGAGTTTGAATCGGATCGTCTTGGCATTAAATATATGCGTTTGGCTGGTTACAATCCACTGGAGATGAAAAAAATGCTGGGTAAACTTCTGGCCGATGAAGCCAAGCAGGAACCCAGACCGTTGAATTATTGGCGGACACACCCGTACATCCCTGCACGCATGGCTCAGGCAGATGCCCAGGCCAAAGGCAGTGCGGAGTATCGGGATTATTTGAACATAACGGGGACACAATGAGATTTTTATTGCTGATTTTATGTTTATCGGTTGCCGGCTGCGTGCATATCCGCGGGAAACAGGTATGTTTTGAGCGCGGCTGCGTCAACGTGGATGTCGCGGCCAATGAAGAACAGATGATCAAGGGATTAAGCGGGCACGCGCCTTTGAAAGAACACGAAGGAATGTTGTTTAAGTTCGACCGTGAAGGGATTTATTCATTCTGGATGAAAGACATGGGTTTTGATCTGGATATTTTATGGATCGATAAGGACTCGAATGTTGTTTATATCAAGGAAGAAGTCGAACCCTGCGGGAATGAACACTGCCCGAAATTTGCGTCCCCAGTTCCCGCGATGTATATATTGGAAGTCCCTGCCGGTTATGTCAAAAAGAACCGCATCAAGGTCGGTGACCATTCGCTGGTCCTGGATATCAGCAAACAGTAGAACTTTTTATTTTTTGGGTTTGTAAATATGCGTGGAATGGCCGAAGAAGCTTTCGGCGGTTTCCATGATGGTTTCAGACAGCGTCGGATGCGGATGGATGGATAATTTCAAGTCATTGGCCACGCAGCCCATTTCGATCGCCAAAACCCCTTCCGAGATCATTTCTCCAGCCCCAACACCGACGATGCCGACCCCTAAGATGCGCTGGGTCTCGGGATCAATGATCATCTTGGTCAAACCATCCTGACGGTCAAGCGTTAAGGCGCGTCCGGATGCGCCCCAGGGGAATTTCACAACTTGCACTGGCTTGCCGGCTTTAAGCGCTTCTGATTCAGTTATACCACACCAGGCGATCTCAGGGTCAGTGAAGACAACCGCCGGGATAGCTTGCGGTTCCCAGGCGACTTTTTTACCGGCGATGGCTTCAACCGCCACGCGGCCTTCATGGGAGGCTTTGTGGGCCAGCATGGGGTCGCCGGCGATATCGCCGATGGCGTAAATATTAGGATCCGCAGTACGTCGCTGAGCGTCGACTTCCACGAAACCGCGCGGGGTGACTTTCACTTTAGTGTTTTCAAGCCCTAAGTTCTCCGAATTGGGACGACGTCCAATCGACACGAGGACTTTATTATATTCTTCGCTAAATTCCTTGCCGTTTTTATCTGCGAAAGTGACGCTTAAGCCGTTTGCGGTCTCAACGACCTTAACGACTTTTGTTTCCAGCATGATCTTCTGGAACATGCCCTGTGCGCGCTTATTAAGGACATTAGCTAAGTCGCGGTCTGCGCCGGGCAAAAGTCCGTCTAACATCTCAACCACAGAAACCTTGCAACCCAGTTCATGATAGGCGGTCCCCAGTTCCATCCCGATATAGCCGCCGCCGATGACAAGCATGGATTCAGGAATTGTTTCCATTTCCAGGGCTGCGGTAGAGTTCCAAATGTGTTTGGATTGAGGCAATGTCGGGATTGATGAGGGTCTAGACCCTGTCGCTAAAATAGCTTTGGTGAAAGATAGCTGTTCGGATGAGCCGTCAGCTTTCTTAATGTTCAGTGTATTGGAATTAAGGAAGGATGCTTCCCCGTGAAAATACTTGATCTTACGGGCTTTGGCCAATTGGCCCAGGCCGCCGGTGAGCTTTGTCACAATGCCTTGTTTCCAGGTGCGTAATTTCTGGATATCGATCTTTGGTGCGCCGTATTCAATACCAAAATGGCTGGCATGCTTAGCTTCTGAGATGATCTTGGCCACATGCAGGAACGCTTTAGAGGGGATGCATCCGCGGTATAAACACACACCGCCGGGATTGGTCTCTTTTTCCACGATCGCCACATCCATCCCAAGGTCTGCAGCTAAGAAGGCGGCCGCATATCCACCGGGGCCGGCACCGATCACAACCAAATGTACAGAAGAGGCCATATGTTCCCTTATTTTTCTAAGTCAATTAAGAATGGTTGGGCGATCGCATCCGCCACCCAGCGCATGAACCTGGCGCCGTCAGCGCCGTCGATGATGCGGTGATCGTAAGAGAGCGACAAAGGCAGCATCAGCCGCGGAACGAATTGGTTTTCCATATAAACGGGTTCCATGACGCCGCGGGATACGCCTAAAATAGCAACTTCCGGCGCGTTGACGATCGGGGTGAAGAATGTCCCGCCGATCCCGCCTAAATTGGAGATGGTAAAACACCCGCCGGACATTTCCTCGATCGTGGTCTTGCGTTCCCTGGCCCGGGAAGCGATCTGGGTCAATTCATCAGAGATCTGCATAATGCTTTTGGTGTCGACATTCTTTAAGACAGGGACGATCAGACCGCGATCCGTGTCCACAGCGACCCCGACATTGATATAGCTTTTGTACACGATCTCATTGGAGGTCATATCAACGGCCGCGTTGAACTGGGGGAATTGTTTGAGTGCCGCGGCAACGACCTTGATGATAAACGGGGTGATGGATAATTTGCGTTTATCGCCGGAGAATCGTTTGCGCAGGCGTTCTAATTCCGTGATGTCGGTTTTCTCGAATTGTGTGACATGAGGGATGCTGTTCCAGGCGTTGGATAAATGTTCCGCGGTCTTGCGGCGGACATTGTTCATTGGCTCCCGGCGGATCTGTCCCCATTTACTGAAATCTGGCAGGGGTTGCGCTGCCGCAACCACGCCGCCAACAGCGGGACGTGATGTATTCAATGCTTTCGCGAATTTTTTAACGTCTTCAATACTGATACGTCCGCCTGGCCCTGATCCTGGGACTTGGCCGATATCAATGCCGATCTCGCGGGCAAATAAACGAACCGATGGAGCTGCTGGCACATTGGCGCGTACCGGTATAGGTGCAGCCGGTGCGGGAACCGAGGCTTGCGCGGCAACAGGTGTAGGTGCAGCAGCGGGCGCAGGTGTTGCAACAGATGCTTGTGGTCTTTCCTGTGCCGCAGGTTTCGCGGGCGCTGCGGAAGCAGCACCTGTCAATTCAAAGACCGGAGCGCCGACCTTGACCGTATCACCGACCTTGATCAATATCTTGCCGATGGTTCCTTCTTGAGGCGCAGGGACTTCCAGGACGGCTTTATCCGTTTCAAGTTCTAGGATATTCTGTCCTTTTTTTATGCTGTCGCCGGCAGCGACCAAGATCTTGGTGACCGTGCCTTGAGCGATATTTTCTCCCAGAACGGGTAATTTCAATTCCATATGCGTTCCTTAGGATATCATCGGGTTTAATTTGTCCGCGTTGATCTTCAGTTCCTTTTGCGCGGCTTCCAAAACATTGGAAGACAGTTTTTTGTCCTGTGCTAATGACACGAGTGTCGCCCAGACAATGTGTTTGGCATCCACTTCAAAGAAATCCCGCAGGGCTTCGCGGCTCTCTGATCGACCGAATCCGTCGGTGCCTAAGACCGTGTAGCGCCCAGGGATCCACTGGCGAATAGAATCAGGAAGGACTTTCATATAATCGGACGCGGCCACGAAAACGCCGCTTTCATCCTTTAACAATTGGGAAACATACGGTGTCTGGACATCTTTGGCCTTCAATAAATTGGCGCGCTGGGCATGAAGCGCGTCGCGGCGCAGTTCATTGTAGCTGGTGACCGACCAGACATCAGTAGACACATTGTATTTTTCTTCGAGGATCTTCTGCGCTTCCAGCACTTGGTTCATGATCGCGCCAGAACCAAATAAATGTGCTTTCAGGGACGATGATTTAGCGGATTTGCTGAAACGATACATCCCTTTAAGGATGCCTTCTTTGGCACCTTGCGGCATGGCCGGCATGGCATAGTTCTCATTACCGACGCTTAAATAGTAGAAGATGCTTTCCTGCTTTTCATACATGCGATAGATACCGTCGCGGATGATGACGGCGATCTCAAAGGCGAATGCCGGATCATAAGAGACTAAATTCGGAACGGTGGAGGTCAACAGGTGCGTATGGCCATCCTGATGCTGCAAACCTTCGCCGTTTAAGGTGGTGCGGCCAGAGGTCGCACCGACCAAGAACCCTTTGCAGCGTAGATCCGCGGCAGCCCAAACCAGATCGCCCACGCGCTGCGGTCCGAACATGGAATAATACGTATAGAAGGGGATCATGTTGATGTTATGCGACGCATAGGCTGTGCCCGCGGCGATAAACGATGAGATGGCCCCAGCTTCGTTGATACCTTCTTCTAATATCTGGCCGTCTTTGGCTTCTTTGTAATACATTAAACTGTCAGAATCGACAGGTTCATATAATTGACCGACATGCGAATAAATACCAACTTGGCGGAACATGCCTTCCATCCCAAAGGTGCGGGCTTCATCCGGGATGATGGGGACAATGTATTTGCCAAGCGCGCCGTCGCGCAGCAATTTGGCCAACACGCGCACATAGGCCATGGTGGTCGACACTTCGCGGGCTTCCGTGCCTTTATAGAATTCTTCAAAGAGTTCTTCAGAGGGTGTCTGCAGTTTTGTCACCTCCGTGCGGCGGGAGGGCAGATAGCCGCCCAAGGCCTCACGGCGTTCGCGCAAATATTTCATTTCCGGTGAATCTTCGGACGGCCGATAAAAAGGTGCTTTAGCGACTTCAGAGTCCGAGATCGGGATATTGAAGCGGGAACGAAATTCCTTAAGTTCTTGATCGTTAAGCTTTTTCTGTTGATGAGAAATGTTCTTGCCTTCGCCACTTTCGCCTAAACCGTAGCCTTTGATGGTGTGAGCCAACACAACCGTGGGGGCTCCCTTATAATCACAGGCCGCCTTGTAGGCTGCATAGACTTTTTCCGGGTCATGGCCGCCGCGGTTTAGCTGCTGGATCTCGGTATCGGATAAATGTTCCACCATCTTAAGCAGGCGGGGATCAACGCCAAAGAATTTTTCACGGATATAAGCGCCGGAAGAAACGGAGTATTTTTGCATTTCACCGTCCACCACTTCGCCCATGCGCCGGGCCAGTAAGCCTTCGGTATCATTGGCCAGCAATTCATCCCAGCCATTGCCCCAGACGACCTTAATGACGTTCCAGCCAGCCCCGCGGAAGAGGGCTTCCAGTTCCTGAATGATCTTGCCGTTGCCGCGCACCGGTCCGTCTAAACGCTGTAAGTTGCAGTTGATCACAAAATTCAAATTATCGAGCTTTTCGCGGGACGCCATGGTCAAGGCGCCTAAGGATTCCGGCTCATCACACTCCCCATCACCCATATAAACCCATACTTTGTGGTCATCTTTGGGTTTTAAGCCCCTATCTTCCAGATAACGGTTAAAACGGGCCTGGTAAATGCCCATAATGGGGGCTAAACCCATAGAAACGGTCGGAAATTGCCAAAAGTGGGGCATAAGCCATGGGTGTGGGTAGGAAGAAAGTCCTCCAGTGGGGCTTAACTCCCTGCGGAAACTAACTAAATTTTGTTCATTTAAGCGGCCTTCCATAAAAGCGCGGGAATAGATCCCTGGGGATGCGTGACCCTGGAAATATACCAAATCACCGCTGCTGTCTTTGGTGCGTGCTTTAAAGAAGTGGTTGAATCCAACCTCATAAAGAGTGGCAGATGAGGCAAAAGTGGAGATGTGACCACCAACGCCATCTGTGAGCTTGTTTGCTTTGACCACCATTGCCATAGCGTTCCAGCGGATAATCGACTTGATCCGGCGCTCTAATTCTCGGTTTCCCGGGTATGGCGGCTGTTTATCTTTGGAAATGGTGTTGATATAGGGGGTATTATAGGTGAAGGGTAAGGTTACGCCTGATTCTTGAGCGCGTATCTGCAGCTGCTGCAAGAGGTATTGGACTTTTTCCGGGCTACCGCTGGATAAAACATAGTCCAGTGATGCCAGCCATTCTTTCAGCTCAACATCATCAATAACAGCAGGTTTCTTAACATTAGACTCATCAGACATAACAACTCCCATTCCAGATCAGTTAACGAAATAATACCAAAATATTGGTGCCGGAGGAGAGATTTGAACTCTCAAGTCTTTCGCCATACGCTTGTGAGACGTACGCTTATACCAATTCCGCCACCCCTGCACAAAGGTGTCAAATTCAAGTCCATCAGTATAACTGCGTAGAATTTATCTGTCAACAGCAGGTTATGAATTAGCCATAGCTAAGAAGTTGACAGCCATCAGGAAAGGAGTAAACTAAAACTGTCAGCAGCTTGTTTCCCCCAGTCAGCAGTTGATTAAACCATAGACCCCCGAATGAGAACCAACTATTTCAAGGAGGGACTATGCTTTCTTCAAAGCATTATCAACAGAGTAAAGGTACGGAACAGATAGAGAACAGGATCTTTGTGCTGCGCGGCGTTAAGATCATCCTGGATAGGGACATTGCTGTGATTTATGGTGTCAAACCGATCGCGTTGCGTCAACAGGTCAAGCGTAATATGGAACGGTTTCCTGTGGATTTCATGTTCCAGCTCGATCAACAGGAGATTGATCAGTTGGTATCACAAAATGTGATACCTTCCAGAAAGAATCTGGGAGGGGCATGCCCGTATGCTTTTACGGAACAAGGGGTGGCGATGCTATCCAGCGTCCTTAAAAGTCGGCGGGCTGTCTTAGCCAACATAGAGATCATGAGGACATTCTCTAAATTGAGGGACATGGTTGCTGTTCATAAAGAGTTAAAGTCAAAGATCGAGGATATGGAGAAAAAGTATGATCATCAATTCAGGCTCGTGTTTGATGCGATTAAACGCTTGGTGACGTATCCTGACGATGCGTATAAGAAGACAAAGATAGGATTTAAGGTGGATTATTAGTTCTGAATTAATACGGAAAATTCTTGCGCCTTGGGGTATACTATTTGACTATGTTAAGCATTTCCTTTCAAAGCGCGGCCATGGCCATAGGGCAGATATTCGCCATGGGCGCCGTCGGTTTCTGGCTGGTGCGATCCGGGGCGGTCAATGACGCGGGGTTAAAGATGCTGTCGTTTATCAGCGTCAATATTGCTTTCCCGATGTTCATCTTTAACCAGATCCTGCACAATTTTGACCCCATTCAAACACCCGGCTGGTGGGCTTTTCCCTTAATCAATATCAGCCTGGCAGCGCTTGGGCTGACGGTGGCCAGTCTCGGATTTTATTTGACCGGCCGCAAGATCCGGGATGAGGTCCTTTTGGCGTCGTCATTTCATAATGCCGGATACATCCCGTTATTGTTATCCATGACCCTGCCTTTGGGGGTTTTGGCGGGCAAGGTCTATACCGCGATCATTTTGTCCATCATTGGTTTTGACATATGTCTCTGGTCGGTCGGTCTGTGGCTGATGACCCGCGCCCAGAAGCCTAAGATCGACTTGCGCAACATGCTCAATCCGCCGCTGGTGAGCATGGCCGCCGCCGTTTCGATCGTTTTAATATGCGGGCCGCTGCACATCGATGATATTTGGCTTAAACCCGTCAAGATCATCGGCGACTCGGCCATGGCGCTCTCGATGCTCATCATCGGCGGCAATTTGGCATTGACGAAATTAACAAAGCTCCATGCCAAGGGGATGGTGGGGGCGGTGCTGCTTAAAACAATGGTGATGCCCGCGATTGCGTTAGGCGTGCTTGTCATGTTAAAATTGGACCCGGTATTAAGCTTTGTGGTGATGGTCCAGGCGTGTATGCCCACCGCGATCACGCTCTCGATCATTGGGCGCCATAACGGCACGCGTAATCAGGATTTTATCAACACGGCGGTATTTGTCACCCACCTGGTGTGTGTGTTGACGCTTCCGATATTCTTAGGGCTCTTTGGGCATTGGATGCATTCATGAAAGTCATTGCGACGAATAAAAAAGCGTTCCATAATTACAACCTGCACGAAAAGTTCGAATGCGGGCTGGTCCTGATCGGTCCAGAGGTCAAATCCGTACGGGCCGCCCAGGTCAGCTTTACCGACAGCTTTGCCACCGTCGATAAGGGCGAGCTTAAGCTATACAATATGCACATCAATCCTTATGAGCAGGCCAGCTATAATAACGTTGAACCGTCCAGGCCGCGCACATTGTTGATCCACAAGAAAGAAATGGAACGGCTTAAAGGTTTGATGTCCCGGCAGGGATTGACCATTGTACCGACTAAGATCTATTTCAATGCCCGGGGTTTTGCGAAAGTGGAAGTGGCGCTTGCCTCCGGCAAGAAACAGTATGACCGGCGCGACGACATCAAGAATCGAGATGTCAAACGTGAGATCGACCGCAGGCTTAAAACACGCAAATAATGGATAATCCCCGCGCTCACAATTCGGCCTTGGCCTGGCAATGGATCTCTTTTGCGGTGATCGCTTCGCTCGTGTGGCTGGTGTACGCGCCTTCCTTAATGCATGTGGCCCGCGCCGATCAGATCATGTATTTAGCGGAGGTGGGGCATAAGCATTCCCTCTGGGACCTGACGATCGGCAGTATGGACTTAAACCGTCACCGGCTATTTGGTCCGGGCGATGAGATCTTATTCCGTCCTGTTGTCTATGTATTGCTTGGTTTGGAGAAATATTTTTTCGGCAATCAATTCATGTTGTGGCAGACGGTGGGCATCGCGCTGCATTTGACTGTACTTTGGCAATTGCTGCGTTTATTGCTTCTCGTTTATACTGGTCTGCCAGCAGTCATGTTCGCGGCATTGTTCGCCCTGATGTTCGTCAATCTGGAAATGGTGACGTGGCAGCATATCAATGGGTATATGATCTTCGCTGCTGTTTCGCTCTTGGCACTGCGTAAAGTCTGGGAAGTGTTGAACGGCAAAGAGCCAACGTCGAGAGATAGTTTGGTCATATTCTTGCTGCTGCTGTTGGCTGGTTTGACCCATGAGATGGGCAATGTGGTGGCGCTGGTATTAGGCACAGTAGTGTTCTTTTATAAGCCGCAGCACAGGTTGTTTTACCGCAGCCTTTTACTTGTTCCGGCGGTTTATCTGCTGGCAAGTTTACTCAATGCCTGGTCGCATCCATTTACCACAACAATGTATCATCAGCATCAGATCGCACAGATCTTAAGCAATGGCGTCTATGCCCTGGGGGCGTGGACCTATGTCGGGCTTTTTCCTTTTGATTTTCAGTGGCTGTTCGCTGCGCGTAATATGATCGCCCCGGAAGAAATACATTTGATCAAATGGCCGCATGTGCAAGATCCTGCGGCGCTATTAGCTATTGCGGCTGTTGTTCTGCTGGTCGTATTTTCCTGCCGCCGCAGATCACCGGGAGGGCATCAGCCCATGATCATCACGGCGATCTGCTTTGTTTTATCTGTTATCTTTGCCCTGATCATTGCTGTCGGTCGGGGGAGCCAGTGGCATATCTGGGAGGTGATCCGGATCAATACCTACTATATGTATATTTTCTGGCTTTTCATCTGCGTGGGGGTTTTTACGCTGGTGCCCTGGAATAATATAGGCCGTTTAGCAAAGATCGTATTCTGCACGGTGCTGGCGGGGCTGATCTTGCTCAATGCTCAAAGGCTTTACGCGGTCAATGACAAGCAGGTGCGGGATAATAATGACATCATTGTGCTTGTCAATACATTGGAAATGTTCACAGATAAGCATAAGGGACAGCCGGGTTTTTCATTTTATGTTGATCCGAAATACCCCGGCAATTATGTGTATTCCGAGTTAAGACGTTTCGATGACCCTAAGACCCGTCAGTACAATCTTATTGAGGTGCTCTACCCAGAGCATTACACGGACAAAGATCCGCAATACAAGTTCCTGGTAAAGTAGAAGGTCTTTTATCGCTGGCCCGTCTGATCGACGCATTCTCCTGCCAGAAGAAATCCACGGTTTTAGAGTGATACATATCGCTGCGCTTAAAGACTTTAAAGGGCAGGGACATATCCATGACGCCACGACACAAACTGTCGTATTCTTCGTCGGGGATAGCAAGCGTTGCGGCGTTGATAGACCCGCCGCGTCCCTCGGGGATGAATTTATACAAATGCCACGCATGGATGAACGGCGCGCTGCTGTTAAAGGTCTTGATGAAAGAAGATAAGTTAAGCAGACCATTTTGATTGATCTTAGTGATGATCGTCGATAGGGTGACGCTTTTGCCGGCCGCGCGCAGGTCTTTTAGCCGTCCGATGATGATCTGGTGATGCGTGTTCTTATAAGAACGCATGGCATTGTGAGTCTTCGCGTCAGCGGATTCAATGGGCAGGACATAGCGGTCAATGCTTGAGATCGTTGTGTAGCCAGGCGGCATGGCAATGCCGTTGGTGCCTGCTTGAACGAAGAGTCCGAGTTCTTTGGCTTTTTCTGTTAAGGGTATTAGGCCGTTCGGCCAGGTGAAAGGTTCTCCGCCGCCAAAAACGATATTGGAAACCCCTTCTGTTTTTAAGGTTTTCAATAGTTCGACGGCAGCCGCAAAGGACATGACATCAAAATGATCCTCCGTGATGCAAAATGAACAGCTCATGTTGCATGCCGGCTGCAAGAATATGACAGCGACCTTAGGCGAAGAGAAGGAAGCCATTGGCGATAAAGAAAATTGAGATGGCGCCAATGATAAGCCCCACGATCCACATATCCCTGCGTTTTAGCAGCGCTCCCACGGAAGAGAGCATGATGCCGATCTGCGCAAAGACAACCGAGAGCGAGAATTGGCTTCCCCGGCGAACAACCAGAGTGTTTTCTTTGTTGGTGTCTTCGGCCTGTTTTTTGATCTGCGCTTTTTCCGTATCGTAGCGGGTGATGTTAGCTGATGCCTCCGCAATGTCTTTGGTGAAGGCGGCGCGCTGCTCAGGGGAAGTTGAACCTAGGAGCTGTATTTCAAACGATTTTTTCTGCATCTCCATCAGGTTCTGTTTGATGCTTTTCGCCTGGAAATACGACCATTGGCTGCCTTCCTGGGCGGTCAACAGCTGCGCCTTCGCGATGAAGTAAGCGGAACGGGAAGAGCCGATGGCCGCGACGACGGCCAATACGGTGGTTGTGATCGCGATGCCCTGCATCCATTTTTCTTTGATGATCGGTTGGTCGGCCATAAGAAGTCCTTGTTAATGGGTTATGATGATGCATTATTATATAGAACCTCGCGGTTAAATGCAATTTGCTTAAAAACGTATTTTCCTTTATACTTTAACCCGTCAGCTCAGTATTGTTCTTTTCTATATGGGGGTGATTGGTCTCGACTTGTTTAGCTCGAGGTTAGATGGCATGCCGGGGAAGCTTGGTCGGCCCCGATACCAATCCAAGCACAAATTACACGCTAACAACACGTTAACGTTCGACGGTGTTATGGCGGAATTCGCGAAAAGCGAAGCTCCGGCAGAAGCCGTTGCTGTCTAAGCTCAAGTAGCTTAGCCTGTTTACCTAGAACGCCTGCTACTGGGATAAACAGCCGAAAGCAGGCTGCTCCAAATGGATGCTCTTAACGTTTGGCTAAGACTTCATAGGGCTGGCTTTATGTTGCTCCTGTCTGCTGGAAGACATAAAGCGATGATCATGTAAACAGACTACGCATGTAGATGTCTCTCCTTAGAAACTCAAGGACCCGGGTTCGATCCCCGGCACCTCCACCAGCCTACGCTGTCAGAATTAAAATAGCGGAGGCTGTCCGCCGAAGCTCCAAAGGAGCGAAGGCGGACACAGCTACGGCTGGCTACGCCAGTCCGCCGGAGCTTGCTGCAATCAAGCGTAGGAGGACTAATCTTACCCAAAATCTTATGCACTACGTCTACCGCCTACAATCCATTGAACACCCCGAGCAGAAATATACCGGTTTCACATCTGACATCACCAAGCGCCTTGAATATCACAACAATGGTCAATCATCCCACACGTCAAAATATAAGCCCTGGAAATTGATAAATTATTTTGCTTTTGACGATCAACAGAAGGCAATGGCTTTCGAAATGTATCTCAAGTCCGGTTCAGGAAGAGCATTTACGCAGAAACATTTTTAAAATACAGAGATTGTTTCAGATCCTTCCCAAAAGGCAGGTTGTAATAATGATAGTTTTTGTAGCACTAAAGACAGTTGATGAAGAGTGTAGTGTGCTACATTGAGCAGAGGGCAGAGGTTTCTTAATAAATAAAATAGGGCGCTGTCCCCTATTTTATTCATATTTTGTTTTCAAATCGTGAGTATTAAATCATAAATAGAGGCATAGAATATGAATGAGAATTATGATCGGCATGATTTTTTAAGGATTGCTATACCGGGGTACATTTTTCTTCTGGTTTTATGGACGTATTGGGTAATTCTAAATAATAATATTAAATTTGATGATCCTAAGTCACTTATTGGGGTATTGGCAGCCGGATTTCCTATTGGATTTATTATTCAAGGCATATATCAAGCTTGGCACATTAAATTAGGAGACTTAGATTCACTAGATGGTTGGGAAGGGGAATGTTTAGTAAAGGCGTTAAAGGCAAAAATGAGGAAGGGCTTTTAAAAAAAATTTGTGCTCCTAAATTTGGTATTCCTGAGTTTAGAAAGATTTCGTGGAGCCTAGAGACATTTTTATTCTTGAAAGAAGAAGAAGAGTATCGAAAGCGGAGTCATGAATTAGTTTCTAGAATCCATTCCTTCGGAGCAGCGTGCTGTGCTGTTTTAATTGCGGTTTTGATTAGTCTTTTCGTGGTCTCGAGTTGCTACGATCACTGTCTTTGTTGTCTGGTTAGCTGCACTGTTGGGCTTAATATATTAGTAGATACTTTTTTCTGGGGGGTAGTTGTGTGGTGTTTTATAATAGGAAGGAATCATACAAAAGAAGTTTTTCGTTTAATGTTCTGGAATTTTATTCAAATAAAATCAGATAAATTTATTAAATATATTAAGAAAGATGAAAACAATAGTTGCGCCTAAACGGTGCCCATCTAAAGTGAAAAATTATAATTTCATATGATTAATGGGATTGGCAAGAAACATTTTGGTGAGAGTAATTATATTCTTGATGAACGCTCTAATGATGAAGAGTTTGACACGACTCAATGGTTCGTATTCTTATGGCTGCCTATATTTCCTTTAAAATCTTATAGAATCAGGCAAAAGTATTGGTCTATTCGTCGTCAATCTGATGCTTGTATTTCTATGCATAATGGTGGTTTAGAATTAAGGTATGACAATACTTTTATTATTATTAAAGAATATAAATTGAATTGGAAGCGGGCAATAAAAACTTATTTCTTTGTACATGGAACAATCTTATTGCTTTTTGTTGTTTTTGGTTATGTCATGCCGAATTTTGTTAAATAGATTGAATATTCTTTTATTATTTAATGCTAGTGCCTTAAAGTAATAGATTAATCTATTATTAGACTATTATGATTAAACTAAGTAGCAGAACTTTAAAATTAATTAAAATTTTTTACGAATTTGAAGAAGAACAAGAAGAAGTAATTTCAGTATTAGAAAATCAATGTGCTGATAATCTGCCATTTTGTGAGAATGGAACTCCATTATCGATGGAAAGAATCAGATTTTCAGTATTAAGGCTTGATAAAGAACATGGGGAATTTAATCAATGGGTAAAATTGGCTAATATAGATTGGCGGGATTTATTTATTGCTGCTGGATTTGGTGATACAGATGCGCACTTAGATTGGGCCAACAAGTTAATAGAACAAAGAACTTGATTAGTTCCTAAAAGGCGCCCATTTAAAGCAAAGAATTTTTATAATGTTGTAAGAGTAAAGGTCTACTAAAGTGTTTATCGATAGGAAACAGGCTCGTACATGAGAAAATTAACTTGCTATGTTCTAACCTTGACGCTTTGTATAGTTTTTAATAGTTGTTCAACAATGGAGAGTATAAAAAAGAATTACCAATCAGTTAATTACTCGGACGGCATAGATGTGAGTGAAGCAAAATTCATTGCTCAGAGTTTTGCAATTAAACAAGATTGGAAGCAATGCTACAATATTAGTCATCCAACGGCTCAAACAATGAATACAGTACGCTCAAACGGCCATAAAATATGGCAAGTAACTTTTTCTGCAACATATTCTGAGAATATAAAACAAGCGAGTCTTTTCGGATTATTAGGTTTATATAGGGGCGGTGCCAATGTAGGCATTGATAAGCAAACTGGCAAAGTGGTAGAGGTATTCTTAACAACTTTCGATTTATAATAGTTTATTGGTGTACAAATGTTTTATATCCAAGGTAAAAAATTGTAATTATGGTTATATTAAAGAAATTAGCTAAGGTCTTTCTCTATTTTTTTATAATATTTGTTTCTATTTGTAAACTTTTCGAATCAGGTTTGATTGATTTTTCATATAAGGATGGACTTGAGGAGTATAAAAAGGGCTCATACAAAAGAACAATAGATTTCTGTGATAAATCTCTTCGTTTTATGCCTCGAAATCCGAAAGTATATTATCTTAAGGCGTTGGCATATTATCAAATGAATGATTTTGATGGCGCATTAGGGACATTAGATAGGTTGTTTATTTATGATCCTACTAGCAAACAAGCGATAGAATTACGGGATGATATATATCGATTGAAAGGAATCAAAATCAAATAAAGTTTTTATGTCTAAAAATGGCGCCAAAAAGGAGGTTAAAGTTTTCAGCAACGCAACCATATAAAGCCCCCAAAATATGTCCGAGCAAAAGCCAAAAATTCATAAATTTATTCAATTTTTATTATTATTTCTTATTCCCAATGTTCAAACTTTTGGTTTAAAGATTATTATTGTTATTGGTGTAGGATTAGCGCACGCAATTAATGTTAATAACGGTGTGTTAATTGGCGTATTGATAATGTTGTCGGCAGCAACGTTGTCTTTTGTTTTTGGTATTTTGTTGTATGGCTTGATCGATTTACCAATATTGTTAACTGCAATTGTTTATTGTTTTGTTCTTCATTTACCTATGCTCTATGCTTCAATTTTGAGTAAAAATTTTAATTTTTTGCTGATATTGGCACAAATAGCCACTTTGCTCATAAGTATAATGTTAGTCCGTTTTGGTATTTTATATGCTCAAAAAGTAAGATCAAAAGAACCGGATGGTGGAGAATTAAAATTGGTGATTCCAGAAGCAGTAGTAATAACAGGATTGATTCTATTTTGGTTTTTAATTCTGATTATATTTAAGTTATTGGAAATGGTTTTTAGTGCCCAAACGGTGCCCATTTAAAGTGAAAAAGTTGTAAAATCTTGTATAAGGTTGTATAGCATGTGGAAAGTGGCTAGAGGGTATTTATCGACGCTGTTTGTTGTAACCTGTTGCAAATAATTAATATTTGTCGACGGAATCGATCGATCCCCGGTACCTCCACCATCTTTTTTCGTACCATCAGTTTTACCGTCGCTCTGCCTTAAATTTGCCTTTCGCTCTATATAGTTTATACTTTCTATATAATGCGATCCCCATTATTGATTCTTCTTGCCTTTGTATTTTTCATTGATTCTTTGTGCCCTCACTATATCGGAGCGCAAGAACTGGTTTTGCCAACTCCCGGCAGCATGGTGCAGTTAAGTCCTGCGCTTGATCCCGCTGTACTAAAAGGCATCAAAGTCCATCCAGAGAATCCTTTCAAGTTTGATTTCGTTTTGGATAAAGGCCAATCCATGCTGCGCGATGCCCAGATCAAAGAGGAATCAACAAAACTCGTTAAATATTTCCTATCTGCATTAACTATCCCTGAAAAAGACCTTTGGGTGAACCTAAGTCCGTATGAAAAAGACCGTATCGTGCCGGAAAGTTTCGGGCAAACCGAAATGGGCCGCGATCTATTGGCTCAGGATTATTTGCTTAAACAGATCACCGCGAGTTTAGTCTATCCGGAAGGGGATATTGGTAAACAGTTCTGGAAGAGGGTGTATGAGTTGTCCGGGAATAAGAATGTCCCGGTCAATACGTTTAATAAAGTGTGGATCGTCCCGGATAAAGCGGTGGTGTATGAGAATGCGAAGAATGGTACAGCGTATGTCGTTGAATCATCATTAAAGGTATTAACAGAACAGGATTATCTAGCCCAGGATAAGAATGCGGCGGGTGGCGCCCAAGCTGTTCGTTTCGCCCGCAGCTTAAGGGGGACAATGGCATTATCTCCTGCTACCCCACGGGGGGATGGGTTAAGCGAGGACGAAAGGAACAGTTGGGCGACAGGACCCGCTCATGCTATTCGTGATCTTGTTATTCCGCAATTGACCAAAGAGGTCAACACGGGTGCGAACTTCGCCCAATTGCGTCAGGTCTATAATTCTCTCATCCTGGCAACTTGGTATAAGAAGAGGATCAAGGACAGCATTCTCTCCCAGGTCTATTCGGATAAAAACAAGGTAGATGGTATCAAGATCAATGATCCCAAGGAGAAAGAACGGATATACACTCAATACTTGGAAGCATTCAAGAAGGGTGCGTATAACTACATCAAAGAAGAGCAAGATCCCAACACCCACCAAATTTCTCCAAGAAAATATTTTTCTGGAGGGTTTGATCTGGCGATGCTGTCGCAGATCAAGACCACCGACGATCCCCAAAGCATTGCCCCTGGCAGAAATGAATATTTATCCTTAGAGGTTGGGATCAATGAGTCGATCGATCCCGCACAGATCACTGTAAAAAAAGAAGCGCAACGGTTTTATTATTGGCTGTTCCCAAGAAAAACATTGCCTGATTGGACGGTCGAGAAGATCACCAGTTTGAAACAAGATACGGCGGATAAAGAAGAGAAAGCGCAGGATGCTGTTGAAGTATTTCAGGATCTTTTAAGAAGCTTTCAAGGTGATCCTGAGAAGTTATTCATGAAGATCAGGGCGGACTTTGATCTGCCTAAGATCAATACGGTTGATCTGACCAAAAGGATCAAGGCGGGTTATTACGATTCTGGCGCTCACAAGGATGTTTATTTGATCGAATTTGAGACCCGCCGAGGCCCGCCTTTAACAATGGCTATTGTTTTAAAACGCGAACAGGCGCCTGGAGATATTGCCGGCAATGAGGTCACTGACCTTAGGCGGCTGACAAAATTAGGCAAGAAGGAAAAAAGCAAATACCCGGTTCCTGCCATGGGAGATGTGATCAAGACCGAGGGCGGCCGTCTGATGTACCTGGAAGAATTTATCGAAGGCTCAACGGTGGATCAGCTTGAGCAGCAAGGGAAGCTGACATTAAAGATCAGACAAAAGCTGATCGAGAATTTGTTTAAGATATCGCGGGGATTAAGTGCGGAGATCAGTATTCCCATTGACTTTCATAAACGCAATTGGGTTGTCAACAGCGATGGGGAACCGATCATGGTGGATATCGGCAACCGCCGGGTGAATATTTTCTCCCAAAGAGAAAGTGCCGGACATCGGTCAGAAGCATTCTTGCTCATGAGTTTGATGGTCCAGTATGGTTTTGGTGATGCCAGAGACAGATTTATTTTTGATGCTATCGCCAGATCATTGCCGGCAGAGGCGACCAGTGCGTTTTTCGAGAATGTGCTCGCGTTCTTTATCAACACCGAAGGGGTGGCGCGGTTGATGCAGAAAAAGGGAGGGACTTTCTTTTTGGATCTGCGCGGCGGGGACGGGGATTTCGAGAAAGCGTTACAGGGTTTAGCGGAGAATTTCAATGAGATCTTCAAAGCATATCTGGATAATCCTGCGCCGTATATTAACGAGAATGATCTTAAAGGCGTTAATCCCAAGGTGATTGCAGGGGTTCTGTTGTTGGTGCTGGTTTCTTTAAGGTCATCAGATAGCAACATCACGATTGATCCTGAAACGATCGCACAATTAGAAAAAATAAGCGGGGCTATTCCCCAACAAATGCAATCAGGATCTCCAGCGGTGGAGCAGGAACAAAAAGTAGAAAGGGAAAAGTCTGTTCAATTCCATTATTCAGAGATCTTGTCGTTAGGTTCCAAGGGCGCAGCCTTTAATGAATTCAAAGAATTGTTCTTGAAGGCACAGAACATTGCAGATCTAGAAAGATATATCAAGGATCTAAAAGGAAAGGTTAATCCGATCACGGGAAGAGTGTACATTTTTCAGGATGATCCGGGCGATGTTGTTCACAAAGCGTTGAATGCCGCCACATTGACAAGAGAAGTGGAGATAGCGCTCATTGCCTTTCAACGGCATTGGAATTTGCGAGAAGACGGGGATGTCGGGCCGGAAACAAGAACAAAGATCAAGGATCAAATGGACAGGGCCATGGTCCAACCGGTGGCAACAAGAGAAGAAGCTGAAAGTATACTGGTCACTTCAGATCAATTGAAAGAGATTCAACAACAACGCGCATTGACGCGGGAAGAGATCCAACAATTTAGCGAACAATTCCCAAGTTTTGATTGGGAAAAAGCTTCTTATGTTCCCTGGGGGGAAGTTGTGCATGATCCGCGCCGCGAACCTGGTCCACAAAACTTGAATCAATTGCACATGTGGCAGAATTTGTTTGATGTGCGCAGGTATTCTTTATTCATGGTAAAAGACATTCTTGAGGGCAAGCTGGATGCTCAGGGTTTTAAGACAGCGTTAATAGCAATGCACCGCAGGCTTCTGTTAGGTGAAAAAGGATCAAGGCCTTATTTCCCGAGGCTCATGAGAACATTAATCAAATTGCAAGATGAAAGTTCTTACGGTGTATTAAACAACCACATGAGTGCTAAAAGCAATGCTTTGTTCCCTATCATTGATCGTTTTCTCAAGAGTAAGGATGTGGATATTAATAAAAAGCTCGACTATCTGGCTGAATTCTATGTCGTTTTTATGCATCCGGAATATTTCTTTCAGGAAGGGAATAATTCTTTAGTGATGGATATGATAAACGGTTTGCTGCGTTTATCCCGAAGCAACGGTATAGCGCACGGGAATATGGATCGTTTATTTTTAATGGATATCGATGAGATAACAATGCGCAATGCGTTGAAACGGGAAATTGTTGGGTTGTTTGCTGCCGCGCAAAAGAGCGAGCAAATAAATGATAGCGGAAATCAAGCGATGGCCGTGATCCCGGACATGTCTGACAAAGAGGTGGAGTTCGCTAAGATCGTTAGCGGACTGGATCTTCCTCCCCGAGCGCGGATATTGACCATCGGCGCAACTTACGGCAAGAAACTTAGATCGGGAAGGCTCAGGCAGCATCTGAGGCAAGTCAGGGCAGAAGAGATCTATGCGGCTTTGGGCCATCATGTCGATGTTTTTCAGTCTGATGAAGATGGTGCCCTATGGCAGAAAGCAACAGAGGATGCGCAGCGACCAGCATATATGCAGAACATCCAGGTTTATCCAGTTCGTTTTGGAAAAGAAAGCCCAATAGCAGAGGGCAGTATTGATCTGGTGGATATGATGAGCGTGATCACCAATCCAAATGATCTTGAAGCAAATCCGGGAAATATCTACGGCATTCTTGACGGTATTGCGAAGGTTCTCAAAGACGGCGGGTTGTTGAGGGTGGGGTGGTATAACGACGGCGACCAGGAAAATGAAGCCGCGCGGACAGATTTTCTTCTTAGACATTTGAGAAAATATGTTGAGCTTGTCGAGGTCACTTCTGGAGAGAATGAGGCCCATCGCTGGGTGATCTATAAAGCGAATAAGATCAACAGCAAAGAATTTTCGCAGAATATGGATGAGGGCGATCCGTCATTTGAAGACGATAGCGCCATGAAGGCGCTCTCTGTTAAAGAGCAGACTCAAATGATGAAAGTACTGCAAATGGCGAAAGAAAGTCGGTTAAGGCCTTTGGGCGTTAAGGGAGAAACTTCTGCTTTAAATGTCTTAATAAAAGGTGCAGGTGGTGCTCAGAAAGCATTGTCATGGATCGATGGATTTAAAAGCATAGATGATCTGAGCTGGGAAGATCGAGTGAATCTTAGAAAAATGCGAATAGAGATTTTATTTATGTTAGGCAGAATAAAGCAAGCAAAACAGGAGATATTCCAGTTTAGGGATTTTGTCGGGAATGCCAGTGCTGTATCTTTGGGAATAGGGAATGAGGAATTTGAAGAAATACGTCTAAAGGGTTTCTTGAAAGGAATTCATTTGGTCCATAAGTATATCTTTACAAGCAAGACATCCGGGTTGGATATTGATTTTGCTGGTCCCGTGTTGGGTTATCAAGCGATAAGCCTCCAGGGACATTTATTAATGGCGCAGATCTATCATGATCTTGGGCGATATGCACAAGCCTATCAAGAACTAGGGAAATGTGTGTCGGTAACGGATTTTCATCGGGCATATTTTGAGAAGTTACATGCTGAGATACTTGCGGACATTCATAAAAAGATGGATGAATATCCAGAGAGAAGAGGCGGTATTGATCTCAACGATGATCGTCTTGACCTTAGAATAAAGAACGACGGGGGATCAATGTCTTTATATGTGGACCCAGCCATGCTCGAACAACTTAAAAGTGTTCCTGGGTTTACGCCCGTCATTATCAATATCCAGCCTTTGCCTGATGTAAAAGCATTTCTGATCAATCGTTGATTTTACTGTTTTTCCTGCCGATAATCAGTTAGATTAAATTGTGTTTAACATGTCAGAAAATATTCAACATCCATTGGCTCGTGTATCACTGTTGATGGGATGGCTTATGCTTGTCCTGTGGGCTGCTGTTGCCATGGCGGAGAGTAAACCACCCGTGAGTTTTAAGCATGTGCCGCTACAATATATCGCGGCATTAGGGGATCCTAAGGCCAACGCCGGCAGCGGCGCTCAGTTGTGGGGGGTGTGGACGATGGATCCCGGTCCGCGCGGCTGTATGTTGGATAATTATGCCGCATTAAAAGCAGCCGGCGGCATTGCTCCGGCGCAATGGAAGTTCGACCATCAAGATTGGTGGCTGGAGGAGCACGGCTTAATTATGGAGAAGCCGGTATTCCCCATCCCTCCGGGGCAGTATGTAGTGACCGGCGGGCGGGAGGTCACGGCGGTACTAACGATCTATCCTCCGGATAAAACAGGCGATCAGCGATGGGTGTTGGGGGATGGTACGACGCTCCATGATGTAACGCATTTGCCCTGCCGTGCAGCACGCTATCGGCCCGCTGAAGGCGGGACATGTTCTCCAGATGTTGCACAAAGAACGGATTTCCCGGTGACCCCGGGAGCGGCCATGCCCGCGGTCAAAGGATGCCGTAAACAAGATTACGCTGTTCTTTTTTTGATCGGAACAGCACAGTAACATCAGTACAAGGAGATAAGGATGAAGAATAAAATATTCATATTGTTTGTGTTGAGTATGGTTGCCGGTCCGATGATCGGTTTTTGTGCTGTGAATTTGAAACCAAAGACAGCGGCCGAATGGCGGGAATATTTGCGCTACCGCCGGGATCAAACACTGGAAGATCTTTATAAACTACAGCCGCAAGCGCGTTTGGAGATCATGAAGGCAAAGGGGTATGCGACCTTTTCAAGTTTGAATGTGAATTTGGTCTTGGCCAGCATGACAGGAGGCAGGGGCATTCTTCATGTCAATGGGCTGCTTGGCGGTAAAGACACGTTCATGCGCATGGCGCAAGGAGGTTTGGGATTTGGTTTGGGGGTTAAGGATTTTCGCGCAGTCTTTATTTTTGATGATCAGGAGGTTATGGACAGGTTCTTAAACAGCGGCTGGTCATTTGGTGGTGAAGCGGACGCCGCGGTCAAAGGGGGCGGGGCTGGGGCTGCGGCCAGCGGTGCGATCGCGGTCGCTCCGGGTTTACGGGTTTATCAATTGACGGAAAATGGCCTTGCGCTGCAAGCAACGGTTCATGGCACTAAATATTGGCGGGATGCTTTCGTCAACGGCGATAAGAATGCCAGGGAATAAATCTTAAATAGTGAAGTTGATCGCTAAGAAATTTTAGAATTTCATTGATGCTCATAAGGTTAGGGAATAATATGTAAATGTTAGAGAAGGCAACGAAGTCTTCTTTGATATTAGTGCAGGCAAGGGTGCCTCACCGGTATTCTCTATAATACTAGTGGGGTATTTTTTTCTTACAAGGAGATAATATGGGCATAAAAATCGACAATAATTTGAAGATCATTATTTCCGGGATTATTTTGGTTTCTTTATTTTCGGTATTTTGGGTTGTTTCTTCCAAAACGCTCAGTGAACTGCAAATTGGTTCCCCCCTTTATAAGCGTATTGCTTTAAATAATGAACTAGTCGCCGACATTCTGCCTCCACCGGAGTATATCTTGGAAACATATCAAGTGACGCTGCAGCTACTGGGAGAGCCCGATCCTAAGACTGTCGGTGAATTGATCGAGAAAACAAGATCATTGCAGAATGATTACAACACGCGTCATGAATATTGGCAAAAAAGTCTGGATGAAGGCAAGATGAAAAGCACATTACTTGCGGATTCATTTGCCCCGGCCAATGAATTCTATCGTATTTTAAATGAGCAATTTATCCCGGCCATTCAAAAGGGGGATAAAGAGACAGCGGCGAAACTTGCTTTTGGGGATCTTGAGGTTCAATATAAGGCGCATCGCGCGGCGATCGATCAGGTTGTCGCGATGGCCAATGAGCGCATCAGCAAGGATCAGGCCTCTGCTGATCAGACGGTTAAAGAGAGGACCAACCTTTTAACAGGGGTGGGTGTTGTGATCGTTTTGGCCATTATCATTGTTCTTTTGGTCTTGCTTAAGACGCTATCGATCACGGTGTATGTCAGCAAGATCAAAGATGTGCTGCAGGCGATGACCAACGGGGATCTAACCAAGCATTCCAATATCAAGCGTTCCGATGAGATCGGTTCCGTCGCGGACATGCTAGAACAGTTAAACGGGCGTTTATCCCAAATGGTCGCGCAGATCCGTTCCTCAGCAGAGCAATTGGTCGCCGCCACTGAGGAGGTTTCGACCAGCGCGCAGAAGATCTCGGATGGGGCCCAGCAGCAAGCAGCTTCTTTTGAAGAATTATCTTCCTCTGTTCAATCGAATGCCAGCAATGCCCAAACTGCCAGTGAAGTCTCTCAGGTTGTGTCCGTCAGCGCGAATACAGCCGGAGACGGCATGAATAATACGATCGATGCCATGAATGGTATTGAGAAAAGCTCCAAACAGATCAATGAGGCGGTTGAGATTATTACGGATATTGCGGACCAAACCAATCTGTTGGCATTGAACGCGGCCATTGAAGCGGCGCGTGCCGGGGAGCATGGTAAGGGTTTCGCGGTCGTTGCTGATGAGGTGCGTAAGTTAGCCGAGCGTTCGGCCTCTTCTGCCAAGGATATCAAGGCCATTATCCAGGAAAGCTCCCAGCAGGTTTCCAAGGGTGTGGATCTATCCAAATCCGCGGGAGACGGCTTAAAGAAGATGGTGGTTGATATCGCGAAAGTAGCCGAGCAGCTCAAAGCGATCTCAGGGGCCACCCAAGAACAGGCAGCGACGATGGAGGAGAATACATCGATCACGGAAAGCAATGCGTCGGCGGCAGAAGAGCTGGCCGCGTCGGCAGAAGAGATGTCTGCCCAGGCCGAAGAGCTGCAGAAAATGGTCAGTTTCTTTAAGACAGATATGGCCCATGTGTCGTCTGTTTCCGCTAGTGCCGGAACAGCTGCATCCCACAAGCCATCGTCAGGTTCACATCATGCTGCCAAACACAGCGCTCATAGTGAAAAACATGAAACTGTTCCGTTGAGGATCGGCGGCGAGATGGATTTTAAAGCGGCGATCGATGCTCATGTTCAATGGAAAATGAAATTGCGCGGCTATGTCAGCAATCCGGACAAGTCCTTGAAAGCAGATATTGTTGGTGTTGACAATAAATGTGCCTTAGGCCAGTGGATCTACGGCGAAGGCCGTAAATTCCAGGACCTATCCGAATATGCCCAGCTCAAAGAAGAGCATGCTCAATTCCATAAATGTGCCGCAGAGGTCATAGCACTTGCCGATGCCGGGAAAAAAGAACAGGCGAATGAGGTTGTTAATCATGGTGCGTATGCAAAGATCTCGAATTCTGTGGTGCAGCGTATTGGAGCAATGAAAGAAAAGGCTGAAGGATAAGCATAATTCGTTGTTTTGGAATAGGTTGCGTTGTTTTTTACAGCTGTTGAATTGCCAGAAATCCCTGCCTAAATGTGTTATACTGTAATTAAGGGAGCAGAAATATAACCAGTTCCCTTACGTAGCAGGCAGGGGGTGATTGCGATGAACAGGCTGTATATGCCTTTGATTCTGTGCGTGATCCTTCCGACTTTGATCTGCAAGGCCGATGTAGCCCCTGTCGCTTCTTCTGATTCCACGATCAATTTAGGTGTCTTAAAGATCTATCCTGCCAAGCCGATGCCCTCTGTCCAGACAGATGATATTGATTATGGGTTTTCGACGCTTACCTTTAACGATGGTGAGGCTAAAGATGTTGTTATTGACCACAAGTCAGCATCTGGGGCAGGATTTTCATTAGTGGGTACGGCAGAGGCGGCTGAAATGCCCGCGCCAATCATGTTGCAGGATTTCCAACGGATGATCGTGATGGTTAATGATGCGACCCGCTTAGAACAGCTAAGGCCGGTTTTGACCGAGAAAAATTTCCAGTCGTTAACAACCAAAGTGAATTCAGGGGTCTCTCAATATACAGTGCTGGCCATGATACAGGCCATGCGTCCTTCAGAGGTGCGTATCACTGATTCCCACATCGATGCGGACCGCGCGGAATTGGCCGTTGAGGGCAGATCTTCTTATGGGTTGATGAAAGGCGTGGTCCGTGTGACGAAGAACGACGGCGCATGGAAGATCGAAAGCGAGAAATGGAATGCCGGCGATAAAGATATCAAGGGGTCTGCGCTTAACAGTGTCCCCCATACCCGTGGTGTACCGACGTTGTTCTTAGACAGGGTTTCTCCGGAATACAAGATCAACAGGAATTTTTTGACACTAAACAAGGTCCACACAACGCGCAGCAAGCGTGCCTTCATGTTCGTATTCTTGATGAATGGCCAGAAAAAGGACCCGGGATTAGACAAAGAACATAAGAGCCGGGCGCACATGCATATTATGTGGCCGGGCTCCAGGAAAACCTTGAAGGAGCAAAAAGAGATCAAGGGCCAATACCCTGTTGATGTCTCCATAGCCAACTATGCCGATGGCTTTTCTGCGGGGGAATGGAATTTAGTGCTGCCTAACAAAAAGCCCCGTGAAATATCTGTTTCTCTCCTGTGGTCGTTTTAACTGTCCTTTGAGTCATTATAAAAAGAAGAATTAGCAAGCGTTTTCTGATATTTTTTGTGATTAATTTTCTGTGGGTTATAAGTTATTGAAGTATAATGTCTTATAGGAATTTGTTTTTTTGTGTGGTTGTGGGCGAATGCTTGCATACAGGTTAAACTGTGGTAAACTTTCCGCTATCAGGAATGATTTATGTAATATTAACCAAGGAAAGAAGCCATGAAAAAGTTTATTTTTGCCTTAACAGTAACATTGATCTCGTTAGCGGGGAATGCCCACGCCTATATTGTAGACGGTTTGGTCAATGACTGGGGAGTTTCCCTGACCGCGGCGGGTGCGCAATACCGTAACTATTTAGATACCCACTTACCTTCCAGTCCAACAGCTGATCATGTGACCGAAGATAATGTGGACTACAGGGATGGTACTGTCTTTGTCGGGCCGGGTTGGTCAGTTCATAATATTTATGACGCTGAAGCGTTATATATGGATAATGATCTCTCCAATCTTTATCTGGCCTTGATCACGGGGTTGCCAAAATCAGAAGTGACATATCCTTCTGGGGACCTCTTCATCGATACAGGTAAGTATCAGGATCCGACCTCTCCATTCTATAACCCCAAAAAGTATCAGTATGGGATCGATATCGCTACTTCCAAACTATATTCTGTCGACAGCTGGCAGGATGTGGTGCATTTCGCGGATGCTAATCCCTGGCGTATTGGGGCCAGCAAAACATTCATCGCGGATGTCCCATTCTTCTACAGCGGGGAACAAAATACTCACTATGTTCTGGAAGCGGGCGTGCCTTTGAATCTTCTTGGTTTGAAGGACAAGGATGCGGTGTACCTGCACTGGACGATGAAATGCGGTAACGATACATTAAATCTACATGGGGACGTCAATGCTGTTCCCGAACCTGCCACCATGGCTTTGTTTGGTACTGGTTTGGCGGGCATGTTGCTGCGCAGGCGTAAAGTGAACGGGGTATAATGATCGTACCTTTGCTGAGGTAAAGAATAGAAGACCGTAACTCAACGTTACGGTCTTTTTTTTTGGAGGAAGATGAGATGGTACTGTCCGATAAAAAGATCGTCCTGTTCTTGAATGTCCTGATCGGTGCATTGTTCAGCATTCATCTGCTGTTATTGATCATAAAGTTTAGCAGCGGACATGATCATGTGTTTGGCTTGATCGAGTTGTTCGACCTAAACGGCGAACACAATATCCCAACTGTCTTCTCATTCTTTCTGCTGTTCTACGCGGCTGTTCTGTTGGCGAAGATAGCATTTTCAGCTTTTCACGCCGGCCGTCCCTACCCGTGGCATTGGGCCGGTTTATCGGCGGTATTTATATGGCTTTCCTATGATGAGATGTATGAGATCCATGAGCAATGGATAACACCTATCCGCGATCATTTTCACGCGGACGGGATCTTTTATTTTATCTGGCAGCTGCCCTATCTGATCACAGGCATTTTGGTAGTGCTGTTCTATGTTCCGTTCTTTAAACAACTAGGGGGTTTCCGCCGGCGGATGTTCTTGGCGGCTGCTGTTTATCTTTTTGGTGTGGTTGTCCTGGAGTCGGTGGAGGGGTTTTATTTTTCTCAAGGCGGTGCTCAATGCCTCATGTGCCTATTAGCTGAGTCCGTGGAAGAGGCCTTGGAGATGATCGGCGTCGTTATCTTTATCGACGTATTACTGCAATATATCCGCAGCAAGTAGTATCCATTCCAGATAAATCATTGTAAAATGATCCAATATGCGGAACTTACTGATATTTGTTGCGGGCGTGGCGCTTATCTGGGGGTTGATGCAGCATCCTAAGGCGGACTGGGTCGGGATGCGCACGCCGGATGATCCTGTGCAAGTCGAGGAGAAGGCCGCTCATACATGGCAAAGCGGGAAATTCATATTAACGGCCCGCGCGAAATATCATATCCGCGCGGTCGTTTTGTCCAAGCATAGCTATTGGTCTGGGTCGGATGAAGATAAATTAGCCCCGTATGACTTGGCCTTGGGCTGGGGTCCGATGAGCGATGCTTTGGTCATCAATCAGCTGGACATTTCTCAAGGTGGTCGGTGGTACCAGTATTATTGGAAAGATCAGCCGCCCATTGAACAGGGGGAGATCATCACCCACAGCGCCAATACCCATATCCTGCCGGCCACCTCAGAGGTCTTAAAACGCGTCAAGCAAGTGAGGCGTCATGATGTGGTGGAGATGGATGGATTTCTGGTGGACTCTGTTTCCCAAAAAAGCGGGGCTACATTGAAAACATCGCTGTCTCGATCGGATTCAGGGGCTGGATCATGTGAAGTTTTCTGGGTGACAGGGATAAAGATCGTCAAATAGGAGAGAGATATGGCGGGGATAAAAAAAGGTATTTATGAACATTATAAGGGCAAGCGTTATGAGGTTGTGGGTCTTGCGCGGCACAGCGAAACCCTGGAAGAGATGGTTGTCTATAAAGCGTTATATAAGGGAGATTTTCCCCGCGGGTCATTATGGGTCAGGCCAAAAATGATGTTCACAGAAAATGTGACGGTGAAAAGGGCTGTTGTCCCCAGGTTTAAGTTCATTGGTAAAAATGGAGCATGAGATCTTGGAAGATAATTGTAAGCCGACAGACGAGAAGATGATATTACGCTGGGACGATCAGGGGGTCCCGCATTCTGTTGTCTTCGACGATAAATATTTTTGTACCGAGGATGGTTATGCGGAATGCCGTCATGTCTCGATGATCGGCAATGATCTGGTGGCGCGTTTTAGCGGCCTTGATCCCTATATTGAGGGGACATTTACGATCATTGAGACGGGCTTTGGCACGGGTTTAAGTTTTTGCTGCGCATGGCAGATCTGGCAGGAGCATGCCCCTTCCACCTGGACGCTGCAATTCATCTCGGTAGAGCTTTATCCGTTGCCCGTGAAGGACATCGATAAAGCATTGCGTGTCTGGCCGCAGCTCGACAGGCAGCGGGAACAATTAACCGCCAGTTATCAGCCTTCCGGCGGAGGTATTGCCCATCTTCATTTTCAGGACTCGCGCGTGCGTCTGGTCTTGGTCTTTGAAGAAGTGGTGACGGCGCTGGAATTGATCGCGGCTCAAGGATTGGCCAAGGGGGGAGCGGATGCGTGGTTCTTAAACGGATTCTCTCCTTTTAAGAATCCGCTCATGTGGCGCATGGAGGTTTTCCAGGCCATGGTGCCGCTTTCTAAGAAAGGGACAACATTGTCGACGTTCACCGTCGCTGCGGCGGTACGCAGGGGATTAGAGGCCTGCGGGTTTTCTGTCCTGCGAGTGCCGGGTTTTGGCAAGAAAAAGAATGTTTTATCTGGTATTCGAAAGATTTAATTTGACAAAACATTTTTTTTCGGGTATATTCATACCAACTGGTTGGTATGTAAATGATCACACAACACGCAAAAACTCACACCAAAGACCGATTGATGGATGCGGCCCAAGACCTGATGCTGGCCAAAGGGTACGCGGCCACAACGGTCGATGATATTTGCGCCAAAGCCGAGGTCACCAAGGGGTGTTTCTTTCATTATTTTCAGAGCAAGGAAGACCTGGCTAAATCGTTATTGACCCGTCATTGTGATGTCCATCAAAAGACCAAAGAGGAAATGTTCGGTCTTGATCCCTTAGACCAGGTTTTTGGGCAGATCGATATAGCCATTGCGTCAAGTAAGAAACCAGGTGGGGCCAAGGGGTGTCTAAAAGGCACGCTGGCGCATGAATTATCCGACACGCATCCCGAGATCCGGGATATTTGCAGCACAGCATTCAAACAGATGGCAGATGATTTCGCGCAAGACCTAAAGAAGGCTAAGACCAGGTATGCACCCAAAGCAGCATTTGACCCTCATATGGTCGCCAGCCATATGATCGCTGTGTGGCAGGGGGCTCTGATCCTGGCTAAAACACATCAGGATAAAACGATCGTTGCTGAACATTTGGGGCAATTTAAGACTTATGTCCAGTTCCTATTTAGAACATCAACCAACACATCAACCTAAGGAGAGACGTATGAACAAGTTGTTAACCAGCATTGTTGTAGCCACAGGGGTGATCTTAAGCGGGCATGTATTTGCCGCTGATACATATGCCATCGACCCGGTGCATTCATCCATTGGGTTTAGCATCAAGCATTTGACGATCAGCACCGTGACGGGTAATTTCAAGTCATTCACCGGTCAAGTGACGTTTGATGAGAAGGATCTGGCCAACTCCAAAGCATCTGCTTCCATCGAAGCGGCCAGCATCAATACGGAGAATGAGAAGCGCGACGGTCATTTGAAAGCTCCGGATTTCTTTGATACGGCCAAATTCCCCAAGATCGAGTTTGTCAGCAAGGCTTTCACCCAGATCGATGGTCAGTACAGGATCACCGGCGATCTGACGATCAAGGGCGTGACGAAAGAAGTTTCTATTCCGGTGGTGATCAGCGGACCGGTCAAGAATCCCATGGGCGGGGAAGCTATCGGCTTATCCGGTCAATTGACGATCAACCGTCAGGATTACGGGGTCACCTTTAACAAAGCCTTGGACAACGGCGGGCTGATGTTGGGCAATGAAGTGACGATCAATATCAATCTGGAAGCGCATAAATCGTGATCCATCCTCTTTAACGGCTGGATTTTTAGGACAAATGTGGTATAATTAACCATTATGAAGCATTTAACGTATTGCAAACACAACCCGAAGGTCATCATGGTTTCTCTCGCGTGGAGAGATCAGGCCGGGGGAGGTGTTTGACGTACGTTTTTTAAATAGTTTTTAAGGTTGCCGTACTAAAACCACCGATCCTCGATAGAAGAAGATCGGTGGTTTTTTTATTTTAAAGAAAGGAGGTGCGGCCATGGACTATACCAATGTGTTACGGTATTTCAAAGAGGCTCTGGAAAACGAAGAGTATGAGCTCTGCCAGGGATTTATCGATCAGGCCTTGTTCGCCGGAGCGAATGATGCCCAGATCGATGAGATCATCGGGACGTTCTTAAAAGGAGACGAGAAAGCATTCGCCCTAAAGAACAGGATCGCCAAGAACAGGCTGAAGATCTTAAGCCAGAAGAAGTAAAAAAATACAACCAAGGAGGAGAAAATGGGTATAATACAACTCTTATTGAGAAAGGAATTCAAGAGATGACGATCACACAATTGATCCCAATATTACAAACCTCGGTCGCGCCCTGCGTGCTGATCTCGGGTTCAGGATTATTGCTTTTAGCTCAGGCGAACCGTTTGCCCAGGCCGATCGACCGGGCCAGGCATTTGTGTTCGCTTGTCAAGAGTAATCCTGGGCCGTCGGGGGATACGTACCGCGCCCAGTTGAAGATCTTTCATAAGCGGTGTAATCTGCTGCGTAATGCCGTTGCGCTCAACGTCATGTGTTTGGGGGCGATCGCGACCGTCATTTTATTATTATTTGTTGGGAATATCCTGGAGTTGACCTTGACCACGCCGATCAATGTGTGTTTTGTTTTCGGCCTGATGTGCCTGCTTGGATCGTTGGCGTATTTCTTAACCGACATCTTTGTGATGTTGCATTCCCTGGAACTTGAGATCAAAGAGACGGGCGTCCAGCTTTAAGCTGCAGTTCATTCAAAAATACTTCTGGTACCGGCACGCCCATCTTCAAGGCGTGCAGCGCGTCAGCGTAAGCCTGAGCGTATAACCCCAGACCATATTCTGATATAGAACGGTTGAAATATCCTTCCACAAGCGCAGGATTGAGCGCGATGGCCTGACTAAAATCTCTGACGGCATTGGCATGGTCTTTGAGCTGTCCCAAAATTGTGCCGCGTCCGATGTAGTTAGGTGCAAAATCAGGAGCCAGCGCGATAGCGCTGTCATAATCTGCCAGCGCTTGTTCGAGATCACCGTGCTCATAGAAGTAATGGGCGCGGTTGTTATATCCCGTGAACGCGTCGGGATAGGCGCGGATGACCTCATTATAAAAACTTAGGGTGTCTTTCCAGACGAGGCATTGTTGATTGGTTTTAACAGCAAGCAGAATGAGGGCAACTGCCGTGACCACGCGTCCCATGCGCGAACGGCAAAGCTTAAAAGCAAGCAGGCCCAGCAGCACACAGAACCCAAGACCTGGCAGGTACATGAAACGGTCATTGACGATCGAGGCATCAACCCCAACGTCAAAACGCAGCAGAAAAAAAATGGAAAAGAAATAAAATCCGGCCGCAAGAACAAATAACCGGCGGCGGCGCCATAACCACAAGGCGCATAAAATAAGCATCATCAACACAACGCTGCCGCCGTATTCCCAGGAGAACATCTCAACCGGTTGGGGCAATTTGTAGTAGGCATAGACATTGATGGGACACAGGAATTTCCAAATGTAGAACATGCATGACCAGATCCAGATCAAGGCTGCCGACGCCGTATCGCTGACGGGATTGCGCATATTCTGGGCATACGTGATCCAGCCGATCCCTCCTGCGATGATCGCAAAGGGGAGTTTCTCAAAAAGTGTCAATGGGGTGATCTTCCGGCGGAAATACCAATCCAAGAGGAACAATATTAAGGGCAGACTTAAGGCCATGGGTTTACTTAAGAGGCTAAGCAGGCATAATACAACGGCCAGGGCATAATGCCCCAGGGAGTTATGCTGGATAAAGCGGACATAAGCTAAGAGCGTCCAGACATAAAAAAGAGCATACAGGACATCTTTGCGCTCTGTCAGCCACGCGACAGATTCCACTTTCATGGGATGGATGACGAAGATGAGGATGGAAAGCGCCGCCGCCTTGGCATTGACCCCCAGGCGTTTTAATAAAAAGTAAGCGCTGACAGCGGTGGCGATGTGCAAAAGAAGATTATTTAAATGCATCACAAAAGGATCGAATCCGGCGAATTGTTTCTCGATCGCGAAAGACAATGTTGTTAACGGCATGTATATCTTATTAATGCTCTGGCTGAAGATGTGATGCAAGGAAGCAGGAAGCCCCATGGTCACGCCGGGATTAAGCAGGATATGCTGGGGGTCATCCAGCGAAAGAAAGCCCGCGGACAAGACCGGCCAGAAGACCGCGGTACACGCAATTATTGCTATCAAAAGAATGGGCATCGTTTATACTATAGAACATAATGTTTAAAAACACAGTGCAAATTTCTTGTTTTCTCCTGGGTGCGTTCATTGTGGGCATCATGGGCTATTATGCCTTTGTCACGGTCGACTGTTTGGCCTATCCCTGGTGGGTCGGCCTTGGCAGCGACGGGGATGGTACATACGTGACCCAAACGTTGCTGCTGCTTAATAACGGCCCCTTGCAGCTGGTGTTCCATCCTGGTGCGACTGTTTACGGCATGGTGGGGATCGTTTTACGGATCGTGGATGTTTTTGATCCTTCCCACGCGTTTTTGTCCCTTGCCCAGATGTCCAATCCAGTCCAGGTCTTTGAAATGCTTAACCGTGCGATGTCTGTTTCGCGGGTCGTGATCATTCTGCTGAATGTGTTTACGCTGCTATTGTGCTGGCGCGTGCTGTATCAATTGAGCAAAGATGTTTTTGTGTCATTGGGATTATCGGGTGTTTTAATGACCGCGTATTTCATGATGGACCAGCGTCTGTTTATCATCCGTCCGGAATTGACCAGCTTCTTTTTTTGCGCGGCGTTGTTCTCCTGGCTTCTTTCGATCAAAGGGCGCGGTGTTCTCGATCGGCCCATCGGCATGGGCAGGATGGTGCTTGTCGGTCTATTCGCCGGCTTCGCTGTGCTGGCCAAGATCCAGGTGCTGGTCTTAGTCGGAGTGCTGGCCATGGGATGGTTCTGGGGGAATTCTTATCATCCTGGGAATGATGCCCATTTTAGAACAGCCCGGGCGGCTGCTATTGTTGCGGTGATTAATTTGCTGTTGATGCCCTGGGGATGGCTGAAAAGACCGGGTTTTTTGCTGGAGTACTTAAAAGGATTGTATTATGCCCGCGAGGAGCACCGCATGTACGGCCCAGTCCCGGAAAATGCGGGTGTTGTTTATCTGGTCGTATTGGGCGTGCTGGTTGTGCTGAGCATAGCCTTGTTATTCTGGCGGCATCGCCAGCAAGCCAGGATCGCCGGTGTTATGCTTAGGATCAATTGTTTTATCACCGGGGGGATCATCGCTTGTTATCTGGTGTTCGCGGGGGTGTGCCGTTCCTGGGAATCTTACTGGGCGGCGTCCAATCATTTGCTGTATGCCCTGACGACAAATATCCTCTTTGGCGGGGCGGCTAATCACCGGGTCGTTGATGCTGACACATGGAAGGCGATCATTGAACTTCACGCGACGAACCATATACTGGGGGTCGGCATTTTGTGGTATGTGGCCGCTGCAGCAGGCTTATGTCTTTTTCGGCTGGCGTCGGATGATGCGGATAGATCAATCTACCGGATGGTATTATTCTTATTCTTTTTAGCCTTAGGGAATGACATCCTGTCGTCGTTTCGGCAGTATTTTCCAAGCAAGGTCATGATCATTTCTTCTTACGCGATCTATTCCCTGCCGGTGTATCTCTGCGGGTTGTCATTGTTATTGAAGGCTGAACTCTTTAGAATAAAGATAAGCCGCATGCGCGTGGTCGCGCAATGCGTCATTGGCGGCTGGCTTGTGTTGCATATGGTCATGATCGCTTTTTATGTGGGGCGCATGCCCAAATGGGATGTCGCCCATAACAGAGGTCAGACGCCTGATCAGGAGATGCAGAACACGCTGTCGGCTGTGCCGGGATTTTGGCATATGGCCTCACAGGGGAGGATCTAGACGATGTTCAAGAAGGTCGCGGTCGTCTGTTTGATGCTGTTGCTGGTACTGGTGACTTTCGGGGTTAAAGCGTTCAAACCCTGGGCCATGTCCCGCATTAAAAAAGAGATCGGCTCTGCTTGTCATGCCAAAGAAGTGAAGATCAAGGATATGTCCATCCCGCTGGCGGGTCCTATTATTGTGACCGGCCTTGAGATCAAACGGTATAATGAGTTGGATATCCAGGTTCCGCAGATCATGCTGGAAAAAGGATTGTGGGGCATTGTTGACGGAAGTGCGGGGCATGTTGAGGTGGCTTCGGCATTATTTAATCAGGTGCGTTTAAGTGATGTTCGTATCGATTTTTGGTGGAAGAGGACAGATCTGGTCATTCATATCCTGCAGGGTAAATTATTGGGAGGGGTGTTTAAAGGAGATGTTATCCTACAGTTGTTCAAGGAGCCGGCGTATCAGGCTAATATTCTGCTCAATGCTTTAAGTCTCCCTCAGATCATCCAGGATTTTAAACTGAAGGACAGGTTTTCCTTAACGGGTGCGTTGTCCGGACATATTGAATTAAAAGGCAAGGGCAAAAAATTCTCGATGATCAAGGGTCATCTAAGGAACGGTCTCGGCGGCGAGCTGACCATTAATGACACACAGTTCATCAAGGACATGGTCAAACGCATGAAACTCAACAAGGTGGCAGGATCAGAAGAATTATTTGTGGCGAGTTTGCAGCATTATCCTTATAATAACGCAAGTGTTGTCCTGGTCTTAGAGCATAACGATCTGATGCTCAACGCCGATCTGGCGGGAGAAACAGGTCGGAGGAGTTTTCCGATCGTTTACCATGATTTTAATTTAGAAAGGTTGGGATTATGAGAGGATCAATAGCATTGTTCGTATTGTTCGTGCTTTTAGGATGCGCGCATATCACGGTTGATGCGCCCAAAGAACCTATAAAATTAGATGTGACAATGCGTCTGGATATATATCAGCATATCCAAAGCGATATTGATGATATCGAGAACATGGTCTCCGGGACTTCCAAGAAAGCCAAAGTCCAGGACAAGCACAGCCTGCTGGACCTGATCGTTACGCAGGCCTATGCACAGGAAGGTCTCTCCGCGCAGGTGCAGGCAGCTGTTGAGGGACGTAAAGACCGCCGGGAAAAGCTTTTGAGCTTAGAAGGGGCCGGGATCATTGGAGAGAATCAACAGGGCCTTGTGGAGGTCAAGAAGCCTTCCTCTGAGGCCCAGGCGATCGTCAGCGCCGAGAATGCCGACCGTAAGGTGATTTACCAGGGGGTAGCGGATAAGAACGGCAGTTCGGTGGATGCGGTGGCAGGGCTTTATGCCAAACGTTTGCAGAGTGATGCTCCTTTAGGAACTCCTATTGAGACAGACGGCGGATGGCAGATAAAATAAGATCTTTTGCAGCCTGGGGCGCGTGGCTTGTTTTGGGAATACTCCTTTATGCCAAAACTTTCCACGCGCCTTTTTTGTTCGACGATGAAGCCCTGATCGTGCATAATCCTCTGGTGCAGGACCTCTCGCATGGTTTCGATTCATTCAAGAATATCTACAGTTATCAGCATTCACGGCTTTTGACGAATGTGACCATTGCCTTCAATTTCCGCTGGGGAGGGCTGGATACGTTCGGCTATCATGTGGTCAATATGCTGCTGCATATCCTCGTCACATTCGGTGTATGGCGTTTCACGCGGATGGTCATGTCCGTCAAAAATATCTCATCTCCCGTTGATGCCGCATTCTGGACGTCATTGGTATTTTTTGTCCATCCACTGCATACCGAATCGGTCAGCTATATCAATCATCGTAGCAGCCTTCTCGTCACATTATTTTATTTGTGGTCTTTGATCTTTTATCTTCAGGCCAGGACAGCACAGGACAGGGGTCGATCCAGAAAGAATTTTATCCAGGCGGGTCTCTTTGCGCTGCTTGCGGTGTTAAGTAAGGAGAGTGCGTGGACGCTGCCTCTGGCGTGGGTGAGCGCGGATATGATCCTGCTTGGCCGTAAGCCCGGCAAGCCAGTATGGCTGTCGCTGGCGGTTGTGGCCGGGGCGATGCTGCTGCTTTTTGAATTCAAGTTCAAAGAGACGCTGTTGGCAGGCCTTTATTCGCAGTCGCACCGCGGTGATTATTTGACACTGGGTAGCTACCTGTTGACCCAGATGAAGGTGTGTTTGGTCTTTGTCCGTTTGATGATCGTTCCGGTGGGATTGAATGCGGATTATGATTTCGCTATGTCACACAGCATTCTAGAACCGTCGACAGCCGCGGCTTTTGTGTTTTGGGTTGTGGTCTGTGCTGTTGCGTATGCCTGGCGGCACCGCTGCTGGTTCTTTGCCTGGTGCGTAACGTTGTTTATTGTTAGCCTGTTAAGTCATTTTGTTCCTGTACGTTATAATGTGATCGCGGAACACAAAACTTATTTGACGCTGGCATTGTTGATGCCCGTATTGGGCGTATGGATGCTGACGTTCCTGAAAGAGCGTTTCATGATCCTCATGGCCGGCATTATCGCGGTGTTCGCGGTATTGACAATTGCGCGCAATGAAGTTTGGGCCAGTCCATTGGCTCTTTGGCAGGATACTGTATCCAAATCCCCGCAAAAGCCGCGGCCTTTGTTGAACCTGGCTTCAGCCTTGATGGGGCAGGGCAAGACGGCCCAGGCTGAGGCCATATTCTTACAGTTGGCTCAGATCGCTCCAGAATATTGTGAAACCTACATCAACTTAGCGCAGATAGAAACAGACCGGGGGAATTTGGAAAAGGCCTTAAGCTATTCAAACAGGGCGATCGCGGTCAATCCCGGGTTTGATGTGGCTAATTTACAGAACGCATTTTTGCATGACCGCATGGGTCACAGAAGCGAGGCGCTGAAGAGTTTTAAAGTTTGGCTTTCCCTTCACCCCAATGATGCCTTTGTGACGAACCGTATTCAATCCCTGCAGCGTCAGGACAATTAAGCAAATCTACTTTTATCAATGGCTTTGAGGAAGGCGTTCTCTTTGGAGATCTTGCCGGCGGCAAGCAATTGGGCGATGGAATCGTCCATGAGCTGCATGCCCATGGCGCGGTTCATCTGTATCTCACCGTTTAGTTTCACTGTTTCGCCGGACTGGATGATATTTGTTAACGCGGTGGATTTAAGCAGGATCTCATAGGCCGCATAGCGGCGGTTCCCGTCGACACTTGGGATCAACTGTTGGGCGATGATGGCTCTTAGATTATTGGCCAGGATCGTGCGGATCTGGTTCTTGCGGCTCATCGGGAACGCGTCGACGATGCGGTCTACGGTCTTGGCCGCCGAGTTGGTGTGAAGGGTCCCGAAGACCAATATGCCCATTTCTGAGGCCGTGAGCGCCAGTTCCATGGTCTCTGTATCGCGCATTTCCCCGACTAAGATGATATTGGCATCGCTTTTGATGGCGGTACGTAATCCTGAGGAGAATGACACCGTGTCGCGCCCGACCTCGCGGTGGGAGATCAAGCATTTTTTCTTGGGATGGATGAATTCCACCGGCTCCTCAATGGTGATGATCTTAAACGAGAAGTTCGTATTTAAATAATCCATGACTGCGGCCAGGGTGGTCGATTTACCGCTGCCGGTCGGACCCGTGACCAGGACAAGGCCTGATTTCCATTTGGCAAAATTTTTGATGTGTGCAGGGAGATCTAGTTCTTCAATGGTGCGTATCTTTGAGGGGATCAGGCGGAACACCGCTCCCATCCCATGGAAATGCTTAAAGTAATTGGCCCGCATGCGGTAGCCGTTGAAGCTATGGGCGAAGTCCAAGTCCCCGGTCGACAGAAAGTTGCGCCATTCATCGGGAGCCGCGATCGGGGAGAGAAGACGGGTCAAGGACTCATTGGTCAGGAGAGCGTCACCGATATCGACGAGAACACCTTGCGAACGCATTTTGGGTTTCTGTCCTTCCTCCAGGTGAAGGTCAGAGCCTGAGCGTTCGATCAACAATTGAAATAAGGCATCGATCTCTGCCATGGGTTATTTTCCGATCATTGTCAGCATCATTGCCGGGTTGATGGCCCTGTCCAAAGCTTCATTCCTGTCAATGATGCCGTTAGCTGCTAACGTTTGAAGTGAAGTGTCCATTAACTGCATGCCGAATGAACGACCGGTTGTCATGACATTGTTCATCTGGGATATTTTCCCTTCGCGGATCAGGCTGGCGACGGAATGGTTGACGATCAGCACTTCAAACGCGGGGACCATGCCTTTGCCGTCCTTGCGCGGGATCAGCTGCTGGCAAATGACGCCGCGCAGGGATTCCGAGATCATGTTGCGCATGATTCCCTGTTCATCCGCCGGGAAAGAATCGATCAGTTTGGAAATGGTCTGCACCGCATTGACCGTGTTCATGGTGCCAAAGACCAAGTGTCCAGTCTCTGAAGCAGAAATGGCCAGTTGTATCGTTTTTAAGTCACGCAATTCACTAACAACAAGAATATCCGGATCTTCGCGTAGAGCGGCACGCAAAGCATTATTCTGCGACATGGTGTGACTACCCACTTCACGCTGAGTGATCTGGCATTTTTGCGGCTGAAAAACAATTTCAATGGGGGATTCGATCGTAATGATATGATCTGCCCGATGGCCGTTAACTAAATTGATCAACGAAGATAATGTGGTTGTTTTTCCACAGCCCGCTGGCCCGGTGACCAAGACCATCCCTTGCGCCCATTTGGTCAGGTTGACGCAAGCCTGGCTTAAGCCGATCTCTTCTGGCGTGGGGATCTTAGAGGGGATAAGCCTTACCGTCAAATCCCAGCCGTCACGCTGTTTTAACAGGGACATGCGGAAACGTCCGTTGCCGGGTATGCTGTGCACATACTCCATATCGCCGGTCGCATCAAAAGTTTTGACGATCTCAACGGGGAGCGCGTTCTTGATCAATTCTTCGGTTTGTTTGGCTGTTAATACGGCTTCGGAGATATTTGTCAATTTCCCAAAGATCCGAAAGATCAGGGGATTATTGGAACACAGATGGATATCACTGGCGCCTTGCTGGCGAGCCAGGATCAAGATCATGTTAAGATCAGAGGGGATATTGCCCATGGGCTTGATTATAAAATGAAAGCCCTGATTCACAAGCAAAGAATTGCTTTATTTTTTAAGATCGATGGGTAAGATATGAATAAGGGAGGGTGTATGAAAAACATCGGGATTCTTTTATGTGCCGTTTTTTTATTCCAGCCATTGGCAGTGGCCGAGGTCAAAACTCAGGAGATCGATTATCAGGACGGAAATACCAGGTTTAAAGGTTATCTGGCGTATGACGATGCGGTCGCAACGCAGCGTCCAGCTATCCTTATCGTGCATGAGTGGTGGGGGCATAATGAATATGTCCGCAAACGTGCCCGCATGCTGGCTGAACTTGGGTATGTCGGGTTTGCCATCGATATGTACGGCGACGGCAAGCACGCGGATCATCCGGATCAGGCGGCAGCCTTTATGAAAGCAGTTACTGACAATGAAGTGTTAGCCCGGACCAGGTTTGGTACCGCTTACGAGATCCTTAAAAGTTTTTCGCTGACTGACACAAACCGCATCGGCGCGATCGGATACTGTTTCGGCGGGGCAACAGTTCTAAAAGCAGCCTTGGCAAATACGCCGTTGCTGGGTGTTGTCAGTTTCCATGGAGCGCTGGCGCTGCCTTCAAAGTTACCGGCACCTGGTGAGGTCAAGACCAAGATATTGGTTTGCCACGGCGGGGATGACCAGTTGATCCCTCCTGAACAGATCGCGTCTTTTAAGAAAGCCATGGATGAAGCAAAAGTCGACTATGTTTTTAATGTCTATCCAGGTGCCAAGCACAGCTTCACTAATCCTGATGCGGACGAGTACGCGAAAAAATTCGGTATGCCGGTGGCGTATAGTGAAGCGGCAGACAAAGAGTCTTGGGCAGATATGCAGGATTTCTTTAAAAAGCTGTTCTCAAAATAAAAGTTTTTTCATTGAAAACAGTATGGATATGTTACAATGACAAAAATTTCTGAAAAATTATTTTATATGATGGAGGCTAATGTGTTTACCCGATTATTCCTAGCTGTTGTTTTCTTTTCTGTATTGACCGGATGCGCGACCACACAACCTAAGCCCAGCGATGCCCTGCAGAACCGCGTGATCGATCTGGAAAAGAAATTAGAGGAAAAAGATTCTGAGATCGTTGACCTTCAGTATGAGGTCAAAGACCTGCACAGCAAGGTTGAGAACAGCAAGCCTGTTATGGCTGTTACTGAAGATGTTTCTGCCGCTGTTGCGGATAAATCCGTCGATGATAAGGTGATCAAGGTCAATGTCAGCACGGCCAAAGTGCAGACAGCCTTAAAGAATGCCGGGCATTATACAGGCAAGATCGATGGTAAAGCCGGAACCGGTACCAAAGCCGCCATTGCGGCTTTCCAGAAATCCCAAGGGTTGGCCGCTGACGGAGTTGTCGGCCGCAAAACCTGGGATGCCTTAAAACAATACCTGAAATAATCGTGATCGACCTTAACACCATCGGGGAAGAGCAGCTGCTGAGTACACGGCTGTGCGACCTGCCTATTTCTATTGAAGGCACATGGCTCAAGGACTGTGTGGCACAGTTGAACGCGGAACTGACAGCCCAGGGGATCATGTTCTCACCGACTTGTTATCTGGCTGATGAATGGCTGACCCCTGAAGGGGAGACTGTCATCGGAATTCCTTTTTATCTGGCCCATCCTGTCTTGATCAAATTAGAACATAAAATGATGCTGGAGGCAGAGGGTGAAGGCAAGAGGTGGTGCATGCAGCTGCTGCGTCATGAGACCGGGCACTCCTTGACCTATGCCTACAAGCTCAATGAACGTAAAGACTGGCAGCGCATGTTCGGTTCTCCGTCGCAGGAATACGGGGAAACATATAAATTCAAACCTTATAGTAAGAATTTCGTCCGTCATCTTGACGGGTTCTACGCACAATACCATCCGGATGAGGATTTTGTCGAGACATTCGCGGTCTGGTTGACCCCGGGGTCTGACTGGCGCAGGGAATATCAGGGGTACGGGGCGTTAAAGAAACTGGAATTCGTCGACCATCTGATGGCTGAGATCAAGGGTAAGCCGCCGCTTAAACGTAGCGGACGCAAGTTATGGAGCCAGGCCAAAAGCCGAATGACGCTGGCGAAATATTATGCTAAAAAGCAAAGCGGTCGCGAAGATCTGATCGATTTCCATGATGTTGGGCTGCATAAGATCTTTAAGGCCCTCTCCCAGGAAGAATGGATCGCTTTCAAGAAAGAACAGCGCAAGAACAAATCATTACTAACGGCTTCCGGGTTGATCCAGGCATATGCGAAGAATTTGTTGAATAGTGTTGACCGCACGACCGGAGAGCGAAAATATATCATCAACGGACTGATCAAGAACATTGCGCTGCGTGCAAGGCAATTGAACATGGTCGTTGTGGGTGATGAGAAGGTGGCTTTGCTCCAACTTGCAGTTTATGTGACGAGCCTTGTCGCTAATTATGTACACACAGGCTGGTATCGGGGGAAAGAACACAGCGTATGAAAAAGAAGCTCAACGTATTGATGCTGTTTTACAGTCCATACCAAAAGCCGCGCGGTTATGACTACAAAGAGGAATTCGCCGATCCGGATAATATGTATACCGAGAAGGACGTGATGTTGGCACTCAAGGCGCTGGGACACGACGTGTCCCTGCTGGGGGTCTATAATGACATATCTCCGCTCTTTGAGCAGATCAAGGAAAATAAGCCAGATGTGATCTTTAATATGATGGAGATCTTTAATGACCAGACGCATCTGGAGAAGAATATGGCCGCCGTGCTGGAGCTGTTAGATATCCCGTTTACCGGGGCTTCCTCGGGCGTGTTGTTCTTGTGCAACAATAAGGCTCTCTCCAAAAAGATCTTCGTGCATCACAAGGTCAAGGTCTCCAAATTCACCCCGTATTACCGGGGAAAACGCATCGTTGTCCCTAAGAAATTGAAGCTGCCGGCGGTGATCAAGCCCTTGTGCGAAGAAGCGTCCCGCGGCATCTCCCAGGCTTCGATCGTCGACAGCGTCCAGGGTTTTGTGGAGCGTATTAAATTTATCCACGAGAATTTACAGCTGGATGCGATCGCGGAGGAATATATTGAAGGCCGTGAGTTTTACGTCAGCGTGTTGGGGTTCAAGCAGATCACGGTGCTGCCAGCGAGGGAAATGCTGTTTACCAATATGCCAGAGGGGGAACCGCGTATTGCCACCTACAAGGCCAAGTGGGATGATGCCTACCGAAAGAAATGGGGGATCAAAAGCGTGGCGGCCTCCAAGATCTCGGAAGATCTGCAGAAGAAGATGGCGGATGTGTGCAAACGCGCTTACAGGGCCATGGATATGGACAGCTATGTGCGTTTTGATATTCGCGTGGATGCCAACGATGAGGTATATATCATTGAACCCAATGCCAACCCGTGCATCGCCAAAATGGATGAGATCGCCCAGTCGGCCATGAAGGCTGGGATGTCTTATGAAGACCTAATACAAAAAGTCTTGGATCTGGCGCTCTTGCGCCATGACAATAGAAAGTAGAACCTATGCAGGTATCAAAACCGCTTGTTGTGCTCGACCTTGAAACTACAGGGACCTGGATCGAAAAAGATCGCATCATCGAGATCGCCCTGATCAAGGTCAACCCTGATAAGAGCGAAGAAACATTTGAGAGCAAGGTCAATCCGTGCATGCCAATCCCACCTGTTGTCAGTGAATTGACGGGGATCAAGGATGAAGATGTCAAGAATGCTCCGACGTTCACAACCATTGCAGGCAAGGTCATAGAGTTTATCGGGGGCGCGGACTTAGGCGGATTTAACGCCGAGCGTTTTGACATCCCGTTATTGAGCAGGGAATTCAGTGATGCCGGCCTCAAGTTCGATTTAAGCGGACGGGCCATTTTTGATGCCCAGAAAGTGTATCACCTTCATCAGAAAAGGGATCTCTCCGCGGCGTATTTGTTTTACTGCCATCAGGAATTGAACAATGCGCATTCCGCATTGGCGGACACCCGGGCGACGCTTAATATCCTCGAGGAACAGATCACACGTTATGGCAATGGCAATCCGCATATTGACGCGCTTAAGGATTTTAATTATCGTCAAAGCAGTGAATTCTTTGACAGCGACCGCAAATTCCGCTGGTGGAACGGCGAGTTGTATATGACCTTCGGGAAATATGCCAAGAAAGAATCGTTGCGCGTTGTTGCCCAGAAAGACCCGGGATATTTGAACTGGATCTTAGATAAAGATTTCAGCGACGATATCAAGCTTATGATCCAGGATGTTCTTAACGGTCGTCATCCCAAACAGGAATAATGTCCTGATTTTATTTTTAACTTGAGATTTCTGAGGCGCGCGATAGAATACATTCCATTATTGAAAAACGTCTTGGGGAGGGCATAGGTATGAAGAATTTATGGTTAGGTTGTCTGATCGCGTTTACCTCAATTACTGTCCTTAATGCAGCTCCCAAGCAGGATCCGGTCACATCCCCTTCGATCGTGACCAGTCCTAAAGACGGTAAGGAACAGGGGTTCACCGTCCAGGTGTATTCATTCCTGGATTCTGTTCGCGCGCAGAAAGCAGTAGAAAGCTTAAAGAATGTCGGGTATAAAGCATTTCAGGAAGTAAGCGACTTGGGCGACAAAGGCGTATTCTACCGCGTGCGCATCGGTGATCTTGCCAATGAGGCCCAGGCGCAGAAATTATTGGAAGATATCCGCAAGAACTACAAAGACGGATTTATCACAAAAAAACAAAAATAAGGGTCCTATGAAAAAATTTATCTTTTTCTCTATCTGTGTTGTGTTCGCAGTAACCGGCTGTTCGACGACGAAAGTGTCCCGTATTGATGTGAACAAGGTCACGGATTTTAGCGGCCAGTGGAATGATACGGACGCGCGCTTGACCGCGGAGGCCATGATCGCTGATTGTTTAAACGGCAGCTGGATCAATGAATTCAATAAAGAACAGGGCCGTACCCCGACAGTGATCATCGGTAAGATCAAGAACAAGACCTATGAACACTTAAGCAGCGATATTTTTACGAGTGACTTGGAAAGGGCGTTGACCAATTCGGGTAAGATCACCTTTGTCGCGGACAAGGAAGCCCGCATGGAGATCCGCGAAGAACGCTTAGACCAGCAGCAGGGGAACACCGAGCCCTCAACAATATCAGAAAAGGGGCATGAGACCGGAGCGGATTTTATGCTGCAGGGAGCGATCGAAGCCATTAAAGATGAGGTCAAAGGCAAATATGCCATGTTCTACCAGATCACGCTCGAGATGGTTGATATGAAAACCAATCAGAAAAAATGGATCAGCCAGAAAGAGATCAAAAAGATCGTTGAACATCCCCCGGTCAAGATGTAACGTTGTGCGGCATCTTGTTTTAGTCGTATTCCTTCTTTGTGCGTCCTCATGCGCCAGCGGCCCGAGGAATATCCAGCCGCAGATCAATAGTCTTGTCACTGCCAATCATGTTGAAAGAGCTTTAGCCGTTCTGGGGGATGACCCCAATGTTTACGGGCCGCACGATCATTTATTGTTTTGGCTGGATAAAGGCATGGCAGCGCATTTAGCGGGGCGAACGCAGGTCAGCATTGGTGCTTTTGAGCAGGCGGAGAAATTGAATGAAGCGCTGTATACCCGATCGCTTTCCCAAATGGCCAATACCTGGATCGTCAATGACCGTATGGAGGATTACCGGGGCGACGAGCAGGAATATGTGATGATCAATGTGTTCCAGGCTTTCAATTTCGCTTCTATTGGGGATTTTGACGAAGCCCTTGTTGAGGCCAGGCGCTTGGACAAGAAATTAAAACTGATCGGTCCACGCTATCAGAATCCTTTCGCTTTATTCTTAAGCGGTTTATTATGGCATTGCAGCACTGATAAGGACTCCCTCACGGATGCTTTGATCGACTACCAAAAAGCCGCGGCGGCATATGAAGCTGCTCCCAGGGTTTTAAGCGAGCTCATGGAGGAAGCCAAGAACAACGTATCGTTCAAGAAGTCCGGTAAAGCGAGGGTGATCGTAGTCGAATACACGGGCTTTAGCCCGGTCAAGGTTGCTGATGCTTTTCCTTTGCCGCTCGATGGGAACCATTGGACCAAGATCAGCTTTCCCCGTTATCAGGACCGTTACAGCGAGATCGTTTCTTCCCGGGTGAGAATAAGCCGCAATGGCGTTGCCCATGTTAAGGAAACAGAAATGGTCTGTGATCTGGGGGCTTTGGCCAAGAAGATATTGGCGGGGCATAAAGGGGCGATCATGGCTAAAGCTACCATCAGGCCGCTCATTAAATACGGTGTCGAGAAAGCTGTCGAGGTTCCAGTCCGGGAGCGCGCAGGAGATCTGGCGGCGGATCTGCTTGGCGTCGCGGGAAGTATTTATAATCTGGCCACAGAGGAAGCTGACCTGAGGACTTGGCAGAGTCTGCCCAACCACATTCGTTTGGCATATGTTGATCTTGATCCTGGGGTATATGATGTGACAGTGGAAGACCTCTCTGATGAGATGGTTGTCATCGACCACAAGACTATTGAAAAGTTGGAATTATCATCGGGCCAAGTTAAGTTTATTATCAGCCGCGGCCGTTTTTAGGCATTATTAAAAACCCGTTGCGGCAAAAGGGTATTTCTTATACAATAACGACTTATGAAAATTCTCATGGTGGATGATTCTGCGATGGATAGAAAGTTGATGTCCCGAATTCTGCAAAAAGGGGAGATCTCCCAGGAGATCATTGAGGCGGAAGACGGGGAGAAGGCCCTGCAGGTCCTGGCAGAACATTATCAAGATATCTGTGTTGTTCTTTTAGACTGGCAAATGCCGAACATGTCGGGCATTGAGGTCTTATCCGCAGTTGCTAAAGTGCCCCTGATCGCTGCTGTGCCGATCATCATGGTCACAGCGTCGGGGTCGGAAGAGAACAAAAAGATGGCGCGTGATGCCAATCCCAATTTGGCGGGATATCTGGTTAAGCCCTATAAAGCAGAAGACCTGCTGGGCGCGATCAAACCTTTCTTGAAGTGATCCTCTATGGCTGAAGAAAAAAAGAATTCGCTGGTATGGTCGCTTCAGAAGATCAAGGAAGCGTTCACGGAAAAACCGGTGAGCCGTGCCGAACATGCGAGTAATCTGATCGACATGTCGGTGGCGTTGTCAGTTGCCGTTAAGAAGGTTTTCTTTGAAAAGTCCCGGACCATGTTCTCCGAGGATCCGGTCATCCAGAAAAAAGGCATTGTGGCCTTTAGCGGCCGTCTGCGCATCGATGCCATGGAGAAGTTCAATCAGACCACGATCATGTCGGTCGTGCATTATTTCCTTAATCAGGAGGATCTGGATAAGAATAAGCCAGTTGGTTTATTGATCATTTATCTGGAACGCAGTTATGTCCCGGAAATGCTGCGGCTTTTGCAGTACCCTTACATTGAATTTGACGACGACCGTGATGTGACCGATGGTTCTGGCGCGATTATTAATTTGATCGCGGGTCATTTTAAGAATGAATTAAAAGCGCTGGGATATGAGGACCTGGAGATGTCCCATTTCCAGAGCTTTATCAATAAAGTTCCCATGGGGGTCGTGTATCCCAAGGGCCAGACGGACAGATATGAATTGAGCTTTGTGATCGACGGAGAGAAGCGTTTGGTCGTGGAGATGGTGATGGCCCCGTTGGTCAAGAAATCAGCGTAATAACAGGAGTTTAGAATATGGCAAAAAAGATTTTAGTCATTGATGATGATCCCGCGTTAACCAAGATGGTTGACAGCTTTATGACTGCGCACGGTTATAAAGTGATCGTAGCGACGGATGGTGAAGAAGGTTTGGCTAAGGTCAAAAGCGAGGGCCCTGATCTGATGGTGCTGGATGTCCAGATGCCACGCATGAACGGGTATACATTTGTGCATGAATGCAAGAAGATCCCGTCAGCATTAAAAGTGCCGATCATCGTTCTGACGGCCAAGCAGGGGATGGCGGAGATATTTAAGGTCGAGGGTGTTAAAGAATACATCACCAAGCCTTTTGCCATGGAAAAATTACTGGAATCGGTAAAGAAATATATTAACTAACGCGAAAAACGCCATAGAGGGGCATGACAATGAGTAACATCAATTTAGCATCGATCGGGATCACCTCATATAGCAATGCATACCATAATCTGTCTTTTGCGGACCTCTTTAAACACGAAACGGATCCATCTTTACAGGGTTATGAAAAAGGTGTTGTCACCAGCTTAGGCGCTGTGTCTGTCGATACAGGAAAATTCACGGGACGTTCTCCTAAAGATAAATATATCGTCAAGGATGCTTCCACGCAGGATACGGTCTGGTGGGCCAGTGGTGAATCATCTGGGTCAGATAATAAGCCGATCACGGTGGATACCTGGGCTCATTTAAAAGATATCACGTTAAAGCAGCTGAATGGGAAAAAGCTGTATGTCATGGATGGTTTCTGCGGGGCCAATGCTTCGACCCGTTTGTCCGTGCGTTTGGTCACCGAGGTCGCCTGGATGGCCCATTTCTTTAAGAATATGTTCATCGCCCCAACAGCGGATGAATTAAAGAATTTCAAGCCGGACTGGACGGTTTTAAATGCCTGCAAGGCCTCTTGCGCTGATTTTGCCAAGTACGGCCTGCGCAGTGAAGTGTTCGTGGCCTTTAATATCAGTGAACGTACCACGGTCATCGGCGGTACCTGGTACGGCGGGGAGATCAAGAAGGGTATTTTTTCGATCATGAATTATTTCCTGCCTCTTAAAGGGATTGGGGCATTCCATTGTTCTGCCAACCAGGGCAAGAATGGCGATACTGCGCTGTTCTTCGGTCTGTCAGGGACGGGAAAGACAACATTGTCGACGGATCCAAAACGCGCGCTGATCGGTGATGATGAGCATGGCTGGGATAATGACGGGGTGTTTAACTTTGAAGGCGGCTGTTATGCCAAATGCATCGGCCTTACCCCCGAGCGCGAGCCAGAGATCTTCGCGGCGATCCGCCGTGACGCTTTATTGGAGAATTGCGAGATCGATGCCAAAGGTGTTGTTGATTTCGCTTCGAAGAAAAAGACCGAGAATACCCGTGTCTCTTATCCGCTAAATCATATTGAAAATATTGTCAAGCCGGTCTCTAAAGGCGGGCATCCTTCAAAGATCATCTTTTTGGCGTGTGACGCTTACGGCGTTTTACCACCGGTGGCCAAATTGACCAAAGAGCAGGCCATGTACCATTACTTAAGCGGGTATACAGCAAAGGTCGCAGGCACAGAACTTGGGGTCAAAGAACCATCTGCCACATTCTCCGCGTGTTTCGGCAAAGCATTCCTGTCCGTCCATCCGACTAAGTATGCGGATATCCTGGCCAAGAAAATGCAGGAACACAATGCCAGTGCCTATTTGCTTAATACCGGCTGGATCGCCGGTCCTTACGGTGTGGGTTACCGCATTCCGTTGAAAGACAACCGTTTGTCGATCGATGCGATCCTAGACGGCAGTTTGGATAAAGGGCCGTTTGATATTTTACCGGTCTTTAATCTCCAAGTCCCTCGTTCTGTGAAGGGGATGGATGCTAACATATTGAATCCACGTAACTTATGGGCGGACAAAGCGGCCTATGACGCGCAGGCGGTCAAATTAGCCGGCATGTTCATCAACAATTTTAAGATCTTCACTGATACAGCGAATGGGAAAGCGCTTGTCGCGGCAGGACCGCAAATAGAGCTTGCTAATTCCGGACGTTAAGTGGTATAGTTGAAATATGAGCACTTTAGGGCGAAAAATAACAGCAGTATGTGTGGCGGCATCATTTATGATGGCGGCGCTTTACTGCTGTTGTTTTTCTACCATCAAATGGTCGAAACAAAAAAGCTCCTGTTGTGCGGCCAAAGAAAGTAAGGATCAAAAGACTTCCAAGCAGGATTGCCCTCACTGCAACAGTTCCTTTCACGCGGAGTTGGCATTAAAAGATACGGGGCATGTTACCCTGGCAGCTGTTGATGCCTTGCCTGTTACTTTTGAGAGAACAATATCCTACGTGCCTGTTGTTGTCGGAAAGTCTTTATTCATCAATGGACCGCCCGGTCCGTTGCATACTGTTCCCTTATATATCAAGTTCCCTTCTTTGCGCATTTAATCCCTTGCGATAAGACTGTCTAATCGTTTTATAACAAGGAGATTCTATGCGTACGTTCTTACAATTATTTCTCATCATGATCTTTGCCGCGGCAGCACCGGTCAGTTATGCCAAAGACCTGTATTATTGCCCGATGCATACGCATTACACCTCGGATAAGCCAGGCTCATGCCCCATTTGCGGGATGAATCTGGTGAAGAAAGTTGATGAGGCGGACAAAGCAAAAGGTTCGGGGATCATGGATCATGCGGCGGTGACATTAAGCGCCGATCAGCAAAAAATGCTGGGGGTTGTGACCGCTAAAGCCACCAAACAGCCGTTGAAACGCATGATCAGGGCCAGTGGTTATGTCTCGACGCTCAATGATCTATTCATGCTGCAGGATACTTATATTAAAGCTTACATTGATTATGTGCAGGCCTACCGTGACCAAAAACGGTTTGAGCATGGCCGCCGCAACTGGGATGTCCACCGGGAGATCCAGGTCAGATTGCATAATGCCCAGGAGGCATTGCTTCAGTTCGGGATCAGCGATGTTGAGATCGAGAAGTTAAAGAAATATTCCTGGCAGACGCCTTGGGATCAGCCGGAATTATCATTCTTCAAGCCGGGTGTCAATTACTGGGTGGTGGCGTCCGTGTATGAACAGGACCTGGGTTATCTGGAATCCGGACAGCCTGTCGATATAGAGATCCCATCCTATCATGAACATGTCAAAGGGGTTATCCGTACGATCGGCAAGATCATTGATCCTCAGACACGCACGGTCAATGCCTTGATCGAGATGCCGGACTATAAGGGAGAGCTGGTCGGCAATATGTTCGTCAATGTGACGGTTGATGTGGAGTTAAACGAGTATGTGATGGTGCCCCAGGAGGCGCTGATGGATACGGGATTGCGCAAGATCATTTTTGTTAAAGATGGTCATGGGGTTTTTGTGCCCAAAGAGGTCAAGGACGTTGTTCCCGGGGATAATGGCTGGGGGATCAAGATGGGTATTGTCGTCGGTGAAGAGGTCGTGGTGCAGGGAAACTTCCTGCTGGATTCCGAAAGCCGCATGCAGGCGTCCTTGCGGGGAGGGCAGGACCATGATTGAAAAGATCATTGACTTTTCCGCCAGGAATAAGTTCCTGGTGTTCTTGTTGGTGGGGTTCGCTCTAGGGATCGCGTTGTGGTCGGCGAAAAACATTGCTGTTGATGCTATTCCCGACCTTTCTGATACCCAGGTGATCGTGTATTCCAAATGGGACCGCAGTCCCGATGTGATGGAAGACCAGGTGACATATCCGATCATTTCTTCCCTGCTGGGGATCCCCAATATCAAGGATATCCGCGGGTTCTCGGATTTTGGGTATTCCTATGTGTATGTGATCTTCAAGGATGGGACAGACCTGTACTGGGCGCGCAGCCGCGTGCAGGAATTCTTATCGAAGATCACATCGACGCTGCCAGCCGGTGTGAAGACCCAACTGGGTCCGGATGCGACCGGTGTCGGCTGGGTCATGCAGTATGCGCTGGTGGATAAAAACGGCAAACATTCCCTGCAGGAGTTGCGTAGTTTTCAGGATTGGAATCTGCGTTACCATTTACAAAGCGTGCCCGGCGTCGCGGAAGTGGCGTCATTGGGAGGGTTTGTCAAACAGTACCAGATCACCCTGGATCCCAATAAACTGCAGGCGGTCAAGGTACCGATCAATAGGGTCGTGTCTGCGGTACGGGATGCTAATCAGGAGGGCGGCGGGCGGTTGTTGGAGTTTTCCGGTGCGGAATACATGGTGCGCGGCCATGGGTATATCAAGGAGGTCAAAGACCTTGAGAATGTGGTGCTTAACGTCAATGCCAAAGGTGCACCGCTTTTGCTTAAAGACGTGGCCAATATCCATATAGGGCCGGATATGCGCCGGGGAGTTCTGGATTTAGATGGTCAGGGTGATGTTGTCGGCGGCACGATCGTGATGCGCCAGGGCGAGAATGCCCTGCGGGTCATCGATGCGGTCAAGGCGAGGCTAAACGACCTGAAAAGCAGCCTTCCCGACGGTGTGGAGGTGGTGATCACTTATGACCGTTCCGATCTGATCAAAAGTTCCATGGACAATCTGCGTCGTCAATTGATCGAGGAAATGATCATTGTCAGTCTGGTCATTCTGGTGTTCTTGTGGCATTTTTCATCCGCCATCATCCCGATCGTGACGATCCCGATCAGTGTCTTTTTGTCGTTCATTTTTTTAAAGGCGCTGAATTTAACCTCCAACATCATGTCGCTGGCGGGGATCGCTATCTCGATCGGCGTTCTGGTCGATGGGGCGATCGTGCAGATGGAGAATGTGTATAAACGCCTTGAGGAATGGCAGGCTGATGGCAAGAAGGGTCCGGCGGCACCTGTGATCCTAAACGCGCTAAAAGAAGTTGCGCCGTCCGTGTTCTTTTCCCTGCTTGTCATCGCGGTGTCGTTCTTGCCGATCTTTACCCTGCTGGACCAGGAGGGACGCTTGTTTAAACCTCTGGCCTGGTCGAAGACTTTTGCCATGGCCATCGCGGCTGTGCTTGTCATCACGCTTAATCCGGCGCTGCGCATGATGTTTGCCAGCGGCAAGGGTAATTATTATCCGGAACATAAACATCCGATCAGCCGGATCTTGTTCATGGTCTATGATCCCATTTGCCGGCTGGCATTGAAACATGCCAAGGCCGTGATCATTGCCAGCATTTTGTTAGTCGCGGCGACCGTTCCGGTATTCCTGAAGCTTGGGTCGGAATTCATGCCGACATTGTGGGAAGGCCAGATCCTGTATATGCCGACCACCATGCCCGGTATCTCTATTGCCCAGGCCCAGACTCTCCTGCAGAAACAGGATGCGGTTTTGAAATCATTTCCGGAGGTGGAAAGGGTCTTTGGAAAAGCGGGGCGGATGGAAACATCAACGGATCCGGCGCCTTTGTCCATGATGGAAACAGTGGTGCTGCTAAAGCCGGAGAAAGAATGGCCGCTTGTCAACGGCAAACGCCGCGGCCATGAACAGCTCATTGAGGCGATGGATCAGGCGTTAAAGATCCCTGGCACATCCAATGCCTGGACAATGCCGATCAAAAACCGCATTGACATGCTTTCCACAGGTATCCGCACACCGATCGGCATCAAGGTGATGGGCAAGAACTTAGATGAGATCGAGAAAATAGGTCTGAAGCTGGAGCATGTGCTTAAAGATGTTCCGGGTACGCGCAGTGTTTTTGCTGAGCGTGTGACCGGTGGGTATTTTCTGGACATTGATATTCGTCGCGATCAGATCGCCCGTTATGGATTTAGCATCGGTGATGTCCAGATGGCGATCAATGCCGCGATCGGCGGGGAAGAGATCACGACCACTGTTGAAGGCCGTGAACGCTACAGCGTGAACGTGCGCTACGCCCGGGAATTGCGGGATGATGTCGAGAAGTTAAAAAGGGTTTTGGTCGCCAACGAAGCAGGGCAGCAGGTACCGTTGGGCCAGTTGGCCCAGATCGTCATGCGCAGCGGGCCGGCGATGATCCGCGATGAGAACGGGATGCTCACCGGATACGTGTTCGTGGATGTGAAAAGCAATGACATCGGCGGATACGTGAACGCGGCCAAGAAAAAGGTCGAGGAGCAGCTTCAAGTCCCCACAGGGTATGTGCTGTTGTGGAGCGGGCAGTTCGAGAATATGCTTAGGGTCAAGGAACGGCTGAAAGTTGTCGTTCCCTTGACGCTGTTGATCATTGTGGTGCTGCTGTATTTCAATACCAAGTCGTGGATCAAGACGGGCATTGTCATGCTGGCCGTGCCTTTCTCATTGATCGGCGCGGTGTGGTTACTCTGGGCCTTGGGGTATAACCTGTCGATCGCCGTATGGGTCGGGATGATCGCGCTCATGGGGCTTGACGCGGAGACGGGTGTGTTGATGCTGCTGTTTTTGGACATCGCCTACCATGATGCCCTTAAGAAAAATAAATTAAATTCCCCTGAAGAATTACGGGAAGCCGTTGTTTTTGGAGCTGTACAGCGTGTCAGGCCGAAGATGATGACGGTCATGGCGGCCATGATGGGGCTTATGCCCATCATGTGGTCACATGGTAGCGGTGCGGACGTGATGAGCCGTATCGCAGCTCCGATGATCGGCGGTCTGATCACGTCGTTTGTTCTGGAATTACTGGTCTATCCGTGCATTTTTTATCTATGGAAATCCAAGGGGGTTTCCAGTAACATAACAAACAGTAAATAAAAGAGGAGGAAGTATGAACAAGGTATTCATGTTCGTGTTAACCGCAGGTTTGATGTTGACGCCGATGATGGTGCGTGCCCAACAAGCGGCCGGCGATCAGGCCGAGGTCAAAGCTGTTGAAGTCGGCAACAAACTGTGCCCTGTTTCAGGAGAGGAAGTCGGCAAAATGGGTCCGGCGGTAAAATTGGAACACGAGGGTAAGATCTATAATCTTTGCTGTGCCATGTGCGCGAAAGATTTTAAGAATGATCCCGCGAAGTTCGCTAAAAAAGCAGAAGATGAGGTGGCTGCGGCTGCGGCCAAGTAAGACGTATGTTCGAACACCTGCATCCAAAACTGGTGCATTTTCCCATTGCCTTGGTCATTACGGCAATGATCTTGGATGTGATGGGTTCGATCGTCAAGAAAGATGCATTGCATCACGCCGCCAGGTATGTGTTTAACCTGGCGGCGTTTTTTTCTATCCTTTCACTATTCACAGGATTAGCAGAGGCGGATCGCCTGCATTTGAATCATCCTGTCCTTCTCGCGCACCGGTCATATGCTTTTGTTTTGACTGTTTTTTCTGTGATATTCTCAGTCGCGTTATTCTTTATTCCTGAGCGTTATAAGCGGCCGATATTCACTATAATGCTGTTGATCTGCACAGTCCTAGTCGTTGCGACTGGACATTACGGCGGGCAAATGGTCTATGGTTACGGTATCGGTATTGACGGGTGATTTTAGTCGACCTTTATGTTGACGGTCTTTTTTTTTGAGGCATAATTTATTTCGTCAGGAGAACACCAAGATCAATAAGGGGGTTAATATGAAGAATATCATGATTATTATGGCTGCAGCGTTGGTTTGGTCCTCTTCTTTTAGCCCGGCATTCGCATTGCTTCGGAAAGATTTTGCCGCAGTGGAAGGTCCGGTCATTGCCAAGAACGTTAAAACCAAAGAGATCACTGTTAAGAGCAGCGACGGGTCTCTTCAAATATTCGCGGCAGATGATAACCAATGGGGCTCGGTGCGTGAGGGGGATAAAGTCTTGATCCTCCACCAAAAGCAAACTAAAGTGATCAGTACATTAGTTGTGACCCAGCCTAAGTAATGATCCTTATGTTATACAGAAACATAAGAGAGGTGGCGTATGTCCCATGAAATTTTATTGGTTTTTGTGCCAATGTTCTTTGCGATGGACCCGGTGGGTCTTCTGCCCATTTTTGTGGCATTGACCACGGGCCTGGATAAGTCCGCCAAGGAAAAGATCATTATCCAGTCGCTGGCCACGGCTTCTCTGGTCGCTGTTGGGTTTATTTTTCTAGGCCGATGGGCATTTGCGCTACTTGGCATCACCATGGGGGATTTCATGGTCGCCGGCGGCTTGATCTTATGCTGTTTATCCATACTCGACCTGTGCGGACGCAGCAAGACCCCTCAATTTGACGCGGATGATGTCGGTGCCGTGCCGATCGGCACGCCGTTGATCGTCGGTCCTGCGGTATTGACCATGAGCTTGATCTTAATGCCTCAGTATGGACCTGTGGTGACGCTTGGCGCCGTGTTCATGAATATCTTTATTGTCGGGATCATTTTTATATTTTCTGATTTCTTGATCCAGGTGATCGGCAAAAGCGGTTCCATGGCGTTGTCGAAAGTATTATCGCTATTATTAGCCGCGATCGGGATCATGATGATCCGTCGCGGTATCCTGGAGATGGTCACGACTGTCCGCAGCTGATATGGCACTTAGCATATTCAAACGATATGTGTTCACATTGGTGCTGACCATTGCTTCCCTGGCGGTGGTCGGGATGACGCTGGTGTATTTCCTAATCGCGACTCCGCTGGGCGGCAGGCTTTTGGTTAATTATCTGCTCCTGCAATCTGCTCAGGCGGCCTCCGTCAGCATCGAAACATTCTCGGGCAATCTTAAAGAAGGGCTGACGTTAAAGAATGTGCGGATCATCAACTGGCCGTTGTTCGGGCCGGAAGCATCTATTTTGGCCCAGCGTGTTGATGTTCGTCTGCCTGTCTTGAATCTGGATAAGATCGAGGTGACCATTTTTAATGCCCGCATGGACCTGCCCAACAGCGACCCGTTGCTATTCCATGGGCAGCTAAAGAATGGGATGTTAAGCGGGGACCTGGAAGCCAAAATGTTGGACGTGTCTCCTTTGATGAAGGCATTTGTTAAGACGGATCTCTATAAACTGGTGCACGGTACAGCGACTTCCGGTAAGATCGATGTGGCGGGGCCAGTTTCAAACCCCACGCTTAAAGGCGGATTTGTGGCTGATAAGATCACCTATGGAGACAAGGTGGTGCATCAGATATTTGCCAAGGTTGATGTGAATGTGGCGTTTGAAGGTGACAGGTTTGTGATGCACGGATTGGTCATTTTAGATGGGGGACAGGTAGATGTGGGTAAGAATACCTTTGATCTGATCCCAAGTAAAGTGACTTTCAAGGATAATTTGATCGATCCGGATGTGGATCTGCGCTGTACGATCCATAAGGATATTTATGATATTGAGATACGAATCCTGGGAACGATCAAGCATAATAAGATCTCCGCGCGCTGCGATCCATATCTTCCCCAGGAGGATGTGTTTATCCTGTTGGGAATGGGCAATTGGGCTCCGTTGACGGGCTCATTGCTCAACTATCAGGAGGATGCGAAGCTGTTCGGTTTAAAAAGAAAACTTGGTGAGAACCTTAATGTGGGGTATGGTTATGAGGAATCTTCTCAAAACTTGAGGGGGGAATCGAATTCAATGCAGTTTCTGCAGGGGCAGATGTCCTTGTCTGAAGGGCTGTCCGTGAATGTGGAAAAAACGATCTCCTCCACGCATGAAGGAGACAGGTTCAACAGATTCGACAACCGCAAAGACAATGAATCCCGTTTGTATTTGAAGTATCGCAATACCTTCTAGGATCCGCAGTAAAATAGTTTTATTATTCGTTGAGTAAAACCGAACGCTCTGTTATCTTAAAATTATTATTTGTTTATCAATCTAACGAAAGGTTATTCCTATGTCTAAAAGGCTCTTGCTTGTGTTTGCTTTGGCAGCGGCAGGTGTTTCTCCGGCGGTCGCGGGAGAGCTTTTATTGCCCAAAGAACGGGCTGAATTAGCTGAAAAGGGCTTGAGTATTGAGGTGCGCGCTCTGGAGGATTATGTCAGCGTCATGAAAGGCGGAACAGTCCATAAAGATACCTGGATGGGGCGTCTTGATGTCGGTGTAGAAGTAGATCTGGAAAAAGCCAATATCGTCAAGGGCGGTTTGGTCCATGTCGACGTGATGAATGCGCACGGCGGTTTGAAGCCGACCGCGGACATGATCGGCGATCTGCAGACGGTCAGCAATATCGAAGCGCCGCGCACGACGCGTCTGTATGAAGCGTGGTATCAGCAGGCGTTTGATGAAACGCTGTCCATGAAAGCGGGGCTTTGTATATCAACAGCGCATTTGGCGTGATCCCCAGCATCTCAGTGAATACAAGCCTTTCGATCTTTCCATTGAACGGCCTGGGGGCGACCGTGAAATATTCTCCCTGCAAGGCATTTGATCTTCTGGCAGGGGTATTTGACGGGGATGTCGGTGATCCGGATGAGAATATCCATAACACCAATATCAATTTAAGATTCAAACAATTGTTCACGGTGGTAGAGGGCGCTGCTCATTTTGATTTGCCGGCCCAGACCGCTTTGCCGGGGACGATCAAATTAGGCGCCTGGCATAATAGCAGCGATGTCCCGGATGTGGCGGAAGTAGATGACAACGGGGATCCGGTCATGCATGATGATAATTATGGTGCTTATGCTCTGTTGGACCAGCAGTTGTTCAAGGAGGCTGATGATCAAGGGTTGTCGTTCGTTTATATTGGCGGCTTGGCGCCTCAGAAGCGTAATACCGTCCGTTATCAAAATAGTTTTGGTCTAAATTATGCCGGGCTTTTGCCGAGCCGTGATAAGGATGTGGCCGGTATCGCTATGACGCAGTCAAAGATCAGCAAGAAGTTGCGCGATGTATCGAGCCAGGATCCGGCGGAATCTACCTACGAGCTGACCTACAGGTTTGAGGTTAACGATAATATCCATATTCAACCCGATTTTCAGTATGTGCAACGGCCAAACGCGGATGATAACATCAAGAATGCCAGTGTCTTTATGCTGAGATCTGACATTCAATTTTAAAGGAAAATGTATGCGTAAATTCATGGGAGTGTTGGTTGCGGGAATGTTGTTAATGGTGCCTTTTAAAGGTTTTGCGGCGGATGATGTGGCTGTTGTCGGCAAGCAGGTCAAAATGGACTATACGTTGACCGTGGATAATAAAGAGGTGGAAACATCCATAGGCAAAGAGCCTTTGGTTTTTGTTTTGGGCGGCCAGGCGATCATCCCGGGTTTAGAAAAGGCGATCTTGGGGATGCATACCGGTGAAGAGAAGATGGTGACGGTGGAAGCGGCCGATGCGTACGGTCAGCCGGATCCCAAAGCGGTCAAGGAATTCCCCAAAACATCCATGCCCAAGGGCTTGGAATTAAAGCCTGGTCTTATCCTGCAGGCCAATGCTCCAGACGGTTCCAGTTTTCCGTCGGTGATCAAAGAGGTCAAGGACACAACAGTCCTTTTGGATTTCAACCATCCGCTGGCGGGCAAACAATTGCAGTTTAAGATCAAGATCGTCGCTGTTGAAGCAGCGCCGGTCCAGCCAACGAAATGATTTAACGAGAATACTATGATCCAGGAGATCCTGCATTCGATCAAGCTTGCTGATATCATGACCAAACCGGTTGTCACGGTCAGTAGTCAGGATGAATTCCATGTGGTATGGGAAAAGATGGCGGCTCATGATATCCGCCATATCCCGGTTGTTGATCATGCGGGCACATTAGTTGGTATCATCACCGAGAGGAATTTGTTCAAGATCCATTCTCCACGCAAGCTGGAGGATGGATCTTGGTTCTATGACAAGGATATGCTGGATGGTTTTATCCTCACCAAAGTCATGGTCCAGGAGCCGTTTTTTCTAAAACCGCAGAATACGATCCGGGAGGCTATGCAGGTCATAGCCCAGTTCAAATACGGATGCATCCCCGTTGTCGATGACAATAAAGTCCCTGTCGGCATCATCACCAGAAATAACATCATTAAGTTCTTCCTCAACCATGCCTGATGCCAACGTTATTCTAAAAGCTGCAGGTGCTGCCGGCGCTTTGCTGCTGCTGTATTATTTCAGGCGGCAGCGGGAGAAATGCCGATCCCTCGAACGTGCGAATGCGGAACTGCAAGAGAAGATCAGCCGTCAAGATAGTCGGTCGTCTGCGGAGCGCAGCGAGCTCAATGTCATCCTCTCCAGCATGGTGGAAGGGGTCTTGGTCATTGGTCGTGACGAGAAGATCCAGTACATTTCCCCTAATCTTTCCGCCATGTTCGATTTTCGCTCCAAAGAAGTGACGGCCAGGCCGTATTGGGAAATGATCCCTCATGCACAGGTCATCAGCGCCATCAAGGAGTCGATCGCATCAGCTGGGGCTATCAGCCGGGAGATCACGCTGTTCCAGGTAGAGGATGTTGTTTTTAATATCCAGGTCTCCCCAGTGTTGAACAACGGGGCATTGATGGGGGCTGTGGTGGTGTTCCATGACATCAGCGCGTTAAAGAAATTGCTTAAGATGCGTTCTGAATTTGTGGCCAATGTCTCGCATGAATTAAAGACCCCCCTGACCTCCATCAAAGGTTACGTGGAGACGTTAAGCGAGCCGGGCGGTATGGACGACAAAGAAACTATCCAGAAATTTTTGAAAGTGATCCATAAGCAGACCTTACGGTTAGAAGCGCTAGTCAAAGACCTGTTGACCATATCCTCGATCGAAAGCAAAGAGGTTGCCATGGATCTGCAGCCCTGCGATGTGGCGGCGCTGGTCAATAATACGGTCAACAGTTTAAAGAATGTGATCGATGCGGCGCGCCATAAGGTTGTGTTGAATATTGCCCCTCAGTTGCCCATGATCATTGTTGACCGCAGCCGCATGGAGCAGGTTCTGGTCAATTTACTGGAAAATGCTGTCAAGTTCGCGCCTGCTGGGGGAACCATTGAGATCGCCGTAAAAGAACAAGAGCCTTATGTAGCTATAAGCGTCACCGATTCCGGCATCGGTATCGCCCCGGAACATTTGCCACGATTGTTCGAGCGTTTTTACCGGGTGGATAAATCCCGTTCATCTGAACTTGGCGGTACCGGCCTTGGGTTAGCTATCGTTAAACATATTGTTTTAGCCCATCAAGGCAGGGTGGATGTCAAAAGCAAACCCGGCTCCGGCACCACATTCACCATCTTCCTTCCAGTTTCCAAGAATTAATTTTCGAAACGGGTCCTGTCACCGATTGCGGATGCTGGTATAAGTTTTTACGGCTCCGGTGGTCTTTTTCCATCGATCTTTTCTAGATGTCCAGTCCCACAACGCACCGACAAAAAGCATCGGTGCTGTGGGACTGAATCGGCGACGCAGATCGATGGGACCACAGTCGCCTTAAAAAACTTATACCAGCATCCGCAATTATATTACGTTCTATACTCATGATATGTAATGACCAGTTAGCCAACCCGCAGGGATACGGGATGTTCTTTCAAAGATGCGAACGTCCCCCACCAGATGCCACCCCATAAATTCATACTTTAACGAATAACCCCAAGCGTAGCATTCAACCAACGTGCATCTGTTGTGGGGGCTGGGGGGGTGAGCATCTGGAAAGAAGCATCCCGTGTCCCTGCGGGGCCCTTAACATAATCTTAATATTGGCTTTATTTGTCCTTAACACGCGCTGGGTACACTGACAGGGTATAAAAGATAAAACGTTTAAGGAGAGAAATTATGAAAAAGATCCTCGCAGTGCTGTTGATCATGGTGTTTGGAGCGGCAAATTTGAGTTTTGCGGCGCCGGATACCCAGGTGGATGCCTTGATCGCCAAGTTGATCGAGAAGGGTATTCTGACCAAGGATGAAGCGGATGTGCTTAAAGGCCAGGTCGCCTACGATGCCAAGCAGATCCAGGAAACCAACATGAAAAAAGATCTTCCGGACTGGGTGCAGAACACCAAGTTGACCGGGGATTTCCGTATCCGTAACCAATACGAGCACCGCAAGAACAATTCCAGCTCACTTAATGGTCGCGACAGGGTGCGCATGCGCGCGCGTTTAGGTTTAGAAACCAAAGTCAATGATACTTTCAAAATGGCGGTGGGTATTGCCACCGACGGTGGCGCGGCCCGCTCCAATAATTACACTTTTGACAGCAGTTTTGGTAAAGGCAATGTCGTCTTAAATTATGCCTACGGTCAATGGCTGCCGAATTCGGAATGGACATTAACAGCTGGTCAGATGAAAAATCCGATCTGGGAACCGATGGAATTCTTGTGGGATTCCGACATTACGCCTCAAGGGGCCGCTGTTGAATATAATAAAAAATTAAGCGATTATTTGACCTTAAACGTCCTGGGGACGGGATTTGTGGTCAAAGAATTGCCTTTGTCCAACGCTGATCCCTACCTGTGGGTTGGTCAATTGGGTGCCAAAGGTAATTTCTTCACGGAAAAAGCAGATTACCGTTTGGTCGGGACGTATCAATATCTGCAGAATAATACCAAAGCAACATTTGGTTCATCTGCCAACAATACGATCAGCGCCAGCAAGTATGTGAACCGCTATAACACGCCGATGGCGTCCGGCGAGATCGGTTTGAATGATCCGTTGGGGGACAATGGGTTCTTATATGTCCCGCGCATCGCTGCTTTCGGAGCATTTGCCTATAATCCTCAGCCTAAAGATGAGAACAAGGCCTGGATGGCGGGGGCTTATATAGGGAATTCTAAAGTGGCCAGCAAAGGCGCCTGGAAAATGACCTGGGCTTATAAATCGCTGGGCAGGGATTCCTGGCTGGATGTTTTGCCGGATTCCGATTTCTACAGCGGCAATACAGACACCAAAGGTTATGAAGGCATCTTTGAGTACGGTTTAGCAAAGAACATTACTCTTGTGGTGGATTATTATCACACCCAACGGATGTCCTCACTGTCTGCGCCGCAAGCTGAAAGCATTATTCAGACAGATCTTAACTGGAAATTCTAATTTTAAGAACACATTGTTGTTGGCAGGTCAGTATCGGTTTTAATGCGGTCATAAAAGAAGGGGGGCGTTATTAAACAAGCATAATTAATCGTTGTTGCGTACGAATTTCTGTATAGAATATTCATTAATTCATTTAACCCATAGGGGATAAATATGCGTTCAAAGATAATGCTGCTGTTGGTTATGTTCGTTGCTGTTCTTGGTTGTTCGGTGTATGCGGCCGGCCCGTCCATACAGATCAAGGGGTCGGACACCATGGTCAATTTGGGCCAGGCTTGGGCGGAAGAATATATGAAGGAACATCCGGATGCTTTTGTCGCGGTGACCGGAGGAGGTTCAGGAACGGGGATCGCGGCCTTGATCAGCGGAACATGCGACATCGCCGAATCGTCGCGCGAGATGAAAAAAGAAGAGATCGATCTGGCTAAAAGCAAAGGCATTGACGCGAAGGAGTATAAGGTCGGCATCGACGGGCTGGCGGTCGCGGTCAGTCCTCATAATCCCGTCAATCAGCTGACGATCGACCAATTATCGGATATTTTCACCGGTAAGATCAAGAACTGGAAAGAAGTCGGCGGTAAAGATGCCCAGATCGTTGTGCTGTCGCGGGAGGTCAATTCCGGGACCCATGTGTATTTCAAAGAACATGTATTGCGCAAAGGCGATGCCAAAAGCACGGTTGAGTTCACGCCGGATGCGCTGTTGATGTCCTCCTCTCAGGCCATCGTGGATGAGATCGCACAGAATGATGTGGCCATCGGTTATTACGGGATGGGGTATGTGAACAATACCCAGAAAGCATTGGCTGTATCCAAAGACGCGGCAGGCCCTTTTATCGCTCCTACTATTGAGAATGTGATGCAAAATAAGTATTATATCTCCCGTCCCCTGTTGATGTATACTAACGGCCAGCCTCAAGGGGCGGTGAAAGGATTCATGGATTTTGCTTTAAGTCCGGAAGGTCAAAAAATCGTTAAGGAAACGGATTTCGTCCCTGTCCAAAAACATGAATAGAACACAGTGGAATTTTAAGCGCGGCAAAGAATTGTGCATCGAACAATGCATCTATTTAAGCGGTGTTGTTTCGATCATTATCGTCGCGTTGATCTTTATCTTTTTGGCTAAGGAAGGATTCGCCTTGTTTAGCACCGTCGGGTTGGGGGATTTTTTGACGGGCAAGAATTGGTATCCTATCTCAACCCCCAGTCAGTTCGGCATCTTCCCTTTAATTCTGGGGTCCTTGTATGTGACGGTCGGTGCCAGCTTGATCGCGGTGCCGATCGGGATCGCCAGCGCTGTTTTTATCTCAGAGGTTGCTACCGGCCGTGTGAAAGAGATCTTAAAATCCGGTATTGAGCTTTTGGCGGCGATCCCAAGCGTCGTTTTGGGTTTTATCGGCATGATGACCCTTGTGCCTTGGGTCAAGACGACATTTAAGATACCGACGGGACTCACCGCTTTTTCCGGGGCCTTGATGCTGGGCTTCATGGCCATGCCCACCATCGTCAGCATCGCGGAAGACGCGCTCAATGCTGTTCCTAAACGTTACAAGGAAGCGGCTCTGGCCTTAGGCGCGACGCGCTGGCAGGCCATATGGCGGGTCATTTTACCTGCCGCCTCTTCAGGTATCGTGGCAGCGGTGATGCTGGGGATAGGTCGCGTCATCGGGGAGACCATGGCCGTCATGATGATCACCGGTAATGCCGCGCGCATCCCAAAAACCATTCTGGAGCCCGTCAGGACGCTGACCGCGACCATCGCGGCGGAAATGGGCGAGACGGTCCGTGGCAGCGATCATTATCATGCGTTGTTCGCTATCGGGATCGTATTATTCGTCATTACTTTTATCATCAATCTGATCGCGGATTTCGCGGTCAACTATAAACGCAAATGATCAAGAATCCGCACATCCGGGAGAAAATCGCTTTTACTTTTCTGTTTATAGCAACAGCGATCGTTGTTCTGCCGGTTATTTTTATTTTCGGGTATATCATTGCCAAGGGCTACAGTGCCATCTCGTGGGAATTTTTTACCCAGATGCCGACGCGCGGCATGCGCGAAGGCGGCATATTCCCGGCGATCATCGGTACGCTTTATCTGGTTTTGGGCACATTGGTTTTTGCCCTGCCGCTGGGTGTTCTGACCGCGATCTATTTGACCGAGTATGCGAAAGATAACTGGTTTACCAGGGCTGTCAAATTAGCCATCATCAATCTGGCCGGTGTTCCCTCGGTCGTCTTTGGATTGTTCGGGCTTGGTGTTTTTGTCATGTTCCTTAAATTCGGGGCGTCGATCCTGGCGGGATCATTGACACTGGCCATTATGGTGCTGCCGATCATTATCACGACCACGCGCGAAGCCTTAGACAGCGTGCCGCAATCGTTTCGGCAGGTGAGCATGGCGCTTGGAGTGTCGCGCTGGGATACCATCCGTCATGTGGTGTTGCCCAATGCGATGCCTGGGATATTAACGGGGATGATCCTGGCGATATCGCGCGCTGCCGGCGAGACCGCACCCATTTTATTTACGGTCGCGGCGTTCTATTTGCCCAAACTGCCCAAGTCGGTCATGGACCAGGTCATGGCATTGCCATATCATTTGTATGTCATCTCAACCCAGGTGCCCAATATCAAGCCGCAAGTGCGTTATGGCACGGCCCTGGTATTGCTGATGATCGTGTTGTCGGTGAATTTAGCGGCGATCATTTTGCGTTCATATTTCAGGAAAAAGAAAAAATGGTAAAACCGGTCAAGATCGAGGTCCGTGATCTAAGTGTCACCTACGGCGCTGTTAAGGCGCTTTCCCGTCTGAATTTAACGGTCTATGAAAATGAGATATTAAGCATCATCGGCCCGTCCAACAGCGGCAAGTCGACATTTTTACGGTGTTTAAACCGGTTCAATGATAATTTCGCACAATTTAAACGGCAGGGCACGATCACCATTAACGGCAATGATATATACGGTAATATCGATGTGCAGACATTGCGTAAGAAAGTCGGCATGGTCTTTGCCTTGCCCATGGTCTTACCGATGACGGTCATGGACAATGTGGCCTACGGCTTGCGGCGACACGGCATTAAGGATAAAACGGTGATCCAGGAAGCTGTTGAGCGCAGTTTAAAAGCCGCGTATCTCTGGGATGAGGTCAAGGACCGTCTTAATGCATTGGCAATGAATTTATCCGGTGGTCAGCAGCAGCGTTTGTGTTTGGCCAGGACGCTGGCGGTAGAGCCGGACATCATTCTTTATGATGAGCCCTGTTCGGCGCTTGATCCCATATCGACGGCGAAGATCGAGGAAGCGATGGTGCGTTTTAAGCAGAAATACACCCAGGTCCTTGTGACCAATAATACCAAACAGGCGGCGCGCGTCGGAGATCGCACGGCATTCTTTTTGATGGGCGAGATGGTCGAGCTGGATAAGACCGATAAGCTGTTCACCAAGCCGGCGGATGAGCGTACGGAAAGTTATATCTCCGGGAGGTTCGGTTAATGAAAGCGATCGTGACCACCCGTCAGCTGAATTTATATTACGGCACATTTAAAGCGCTGATCAATATTGATATGGCCATCGAAGAACATAAGATCACGGCGTTGATCGGGCCTTCCGGATGCGGCAAAACAACACTGCTGAGGGCTTTTAACCGGATGAATGATCTGATCGAGGGGGTCAAGGTTGACGGTCAGGTATTGATCGAAGGTCAGGATATTTACGCGCCTCAGACAGACATGGTGAGCTTGCGCAAAAAAGTCGGGATGGTCTTTCAGCGGCCTAATCCTTTTGCTTTGTCCGTTTGGGATAATATCCTTTTTGGGGTCAAGATCCATCAGGCCGCGCCCCGTAAGGAATATGGCCGCATCGTCGAGGAATCTCTGCGGGCGGTGGATCTCTGGGATGTACTTAAAGATAAATTGAACGCTTCCGCGCTGAATATGTCGCTGGAAGTGCAGCAGCGTTTGTGCATCGCGCGCCTGCTTCCGGTCAAGCCGGATATTCTGCTGATGGATGAACCCTGTTCGGCGCTCGATCCGATATCGACCAGCCATATTGAAGAGCTGATCTTTGAATTGAAGAAGAATTATACGATCATCATCGTCACGCACAATATGCAGCAAGCCGCGCGTGTATCGGATTACACGGCGTATTTGTATCTGGGGGAGTTGATCGAATTTGGCCCCACCCAGCGTATATTCACTGTCCCGCAGGATAAGCGCACCGAAGCTTATCTGACCGGGCGTTTTGGTTAATTGAAAGGAATCGTATGTTACGAGATAAATTAGTCGAATTAAAACGACACTTGCTGGAGGATGCGGCCTTGGTCGAGGAAATGATCGCCAAAAGTATCCGCGGCCTTTCGGAAAAAAATGAGGTCATGCTCCTTGAAGTTGTCAACACCGAGGAGCCCAAGGCTAATGACTATGACCGGGAGATCGATGAGATGTGCGTTGAACTGATCGCCCAGTTCGAGCCAGTGGCCCGCGACCTGCGCATGGTCATCATGATCGTCAAGATGAACAAGGACTTGGAGCGCATCGCAGACCACGCGGTCAATGTCTGTGAGAGCGCCTTGTTCTTGATCGATAAGCCAACGCTGCCGCCATTAAATGACTTAAAGCTCATGGGCGATAATGCTGTGCATATGCTTAAAGACAGCATCAATGCCTTTGTGAATGAGAACGTGCAGCTGGCCAGCGCTGTCTTAGAGCGTGATAATATCGTGGATAGCGCAGGGGATAAGATCTTAAAAGACCTGACCGAACTGATGCGTAACCAAAAAGACGTGATCCCGCGCGCCCTGCAGGTCATGCGCATCGCGCATAACCTGGAACGCATCGCGGACTTGGCGACGAATATCGCTGAAGAAGTTATTTATATCGTCGAAGGGCGGGACATCAAACACCATCATGTGGAAGATGAGCCTGCAAATCCATAAATAGTGCTAGAAAAAACCGTTGAATGCGTTAATGTAAGCGTATGCATCCTTTAGAATGCCGTCGATTATTGCCGCAGGACCTCAAACCGCTGAACAGTTTGGCTGATTATAAGGCCATTGGCGGCGGGCAGGGCTATAAGCGCGCATTGTCCATGTCACCTGTTGATGTCATTGCCGAGATCAAGAAGGCTAATTTGCGCGGCCGAGGCGGTGCGGGTTTTCCAACGGCGATTAAATGGGGCGGCGTGCGTAATGAACCATGCCCGATTAAATATGTGGCCTGCAATTTCTCTGAAGGAGAACCCGGCACCTTTAAGGACCGCTACAATATTTTGATCAATCCCTATCATTTGTTTGAAGGGATCGCGATCGCGCTTTATGCCATTGGCGCCAAAGAAGCTTATATAGGTATCAAAAAGAAATACACGCCCCAGGTCAAGCGCCTTTTTGCCGCGCGCAAAGAGATGGAAGAAGCCGGCATGATCCCTAAGGGGCTGATCAAGATCCATTTGGGGCCGGATGAATACCTTTTTGGAGAAGAAAAAGGTTTGATCGAATCGATCGATGGCCGCTATCCTATGCCGCGTAACATTCCTCCCTTTATCCAGGGGATCAATTTCGAACCGAATTCACCCAATCCCACCTGCGTCAACAATGTGGAGACATTTTGCCAGGCGGCCTATATATTGAGGAAGGGCGCGGATAACTTTAGATCAGTCGGATCAGAGGATACTCCGGGTACTGTGATGTGTACAGTGTGTGGAGATGTGCAAAGGCCTGGTGTATATGAGGTTGCAGCTGGAAAAGTGACATTAAAACAGCTTATTTATGACATTGCCGGGGGCCCGGCAGGCAAATTCCCTATCAAAGCCGTGTTTTCAGGGGTTGCCAGCGGTGTTGTAACGCCGGAGCGTTTCGATACGCCGTTGGATTTCGGTTCTTTAAAGAAAGTGGGCGGCGGTTTAGGGTCTGGCGGCTTCATTGTCTATGATCAAAGCGCCTGCATGGTGCAGGTGGCGCTTAAATTCAGCAATTTTCTGGCCAAAAGTTCCTGCGGACAATGTGTCCCCTGCAACCGCGGTACCGCCCATATCACGGAATATCTCAAAAAGATCGAGTTTGGCCAGGGCAAGGTAGATGATCTGGAGGCGATCTTTGAGATCTGCGGCCGCTGCACTAATCAGACCCGTTGCTTTTTGCCAACTCAGGAAAGTATCCTTATCCCCAGCATTATCAAGACTTTTAGCGCCGAATTCAAGGCCCATATCGACGGCAAACGCGATCCTGATGAACGCGATCTGATACTGCCCAAGCTACATGCCTATCATGCCGAAACATCCCTGTTTAGTTACGACGACCCCGCGAAGTTCGCCATCTGATAAAATTTTTCTAAAAATCGTTGACAATGATTTTGTGCTGTGTAAAAATCAATGCACTTAAAACCCTGGTGATCTAAATTCTGACCGCGAAAGGAGGGATGAGATAAAACGGTTGCTGGATCATCACAAGGGGTCTATGTCGTAAGATACTAGGTTTATAGATCCTAGATATATATATAGCTAAATCCATGTAATATTTTTGGAGGATTCAAATGAGAAAATTCTTTTTAGCGTTAGCTGTCGTTGCTTTAGCAACCCCGGCTTTCGCTGCTGTTCAAAACGTGAAAGTTTCCGGCGACATCGATAACTGGATGGTCAGCCGTGATAATTTCAACTTAGGTTCCAAGATCAGAACCGGTGTTGGTACTGGTACCAACCAGGGTCTCAAGAGCCAGAACGTGTTTTTGACCCAAACCCGTATTCGCGTTGACGCTGATCTAAGCGACAATGTGTCTACAACCGTGCGTTTATTAAGTGAAAATGCATGGGGCGCCGGCAACATCAATTCCGGTATCGGTATTGATTTAGCTTACGCCACGTTGCGTGAATTCTTGTATTCACCGTTAACAGTGACTGTTGGTCGTCAAGAATTCATCTACGGTAACGGGATGATCTTAGGCGGCAATGGTCCTAACAACGGGACCACAGGCAGCCTGCAATATATCGCTGCTGACCGCTCCAAGAACGCTTCCAACGACGGTGTTAAGTTAGTCTTCGATTACAAGCCGTTAACGTTGGATGTTTTGTACATCAAAGCTGGTCAAACCACGCTCACTGGTGCTGAACTCGCGAATAGAACCAGCACGGATGTTTATGGTTTGAACGCGAATTACCAATTGGGTGATTCTAACAACAGTGCTGTTGAAGGTTACTTGTTCAGCAGACTCAAAGGCAGCAACGTTTCTACCGCAACTGATAAAGGCGACAGTTTATATGTCCCTGGTTTACGCGTCAGCACAAACCCCATCAAAGGGTTGACGACATCAGCGGAAGTTGCCTGGCAATTAGGTTATGTTCCAGTTTCTGCTGGCGGCGTTGAAAATGCCGTTCACCGCAATGCCATGGCTTACCAGTTAATGGGCAGCTATGCCATCCAAGGTGATGATTTGGCAAAATACAAACCGTCTGTGAATGCTTCTTATTCCCACTTCTCTGGTGATAAGAACGCTGCGGCCAACCACTCAAGCGATGCGGTTAATTCTGCAAAACGTTATTCTGCTTGGGATTCCTTCATGGAAGGTCAGAATGGCGGCACGATCTACAATGCGTTGTTCACTTTGAGCAACTTGAACATCCTCACAGCGGGTGCTACAGTTTCTCCTATCGAAGACGTCACTGCGTCTTTCTTGTGGAGCAATCTGAGCGCGGATAAGAAATACCGCACGGGTAATGCCTTAAGCATCACCCAACCGGATGGTTCTTCAACCAACACGATCGTTACTTCCGGACGCAAGGATGTTGGTAACGAATACGATGTGAATGTCAACTATGCGTACACCGAAGATGTGACCCTTGGTCTGTCTTTAGGTTGGTTCGCTCCTGGCAAAGCGTTTGATGGCGTTAATGATTCAACCGCAAGCCAAGCGTTGGCGCATGTTAACGTGAACTTCTAATTCAAAAAAGTTCATTGTTGATGTCAGAAACCCCCGCCGGAAACGGCGGGGGTTTTCTTTTTAGTCGTTCCCGTCGATAAAATGCCTCCGCGCAGGTAAAAATATTTTACTTTTCTTTTTGCATTCCCAATTTCTTTGCTAAGATAAAACCAATAGAGATTCTAAAGTTGTAACTTTATATTTATTAATAGCTTAAATAAAGATTGGGGTAGCATGACCCGTGATGAGATATATGACCATCTTGCCAAGGTTTATTTAGGCAAGCGTGAAAGCGTCGCGTCAAAGCAGAAGAAGAAAAAGGTAAATCAATCGTGGCTGGTGATCAATGTGGTCATCACCATTGTGATCGTTCTTTCGACGGTGTATGGTTTTACGGCCTTCCTGACGCGCCGAGCGGGGCTGAATAATCAGGTTTATTATGAATTAAATAACAGCCTGATCAAGATCGGGTATGACTTAAATGATCCTTTCCCGTCGACAAAAACGTTCTCGATCACGTTGCCGGAAAAGGATGCCAGCAAATACAGCAAGTTGAATTTAAAGATCCGTGGACTCAATGGCGCTTATCCCGGAGTGGTCAAGTTAGTCGTCAATAACCAGCGTAATGAACGCGCGACATATTACATCAAAGATGTGGGGGCGCAATGGCAGAAGGTGGCCATCCCATTTGATAAATTGAATCTGACGGACTGGAGCAATGTGACGGAAGTGGCGTTTGTTCTGGAAGCGTGGAATGTGGATTTCAAGCAGGGGGCGATGCTTGTCGATGATGTGAGTTTCTCAAACTAGGACTATCCTAAGGAAAAGCGTATGAAAATCATCTCAATTGCGAATCAAAAAGGCGGGTGCGGCAAAACGACCACGGCCATCAATCTGGCCTCGGCCCTGGCATTTAACGGACAGAAGGTCCTTCTCATTGACCTTGATCCTCAAGCGCACGCGACACTTGGATTGAACATCGACGACGCTAACAGTTTGTACAATGTCATTTCGAAATTAACGCCTAGAAAATTGCGCATCAAGGATATTATTACCCGTGCTGACAGGACGTTCGATGTGGTGCCGTCCAATGTTCTCGTTGGCACACTTGAACAAGAGTTGGCGGAAGAGATCGGTCGCGAGCTTAAACTGGTCGACGTGATCAATGAGATCAAGGGGTTGTATGATTATGTGCTCATCGATTGCCCGCCGTCGTTAGGGTTCCTGACGGTCAATGCGATCCGTGCCAGTAACGAGGTCATTATCCCTGTTGAGACCAGTCGTTTCTCCATGCAGGGTGTTGACCACCTGCACGACATCATTTTCCTGATCCGCGACCGTTTGAACCACCCGGTCACAAGCAGGGTGCTCATCACCATGTTCGATTCGCGTTTACGTCATTCCTTCACCATGCTGGCCAAGATGAAGGATAAGTTCGGTAAGCTGTTGTATGATACCATTGTTCATGTGAACGTGAAACTAAAGGAAGCAGCGGTCATGGGGGAAGCGGTGCTCAAGTATGATAAATATTGCCGCGGATCCAAAGATTATCTGGGCCTCGCGCGTGAGATATTGACCGACGATAAGGTTCTATCCATGCCTGCTCGTGAGAAAACCGTCAAGGCCAAACCTGTTGCTGTTGAGGCGCGGTCTCAGGAAGAGATCGTTCAGGCTGTGGCTTCCGCCATGGAGGATGCAGCGGATTATCAGCCTTCCGAGCGCATGCAGGAAATTGTTTCCAAAGAAGCGGCGTCGTTCGCTGGTTCGGCTTTCTTTAAGCTTAATGCTCCCCAGGCGCAGTCGGTGTATGTGACGGGATCTTTCAATGACTGGTCGTTGGATGAATCTTGCCGCATGAAGAATATCGGCGGTCTCTGGACGTTGCAACTGCCTTTGAAGCCTGGCATGTATAAGTATCAATTCATTGTCGACGGTAAATGGCAGGAAGATCCTGAGAACAAAATGATCGAACGCAACTCTTTCGGTGACGTCAATTCCCTTATTGAGGTCCAGGGTTAATGCCGAGGCAAGCAGCGTTCTTTAAAGAAGACATCATCGATGGAAAGATGTATGCGGTATTGGCTTATCTGTCGATCCTTTGCATTATTCCGCTCATTTTAAAGAAAAAGAATCCGTTCGTCCTAGCTCACGGCAAGCAGGGACTTGTCCTTTTTATCGCCCAGGTTGGGGTGATGATATTAAGCATTGTTGTACCGTGGGTCTTCTCGGTGCTCATGTTTGGTCTGTTGATCTTTTCGTTCTGGGGCATGATCGCGGTCATCCGGGGCGAAATGGTCGACCTTCCTATCATCAGCGGCATATCCAAAAAGATCGACCTTTAAGATATGTTCAAGAAAATCGTTGATGTGCTCAAAGAGGTTTTCTGGCTGAAGAAATCCCCCAAAAGATCCGCCCGCAAACCTGTCCGGAAAAAGATCAAAGCCCTCCCCAAAAAAACAGTCAAAGCAATTAAACCTGTTAAAAAAGCGCAGCCGTCTCCTAAAGTTAAATCCTCGATCGTCAAGCCTGTTGCTCCGGCTAAAGAAAAGAAGATCAAAACGCCCCAGATCGATCCTGCTTTAAAACCCATGGGAGAGATCACGCATTATTTTGACCGCATCAAGGTCGCTGTGCTTAAGATCAACCAGGGGACTGTGTTGATCAATGACCGTTTGACCATTATTTCGGGCAAGACCAAATTTGTGCAGAAAGTCTGGTCCATGCAGATCGAAAGCGAGGATGTCAAGGTGGCCAAGAAGGGGCAGATCGTTGGCATCAAGGTCGACCGTCAGGTTGTTCCCGGCGATATTGTTTATAAATAGCTTTTATGGTATATTTGAGTATATGGGAAAACGCGGCCAAAATACTGTTGAATATGTTTTGCTAGTCGTCGCTGTGATGCTGGTGATGATCCCTTTTCTGGCACCCAACGGCCCATTCCATACCAAGGTGGGTAAGGTCGGGGACTCTATTGTTAATAAGATCGACGAAGCCACTTCCAGCATCAATTTCTAATTATGCCTAAACAAACACCTTTATCAGCCAGCCGTAAGGCTTTGATCGCCCGTTATCTGACATGGGCCTATAAAAGCACAAAAGAGTCCTTTGATCGTTTGGAGAGAAAGACCACCCAGGCGATGGTGGATGAGTTCATCTGGAAGGGTTTGAATAGTTCCCATCAGGCGGATATGGCTGATCCCGCCTATAAGGCCTTGGTGGATGATTTCCGCCGTTATGTAGATAAGAAGTCGGTGCAGCCTGTTGATCAGGCCCAATACCGTTATTTATCCAATCGTTTATTGGTCATTGAAAAAGCAGTTAAACATTTTTTGGGTGACAAGGCGCTTTCTAAAATGCGCTGTGTTTATGAAGAGGAGTTCACTCGACGGATATGGGAATCAAAGGATCATTGATGCGCTTTGTTGCGGTCATTTTTGGGGTATTTTGGGCCTTAGGATCAATGGTTTTTGCCCGGGAGATTGAAGTTGTTATTGGTGGGAAGTCGTATTATTCCATGAAAGATTACCGGGCGGCCCAAAGAGGCCTTGTTGCGGCGAAGACTCCCCAGTCCGAGAAGATCGATCCTGTCACAGAACAGGCCGTCAATGAATTGAAGTCCGTCAGTTTGGAGCAGGGCATAAGCCGTGTGCGGACGGATTTTGACCAGAATTGGGATAATCCAACCCCGAAATTCCATGTGGAAGAGGAGAATTTAGAGAAGCAGCTGGAAGCGGTCGCAGATAACCGCAAAGAACCGGTCTTGGTCGTTTCCGAGAACGGAAAGCTGCGTGTCATGCTCCTGGAAGAGAATAAAACAAGCACTACGCCTGAAAAATAGTTTCCCTTGACGCTTGACCCCCGGGCGGGTATAATCCTTGAACTTTTAAGTCATTAACTACAAAGGCGGCAGGGCCGTCTAACAAGGAGGAAGTACGTTGGCTATTGTAAAGACTAAGAAAACAGAAGTCATTAACCGTTTCAAGACCCACGCGAAAGATACTGGCTCCGCGCCTGTTCAGATCGCCGTGTTGACCGAACAGATCAACGCGCTCAATTTGCATTTTAAGTCCCATCAGAAGGACTTCCATTCCCGTCGTGGATTGCTCGTATTGATCGGCAAACGCCGCCGTCTTTTGGATTATCTCCAATCGATAGATCCCAAAAAATACGAAGAAACCATCAACAAGCTTGATTTACGCAAGTAAAAAGCTTTTATAAAATTTTAAGGATCTATTATGTCTACGGCTCGCGTTGAGGCCACGTTCAGTGGTCACCCCATCATTATTGAATCAGGAAAATTAGCAAAACAGGCCAATGGAGCGGTTGTTGTATCCGCTGGTGGTACTGTTGTTTTGGTAACGGCGTGTATGTCCAAGAAGGCCAAAGAAGGCCAGGAATTCTTCCCGTTGACCATCGAATATCAGGAAAGAACTTATGCCGCTGGACGAATCCCTGGAGGTTTCTTCAAGCGTGAAGGCCGGCCCTCTGAGCGGGAAGTTCTGGTGTCCCGCCTGATCGATCGTCCTGTTCGTCCGTTATTCCCGGAAGGTTTCCTCAATGAAGTTCAGGTTGTGGCCACGGTGTTAAGCCATGACGGCGAAAATGACCCGGATATTCTGGCCATGATCGGCTCATCCGCGGCATTGATGGTCTCGGATATTCCATTTGACGGTCCTATCGGCGCTGTGCGTGTCGGTTTGATCGATGGTGAATTAGTCGCTAACCCCACATTTGCCCAAAGAGTTAACAGCACGATGGATCTGGTCGTGGCTGGCTGGGGCGACGGCATTGTCATGATCGAGGGGGAGGGAGATCAAGTCCCGGAAGCGAAAGTCCTGGAAGGGTTGAAATTCGCGCTGGGGGCTTTGAAAGCTTCTCAAGAGATCCAGAAAAAATTACAGCAACAGGTCGGTAAGGCCAAAGCGGTTGTCCCGGTCAAAGAACCTAATGAAGCGTTCATCAAGAAAGTACGTTCATTAGGCACTGACCGTTTAAATAAGATCTATAGCGGCATCGCCGACAAGGCTGAGCGCGAGAACGCGGTCAATGCCTTGTTCGCCGATCTGACCAAGGATTTGACGATCTACGCGGATTGCGCAAAGGCCGGCGAAGAATTCACGGCTGGCGCGGTCAATGCTGTTTTTGAGGTCATGCAGTACGAGATCATCCGCCAGAACGTGTTCCAAAAGCAGCTGCGTGCCGACGGGCGTGGTTTAAAAGAGGTCCGTGCCATCGAATGCGAGGCTGGTGTTCTCCCGCGTACCCATGGTTCGTCATTGTTCACCCGCGGTCAGACCCAGAGTTTGGGTGTTGTGACCTTAGGGACCAAGGATGATGAGCAGTTAGTCGAGACCTTGGAAGGTACTTCCTATAAGACATACATGTTGCACTATAATTTCCCTTCGTTCTCTGTTGGTGAGACAAAGCCAATGCGTTCTCCAGGTCGCCGCGAAGTCGGCCATGGGGCTTTGGCGTCGAAGGCTATCCGCTATGTTATCCCTTCTAAAGAGGATTTCCCTTATACGATCCGCGTGGTCTCTGAGATCTTGGAATCCAATGGTTCCTCGTCCATGGCTTCTGTCTGTGCCGGCTGTTTGGCGCTCATGGATGCGGGTGTTCCGCTCAAAGCGACGGTCGCTGGTATTTCCGTCGGGTTGATCTCGGATGCGACCCAAACGGTCTTGATCACTGATATCATGGGGCTGGAAGATCATTTCGGCGACATGGATTTCAAGGTGGCTGGAAGCCGTACAGGCGTCACCGCGATACAGCTGGATCTGAAGATCAAATCACTGTCCATGAGCTTGATCGAACGCACCGTCGCCCAGGCGAGGGAAGCTCGTTTGATGATCATCGACACAATGGAAAAGGCCTTACCTGCGCCGCGCAAGGAAATGTCTCCTTATGCGCCACGCATCGTCACCATCCAGATCCCGCAAGATAAGATCGGGGAAGTGATCGGGCCGGGCGGCAAAACGATCCGTAAGATGATCGAGGAGACCGGTGTTACCTCCATCGACATCGAAGAGGACGGTAAAGTCATCATCGCGTCCCCTAATGGCGAAGCGTTGGATAAAGCCTACGGCATGATCAAGGGCATGACCCATGAACCCGAGATCGGCGGGATCTTTGATGCGACCGTCAAGCGGATCATGAATTTTGGCGTGTTCGTAGAATTCCTTCCTGGCCGCGAAGGTCTGGTGCATGTCTCGGAATTAGCCAATAAATTCGTCAAGGATGTCAATGAGGTCGTTAAATTAGGCGATAAATTCAAAGTCAAGCTTGTCGAAAAAGACGAGCAGGGCCGCTTTAATTTAAGCAAGAAACAAGCAGAGTCCTAGTTTAAAAAGGCGGCCTTGTGCCGCCTTTTTATCTTCCACTATGAAGCTTGAACATCTCAACGAGATCAAAGGGATCGTCATCTTAGGCGCCAGCCTGTTATTGCTTGCCAGTCTGCTGTCCTTTTCTCCTTATGATCTGTCCTGGTATACCTCCGCTCCCTTTCATCCCGCGCACAATCTGATCGGAATTGCTGGCGCTTACATCGCCGGGATATTTTATTTTGTTTTGGGCTATAGCTCATTTGCGCTGGTCGTGTTCGGCCTGTTTATCAGCTGGAACAAATTCACGTCGCGCGACATCCAGTGTTCATTCCCTAAACTCTTAAGTTTGGTTGTTCTGTTGATGGTCGCCAGCGCCCTGCTTGCCATGGCTTTTGCCGTCGATCATCATGAACAGTTCCACGCGGCCGGCTTGGTCGGTATTATCTTCAGCGATTTCCTCCAAAAATATTTAAGTCCTGTCGGTGCATTGATCACGCTGGTGATCTTAGGAGCATTGGCCTTGGTCGTCACCGGTGAGTTTATGGTGTCGCCGTTCGTGGTGTGGCTGGTGGGATTCGTCAAGGATGGGGTGGGCAAATTGTTGGGGAATATCAAGATCCCGATGCCGGCTCCAGCCCCAGTCAAGGCGAAAGAGCCCATCATAAAGAAGACGCCGGAGTTAAGCGAAAAAGATTTTACTGGTCTGGCCAATCCTGCTGAGAATAAGCCGAAGAAAGATGTGCCGATGCCTGTAGCCGCTGCGGTCAGCAAACCAGCCGAGCCGAATATCCATATCGTTGCCCCTAAAGAAACGCAAAAGCCCTCACCGCCAGCGCAGCCGAAGGTGGTGGGAGAATATCATCTGCCGTCGCTGGATCTGCTCAAAGATCCTCCGGTTGTCCCGGAAAGCCGTATCCAGGAATCCTTAAAGAACGGGGCCAAGATCCTGGAAGAAACGCTGGAAGATTTCGGGGTTAATATCAAGGTTGTGGACATTGAGCGCGGTCCCGTGATCACCCGTTATGAGCTGCAGCCGGCGCCGGGCGTGAAGATCCAGAGCATTTCGTCATTAGCGGATGATATCGCTTTAGCCTTGAGCGCACCCGCGGTGCGTATCTTAGCGCCCATTCCAGGCAAGAACCGGGTGGGGATCGAAGTACCAAATGGTGCTACCGCGGCCGTGTTCCTCAAAGATGTTATTTCGCAGGAACAATACCGTTCCGCCAAATCAAAGTTGACACTTTGTGTCGGGAAAGATACTTCCGGTAAACCATTGTTCGCGGATCTGGCGGACATGCCGCATTTACTTGTCGCCGGTACGACCGGGTCGGGTAAGACGGTGTGCTTAAACAGCCTGATCATGTCGATATTATTTAATTCTTCGCCCTCTGAAGTGAAATTCATCATGGTCGACCCCAAAATGGTCGAGCTTGTGCCGTACAATGATCTGCCGCATTTGATCACGCCGGTCATCACGGATGCCAAGAAGGTCAATCCGGTGTTAAGCTGGCTGGTCGGAGAAATGGAGAACCGCTATAAGACATTGGCCAAAGAGCAGGTCAAGAACATCAAAGGTTATCATGCCAAAGGTTTGACCATGCCCTATATTGTCGTTGTCGTCGATGAGTTGGCAGACTTGATGCAGGTGTCAGCCAAGAGTGTCGAGGGGGCCATTGCCCGCCTGGCGCAGCTGGCTCGCGCGGTCGGCATCCATTTGATCTTAGCGACCCAGCGTCCATCAGTCGATGTCATCACTGGGGTCATCAAAGCGAATTTTCCTGCACGTATTTCTTTTAAGGTCGCCTCTAAAGTGGATTCACGTACTGTGCTGGATGCCAACGGCGCGGAAAATCTGCTTGGCAAAGGGGACTTGTTGTTCATGAAGCCTGGCGACAGCAAGCCGACGCGCGGCCAGTGCTGCTATGTGTCCGATGATGAGATCAACAATGTGATCGCCTTTATCAAGACCCAGGGCAATCCCGAATATAATGATCAGGTATTAAAACCACAGGCTTCTGCTGGTGCCGGCGGGTCGGAAGAGCAGGATGAGATGTATGATGAAGCGGTGCGGGTTGTGATCGAAACAAACCAGGCGTCGGTGACTATCCTCCAGCGCCGTTTGCGTCTGGGATATTCCCGAGCGGCGAGGCTGATCGACATGATGGAACAATACGGCATCGTCGGTCCTTATGCAGGAAGCAAGGCCCGAGATATTTTAGTTGACCGGGAGAAGTGGTTGTTAGAAAATGCAGGAAGCGTACAAAACAATGACCCAGCCAACAACCCAACATAATTCACTTCTTAAAGACACCCGCGAGTCCAAAGGCCTCACGCTTGAGATCGTGCATGAAGCCACCAAGATCCCGCTGGATGCGCTTAAAGCCATTGAGCAGGGGTATTCCACCCGCATCCTAACGCCGTTCTATTACAAAGGATTTATCAAGATCTACGCGGAGTTCCTGGGGCTTAATGTTGATGATGTATTAAAAGAGTACCATTTAGACAAAAAGCCTGCCCCTAAGATCGTTGCGCCGCCTGTTAAGAAACCGGCAAAAGTGAATAAACCTGTCCAGGTTATTGAAAAGTCCCAGCATGTATTGACGGGCTTAAACAACCGCAAGAACCGCGATATATTGTCCAGGGTTCTTGCCGCAGCCGCTGTTATCCTTGTTATATTCCTGTTTGTGAAATTTGTTCTCCCTCATATCAAGTTCCCTCAATTCAAGAAGGCAGCCAAAACTCAAGAGATCGTGCTTGAAAAAGAAAGCAAGGATACGGCTGATAGCAGCGAGAAGCCGGCGTTCAAGCTGATACGTGCCGAGAGCAGTAATTTAAAGGTCGGATTGTCCGTGCGCGCGGTCAAAGACAGCTGGATACAGGTCAAGGTCGACGGCAAGGTCGTTTACGCCATGACGATCAATAAAGGTACGATGGAGAGTTGGGTCGCTTATAATCAGATCGAGCTTTCCGGACGTAATATCAATGAATTAGACATGGAAGTCAATGGTAAACATTTAGGGTCTCTAGGTTCATCCGAGCGGGGAGCCAGGAAAGCGGTCATCACCCGTGCGGGGCTGACGGTCAAGAAGTGAGCATGAAAACCACAGAAGATCTACGCAAAGAACGGTTAGGCGCCGGCCAAAAGGTCGGCGTTGTTAATTTAGGCTGCGCCCGCAATTTGGTCGACGCCCAGATGCTGCTTGGCCGTTTGAAAAGACAAGGCCACCGCATCGTCGACAGCGAGGAAGCGCAGACGGTGATCGTTAACACCTGTTCGTTCATTGACGAGGCGCGAAAAGAATCGGTGGATACGATCCTGGAGCTGTTGGAATTAAAGAAGCAGGGTAAGATCAAAAAAGTGATCGTGGCCGGCTGTTTGGCGCAGCGTTACGGTAAAGATCTGGCGGATGAGTTTAAGGATGTGGATGCATTTGTGGGCACCCCTGTGCTTAATCGCGACGGAGCTGCGGATCAAGTGCAGTTAACCCCGGCGCATTTTGCTTATGTGAAGATCTGTGAGAGCTGTTTTAATGCCTGTTCGTTCTGTGCCATCCCCAAGATCAAGGGGAAATTCATTTCGCGTACCATTGAAAGCGTTGTCGAGGAGGTTAAGCGTCTGGATGCCAAGGGAGTCAAGGAGATCAATATCATCGGTCAGGATATCACCGCTTACGGCATGGATATTTACCGTGAGAAATCACTGGCGCGCTTGATCAAGGCGATAACTAAGGTGTGTCACAATATTGAATGGATCCGCTTATTGTATGCTTTTCCGGCGCATGTGACGGATGAATTGATCGATGTGATGGCGAGTGAAAAGAAAGTCTGCCAATATATTGATATGCCCCTGCAGCATATCAGCGATCATATTTTAAAGGAGCAGAACAGGAATATCACGTCTCAAGAGACCATTGATCTGATCCGCAAGATCCGCAAGGCTATGCCTCAGGCGTTCTTGCGCACCACGTATATCGTCGGGCTTCCAGGAGAGACGGCGGAAGATTTCAAACATTTGCGTGTATTTAACCAAGAGATGCGTTTTGAGAGGGTCGGCGTCTTTATCTATTCGAAAGAAGAGGATACATTGGCGGCCAAGATGAAGGGGCATGTCGCTGGGGCTGTTAAGAAGCAGCGGATGGACCTCTTGATGCAGGACCAGCAGCGCATATCCAAAGAAGTGCAGCAGCAATTTGTCGGGAGGCGTTTAAAAGTCCTGATCGAAGAACAGGAGAAAGATTCTCCCCAGACCTATATCGGCCGCAGCGAATACGATGCTCCGGATGTTGACGGCTTAGTTTATGTGCGTTCCACCAAGGCGCTAAAGCCTGGACAGTTTGTCATGGTGGATATCACTGATGCTTATGAATATGATCTTTCGGGGGTAGCGGTATGAACATCCCTAATATTCTGACAGTGTCCCGTTTATTTTTTGCCGCCTTGATCCTTTTGTTAATGTCCTCGAGGAACTTGGAGGCGATCATTGCCGCGACCATGCTGTTCTTGATCGCGTCGATCACGGATTTTTACGATGGATATCTGGCTAAAAAGAAAGGACTGATCACTGATTTTGGCAAGATCATGGATCCTATCGCGGATAAAGTCCTGATGCTGGTTGTGTTCTTTTCGTTGGTGCTGCACGGGATGGTGCAAGGGTGGATGGTGGCGTTGATCATGGTCCGGGAGGTTTTGGTCACGGTGTCGCGTTTGCGGGCCATGGCTAAAGGCCAGGTGCTGGCGGCGGAGAGATCCGGAAAGATCAAAACAGTCTTTCAAATGGCGTCGATCGGCGCGGCATTATTATTCCTCATTTGCGAACAAAGCGAGCTGGCCAGGGGGTGGTTTTACCGCGCAGAACCGGCTTGGAGGACCATCATCGAGGTGATGATGCTCATGAGTGTTATATTAACGGTGAGTTCTGGTATCAGTTATTTCAGGAATAAATGGAACAGCGAAAAAACATCTTCTTAAATTTGGCTGCGACCTTCTTTGGGGTTGGTTATTTTCCCTTGGGTTCCGGCACAGCGGCGACAGCAGCCGGCCTTGTGGTGGTCTATGGGCTATCTCATCAACCGGTCGTGTACCTGTTGGTATTATTTACGTTAACGTTGATCGGGGTTATTGCCGCCGGTCATGTGGAAAGAACAAGCGGAGAAAAAGACCCGGGGATCGTTGTTATAGACGAAGTGGTGGGGATCATGATCGCGTTGCTTGGTATTCCCTTAAGCTGGAAGACCGCGTTGTGCGGATTTTTCTTGTTTCGCGCGCTGGATATGTTTAAAATATATCCTATTAATAAGTTTGAAGCCATTCCTGGCGGAGTGGGGATCATGCTTGATGACGTCATGGCGGGTTTATACACGAATATCATATTGTCCATTGCTGTGCATTGGGCAGGGTTGGTCTAATAACAAGGAGGGAAGTAACGATGGAAAGCAGTAATCCTACATTGAATAATAAAGCGTTTGTCGAAGCCCAGGTTGTCGGCGGTGCGCCGGCGATGACCATACAAGGGACGGTCAATAAATCGCTTATTTTGCTTGGGTTGTTGATCGCGTCTGCATTTGCGACATGGTCGATGTTGTCCAGCGTGAACGCCGGTTCTGTGGGCATTTTATTGTTAGTCGGCGGTATCGGTGGTCTTATTTTGGCCATTGCCACCAGTTTTAAACCTAACTGGGCACCGGTCACGGCTCCTTTGTATGCGGTTTGCGAAGGAGTTGTTTTGGCATTGATCTCCGCTTTTTTTGAAATGCGCTATCCTGGCATTGTCATCCAGGCCGTCGGTTTGACCTTTGCGGTGACCTTAGTCATGCTCATGGGATACAAGGCGGGTTTCTTCGCCGCGACCCCGGCGCTGCGCAAGGGCATGATGATCGCCATGGGCGGTTTGATGCTGTTCTATGTGGTAGTCATGATCGCAGGCTTCTTTGGTATCAAGCCTCCAGCATTCATCAGCGGTGGCGGTCCTTTGGGGATTGCGTTTAGTTTATTCATCGTCGGTCTGGCTTCTATGAGCCTGATCCTGGATTTTGATTTCATTGAACAGGCTTCCAAGAACGGACTGGACAAACGCATGGAGTGGTATGGAGCTTTCACGCTCATGGTCACGTTGGTCTGGCTGTATATGGAAATCTTGCGCCTTTTAAGCAAGCTTCAGTCGCGTGATTAATAGCATTGATAAAATGATGTTATTAAAAGCCCTGGCAGAATATGCCAGGGCTTTTGCATTGGCAGCGATGTTTTCTCTCCTGATGTTCCGTCATGCTGCTGCCGGCGATCACACAATTGAATTTGGATTCTCCGCGATCACTAAAGAAGGCGGCCTGCCGCATTACCGCGCGATCAAGAATTTTGAATCTCGGACCGGCGTCGCGGTCAAGACCATGAATTGGTATATGGGTTTTAACGGGGATGACAGACGCCTTCCGGATATCCCGCTGCGCCGGATGAGTGAATACGCGAACCGGGACATCACGCTCATGCTGACCTTGGAGCCGTGGGGCAATTCAACAGACTGGAAGGGGCGTGCCATTGATCCTCTTGGATCCATCAATGACGGGCTTCTTGACGGGTATATCCGAAAGATGGCCCGCCAGCTGCGGGATTTCGGTCATCCCATCCGCCTGCGTTTTGGTCATGAGATGATCCAGGACGACCATCTTGACACCAAAGGCTGGTATCCTTGGCAGGACAGGCCTGAAGCGTACAGGTCCGCGTTCATCCGTGTGCGCGATATATTTATCGACGAACATGCGCTCAATGTCGAGTTTGTCTGGTCGCCCAATTATAGTCCTGCGCATCTGGAGATCTTAAAGAAATACTATCCTGGACCGGAGTATGTTGATTGGATCGGCATGGATGGGTATAACTGGAACGGGGAAAGTTTTGATGGCATCTTTAAAGGCTTGTATCAGACGATCCTCGAGCATCCTGAGGTTTTTGGCCAAAAGCCGCTCATGATCGCCGAGTTTGCCTGCGGGGCTGATAAGAAATTGCTGGATTTCAACAAAGCACGGTGGATGAAAGACGCCTTTAGCCGTATCTTGATAAAATATCCTCTGGTCAAAGCGGTATATTGGTTGAATTTAAAAAAGGAACGCGATTGGCGTTTGGATTCATCGCCGGAAAGTTTGGATGCATTCAAGGAGGCGATGAAAGCCTGGCAAGGTCAATGACGCCGGGCTTTGATGTCGTACATCCGCTGTTCAAAAAGGCTGTGGGCCTTAAACGGTTTGTCGGTAAACCACATGACCCACAAGCGTTTGATCTTCGAAGGTGAGCGCAGATAGCTTAAGGTGTAATAGACCGCGAACCCAAGCGCGCGGTAGATCATCAGCTCGACGCCGCTGATCGCCCGGCAGAATGACGAGGGGATGGTCAGGTCGAACTGGGTGATCAGATGCTTGAAATAATTGTCGTCGATCTTCCCTAAACGTCCTTCTTTTTCTAACTCTGTGAATAGCTCGCTTCCCGGATAGGGTGAGAACGGGCTGATATTGCAGTCCTGGACTTTAAGCAAGGCCAGTTTCCATGCAAAGAACAATGTTTTGAACACATCAATGCGCGTTTCAAAAGGAAACCCGATGATGAAGTTGACCTTGACGATCATGCCCTTGGCGATCGCGATGGCGACAGACTCTTCCAGCTTTTTTAAATGGACTCTTTTTTTGATCATGTCGAGCGTTCTTTGTGAGCCGCTTTCCGGCGCGTAGACGACGAATTCACACCCGGTTTCTTTAAGACCAGTGAGGACTTCCTCATCCAGACTTTCTGAACGCGTTCCTGATGGGAGCTGCCAGACGGTCTTGATGCTGCGTTTTTTGAGCGCCGCGATCAATTCCAGGATCCATTCTTTCTTGACAACAGCCGTTAAGTCGTAGAAATCGATGCTCGTGATCTGATATTTTTTGATATAGTCTTCGATCTCGTCGATCACATCACCGACGTCGCGCATGGTGTAGCGGGTGGTCCACATCGTCGGGTTGGAACAAAAGGTGCATTGATAGGGGCAGCCACGCGTGGCGATCATGGCCATATTACGGCCATGAGAGATGCCCATGGTGAAATTTGGCTGAAAATACGGTTCTAAATTGATCAAATGCCAGGACGGCCAGGGCATTTTTTTGATGTCTGCGAGACGATTTAACTGGCCTGAACGCACGACGGTGCCGTTGTCACGGTAGGCAATGCTGCGGATGTTGCGTATATCCAAAGAATTCCTTATTTTGTGGCACAATTCCAAGAATGTCAATTCGCCTTCGCCCATCACGATATAGTCCACAGCCTTGCAGTCATTCATGGAATATTCCGGCATGGCCGTGGGATGTTCGCCGCCGATCACGATCGTGGCTTTAGGAAAAGCGCGCCGGATCTTTTGGATATAGTCCCGGACGAAAGGCCATTCCTGCGAGAACATGATGCTCACCCCGATGATATCCGTCTTAGGATCGATCAATTTGATCGACTCATCCACATCCTGGCCTTGAACATGAAAATTCCCGTCAGCTGTTAATTGGATCCGGTCAATGCCGTTGCCGGGACAGTCGATGATGCGGGCAGTGTATCCGGCTTTTTCTAAAACCCCGGCAATATAGGCCAGTCCGATCGGCAAGGCAATGGGGGTGCTGTAGGATGTCCTGGAAAAAATGATCGGAGCTCTGATCAGGGTGATGGGTCTAGTGTCCGCAGGGTTGTTCTTAAAGACAAAAAGCGCGTCCGCGATGGTGGTGCTGCTGGCGGGCGTGATGTAGCGTACATTTCCACTCATAATGTCACCAGATTATCATGTTTTTTTCCAAATGCTATTCATTTTTAGATGATGCTAACCTGTTGTATTTTAACGGGCTTTGTGCTATAAAAAAGCATATGAAAAATATGAAAGTCGTTATCTTGGCCGGCGGGATGGGTACCAGATTATCGGAAGAAACAGACACCAGGCCTAAGCCCATGGTTGAGATCGGCGGCAAACCGATCCTTTGGCACATCATGAAATACTACAGTGCCTTCGGATTCAAGGAATTTGTCATTGCCCTGGGGTATAAGGGGCATCTGATCAAAGATTTCTTTGTTAATTATCATCTCCACCACAGCGACCTAAGTGTTGATATCAAGGACGGTTCGGTGCGTCTCAATAAAGCGCCCGCGGAAGACTGGCGCGTGCATTTGGTCGACACTGGTTTGCATTCCGGAACTGCCGGACGGTTAAAAATGCTCAAATCTTATTTAAAGGGAACATTTTTAATGACGTACGGCGACGGGGTCAGCAATGTGGATCTAACAGCGCTGATCACACATCACCGCCGTTGTAAAAAAGCCGCGACCTTGACCGCTGTCAGACCGCCCGCTCGTTTTGGTAACTTAAGCTTTAAAGGAACATCCCAGGTGCAGTTTTCCGAGAAATCACAAGTGGCTGAAGGCTGGATCAACGGCGGATTTTTCGTTCTTGAGCCCAAAGTCCTTGATCTGCTGGATGATACTAAAGAAATGTTCGAACAGCGCCCTTTGGAAACATTGTCCGTCAAGGGACAGCTCAATGCGTATAAGCACGAAGGGTTTTGGCAGTGCATGGACACCCTGCGTGATGTGAAACTCTTAAACCAGCAGTGGGACGCCGAGCAGGCGCCCTGGAGAATATGGTGATGGATTTTTGGAAAGACCGCAGTGTTCTGATTACAGGAGCCTCAGGGCTGGTTGGTTCATGGCTGACAGAGCAGCTTGTCTTAAACCAGGCCCGAGTCACGGTTTTGTTGCAGGATGTGCATGCGCGTTCCCCTTTTATGAAGAACGCGCATGGGAACGTGCATTGTTTTTATGGTCAGCTCGAAGATAGGGTGATCGTTGAGAAAGCGCTGCTGATATCGGAAGCGGACACGGTCTTTCATTTAGGCGCCCAGACCATCGTCGGGAATGCATTGACGACCCCCTGGATCACTTTTGAGGCCAATGTGCGCGGGACATACAATGTCCTGGAAGCTTGCCGTGGTCAAGGTAAGGGGTTAAAAGCGGTCGTGATCGCTTCCAGCGATAAAGCCTATGGAGACTCATCGCGTCTGCCGTATACGGAGGATATGCCGTTAAACGGCATTGCGCCTTACGATGCTTCTAAAGTTTGCACCGAAGTCATTGCGAGATCATATGCGAGTACTTACGGTTTGCCGGTCATTGTGGCGCGCTGCGGGAATATTTACGGCGGGGGAGATATGAATTTCAGCCGTTTGATCCCGGGCACGATCAAGTCCTTGATCTTTGACCAGGCGCCCATCATCCGTTCTGACGGAACATTTGTCAGGGATTATGTGTATGTCAAGAATGTGGCGGATGTCTATATGAAGCTCGCGCATCTGGCCCACCAGAACAAGGCCATCGGGGAGTCTTTTAATTACAGCGACGACGCTCCTAAGAAAGTCCTGGAAGTCGTCGATATGATCATCCGTGTGATGGGTAAGCCCCATTTAAAGCCTGTGATCCAAAATAACGCGGCGCATGAAATTCACGACCAGCATTTGTCCAGCGCTAAATTGCGTTCTTACGTGGATCTTGCGCAGTTGTCAAGCATGGAGAAGTCATTAACCGAAACGATCGGCTGGTACCATGAATTCTTCCGACAATAAACAAAATGTACCACTTACCGGAAAAGTATTTCTAGTCACCGGTGCGGATGGTTTCTTGGGGGCGGCGCTGGTTAAAATGCTGCTGGCCCAAGGCGCGCGAGTGTACGGCCAGGTCCGTTCTCTAGAGAACCTGAAGCGATTAGATGCTTCTGCCGAAGGGCTGACGCTTATTCCTTTTGATCTGATGAAGCCGGACTGGGACGTATTTAAGTCGCATGTGCCAAGCGGTATTGATGTGTTGATCCATACCGCCGCCGCCGGGGTCAGGCCTGATGATAATACCTGGGAGACGCTGTCGCGTGTGAATATCGACGGAACCCAGGGGATGCTGGATACGGCAGCTGTCAAAAAAATAGGACGTTTTGTCTATATTGGATCAAGTTTTGAGTACGGCGACGGGAATTTGTGGGAAGAGAGCGCGCCGATACGACCCAGGACTTTGTACGGTGTCAGCAAGAGTGCCGGCTGGATGCTGGCTAAGTGTTATGCGGAAACATATCAGCTGCCGATCGTGGGTTTTCGTCCGTTCTATATGTATGGTCCTAATGAAGGCAAGGAGCGGCTCATCTCTGCGGTCATCCATTCTGCTTTTTCAAGAACATTGCTGCCGATGACCCTGGGTGAGCAGGAAAGGGATTTTGTTTATATCGACGATGTGGTTCGCGCGATCTTGTGCGGCAGCGTTGAGCCTAGAGCGGCCGGTGAAATTTTTAATATCTGCACAGCGGAGTCTGTTTCTATCCGAAAAGTTATTGGATGTTTGGAAGAAGAATCAGGCAAGGCCTTTCCTCTGGCCTGGGGGCAGCTTCCCTACCGCAAAATGGAATGGGTGCATCTCTCCGGGTCGGGCAATAAGGCCAAACAGTTGCTGGGGTTCATGCCCTTAGTTGGATTACGTGAAGGTTTAAAAAAGACTTATGAGCATTACCAGAAGCAGTATATTGGGGCAAGTTAAGGCGTTTTCACAGGAGTCTTCGCTCGCGAGATCGTTCGTTGCTGGCAAAACCTATATCCCGGTATCCGGAAAAGTATTGGATGCTGACGATTATGCGTTCTTGGTTGATGCCTGTCTTGATGGTTGGCTGACAGCAGGCCGTTTTACCGACGCATTTGAAAAGGATCTGTGCGCGGCAACGGGTGTTCGTTTTGCCAGCATGGTCAATAGCGGTTCCTCAGCGAATTTACTGGCCGTATGCGCGTTGACCTCAAAGTCTTTGGGAGCAAGGGCGCTCAAGCCAGGCGATGAAGTGATCGCGACTGCCGCTGGTTTTCCCACGACCCTTAATCCCATCATTCAGAATGATCTTGTGCCAGTCTTTGTGGATGTCGATCTATCCACCATGAATGTGGATGTGACAAAGCTTGAAGCCGCGATCAGCCCTAAAACCAAGGCCATGATCTTCGCGCATACGCTGGGCAATCCTTTTGATATCGCGGCTGTTAGGGCCTTGGCTCAGAAACATGGGTTGTGGCTCATTGAGGATTGCTGCGACGCTTTAGGGGGGACATATGACGGTAAGTCCGTCGGGAGTTTTGGGGACATTGCCACATTGAGTTTTTATCCGGCGCATCATATCACGACTGGCGAAGGCGGGGCGGTGCTGACTAACAATGCCGTCTTGCAGAAGGCCATTTTATCGTTCCGTGACTGGGGCAGGGACTGCTGGTGCGCGACAGGTAAAGACAACACCTGCGGGAAGAGATTCGGCTGGCAGCTGGGCAAATTGCCTCAGGGGTATGATCATAAATACATTTATTCACACATCGGCTATAATCTGAAAGCCACCGACATGCAGGCGGCGCTGGGCGTCTCGCAAATAAAAAAACTGCCGGGATTTGTCCAGATCCGTCGGGACAATTGGCAGGCGTTGCGCTCGGGATTAGACACCTTGTCAGGGCGATTGTCATTTGTTGAACCAACCAAGCGATCAGTGCCCAGCTGGTTCGGGTTTATCCTCATGGTCAATGATCCGCGTATCAAGCGTGATGATCTGGTGCGTCATTTGGAATCTAAAATGATCGGGACGCGGATGTTGTTCGGAGGGAATCTATTAAGCCATCCAGCCTATGAAGCCATCAACCACCGCATTGCGGGTTCTTTGAGCGCCAGTCAACGCGTGACTGACGATGTATTGTGGATCGGGGTTTATCCGGGGATCACTCCTGAGATGATCGCGTATATGACCGAAACCATAAAACAATTCGTGAAGGAACGAGCATGAGCCGTACATTGAACGTTTTGTCCGTTGTCATTCCCTGTCATAATGAGGAAGAAGTCCTGCCTTCGACGCACAAGCATTTGACCGGTTTGTTGACCGGATTAAAGCAGTCTAAGCTGATCGGGGATTATGAGATCGTTTTCGTCAATAATGGCTCTACAGACAATACGGCTGCCGTGATGCTGCGATTGTTCAAAGAAGATCCGCATGTGCAGGTCGTTGACCTGCGCCGCAATTTCGGCTATCAGGCCTCCATTACGTCGGGGCTGGATGCGGCCACAGGCGACGCGGTGGTGACGATCGACGCAGATCTGCAGGACCCCCCGGAGAAGATCGAGGAAATGATCCATCATTACAACAAGGGCTATGACCTGGTCCTAGGGATACGTCAGGACCGGTCGACGGATAGTTTCTTCAAACGCGTGTTCTCTCAATTTTTTTACCGTTTTTCCCAATGGATGGGGGTGGAGGTCGTTTATAATCACGGCGATTTTCGTTTGATGGCCAGATCCTTACTGGACCAATTCAAGGAAATGGCTGAGCGCGACCGCTTTATCCGGGCCATGATCCTCTATCTGGATAACCACTATGCCAGTGTCTTTTATGAAAGGCAAAGCCGCAAGATGGGTCGGACTAAATTCTTTGTCGGGGATCTGCTGGCACTTGCCATGGACGGCATTATTTCGTATTCGTATAAACCTTTGCGCATGATGTCTTTGTTCGGGTTATTTACCAGTATAGTTGCGCTTGTCCTGGCCTGCTGGGTCGTTTATATGAAATTGATGTTTAACATCATCATGGGCTGGGCCTCAACCTTGCTGCCCATTGTATTTTTCGGCGGTATCCAGTCATTGTTCCTGGGGATCATCGGTGAATATGTCGGTCGACTTTACGCGGAGGTCAAAGCCCGTCCTCTTTACGCTATCCGCGCCATCCATAAACATTGACCTAAAGGGATATCTCTGATCTTCCCTTGAGCAACACTTTTTTTGGCAAAATAGCCGAATATCGTGTACACTTTCTCCTATGACCGAAGAATCTAAACCAACACCACAAGCAACCCCGACTTTGGGGGTTCCGCCCCAGAAGAAGGGCTTTAAGATCAAGGCCGGTGCCGTCTTGACCGTCTTGGCTGTCCTTATATTGGGGGCCGGCGAAGCAGTGATATTCTTAAGGCATTCCAATCAGATCGATCAGACCCAAAAAGATGCCGTTGATCAGAAAGACATGCTTAACAGCGTCAATGTCCAGATCAGCAGCCTTAATGATAAGCTTAAGGAAATGAAGAAACAGAACGATGCCCTGGAAGTGGCCATTGCCGGCCAACAGGGGACGGTTGACTCTATCAGAAAAGATTATGGCGTGTTCCAGGTCAAGGCCAAGAGCGTTGAGGGTAAATTAAGTGAACTGAAAGAAGAATTCAATGACAAATTTGTCCGTTCCGAGAAAGAAATAAGGGACGTAAGAACATTGATCGAACCGCTCAAATCCGGGATCAACTTAGTCAAAGATAATACGGAAGCCTGGCAGAAAGATTATATGGCCACGTTAAATGACCTGCAGAACAGGGTAGCCCAGGTCTCGGCGGATGTGGAAAAGGCGGATCAGGAACTTTATAAAAAGATCGAGTTCATCAGCATGGTCCAGGAAAAGATGATCCGGGACCTGTCTTTAGATAATCCTTCATTAAGGGGCAAATCTCCCGAGATCCCCGATCCGACCCAGGTCATGCACCGGGAAACGGTCAATAATTCTCAGCCCGAACCTCAAGAAAAGATCGACCAGCCGGCTGAGGATCTCTCCAAGTAACGTTTGATCTATTGATGTATCTTTTTCTTATTTAATTCGTAGATAATATCCAGCAGGATCAAGATTGCGGCCAGTCCAAGCAGGAAAATGCCTTTGGGGCTGATGCTTTTGTGTTCGATGAGCAGGCGTGTTTTCAGGTGGAACGCGATCATGAGGATGATGACCCAGAAAAAAGGTTTATGTTCCTTGCTGTCGATCAGGCGTTTTAAACTAAAGGGCCATTTCTCGCCTTGGGGGTAAGGGTTAAGGGTCGGCAACATGGCAGGGACTTTGGCGGTGTAATTGCGGTAGTCCTCGCCGAATTTGGCCTCCAGCATTCCTTGTTCGTCACGGATCGTTTTGTAATAGATCAATGCCAAAGCCAGGATAAACAGCAGGCCAGCCCATCCCGTGTTCAGTAGAATGCAGAAGCCGATACAGATCAGAAAAGTTCCCAGATATAACGGATTGCGGACAAATGCATAAGGGCCTGAAGTTGTCAGGCGGTCATTCTTGATGGCATAGCCGTTGGACCACAGGCGGATGAGCAGCCCGGCGATCACATATCCCACGCTGGCGCGGATGGAATGTTCGGTTGTCTGTCCGAAAATAGCGACTAAGATCCCGAAAGGATAGATGACAGCAAATCGGGGTTTGAACCAGCGGTTTAAGCGGTGCGATAAATTCATAACAGGTATTATACAAAAAAAATTTGATTAAGCCAGCATTCCCCAGAGAATTCTGAGCGCGGCATTCTTGGCAAGGGTTTTATTTTGCAAGCGGCTGCCGTTGAAATGATATTGTTTGACGACAGTGTTCTTTTTCGAGCATACAGCGATATAGATCAGTCCAACGGGTTTGTGCTTATTGCCGCCTGTAGGGCCGGCAATGCCGGTGATGGCGATACCGAAGTCTGTATTGTGGATCGACCGCACTCCTTGGGCCATGAGGCCAACAACCTGCGCGCTGACCGCTCCGTGAGTCTGGATGATACGGGCAGGGACTTTCAGTAATTTTGATTTAGCCATATTGTCATAGGCAATGACCCCTAAGATAAAAAAAGCGGAGGAACCGGGGATATTGGTCAGGGTGTGACACAGCAGGCCTCCGGTGCAGGACTCGGCTGCAGCCAGTGTTCTTTTGGTTGTGATCAGATTTTTTGCTATTTTTTCTTCAAGTCGCATGTTATTTAAAATAAACAGGTTATGTAATTAGCGGGCATTATACCGCTTATCTTATTCATTGACAAGGACGAAGATTTTCAATATACTTTGCGGATACTTTTGTGGATATGTAATCAATTTGGGAGGAGTGCATGTTTAATTCAATTCCAGAGGTTTTAGAAGAGTTAAAAGCCGGCCGCATGGTCATTGTCATGGATGATGAAGGGCGCGAGAATGAAGGGGATATTTTAGTGTCCGCCCAGTTTATAACGCCTGAGATCATCAATTTCATGGCCACCAATGCCCGCGGGCTGATCTGTGTGCCGATGGAAGATGCCCGTTTATCGGCATTAGACCTGCATCCCATGAAGGAAGACAATAATTCCAAGCATCAGAAATGCAACACCGCCTGGACGGTGTCTGTGGATGCGGCTTATGGAGTAACGACCGGTATTTCCGCGGCTGACCGCGCTAAAACGGTTGAAGTCTTGATGGATGAAAAATCCAAACCCTCTGACCTGGTGACCCCTGGCCATTTATTCCCGTTACGCGCCCGACGCGGCGGCGTTCTGGTCCGTGCTGGTCATACAGAAGCTTCTGTCGACCTGATGCGTTTGGCTGGGCTTTATCCTGCCGGTGTCATCTGTGAGATCATGAATGATGACGGCACCATGGCGCGCACCAATGACCTGATCGCTTTTGCCAAGAAACATAAATTAAAGATCTGCACGATCGACAGTTTGATCGAATACCGCCGTAAGTCTGAAAAGTTGGTGGAGCGGGTGGAAGAAACCACCTTGCCGACCCAGGAAGGCGAATTCAAGTTAGTTGCATATAAATCCATCATTGATGATGTGATCCATTTGGCGTTGGTCAAGGGACAGATCGATGCGACGACTCCTGTTTTGGTACGCGCGCAATCCGAATGTTTGACCGGCGATATTTTTGGTTCCCTGCGCTGTGATTGCAACAGCCAGTTGAAAGCGGCGATGAAAATGATCGAGAGCGCTGGTTCAGGGGTCATTTTGTATATCCGTCAACATGAAGGACGCGGCATTGGTTTGCTCAATAAATTAAAAGCGTACAATTTGCAGGATGAGGGCATGGACACCGTGGAAGCTAATCAGGCGCTGGGTTTCCCGGCGGATTTGCGCGATTACGGCATCGGCGCGCAGATCTTAGTTGATCTGGGGGTCAAGCAGATCCGTTTGTTGACCAATAATCCTCGCAAGATTGTTGGCTTAGAGGGGTATGGACTTTCCGTCGTTGAGCGCGTGGCCATTAAAGGCGCCCATCATCCCCGGACAGAACAATATTTGAAGACCAAGAAGGAAAAATTAGGACATATCCTTTAATGAACGCGCGCATTGCCATTGTCGCCAGCGAGTTCAATGAATTCATCAGCAAGGCTTTGCTTGCTGCATGTTTAAAAGAGTTAAAAAAGAGCGGGATCCCCGACAAAGCCATTACCACTGTCTGGGTTCCCGGTTCTTTTGAAGTTCCGCTGGCAGCATTAAAATTAGCCAAAAAGAAGAATGTTGACGCGGTTATTTGTTTAGGCGCAGTGATCCGCGGCGAAACGTATCATTTTGAAGTTGTGGCCAATGGTGTTGCACAGGGGATCATGCAGGCATCTCTACAGTCATCAAAGCCTGTGATCATGGGAGTGCTAACCACAGACACCATCTCTCAAGCCCAGGCGCGCGCGCAAGCAAACGGCAAAGACAATAAAGGCCGCGACGCGGCAAAGACGGCGTTGGCCATGACCGCTCTTTTAAAGAGAATATAGCAGGATCATATGAGACGACGCACACTTGGACGCGAACACGCGCTAAAGATCTTATACCAGCTGGACATCACCCAAAGGCCTCTGGAGGCGATCTTAGTTGATTACTGGAAAGCCGATGATACCAAAGATGTGAAGGATGATGTTGTCATTGAATTCGCCGCCTCGCTCTCCAAAGGCGTCGTCCAGCATCTGAAAGCCATCGATGATAAGATCTCCGAATACGCCACGAACTGGCAGTTGAAACGCATGGCGGTCATTGACCGCAATTCCATGCGCATCGGCCTGTATGAATTGAAATATTCTACAGAGACGCCTCCCAAGGTTGCCATCAACGAAGCGGTCGAGCTTGCCAAGAAATACGGCGACCTCGAATCAAGTAAATTCGTCAACGGCATCTTAGACAAGATCCACAAAAAAGAGATCGTCGAGCCGAGCAATTGATATGCGGCTGGCGGACCTGCACATCCACACATATTATTCCGACAGTACTGCTTCACCGCAAGAGGTCGTGGACGAAGCGCTAAAAGCGGGATTAGCGGCGATCGCCATTTCCGACCATGATATTATAGACGGTGTTCTGCCGACGCAGGAAGCGGCGAAAGGCAAAGACCTGGAGATCATTTCCGGCATTGAATTGTCCGCGGAATATGAAGGTAAGGATATCCATATGCTCGGGTATTTCATCGACGTCCATAAAGGGCCGTTGGTCGAGAAATGCCAGGTTTTCTTAAACGCGCGGGTTGAACGCATGAAACAGATGATCATGAATCTGCGGGCGGTCGGCATCACCAATATTGATTTTGATGAAGTGGCGGCGTTGACGAAAGCTAAAGCGGTAGGCCGGGCGCATTTGTCGTTCCTGATGGTGCAGAAAGGTATTGTCAAGAACGCCAAAGAAGCGTTTGAGAAATATCTCAGTGAAGGCTGTCCGGGATATGCGCCAAAATATAAGCAAAGCCCATTTGAGGCGATCGATCTGATCCATCAAAGCGGAGGCTTAGCGGTGATGGCGCATCCGATGCTGACGCAGAAAGATGAGCTGATCGCGCCGATGGCCAAAGCGGGTTTAGATGGGTTGGAAATTTATTACCCTAATTGTTCGGATGCCGTGCATAATTTCTATTATGGGCTGGCTAAAAAGAACAAGCTGCTGATGACCGGCGGATCTGACGCGCACGGCAAAGCCAAACCCTATACCTATATCGGTAAAGCAACGATCGATTACGCGTTAGTTGAGAAAATGAAAGAACGTGTGGCAGAGCGTTTGTCGCAGACATGAGTTATAGAGCTGGGGCAAGCTTCATTCAGGATTCAACCCCCCTAGCCCCCGTAACACATGCACGGGTTTTGTAAACAACGGTGGTTGCTTAACGAAAATCTAGTGGGTACGTATTCAATAGGGCCGCATGTGACGGGGGAGTTTCATCCTTCATGAACTTCCCCCAGCTCTATAACGGCATATAATGAGGTAACCGTTTTGTCAGAACATTTGAAATATATGTCTCAGGCCTACGAGCTGGCCCTGCGAGGATGGGGGCGGGTCAGCCCTAATCCCATGGTCGGGGCTGTGCTTGTTAAGTCGGGCAAGGTGATCGCCAGGGGGTTTCACGCCTATTATGGCGGTCCTCATGCCGAAGCAGCGGCGATCAAAACCGCTGGGGCGAAGGCCAAAGGCGCGCATTTGTATGTCACACTTGAGCCATGTTCGCATTTCGGCAAGACCCCACCTTGTACACAGGCGATCATTGATGCTGGTATTACAAAAGTTTTTGTCGGTGTCAAAGACCCTAACCCGTGCATGAATGGCAAGTCCATCACGCTGTTAAAGAAAGCGGGGATCAACGTCGAGGTTGGCTTCCTTGAAGATGAGCTGTTGCGATTAAATGAAAGTTTCAACAAGCATGTGAAAAGCGGTATGCCGTTTGTGACTGCGAAGATCGCCCAGACGCTTGACGGGAAGATCGCTAATTCAAATGGTGATTCCAAATGGATCACAGGTCAGGACGCCCGTGATTACGCGCATGAATTAAGGTTCGGATTTGACGCCATTATCGTCGGCATCAATACGGTCTTAAAAGACGACCCAGCCTTAAACAGTGTTCCCCGCAAATCCATCAAGAAGGTCATCCTGGATACGCATTTGCAAATGCCTTCCAAGGGTCGGATTTACACACAAACACCGCCGGAAGATATTCTGATCTTTACAACTTCAAAAAAGATCAAGAAGCTTAATGCGACGATCATTCAAGCGCCTTTGAAAAATAACAAGGTAGACCTTAAATGGGTGCTGCGCTATTTAGGCCGGATAGGCGTTGCCAATCTGTTGATCGAGGGTGGCGCCAAGGTCATCGGTAATGCTTTAAATGAAAAGCTGGTCGATAAAATGATGGTCTATGTCGCGCCTAAGATCATGGGCGACGGGATCAATGCAATCGCTGGCATGACAACAAAAGATATTAGCAAGATATTAACGCTAAAAGATGTACAAATGGGCAGGATAGGCGAGGATCTTTTTATCGAGGCGCCAATTAAGGGGTAGGATAAGTTCGTGAGGGGCGAAACCACCCCCGTCACATGCCACCCTAAACGAAACCAACAAACACATCAAATAAACCGTTCGCGAAACGAATTTGTGCATGTGTTACGGGGGATGGGGGGTGTTGAGCCCCGAACGAAGCTTATCCTACCCCTTAATCCATGCTAGATATTAATAAATGGAGAGCACATATGTTTACCGGCATTATTGAACAATTAGGCAAAGTCAGATCAATTGAAGCGAAAAAGAATTTGATCGTTTATGAGGTCGATTGCGGAAAATTAGCCAAGCAGATCAAGGTGGGGGACAGCGTGGCGATCAACGGCGTATGCCTGACGGTGACAAGAAAGAAAGGCAATGCCGTTTCTTTTGACCTGATGCGCGAGACGATCGAAAAAACTTCGCTTAAACAGATCAAGGCCGGCAGCGGTGTCAATATGGAGTTGGCATTAAGGGCTAACGGTCGTTTGGGCGGGCACTTTGTCACCGGACATGTTGATGAGGTCGGTGTCATCACCTCCATTGAGCGTGAACCCAACTGGGTCGCTATGACCGTTGCCGTTTCCAAAGAAGCCATCAGGCACTTGGTCCATAAAGGTTCAGTAGCCTTAGACGGGATAAGCTTGACCGTCGGCAAGGTCACCAAGAAGGACTTTTGCGTGTATTTGATCCCGTACACGCTCGAGGTTACCAACCTCTCGGCCAAGAAAAAAGGCGATCTGCTCAATATCGAAACGGATATCCTTGCTAAATATATTCTTAATAAAGAATAGTTTTTTGGGGGGCTGACCCTGATTTAAAAAATTTGACATATCCCTGATAAAGTCCTAGGATAAAGCCAGTAGCGCATCCACATTGAGGTGGTTTATGACTACTGCTCCTGCCCCACACACATCCAAACACCATATTCTTCGAGGGATCCCTATTGTCCACGGCTTTGCCATTGGGCATCTGGTTTGCTGCCATAATGCGTTAGCCCGTGAATATCAACAGCGCGTACTGTCTGAGGATGAGGTGGAGCATGAGATCAAGAGGATACGTGTCGCTGTCGATAAAGTCTGCGATGAGCTGGCGATGCTTAAATCCAAGGTCATCAGCCAGATCGATGCCAAACACGCCGAGATCTTTGAGGCTCACCGTCAGATCGTGACCGATGTCGAGCTGTTCCAGGAGATGGAAAAACATTTACGGACGCGTCTGCTTAATGCCGAGCGCATCGTCCAGGATGTTTTCTTAGGGTGGGAGAATAAGTTACGGGCCTCCCAGAGCGTGATGATCCATGATAAGGCCGATGACATTGTCGATGTGGGGCGGCGTTTGCTTGAGATATTAAGCGGAGCTGTCTCTCAGGAAATGCCGGCAACGCTGCCGCCGGATTCTGTCTTGTATGCCAAATGCCTTTTGCCTTCTGATGTGGTCAAGCTGGATGTGGATAACATTAACGCCATCATTACCCAGGAAGGCACGCAGAATTCCCATTCAGCTATCCTGGCCCGCGCGTTGGATATTCCCTTTGTCGCCAATATCAATCTTCGGAGTAAATTCATTGTCCCCGGGGCGCCGGTCGTTGTCGACGGTAAGAATGGGAAGATCATTATTGATCCCAAACCGGTAGAGGTGGAAGCTTACGCCCAGTTGATCCGTCAGCGCGATGAATACAGGGTCGATGTATTGCGATATATCAAAAACCTGCCGCTGACGATCAAGGGGGATTTCATTAAGGTTCGGGCCAATGCCTCTTGCCTGGCGGACCTTAAGATGGCGAAAAAGTTTGGCGCGGACGGGATCGGGCTTTACCGGACAGAATTGTTCTATATGGAGCGCACAGATATCCCGACAGAGGAGGTATTTTACACCCAGCTTAGGACCGCATTAAAGCATGTCGCGCACGATGAGATCATCATGCGCCTGCTTGATATCGGGGGGGATAAAACACTCTCGTTTTGGAATGTTGATGAGGCGCCAAACCCTGCCTTGGGGCTTAACGGCATTCGGCTGCTTCTAAAATACCCGAAGCTGCTTCAGATGCAGCTGCGGGTATTTTTGCGATTAAGCGCGGAATTCAAGATCAAGGTACTGGTGCCAATGGTGTCTTTGCCTAAAGACATGGTGGAGGTCAGGCGGTATTTGCAGGAGGAAAAGGCAAAGCTCGATCATGAAGGAGGACTATACAATGAGCATTTGGAACTGGGGGCGATGATCGAGACCCCGGCGGCGGTATTGTCGATCGATGAGTTGATCGGTGTTTCAGATTTTTTTAATGTCGGGACCAATGATTTGGTGCAGTATATCATGGCGGCGGGACGGGGACGCGCGGATGTTGCGGACTACTACGAGGCCGGCAATCATTTGGTCCTGGATACGTTAAAGAACATTCTCCACACCTGCAGGGCTCACGGCCGGGAGTGCTGCGTGTGTGGAGAATTGGCGGGGGATTTAAATTACACCAAAGATCTGCTGGATATCGGCTTAAGGAATTTTAGCGTCCAGCCGGCGCTGATCCCGTATGTCAAAAGTAAGGTCCTGTCTTTGTCCGCCTGCGAAGCAGACCCTTCCGCAGCAAAGAAAGATAAAGTGATCGCCTGATTCCTGCTATAATATCTTTCCATTCATTGTTAAGGGGCATATATGTGGGACTGTAAACATAGAAATACCAAAGACGATTCCTGCCGCCGGAGAAAGGCCAAATGTTATCCAGGCGGGGTGGCGTGCGTATTAAAAGACAAGTTTGAATTCCCGCTGCGCAAAGAAGATGACCCCTTGCTTAAACGCAAAAAGAGCAAATCTTCAAGTTCCAAGACCCGTTGACCATATTGATTGACGATGTCAGGTTCGGATGTTAAGATAACCCCTTATTTGCTCATTTTTCGGGGAGTAGCGCAGTTGGCTAGCGCGCTTCGTTCGGGACGAAGAGGTCGACGGTTCGAATCCGTCCTCTCCGACCATTTTGTATCAATGCAATACCCTATATGGTTCAATCCCATATTCCAAACGTCCAACGCCGCATCAAAGAACTTGCCCGCGACATTCATGCGCATAACACGCATTATTATGTGGAGAATAAACCCGTCATCGGGGATTCTCAGTATGATGCCTTGCTTGGCGAACTGATCCAGTTAGAAGAGCAGTATCCGCAGTATAAGCTTTCAGATTCACCCACACAGCGTGTCGGCACTAAAGTCAAAGGCGACCTTCCGACAGTGACGCATAAGGTCAGGATGATGTCGCTGGATAATACTTATTCCAAAGAAGAGCTGAAGGCCTGGGAGACCAGGGTCCAGAAAGGACTTGATGCTTCTTATCAGTTGACCGCTGAACTAAAGATCGACGGTGTCAGCTGCGCTTTGACCTATGAGAATGGGATCTTGCGTCAGGCAGCGACCCGCGGCGACGGTGAGACGGGCGAGGATGTGACCCATAATGTCAAGACTATCCAGGATGTCCCGCTGCAGTTAAAGGGGGATTTTCCTGGGGTGCTGGAGGTTCGCGGTGAAGTTTATATGGACAAGGCGGATTTTGCCAGGCTTAATGACAAGCGCAGTGCCAATGATGATGAACGTTTCGCTAATCCCCGCAATGCGGCCAGCGGCGCGTTGAAACTGCTCGATAGCCGGGAAACAGCCAAGCGGCGTCTGCGGTTCTTCGTCCATTCTTTCGGGCGTATTGAAGGCGGTGTTCCTATAAAGACCCAGTGGGATTTTTTAAAAGCATGCCGTACATTTGGACTGCCGGTCAATCCTGCGAACCAGCTGTGCGAGGATCTTCAAGAGGTGATCGCGTTCTGTGATAAGTGGCTTGAGAAACGCGAGGATGTCCCGTATGAATTCGACGGGGTAGTGGTCAAGGTCAATGACCTCTCCCAGCAGGGGATCCTGGGCGTCACTCAAAAGAGCCCCCGGTGGGCTGTGGCATATAAATTCCCGGCATATCAGGCCTCAACGCTTATTAAGGAGATTGTCGTGCAGGTCGGCCGAACCGGAGTCTTGACGCCCGTGGCTCTTCTTGAGCCTGTCGCTTGTGCGGGGGTTATGATATCCCGCGCGACATTGCATAATTTTGATGAGATCAAGCGCCTTCATGTGAATGCGGGCGACTGGGTCCTTGTGGAGCGTGCCGGGGATGTGATCCCAAAGATCGTCAGCGTAGTTAAGAAAGATCCCCGGTCGAAAGAGTTTAAGCCGCCGAAAGAATGCCCATCGTGCCGGGGGAAGATCCATAAAGATGATACCAAAGAGGTGGCTTACCGCTGCGTCAATCCTGATTGTCCGGCGAAAGTCAAACGGGCGCTGGTGCATTTTGCTTCTCGAGGAGCGCTTGATATTGAAGGTTTGGGTGAGTCGGTGGTGGAGCAGATCTATGCCAGGGGGCTGGTCAAAGACACGGCGGATATTTACCGCTTAACTAAGGATAGTCTGTTAGGGTTGGAATTGTTCGCGCAGAAAAAAGCTGACAATTTGCTGGCAGCCATCGAGGCCAGTAAGACCAAACCATTGTCTAAGTTTATTTTTGCCTTGGGCATTGAGAATGTTGGTGCTAAGGCTGCATCGACGCTGGCGCAGCGGTTTGGATCTCTGGCCGCATTGATGCAGGCGGATGCTCTCGTGCTAGAAAGAGTTGCGGATGTCGGGCCGGTGACCGCGCAAAGCATTGTCGATTATTTTAAGGATGAGAAGATCAAGGAATTGATCAGAAAGTTTACGGCATCCGGCGTTGGCACGGCCGTTGAGGAGGCTCCAGGAGGGTCTGGAAAATTTACTGGTAAAACCTTTGTTTTTACAGGAGAATTAGACGGGATGACGCGTGACGAAGCAGCGAGGCTTGTACAGGAACATTCTGGCAATGTGTCCGGCACGGTCAGCCGTAATGTTGATTATGTTGTGGCGGGCCTTAAAGCGGGGAGCAAATTAAAAAAAGCACAGGATTTAGGGATCAAAGTTCTTAATAACACAGAATTTAAGGAGTTATTGTATGGTTAATTGGATCCGCGGACGTCATGTGTCCGTGACATTGGTTTTGCTTACGGCACTGTGCCTGACATGCAGTTCATGTGAAACCTTGCAGAAGAAATTCAAGCGGCAGAAAAAGGCGGCCCAGAGTGAGAGTACGGATTTTGTACCAGTCTTGGAGCCCCAGGATTACCCTGCGCCGGAATATAATGCCGTGGAAACATATAAGGAGAATTACGCCATGGTGAAGGTTTGGTATAAGGACCTTCAGAGCGCTCTGGTCGAGAGGGATGATTCTGACGGCAGGGTCAAGTATGCGCTCTCTCAGATCAACAGCCGTTTGTCGTTGATGTCTGATCTGCTTTTAGCGGAGAAAAAACCGACAGTCGAAAAATTGAGAGGTTTGCTTAAGAATTATACGCAGGCCCTTAAAACGCCCCGAGCGACACGTAATCGGGCGTTGCTGCAAAGTGATCTGCGGGAATTTGACCGTATGCTGCGCCGTGATCTGCGCATTGATGTCGTCAAAAAGGATTTAGTCACCCTTGAAGAGCATCATTGAGGAATTTATCACATACATCAGTGTTGAGCGCGGACTGGCGAAAAATACGCTGCTGGCATACCGCCGGGACCTGAATAAATATGCCACGGTTCTCCATAAAGCGGGGGTTGCATTGCCTGAAGGTATTAGGCGGGAGCATATCAGCGGGTACATGTTCGCATTGAAAAAAGAAGGATTAACGACGGCCAGTATTTGTCGGAATCTGGCGGCGATCAAGATGTTCCATCGTTTTTTGGTTCGGGAGAATTTATCCAAGGAAGACCCGACAACTCTGGTGGAAACACCCCGGCAGTGGAAAAAGGTGCCGGAGGTGCTGACGCAAAGGGAAGTGGATGCGCTGTTGCTTGTCATTGCCAATGCCCAGGGGCCCCAGGCCAAGCGTGATCTGGCCATTATGGAATTGCTTTACGCGTCGGGGTTGAGAGTTTCTGAGATCGTGGACCTAAAGATCGGAAGCGTTGAGCCCCAGGTTGGATTTGTCCGGGCGGTCGGCAAAGGCAGTAAAGAACGCATTATTCCTGTCGGCGCGAAAGCTCTGGAGACTCTGATGGTATATTTACAGAAAGCCCGGCCGAAATTGGTCAAAGGCAAAGAAAGTGATGCCTTATTCGTCAGCCGATTGGGCAAGAAGTTAAGCCGGGTCAGCGTCTGGAATATGATCAAATCATACGCAAGGCTTTGCGGGATCAAAAAGAACATTAAACCCCACACGCTGCGTCATACATTCGCGACGCATCTGCTGGAGCACGGGGCGGATCTGCGCAGCGTCCAGGAAATGCTGGGGCATGCGGATATATCGACGACCCAGATCTATACCCATGTGGATAAAGAACGTTTAAAGAGCGTGCATAAGGAATTTCATCCCAGGTCATGAAGAACATATTGTCTCATATCGATGATGATTCTCTCGAGCTGCTGCGCGCCGCAGGGACGATCGCGCAGGAAAAGCGGATGGGGGCGTATTTAGTCGGCGGGCCGGTCAGGGATATTCTGCTTAAAGCTCCTCTGGTTGATATCGATATCGTTGTGGAAGGTAAAGGCATGGAAGTCGCCCGATCGTTTGCGGTCGCGTTTGGAGGTAAGGTCGTTGTCTATCCGGCGTTTAAGACAGCCACGGTGACATTGCCCGGCGGACGTCAGGTCGATTTTGCCACGTGCCGCAAAGAGCGCTATGTGCGTCCGGGCGCTTTCCCCAAAGTTGCTCCGGCAAAGATCGAGGAAGATCTGAAAAGGCGTGACTTTACTGTCAATGCTGTCGCGGTCGCTGTCGATCCGGCACATTGGGGGACCATGATCGATCCTTTTGGCGGGGTCAAGGACATCGGATCCAAAAAGATCCGCGTGCTGCATGAAAAAAGTTTTATCGATGATCCCACGCGGATGCTGCGAGCAGTTCGTTTTAAAGAACGTTTTGGTTTTGAGATGGAAAAGAAAACAATGCGGCTGCTTAAAGAAGCGGTTGCCGGCGGTGCGATCAAGACCATCACAGCACAACGTTATAAAAAAGAGCATGATAAGATCTTAAAAGAACCCAGGTCTTTGGCGATGTTAGCGTGTTTGAGAACCTGGGGCATTTAATCAATAAGGATGGGATTATGTCACGCATAGAAAAAGTCAATGAAATGATCAAGCGGGAGATCGGCGAGTTGTTGCTTTTCGGGGAGGTCCGCGACCCCAGGATCAAATTTGTTACCATCCTTAATGCGGATGTCAGTAAAGACCTTCAGCATGCACGGGTGCGTTTCAGCATATTGTCGGATGACAAGAAAGTGATCGAGGAAACGACAAAGGCGCTTAACCACATGAGCGGTTATATCCGCAAGCTCATCGGATCCAAGATCGACCTACGCTATACGCCGCAGATCCAGTTCATTTATGACAAAGGGGTCGCGCATGCGGCCTTGATCGACTCAAAGATCGAGGAGATCAAAAAGCTTAAGGAGCAGGAACATGGATGAGCGTAAAGCGATCCTGGAGGTGATCAAGCGCCATAAGCATTTTTTGGTGACCACGCATCACAATCCCGACGCGGATGCCGCGGCTTCGGCATTGTGTGTGGCTATGATGCTCAAGGCCATGGGAAAAACCGTGCGGGTGGTCAATGAGGATGATCTGCCTGGCTGGTTGGAATTCTTGCCCCAGGCTAAATTGTTCAAGAAGGCATCCAAGGTCAAAGCCTTCGATTATGATGCGGCCATCATGCTCGACTGCGGGGACTTTGAACGCATCGGCGGGGTGAAGAATTTATTGATCGCTGGTAAGCCGATCATCAACATCGATCACCATCAGACCAATACACGGTTTGGATCTCTCAACTGGGTAGTCCCGAAAGCTTCATCGACGTGTGAAATGCTCTATGATCTTTTAGTGGCCTCTAAGTTAGGGTTTAACAGGCAGCTGGCCACACTGCTCTATGCGGGGATCATGACGGATACGGGCTCATTTAAGTATGATAATGTCACTCCCAAGGTCCATGCCATCGTATCTGACCTGATGCGCTTTAACATCAATGCCCAGGAGATGCACGAGAAGCTCTATGTGGGGATGCCGGTTGCGGACATGAGATTATTCGCGAAAGTGATCCATGATGCCGAGCTTTTTTGCCAGAACAAGGTTTTTTGCGTGAGTTTGTCCTTTGCTTCATCGCAAACTTTTTCTAAGTCGTTTGACCTTAAAGAAAAGCTATTCGGGTTCTTAAGATCGGTCGAAGGGGTCGAGGTGGTGGTGATCTTAACGCAGATCAACGCCCAGGAAGTGCGTATAAATTTCCGCAGTCAGGGGCAGGTCAATGTGGCCAAATTAGCACAACGTTTTCATGGCGGAGGTCATCCCAGGGCAGCGGGCGGGAAAATGACCGGGACGCTCGATCACGTGAAAAAACTGGTATTAACCGCGATCAAAAAGGTCTTATGAGAACATTAACGGAAAAGCAGGGTGTATTGATCATCAATAAACCAGCGGGCAAAACCTCGCATGATGTGGTGGCCATGGTGCGCCGTATCTTAGGCCAGCGCCGCGTTGGTCACGCGGGGACACTGGATCCTTTAGCAACGGGTGTGCTGGTCGTTCTGGCGGGAAAGTCGACCAAGATGTTCGATAAATTCGTGGCCTATGATAAGGGTTACCGTGCGACACTAAAGCTGGGGCTTAAAACAACGTCGGCGGATACGATGGGAGAAACGATCGAACAGAAGTCGTTCGCTCATGTGACAAGGATGGATGTGGAAAAAGCTTTTGCTAAATTCACTGGAGAGATCGAGCAATTGCCGCCCATGGTCTCGGCGGTGCGCCATAAAGGCGAACGGTTATATAAGATCGCCAGGACCGGTCAGCAGGTGGAGCGTACTGTGCGCAATGTGCGCATCGACGAGTTGACCATCTTGCGTTTTGAGCCCCCTGAGGTGGAATTCTACATGGCTTGTTCGAAAGGTACCTATGTTCGTCAGTTGGCAGACGATGTGGGTGACCTGTTAGGCTGCGGCGCATGCATATGCCAGATCGAGCGTACCAAGGTTGGTCCATTTGAGATCACCCAGGCGAAGAATATTGAGGATGTCAATGAAAGTCATCTTATTGACTTCAAAGGTTAAATTAAAGGATACCGCGGCGGCTATAGGTATTTTTGACGGGGTGCACCGGGGGCATCGTTATTTGCTCGGAAAAATGCTGGCTAAGGCCAGAACCCACCGTTATACGTCCGCGGTCATCACATTTTTCCCGCACCCTGCCCATGTCCTGCGTCCCGACCTGCAGCTGAAATATTTAACCACTATGGCTCAGCGTATGTGTTTGCTTGAGGAGCTTGGGGTGGACATTTGTCTGGTTGTTCGTTTTACAAAGACTTTTGCGCATGTGAAACCGGAGTCTTTCATTAAGAATGTCCTGGTCCGTCAGCTGGGCGTCAAAGAGTTATTTGTCGGCGATGATTTTCGTTTCGGCCGGGAACGCGCCGGTGATGTGGGGTTATTTCGATCGCTGTCTAAAGAATGTGGTTACAGTATGCATGGGGTCAAGGCATTAAAAAATGGGGGGAAGCCAGTGAGCAGTACCCGCATTCGGCGGATGGTCGTGCAAGGTGATCTCTTAAGTGCAAAAAAATTATTGGGCCGGGACTTTAGCTGCGAAGGTAAGGTTGTTAAAGGCGACGGCCGCGGCAAGACCCTTGGTTTTCCGACAGCCAATATTGATTATCAGAACGGGATCATGCCTCCCAACGGGGTTTATGCGGTTGTTGTTGCACATAAACGTAAATTCTACAAAGGCGTGGCCAATTTGGGGTTTCGTCCTTCTTTTGAAACAGCATCTCCAAAACCGCTTTTGGAAGTGCATTGCTTTGACCTGCATCAAGATATCTACGGGGATTTGATCGAAGTTTCTTTTATCAGGAAGATCCGAGACGAGCGCTCTTTCCCCTCAGTAGAAATGCTCACCCAACAGATCAACAGGGATGCCGTCAAGGCGCGTGGCATTCTACGATCCCATAGGGTATACTTGTCCCGGTAGTATATATACTACCTTTCGGGAAAATATGATGTTATTGCGGCCCATTATCCATTTTAGCGTTATTCTTTCTTTGCTCGTCACATCCGTGATGCCTTTGTCCAGGGCATCGGCGGCGCCTTTGTCTGATCTTCCTAAAGCCGGCACAATGGTTGCTTTAAGTCAAGCCTATCAACCTGCGATCATCCGGGGCATCACCGTCCATCCAGATGATCCGTTTATCTTCGATTTTATTGTGGATGCCGGGCAGGACAAGCTGCAGGGCGAGGCATTGAATATGGAAGGGGATAAGCTGGTCAAATATTTCCTGGCGGCCCTTGCGGTGCCAGAGAAGGAATTGTGGGTCAACTTAAGTCCTTATGAACAAGAACGCGTTATTCCTGAAGGGTTGGGGCAAACCGATATGGGACGCGATCTTTTGGCGCAGGATTATATTTTAAAGCAATTGACCGCATCATTGATCTATCCGGAAAAGGAACTGGGCAAGAATTTCTGGGACAAGGTTTACAGTCAGATGCAAGCTAAATACGGCAAGAGCGTCAATGTTCCGGTAAATACTTTTAATAAAGTCTGGATCATGGCGGATCAGGCTGAGGTGTTTGAGCGTGCTCAGACGGCCATGGTGACCAAGAGTCACTTGAAGGTCATGCTGGAGGAGGATTATTTAGCGATGAATAGAAATGCGGCGGGTGGCGCTGAAGTTGGTGCTTTTGCCCGCAGCGACAGGGGGTCAATGGCTTTATTCCCAGCTACCCCACGGGGGGATGGGTGGCGCGAGGACAAAAGCACCAATTCAGCGACAGGACCCGCTCTTGCTAGCCAGGTCATAAAGGAAATCATCCTTCCTGAACTCGAACGTGAAGTGAACACGGGAAAGAATTTCGCGCCGCTGCGTCAGATATTTCATTCCATCATCCTGGCTGGTTGGTACAAGAATAATTTGAAGGAGGCGTTGCTCAATCAGGTCTATTCAGATCAGAACAAAGTGCGCGGTATTGATCTTGATGATAAAACAGTCAAACAGCAAATTTATGAACAATATTTGAAGGCGTATAAAAAAGGCGTGTTCAATTTTATCAAGGATGACATGGTCGAGGGACGCATGGTTCCCCGGAAATATTTCTCCGGCGGGGTCGATGCCGCGATGGCCCTTCATCCCAAAAGAACAACGGACAGTGCCATGCTCATCACCGGCCTTGCTGGTGCTTTGCTTCAGGCGATCACGGTTAGATTAAAAAGGAATGATGTGAAGAAAGAGAAAAAGACCGCCCCTAGCGAACAATTCCGAGTGATCATCAGCAAGTTGATCAACAATATACAGGGTCCGGATAAGTGGGTCATGCGTCCTTTGTATAACCGTTGGGAAGTAGGGGTGACAGTTGAGGGCTGGCCAAGAACCGTTGATGGAAAGAGTACGGCCAGTGCCGAGGACTCCAGGATGCTGTTGGATATTTCTCGGGAGTTTCAACAGGTTTTTCCTGATGCTGTATTTGCTGTGGGGGCACAGAATTGGAATCTGCGGATCGTTTATATCGTTAAGACAGAGGCAGAAGCTTTTAGGGTGAAAAACATGCTTAACAGTTCTTCAGTCACTTCAGATATGGTCCAGTTGCTGGAGAGCTATCTGAAAGAAGGAAAAGCGGCTCCTAGGTCTGGCGAGGCCGCAAAGGAACGTAAGTCCGACGCCGCGATGCAAAGCCTCCCCAAGGAATATGTGCTTAGGGTGAAGCGTTTGGAGAAATATGAAGCACATACGACCTCTCAGGCGATGATTGATCAATTAATGCGGGATAAGGAACGTCTGGAATCTACAGAGAAATATATGACAGGACAAATGGAAAGAGGATTTGCTTACGATTTTCAAAAGAAGGAAGCCCAAGCCCGTCTAGAGAGGGTGCAGAAGGATTTGATCATTATAAAAAAAGCGTTAGAGGTGTGGGAAGAAATACGACTTGCCCAGATCCCTCATTTAAGCCGCAGGGATATAGTGAATGCTTTTGTTAGGGATTTTGGTTTGGATTATGGCGTTGGAGGAGAAGAGGAGGCTTATGACTATTCGTTAAAAAGGGATGAATCGATCCTGCCTTTTCTAAAGTTCCTAAAGAGTAAACAAGGTGCGAATATTCCTTTGGTGGTCATCAATCAACCCGACGGCCAAATTGTGGACCCGGGCATTCAAGAAATGATGGGTTTTGGGATCGATGCGAAAGAAGCATTAAGGATCTTAGCTGTTTATCTTGATCCGCGCGCTGCCTCTGTTGTGGAGGCCGTATTGAACATGACCATTGAATTGTCAGGGGCATTAAGCGAAAAGGGTATCCATGCTGCGGATGAGATAGCAATTTATATCATCAATCAAATGGGGTTAGACGGCGGAGACGCTATTACAGATAGTGCCATGCTGGGAGAGCTTATCCGTGATTATTATCCTTTGCCGAGAAGCACACTTCATCCTCTAAAGATGATGGATCAGCTAAAAGCACGATTAAACAGCCGGACAGACCGCGAGTGGGTCGCGGTTTCTGACAGCGAAGACGTGCTGCGCCGCGTGCGTTGGGACGTGCATTTTTCTTTAGATGGTCAGGATCATACATTGAATGGTTTTCTGGCAACGCTTGGACTGCCAAGTGAATTCCATCAAAATCTTGAGCGCGACGGAGGTGCGTCGGTGATCATCTATGATGTAAATACACGCGCCTTGACCGGTCGCGTTCACCGCGCTTTGACCGCGTTGGCCAGGGAATTAAGAGCTGACCAAAAATTCAACCACCGTTATAGCATTAAGTTGACGCCCAATAAGGATCAACAGTACTTCCCGGGAACGCTGCATACAGCTAGAATCGCTTTTTCCGTCAGGGAGAATGAACCCAGGGCTGAAAAGTATTATGATTCAACGAACTGGATGGTGCGGCTGCGGGCATTGTCGACAAATGAATTACAGGGGTTGCTGGCTCAGGAAGAGCGTATTGTTCGAGAAGTCAAGAATGGGGTCAGTGATTCCGCGTTGCATCAGGCCGTGGCGATGGCGCAGGAGCGATTGTATTTTTTTAAGGTGTTGGAGAAAGAAATATCGATAAGGGATCGTTTCACAAAAGCTGCTGAGGCGTATATCAACGGTGCCGATGAGGCCAGAAAGACGGCCTTCCAGGTTTTGGTCAATGAGACGACATATTGGAGTTATGCCCAGATCAAGAAATTAAAAGAAGCCGCGCAAGATGAGCAGGTCCGTCTTGAATGGGAAAGAGTTCTGGATGCGATCGAGGAGAGATACAACGGCGTAAGAAAACAAGGCCGGTTTGATAAGAATGAGGTTGGCCAGTTATTAAGCGGGACTGACGCCGCGATGGCTTATGGTTTTCCTAAGCAGATCTATAATTATATGGCGGGATTTGAATCACCTGAACGCTTGGCGATCATCGACGGGATCCTCAGAGCCAGCAAGGATGTTCTGGCAGCGATAGGGGCGACGGACAAGGTCAGGTTGGCGCTGGGGTTGTATTATTTAGGGTATTACGATATTGAAAAATTAACATACCGTTTGAAAGGGATCTTTATTGAAGAATCGAGGACTTATAGCGTAGAAGATGCGAGAGCCCGCCGTTTGAATGCCGTTGATCAACAGCGGCTGGATGGTCTTCTGGAGGTTGCTTATAATCCTCCATTAAGGCTGGTCAATAACGTCGAACTGGATATTGATGCGGCGGCGAGAGCTCAAAAGAATATTCTCGTGCTGGATGATGATCCTCAACAGATCTCCCGTTTGGAGGGATATTTTAAAACGATGGGGTATTCTGTCGTAACAGCGCAGAAACTCGACTGGGCGAAGAAAATATTGGGCTCATCAACTCAACCGATCCATATCATTATCAGCGACATGGAACTGGAGGGGGAGAGGAATAGTCACATACTGCTAAGTCGGGCGCTTGAGGCATCGCATCCTCCGGCGTTCTTTCTAAGGGCGGACAATATTTTAAGCGTGCTCTATGATAACAAGATCTTTAATGAATTCATCGAAGAATATCCGGGTAGGGATATAAGCGGTATTTTCGATAAAGATGATTTTTCGCTTCAGCGTTTGGGCCGCGCGATAGATCGTGTGTTGTTTAGTGATGCCGCGATGGCTGGGTCCGCTGAGACGAAGCCCGAAGCGAATGCGGATAGGGCGATGAATGTGATACGCCAGCTTCGAGCATTGGACAGGCTGGATGCGCCTGGTCTAATGAAAGCGTTGGAAAAATTGATCGGGGCCCTTCGGGACCCTAATGTTTTTCTTGAACAAAGGATCAAGATCATTGACGGCATCCTCGCCAGGAAGAATATCAGCAAGCCGCCTAAAGCGGTTGAAACCTTAAAAAGCGTGAGACGGTTTCTCATCGATGATGACGTTAAGTTCTTGTTGGATGTTGGTCCCAGAGAAGAGGTCCTTGCGGTAGAGACAATGTTATTGGCTTTTAAGGATCCGCAGGTCGACGAGGTTGTTGAGGCAATGATGCTGCTGGGTGGTTTTTCAAAAAGAACGAAACGATACCAAAGGATATATGACATCGCCAGGCAGTTGATCGATCAACCTGTTAGACCAGATGTTCAGACGGGCTTAACAAGGACGGAACAGCTGCAGGACATCGATCGGCAGATCACAGTATTGGAAGAAGAACTTCAAGTCATTAGGAATGATATCGCGTCGATGGAAAGTGTTGTTGGCGCGAGGTTCGAGGGGGAATTATTAAAAGTCGGACTTCGGGATAATGATAAAAGAAGAGGGATCTTAAGCAGGATCAGTGAGGAATTACAGAGTAATCCTCAGATCAAAGGGTTAAAACAGTCGCGCGCAGATATTGAGGAACGTTTAGAGAAGCTTCGTTCGCAGCGGTTTTCTTTGGAACAGAAGATGCATGACGGCCAAACAGCGCTTGCGGCCCCGGTTGTGACGGCTTTCACAGCGGCAAGCACTGCCCCTGTTGCTGTATCGGAAGACATCCATTTTGATACGATCGTCAAGGCAGCCAATTTCATTATGGCTGAGCGGCTGCGGCTTCGTTTAAAGATCCCTGAAGTTGCTCGTCGAGTTCGGGTGAGTTCTGAGACGGTCGAGGCATGGGAGCTGGGTAAAGATCTGTTCATTCAAGGCATCATCCACCCAGCTTTAAGACGCTGGGCGGACCAGTTGCATGTGAGCCATCAAGAAGAGTTGTTTTATGATCTGGAACAGTTGTTAACCAAGATGCGTCAGGAAGTTGTTCCAGGCGGCGATGTGCAGCAGGGCGGGGACATGGCCATGAAGGGTGGTATTGATCTAGTCCAATCCAATGATCTTACAGTGACTCGCAAAGAGGGCGCCGGCGTGAAGATGGATATTGATCCCAATGTCATTGAGCAAATTAAACGTGATGGTGTTGATGGACTATCACCCCAGATCATCAATGTCCGACCCATTGTCGATATTCTGCGTTTTATTACCCTCCAATAAACCCTGTTTTAAATAATATTATTAATAAATAAAATGACGTTTTTTGGTGTTGACAACCCACGCGGGTTCTTCTATACTCACATTCAAGTGGAGCAAAGTGGTGTGTTGTGGAGTAAATTGTTAATTGGAGTTCATTGATGTTCTACGGCGAATATGCCCATGGGATCGATACCAAAGGCCGTTTGATCTTGCCCGCCCGCATTCGGGATGTGGCCAAAGAGAACGGCATTGAGAAATTCTTTGTCACCCGCGGTCTGGACAAATGCATCTTTATGTTTTCCGAAGCGGAATGGCATTTGCAGGAAAACAAATTCAAAGGCCTGTCATTTACCAAGCAGCAGGCCAGGCATTTTAACCGTTTATTCTTCTCGGGCGCTGTTGAGGTCCTGCCGGACCGTCAGGGTCGTTTTATCATCCCGAGTTATTTAAAAGATTTTGCCGGCATCAAAAAAGATGCGGTCGTGATCGGTGTATCTAATCGTATCGAGATCTGGGACACCAAGACCTGGCAGGAGTTCTTTAACAAACAAAGTGCGGATTTCGAAGCGACGGCTGAAGGGATGCTGGATCTAGCGTGAGCGAAACCCATGTTTCTGTCATGCCCCAGGAAGCTCTGGAATACTTAAATGTTCCCGCTGGCGGTGTGGTTGTCGATGGGACGCTGGGGCTTGCGGGACATTCCTGCTTGATCGCGCAGAAGCTGGGGCAGAACGGGCATTTGATCGGTATTGACCGGGATGTGCTGGCCATCAAACTGGCTCAAGAGAAGCTGGCCGGTCTAACACTCCAAAAAGATCTCTGTCAGGGGGATTTCGCGGACATACAGCAGCATTTATCGGGTTTAGGAGTCACTGCGGTTGACGGCATTCTGCTGGACCTGGGGATATCCAGTTTTCAGTTGGACAATGCGGCGCGCGGTTTTGCTTTTAGCAGCGACGGTCCTTTGGATATGCGCATGGATCCTGCGAACGGTAAGAGCGCGGCGGATCTGGTCAATGCCCTGTCAGAGGGAGAGTTGACAGCCATTATTGAGAAGTATGGGGAAGACCGGTTCGCCAAACGCATTGCCAGGGCGATCGTTTACCACCGGGCAGAGAAACGCATCGAACGTACGGAAGAACTGGCCCAGATCGTTTTGCGGGCGCTGCCCAAAGGGTATACCCGCGGGCGCATTCATCCGGCGACACGGACATTTCAAGCATTACGCATTGAGGTTAACGACGAGCTGGGCAGTTTGCAGCGCGCTTTATCGGCATGTTTGGAAGTTTTAAAGCCTGGCGGGCGTTTGTGCGTCATCTCTTTTCATTCATTGGAAGACAGGATCGTCAAACAGTCGTTTAAACGGTTTGCGGAACAAGGGCAGGCGGTCATTTTGACCAAAAGACCCTTGGTGCCGACAGAAATAGAATGTGAAACGAATCCCCGGAGCCGGTCAGCAAAGCTTCGGGCTATCGAGAAAATATAATGAATCTAGTCTCTTCTTTTAAGATCATGGTGTTCGCCACTGTCGTGGCGCTCATTTACACGCATATGCAGATGCAGATCGTGGAGTATTCCTACAAGGCCAAGGAAAAACAGCGGCGCATTCATGAACTTCAGGATAATAACGGCATTTTGACACACCAGATTTTGGTGCTAAAATCAGCGAAGCATTTAGGCGAACAGTTATTAAATAAAGATGACGCGTTGCAGTTCATCGGGCGCGATAGGGTGATGACCATTAATGCCCCGGTGCCGAAAATACCCGCACGTCCGTCACAGAAACTGAAAGATGCGACCCAGGCCCCTATGTGGAACTGGCTGTCGTTTCTGTCAATACCGGAAGCACGAGCTTTCGACCGATAAGAAAAAGATCGAGGCCCATTTGTACCTGCGCAAATATCCTTTTCGATTTGCATTCGTATTCATATTCATTTTCCTCGGTTTCTGTTACTCGATCGTTTTCCTGTTCTCCATCCAGATCTTCCGTTCCTCGCACCTTTCCCGCTTAGCCCAGCGTCAGCATGAGCACTTAAAGTCGATCGATCCTAAACGCGGGACGATCTATGACCGCAACCTTCATCCGCTGGCGATCAATTTGCCGGTGTATTCTGTTTATGCGAATCCGCGTATGCTGGCTAAACTCCACAACAGCGATGAGGTCATTTCCAACCTGGCCGCGACGCTTAGGATGAATGAGGAACAATTAAAGCAAAAAGTCAGCAAGGACAAGTTCTTTGTGTGGGTCGCCCGCATGCTGCCCCAGGCTACTTATGAAACCCTTAAAGCCAAACATTTCCCCGGGATCGGTTTTGTTAAGGAAAGCAAACGTTTCTATCCCAATAAATATTTGGCGGCGCATTTAGTCGGGTTTGCCGGTATTGACAATACCGGTCTTGACGGGTTGGAGCGCGATTATGACAAATATCTAAAGGGTAAGACAGGCAGTTCCGTCACCCTGCGCGACGCGCGCCAGCGTGAATTAGCGGAGAGAGATTATCAACCCCCGGTGGATGGATTTGATCTGGTGTTGACGATCGATGAGACTATCCAGTATTTAGCGGAACAGGCGCTGGATAAGATGTACCGTAAATATAATGCCAAGGGCGGCAGCATCATTGTCATGGACCCCAAGACCGGCGAGATATTGGCGTTTGCCAACCGTCCGACCTATGATCTGGAACAGCCCGGAAAGAGTTCAGCGCAGGCCAGGACCAACCGGGCGATCGTATTTACCTATGAACCTGGATCTGTTTTTAAGATCGTCACGGCCGCGGGCGCTTTGCAGGAGAAGGTGGTCACAGAAAAGGATGTGATCAATTGTGAGCATGGTGCTTATAAAGTGGGTAATCATATTCTGCATGACCATGAGCCGGCGGGAAATTTAACGTTCAGGGAGGTTATTGAACAGTCCAGCAATATCGGCACGGTCAAGGTGGCTCAGCGTTTGGGGCCGCAAAGGGTCTATAACTACGCACGTCGTTTCCGTTTTGGGATCAAGACGGGGATCGATCTGCCGGGAGAGGCGCGGGGTAATCTAAAATCTGTGAAGTCCTGGTCCAAGACATCCATCGGAGCTGTGCCCATCGGGCAGGAGGTCACGGTCACGCCGCTGCAAATGGTCGCCGTCATGTCGGCCATTGCCAATAACGGTGTGTATATGCGGCCGTTCGTGGTGAAATATGTGAAAGATGCCCAGGGGCAGATCATCCAGGAGCATAAGCCGCAGATATTAGATAAGATCATGACCGATGATACCGCTAAACGTCTTCATGCCATTTTGCAGGGGGTTGTCGATAATGGGACAGCGAAAAAAGCACAGATCGAAGGGGTTCGTGTCGCTGGAAAGACCGGGACAGCGCAGAAAGTTGTCGGGGGCGCGTATTCCCACTCGAATTTTTATGCGACTTTCGTTGGGTTCGCACCGGTGGATAATCCAAGGCTTGCCTGTGTGGTCGTTTTCGATGAACCCCATCCGATCTATTACGGGGGGCTTGTGTCCGCACCGGTATTTAAAGAAGTTGTGGAAAATGCCTTGCGTTATTTAAATGCGCAGGAAACAAAAGAGATCTCGGATATGGACGACAATAGTCCAGAGAATGAACCGCAGTACAAGGATTGACATGCGATTAGACGAGCTGTTAAAAAATATCCCCGAACTGCACTGGCCTTTGGAAAAAGGATCGACGGAAATTACCGCGCTTAGCTGTGATTCCCGGGAAGCCCAGCAGGGGGCCCTGTTTGTGGCTTTAAGCGGCGCAAAATTCAGAGGAGTAGATTTTGTTGCCGATGTGGTCGCAAAGGGCGCGGCTGCGGTCGTGATCGCTCGATCGGAGGCGCCGTTATTAAAGAAAGAAATTCCCGCTGGCGTCGTGATCATTTTAGCCGCAGATCCTAAGGCCTTATTAAGAACGGCCGCACGCTGCTTTTACGGCGATCCTTCGCGTTCGATACAAACGATCGGGATCACCGGTACCAATGGCAAGACAACATTTACTTATCTGATGGAAAGCATTCTTCATCACAGCGGTGAGATGTGCGGGGTGATAGGAACGGTCAATTATCGTATCGGCAAGGAGATATTACCGGCGCCAAATACAACGCCAGGATTTTTGGACCTTCAACGCTTTTATCATCAAATGCTGGGCCAGGGAGCCAGGCATTGCGTGATGGAGGTCTCATCGCATGCGCTGGACCAGGGCCGGGTCGACAACATTCATTTTAATGCGGCAGTGTTCTCGAACTTGACGCAGGACCATTTGGATTACCATCAGGATATGGAGTCCTATTTTTTGGCGAAGGCCTTATTGTTCAAAGGGCTTTCGTCCAATGCCGCGGCCCTTATCAATGGGGATGATCCATACGGGCGGCGTTTGTGCAAAATGACGCAAGCGAAGGTTATCACCTTTGGCATTGACTCGGATGTGAATGTAAAGGCCGTTGGGATCCATTACACATTGACAGGCACAACATTTGATGTTGCGTATCCGTCCGGGAAGGTTAAGGTCATAACGCGGCTTATCGGTAAGCATAATGTGTATAATATCCTTGCGGCCTTTGCCTGTGCCTATGCGCTGGGCTTTAAGATGGAGAGTGTCGTCAGGGGCATAGAGTCAATGGCAAATGTGCCGGGACGTTTGGAGGCGGTCGAGACGCGTAAAGGCTTTCATGTGTTTATCGATTATGCCCATACGGAAGACGGGCTGGTCAATGTGTTAAAAGCGTTGCGGGAAGTCAGTTCTGCCAGGATCACCACGGTGTTCGGCTGCGGCGGGGACAGGGACAGGGCCAAACGTCCTAAGATGGGTGCGGCGGTGTGCGCACTGTCTGATCATGCCATCATCACCAGTGATAATCCGCGCAGTGAGGACCCGCTTGCGATCATTGAGCAGATCGTGGCAGGGTTTAATAAAAAGAATTATGACGTCTGTCCAGACCGCAAGGAGGCGATACGCACAGCGTTGAAAGAAGCGCGCCCGGGGGATATTATTTTGCTGGCGGGTAAAGGCCATGAGGATTACCAGATCTTGAAAGAGGGTAAGATCCAATTCAACGAAGCACAGATCGTTAAGGAGTATTTAGGTGTTTAGTGTTCAGGAAATATTAACAGCCACATCAGGGAAGTTGTTGTCAGGGAAAGAGGATGGCATTGTTCGGGGTTTAAGTATCGATTCGCGCCAGGTCAAAAAGAATCAGGTATTCGTTGCTGTCAAAGGAGAGATCTTTGACGGCCATGATTTCATCGCCAATGTGATTGGTTTGGGTGTGAAGGTCGTTGTTGTCCATAAACCCGTTGTGATCCCACAGCCGGGGGTTACTGTGATTTTAGTCAAAGATACGACCAAAGCGCTGGGGGACTTAGCCCGGTCCCACCGTCAGCGTTTTAAGGTCCCAGTCATCGCCATCACCGGCAGCGCCGGTAAAACAACGACAAAGGAAATGATAGGGGCGGTCCTCTCCAAGAAATTCAATGTGTTAAAGAATGAAGGGACGCAGAATAATCATATCGGCGTGCCTTTAACGCTTTTTAAGCTGCGATCTTCCCATGATGTTGTGGTCATGGAATGTGGTACCAATCAGCCCGGCGACATTCTCTGGCTGGCGGATGTATTAAGGCCGACGGCTGTTGTGTTCACCAATATCGGCGAGTCTCATCTGGAGCGTTTGGGGACACCCCAAGGGGTGCTCAAGGAAAAATGGGTCTTAATGAAATATCTGCCTAAAGGGGCTTTCGTGATCATTAACGGGGATGACCCGTTGCTCTCTAAGGCGGCAGCGAAAGTCAGCAAGACGCACCATGTGATCCGATACGGGATCCATCGGCCGGCAGATCTGCAGGCCAATGCGGTCATCGTTTCCGGGGCGGCATCGCTGCGTTTTAGTGTGTCTGGAAAAACCGTAGAACTTCATTCCTGCGGGATCAATAATGTCTATAATAGTTTAGCGGCGTACGCCTGCGGCGACATGCTGGGGGTCAAACAATCCGCGATCGCCTCGGCGCTGGCAGGATTTGAATTCCCTCAAGGGCGCGGGCAGATCCTGCGGCTTGGCAAAGGATGGCTTTTAAATGATGCGTACAATGCCAACCCTGTTTCCATGCGCAGCGCTTTGCAGACCCTGCAGGCGGTTTCTGTGCCGGGTAAGAAGATCGCCGTGCTGGCGGATATGCTGGAGCTGGGGCCTTTGTCCAAGCAGCTGCACGGCTCGATAGGGAAACTAGCGGCATCCATGGATGTGGATGTCCTGATCACTGTCGGCAAGCTGGCTAAAGAGATCGGTGTACAGGCGAAAAGATCTTGCAAAAGAACGCGCGTCGTTGCCTGCGCGGAGGTTGAGGGGGCCAAGGCAGAGCTGGCTAAATTGTTTGAGAATGGGGATGCGGTCTTAGTCAAGGGATCGCGCCGGATGAAAATGGAGCATGTGGTGGAATTCCTGCTGGAATCGCCGCAGGCGGTTTTAAATTAAATAGATCGGGTGCTTATTTATGTTTTATTTTTTATCAGGACTTTCCGAGGCGTATTCAGGGTTTAACATCTTTCGCTATATCACGTTCCGTGCCGGCATGGCCGCGGTCACGGCGTTCTTATTGTGTTTGATCTTAGGGCCAGTATTCATCCGTTTATTTAAAGCATACAAGATCAAGGAGGTCAATAAACGTAAAGATGCGCCGTCGCTGGATAAATTCCAGGAGAAAAAGGAAGGGACTCCGACGATGGGGGGGTTGTTTATTGTCGGCAGTATCGTGCTGTCAGTGCTGCTGTGGGCGAATCTGACCAACCATTTTATCCAGGTCACGCTGTTTGTTTTTGTCGCGCTCGCGCTTGTCGGTGGTATTGACGATTATATTAAGTTAAAAGGCATCGGTAAACACCGGGGGATCAGGTCCCGGACGAAATTGATCTGGCAGGTGGTCATCGCCTCCGGAGCGGCCTTGTATGCGTATTTGAATCCGGATGTGACGAGTAGCCTTGATATCCCCTTCTTTAAATACCTGGTCATTGATCTGGGTGCGTTCTTTGTGTTCTGGGTCGTGGTGGTGGTGGTCGGCTCATCGAATGCGGTCAATTTGACTGACGGACTTGACGGTCTGGCCATCGGCTGCACATTGATGGTGGCATTTACTTTAGGGGTGCTCAGTTATGTCGCCGGTAACTTCGCGATGAGCGATTACCTCTGGGTGCCCTATATCCCAGGCACCGGCGAGCTGACGGTATTCTGCGCGGCCATGGTGGGAGCGAGCCTCGGGTTCTTGTGGTTTAACTGCCATCCGGCATCTGTGTTCATGGGTGATGTGGGGTCATTGGCTTTAGGCGGGGCATTGGGAATGATCGCTGTTTTTATTAAGAAGGAGATATGGCTGGTCGTACTCGGGGGCGTTTTTGTCATTGAGGCTGGCTCGGTCATCCTGCAGGTACTGTCCTTTAAGATCACGGGAAAAAGGATATTTAAAATGTCCCCTTTCCATCATCATCTGCAGTTATCCGGCTGGAACGAGAATAAGATCATTGTGCGTTTTTGGATCCTGGCCATCATCCTGGCGATGCTGACGATAACCATATTGAAGATCAGGTAAGCTATGGCATTACAGATCAAGGGAAAGACGGGGTTGGTCTTAGGCGCGGCACGCAGCGGCATTGCGGTCGCCCGTACGATCATCGATCTGGGCGGCAAGGTCATGGTTTCCGAGTTTAAGCCGCGTGACGCTGTGGCTAGGGAGCTGGAAGAGTTGGCGTTGTTAAATGCTACCGTCGAGGTTGGCGGACATACCCGGGAATTTATTTTAAAAAGCGACTATATCGTTCTTTCTCCCGGTGTCAGGATGGACATCCCGCCAGTAGAGTGGGCGAAAGAGGCTGGCATTGAGGTGATGGGGGAGATCGAGTTCGCCTATCGTTTGTGCCCATGTCCCATCATCGCGGTGACCGGCAGCAACGGCAAGACGACCACGGTGACATTGATCGCGCGGGTCTTGCAAAAGGCCGGCAAGAATGCCGTCTTATGCGGCAATATCGGCAGTCCTTTTTCCAAACATGTGCTGTTCTTGAAAGCGTCTGATATCGTGGTGCTGGAGATCAGTTCGTTCCAGCTGGAGTCTACGACCACGTTCAAACCAAAAGTCGCCGTTTGGCTCAATTTCTCCCAGAACCATTTAGACCGACATAAAGATCTGGAAGAATATTTTCAGGCGAAGAAAAAGATCTTCGCTCAACAGGACGCTGGTGATACGGCGGTCTTAAACGCGGGACAAGCGGAATTTCAAGCGATGGCAGCAACGCTCAAGAGTCGAGTGGTCTTTTTTGATCGGGATGATCCGCAGGACGCGGGACTCAATGCCAATCAAATGGCGGTGATCGCATCCGTCGGTGCGATGGGTGTGCCTAGAGATGTCTGTCTGGAGGTATTTGCGTCATTTAAAGGGGTTGAACACCGCCTGGAATTTGTGCGGAATTTAGGCGGGGTCGAGTATATCAACGATTCCAAGTCAACAACACCGGAAGCTGGACGATGGGCTATGAGCTATTTGACCAAACCTTTGGTCATGATCTGTGGCGGCAGCGATAAACATGCGGATTTTTCCGGGTTAAGGGACCTGGCTCGTGCCAAGGTCAGGAAAATGATCGTGATCGGTACGACCAAAGAGCAGTTGCGCCGGACATTCGCGGATATTGTCCCGCTTGCTGTCTGCGGCACTCTGCCCGAGGCCGTGGCATTAGCCAGAAGTGATGCGCGTGCTGGCGATATTGTTGTTTTGTCGCCCATGTGCGCGAGCTTTGACATGTTCAAGGATTATGAACACCGGGGACAGGTTTTTAAAGAGATCGTGAGCCAGTTGACATAATATGAGAGATTCCCGTATAGCTTTGACCATTGTGACGATGACGCTTATTTGCGTGGGCGTCGTCATGATCTATTCCGCCAGCTGTGTGAACGCGATGGAAATATTTAAAGACAGTTTATACTATCTTAAACGACATTTGATCTTTCTAGGCATGGGATTGATGGCGACCTATGTGGTCATGAGCGTTGATTACCATCAGATCCAACCGTATGCCCGCCGTATTTTGCTTGTCAGTATTGTTCTTTTGGCACTGGTCTTGATCCCTCACATCGGGAAAGAAAGTTACGGGGCCCGACGGTGGTTTAAACTTGGGGTGTTCCATTTTCAGCCCTCGGAATTAGCGAAATTGGCCATGATCGTTTTTACGGCGGATTTTTTGGCGCGCAAACAGGATATCATCAAGAATTTCTGGCGCGGCTTTCTGCCGGTCATTCTGGTGATGGGAGTTGTCTGCGCGCTGACCGTCAAACAGCCGGATCTGGGGACAACGGTCGAGACAGCCTTTGTGGTACTGGTCATGCTGTTCATTGGCGGAGCACGCAAACGGCATATGGCCATGATCGGATTGGGCGGGGTGGTCATGGTGACCTATTTGATCATCAAGGAACCTTACCGTATGGCGCGCATCATCGCTTTCTTGGATCCCTGGCAGGACAGTCAGGGGATAGGATTCCAATTGACCCAATCCCAGATCGCTTTAGGGTCCGGTGGAGTTCTGGGCGTCGGGTTAGGTCACAGCCAGCAAAAACTATTTTATTTGCCCGCGGCGCACACGGATTTCATCCTTTCGATCATCGGGGAGGAGTTGGGAATGGTTGGGGCCTTCGCTGTCATTGGTTTGTTCGTCATGTTCATTTGGTACGGGACCCGGATCATCCGGCAGACACATGATGCCTTTGGGTATTTCATGGCGATCGGCATTGTCACCATGCTGGGGTTACAGGCCATGGTCAATGTGGGGGTATCGATCGGTGCTTTCCCGACAAAAGGTTTGCCTTTGCCGTTTATCAGCTACGGCGGGTCCGCGCTTATTTTTCATTTGATGGCTGTCGGGATACTGCTAAATGTATCCAAGTCCGGGGATTATAAAATATGAAGGTGCTGATATCGACGGGCGGCAGCGGCGGTCATATTTTCCCTGCCCTTAAGACCGGCCTGGAATTAAAGCGGCGTGGCCATGAGGTCGTGTTTGCCGGGGCCCTGTCGATGTGCGTTGATAAGGTCAGGCAAGAAGGTTTTGAGGCTCATGTGATCAATGCCGGCGGTCTGACAGACAGGTCGCCAGCAGGCTTATTTCGTTTTTGTTCGGTCATGACAGGCGCATTGGGTCAGGCGTTCGTGCTTGTGGGCCGCATCCGTCCAGATAAGGTCATTGGTTTTGGCGGATATGGGTCTTTCCCGGTGCTGATGGCGGCGTGCCTGAAAGGTTATCCGGCCATGCTCCATGAGCAGAACGTGGCCGTCGGCAAAGCCAACCGGATCCTGGGAAAGTTCGTCAGAAAAGTCGCGGTCTCATTTCAGGAAACGTCAACGGCGTTCGGCCCAAAAGCGGTCTGGACCGGATGCCCCTGCCATAACAGTCCTTCTTTAAACACCAAGGATAACATTTTGGCTGATCTAGGACTGACAAAAGGGGCTAAGATCATTGTGCTGTTGGGCGGCAGCCAGGGCAGCCAATTTTTGAATCAAACATTTTATGACGCTGTGAAGCCTTTATTAAAGAAAGGCGTTGTGGAAGCCGTTCATGTGACGGGAAAGACAGAATTTGAACATTATCAACAGCGCTACAGCAACGAAGGCCTTCCGGTTGTTGCGAGGGATTTTTTCAGTCCGATCGAGGATGTGTATACAGTTGCGGATGTGATCATCAGCCGTGCGGGGGCCGCGACGGTCAGCGAACTGGGATGTTGGGCGATCCATTCGGTTTTAGTTCCTTATCCATATGCCCATGGGCATCAGGTCTATAATGCGCGCGTGCTGGAACGCGCGGGCAGCGCGAAACTTATTGAACAGCGGGATCTGTCGGTTGAAGTGCTGCGCCGAACTATCGAAGGTTTGATCGAGAAGACACAAGACAAGCAGGAGATGGTGCGAAAGAATGGCGCGTTGTTTGTGTCGGACGCGGCCGCACGTTTGGCAGATGCCGTGGAGGTCTTATGAGAATATTGTTGATGGCGCTGTTGCTCGTTGTCACTGCATCCAGCGTGTGCCTGGCTGCCAATAAGGAATGGAAAGAGTATAAGACGGATAATTTCAGGATATTCGCTCATCAGGTGGATGAGGATTTTATCAATGCCGTGATGACGGAGGCCGAAAGCGCATTGTCCCACGTGAAGGATAATCTGGGGATCAACAGGCACCGCGTGTGGCCGCTGGATAAACCGGTGGCGATCCACATTTACAAGGATGAACAGGATTATATCAAGAACGGTTGTCAGGCCAAATGGTCCCATGGGGTGACCATCGTGGAGGATCGTTCTATCCGTACCTATCCTTCGGCCAGCGGTTTTTTCGACAGCATACTCCCGCATGAACTTGGACATATTGTCCTGCATGAGTATCTGGGGATGCATATTGCGGTCCCCAACTGGTTTGATGAAGGGGTTGCCCAGTATCAGGAGAAAGCCAAGCAGTTGGGTAGTCATAAAAAAGTCGCCGCTGCGGTGAAAAATAGGAAATTTATTCCGTTGACGGAATTGACGAATATGAGATTATATTCAGAGATCGATCTGGACACCTTGGCGCTGTTCTATGCGGAATCCGCCAGTGTTGTCAATTTTATGATCACACAGTCTGATGATTTTCATTTTCAGAAATTATGCCGGGAATTGAAGGAAAGCCGCAGTTTCCATGATGCTCTGACCGACGCGTATCCCCGGATCAAAAGTATAGAGGACTTAAACAAGAAATGGCTGGAGTTTTTAAAGGATTATGAATAAACATTACCATTTGATCGGCATTGGCGGTATTGGGATGGGGACATTGGCGTCGCTGTTATTGTCCCAGGGACACCGTGTCAGCGGTTCTGATCTCAAAGAAAATGATCTGATCGCGCGTTTGCGCAAAGAAGGTGCTCTTATTACGATCGGTCATCAAGCCGGCAATGTTCAAAACCCGGATGTTGTCGTCTATTCTTCAGCGGTGCGTATCCAGAACCCTGAGCGGATCGAGGCGGAAAGCAAGAATATCCCTGTTGTCCTGCGAGCCAAAGTGCTGGCGGATCTTGTCAACGAGAAAAAAGGGATCACGGTCGCCGGGGCCCACGGCAAGACCACCACGACATCCATGGTCAGTACAGTGCTGATCGCCGCCGGGCTTAATCCCACGACCGCGGTCGGGGGCATCTGTGCGCATCACGCGAATTTGGGGGCTGGTGAATATTTTGTGGCTGAGGCCGATGAGAGCGACGGGACATTTCTGCTCTTTAAGCCCATGATCTCTGTGATCACTAATATTGATTTTGAACATGTGGACCATTATAAGAATTGGGATGGTATTTTGGCGGGATACACGCAGTTTATCCAGTGCACGGCCAAAGGCGGATTGGTTGTCGCCTGCGGTGAAGATGGCCGATTGTCGGCGCTGCTGGATAGATCTTCCGTGCGCAATGTCCGCTATGGGCTGCGTTCGGGATTCGATGTTTATGCCCAGAATATCAAAATGCAGGGTTTTGACACCACATTTGATGTCTTGACCCAAAAAGGTTATCTGGGAAGTTTTAAGTTATCTGTTCCGGGAGAGCATAATGTATTAAACGCCCTTGCGTCGATCGCTGTTGGTTTGGAATTGCGGATCGATGTGCCCGTCATGCGGGATGCGCTGGCTGGGTTTACCGGCGTCAAACGCCGTTTTCAGCTTAAAGGGCAGATCGACGGGGTCATGGTCGTTGATGATTATGGGCATCACCCTTCAGAGATCGCGGCCACGATCAAAGCCGCCAGGAGTTTTGCGCCCAAGCGGCTGGTTGTGGCGTTTCAGCCGCATCGGTATTCCCGCACTAAATTCTTGTTAAATGAATTTGTGGAGGCTTTAAAGCTCGCGGATAATGTGATATTGACGGACATTTATGAAGCCAGTGAAAAAGTCACGGAAGGTGTTTCGACCGATGTGCTGTTGGCGAAGATCAAGGAACAAATGGGCGAGAAGATCGTTTACATGAAAAAAGAAGGGATCGTTGACCATGCCTCGGCCAATGCCCGTCCCGGGGATCTTGTCCTGTTCTTAGGCGCCGGGGATATTTATCATTTATCTGATCAGCTGGTGGCAAAATTGTCGCATAAAAAGGTTGGGGTATGAGCAACGTTTCAGAGTTTGGCAATATTGGTGTTTTGATGGGCGGGTATTCGTCGGAGAGGCAGATCTCGCTTAAGTCCGGACAGGGAGTCCTTGATGCCCTGACGCAAGCAGGTTATCCGGTCGTGGCCATCGACATTACGCTCCAGGACAGACATAAGATCAAGGAACAGATCGCCAATGCGGCCATCGACATCGCTTTTATCGCCCTTCATGGGCGTTTAGGGGAAGACGGTGTGATCCAATCCATTTTAGAGGAGATGAATATCCCCTACACCGGTTCTGGCGTGGCGGCGAGCCAGAAAGCATTCAATAAAACAACAACGCAGAAGATCTTTAAAAGCAGCGGTCTTCCTGTCCCGGAACATTTTTGTATTACCGACGGTCAGCGGAAAGATTTCAAGGAAGTCTTCGCGGTCTTGAAAAAACTGCCGTTTATCGTCAAGGCCGCCTGCGAGGGATCCAGCATCGGCATTTATATGGTGCGTCACCCTTCTCAATGGGATGCCACGATCAAGGATGCCCTGGCCTTCGGACCTTATGTGATCGTCGAGAAATACATTAAGGGCCGCGAGATCACCGCCGGTGTCTTTGACAATGAAGCCCTGCCGTTAGTTGAGATCCGTCCCAAGACTGCCATGTTCGATTTTAATTCGAAATATCAGAAAGGGTTGACCGAATACGATGTCCCGGCACGGTTGGATAATGATCTTGCTTTAAGGATACAGAAAATGGCCGTCAGCGCGCATGAAGCGATCGGCTGCGAAGGGTTTTCCCGGGTGGATGTCCGTCTGGATGAGAACAATGTGCCTTATATTTTAGAGATCAACACCATACCAGGTTTTACTCCAACGAGTTTATTCCCTAAGGCCGGCGCGGCGGCGGGGTATAGTTTCCTTAACATCTGTGTCAAATTATTGACGATAGCCAATGGAAAAAAAGTCCAACGTTAAGATACCGATGATCGTGGCCCTGCGGGTCATCATTTTCCTGTTTCTAGGCATGGTCTGTTTTGTTGGATACACGAAGGCCCAGGACATGCTGCTGCATAGCGAGTTGTTCGTCGTGCGTGATGTGTTCGTGGAGCGGTCGATCGAATTCATCGATAAGAACCAGCTGCTGGCGCTCAAGGGCAAGAACATCTTCACGCTTGATATCAACAAGCTGCACCGCCGCATCAGAGCGCAGTATCCGCAGATCTCCCAGCTGCATATCGTGAAAGTCCTTCCCGACCACATCAAGATCTTAGCGAAGAAGAGAGATGCGGTCTTTGCCTATGTGATGAAGGGAAAATATCTGCTGGTTGATAAAGAGGGTGTCGCGATGTATTATGTGGATAAGCCCGTGGACCTGCCGGTGGTGATCGGGCCGTCTGGCGTCCCGCTCAAGATCACGCTGGGGGCAAAGTTTACGCCGGGATTTGTCAGCGATGCGCTTAATATCATTCATGCAATGAAAGCTCATCCTCAAGTCGCCCGCTTCAAGCTGGTCGACATGGATCTAAGTAATGTGTCGCGTTATGCCATTTCCTTCACGGGAGGGTTTAAGGTGCTAATGGATAAAGAGAATTATTCGCTGAAACTGGACATGTTGGAGATGCTGCTTGGCCAGCGCAAGATCGATTTTAATACGGCCAAATATATCGATTTGAGATTCAATGAACCTGTATTAGGGGAGAATGCACCATGATGTTCAAAAAAGTGGGCCAGGCCAAATATTTCTCCGGGGTGGATATCGGCGTCTCTTGCGTCAAGGCCGCACTTGTCAAAGCCCAGGATGAAAAGAATATGGACCTTTTGGGTGTCGCCGAGATCCCATCTACTGGTTTTAAAGATGCCTCTGTCAGCGATTTAAGCGAACTGGCCGAATGCATCGCGCGGGCGGTCAGGGCGGTCACGGTGAAGAATCGGGTGCATATATCCACCATCCATCTGGGGATGAGTGCTGAGTATCTGACGGTTCGCCATTCTTCGGCGGTGATGCCACTGATCGATACGGGCAGCAAGGTCATCAGCCGCGCGGATATCAAAAAGGTAGACGGACAGGCCAGGCTCCTGGGCACGGCCCTGGATGAAGAGATCGTCCATGATTTCCCCCAAAGCTACAAGGTCGATGATGTGAATGTCGCTTCCAATCCGTTAGGTTTGTACGGCCGTAAGATCGAATCCAATCTGCTGCTGCTTTTGGTCAATGCCAACCGCATGCGCAATTTGATCAAGGCGGTGCATCAGGCGGGGTTTGAGGTCAGTAAAGTATCGTTAAGCTCATATGCCGCTTCTTTGATCTCAGTCGAAGAAACGCTGCGCAATCAGGGATGTGTGCTGGTTGATATCGGGTCTAACACGACCACGGTGTTGTTCTTTAAGAGCGGTATTCTAGGGGACATACAATCGATCCCCTGGGGCGGGAATTATTTGACGCAGAGCCTCGCGGAACGGTTGGGGATCGCTTCCGATCTGGCTGAAGATATTAAAAAAGTCCACGCGGTGGCCACCAGCAATGCCTCGAAAGAGACCGGTGAGATCTTAGTCAAAAGGGAGCGCGGTTTTCTGCCGATCCGTAAGGAAGCGGTCTGTGAAGCGGTCAACTGGGAAGTTGAGAATTTACTGACGCATTTGGAGGCGGTGATCAAAGGTTCTCCATTATTTTATGAGATCAACAGCGGGGTGGTGATGATCGGCGGCGGGGCTTTGATGCCGGGTTTGATGGAACGCATTGAAGGGCGCTTGAAGATGCCGGTGAGCTTAGGCGTCACCAAGGGGCTTAATCAGGCGGCGTTGTATGCCGGGGCCATCGGTCTTGCCCAGATGAGCTACCAGAAAAGCCGCAAAGAAACGTTGGATCTGCGCATGCCCCTCGACATGAAGAATAAAGTTGTCGAGCGCGTCAAAGAATTGTGCCAGGAATATTTTTAGTGCTTGTCTTAGGAGTCATTGTAGCGCCGGTCATTGCGCCGTTTGCTTAAATTGAAATCAATGTTCTTAAGCAGGGAACGCAGACGCAGCAAACTGCTGAAAATGTAAAGCATCCAGAAAGAGTTGAACAAAAGCAGGATGACGATCAGCAGGGTGTTTATGCTTTGGGTGAACATCAGCCGTTCCAGAGGACTTGCGGGGGAGCTTAAACGATGCAGGTCGGTGTTGATGTCAATGATCTTTAAGGTGTTCACGAAAACAGCGACAAAGATGGCGACGAGGATGATCTCAAAGAAAAAGATGTAGAAATGCCGGATGAACCACTGTGAGCTGCGGTTGTCCCATTGCCGTAAGGTATTTGTCAGATCATTAAAGCCCATAGCATCTCCTTGTTAAGTGTCAGTATTTTAGCGCAGAACGGGAGGAAAGAACAATGAATATCCAAATTTTTCTCATCACCTTGCTCGCTTTAGCGTTCGTCTCCTGCGCGCCGCAAACGAGGCATTATGTCCCAAAGCACGGGTCATTGGGATATTCTAATCAGCACCGGGTTTTGATCGTTGGTGAGAATGTTGAGCCATCCATCGCGGAATATTATCAGAAGAAATATGATATTCTCGTGTGGTTCACTCCTTACCGGGGGGATATGAAGAATTTCACGAATAATCTCTGGGAATCGGGCATCGGCCCAAGCGTGCCCATGCGTTCGCTGATCGTGGAATTAAAAAGCATCAATCATACCATGGGTAAATGGCAGATCTATGTTCCCCGCATCGCCGAGAAATATTTTATCCGCACGCTTAAACACATGGGATCCGGCAGTTTGTCCAAAGCCCGGGGCGCGGTGGTCTTGATCGACTCCCAGTATGTCCCGGATATTGAAAATGAAGTCCGGCGCGTGACACAGGGCAGTTTTTTTGTGGAATATGAAGCGGCCAGAGATTGATGAGGCAAAGCGCGCCTGGAGGGACTCGAACCCCCAACCCTTTGTTCCGAAGACAAATGCTCTATCCAGTTGAGCTACAGGCGCAATGAGGCTATAATCTACCATGCTTCTTTCCTTCCTTAAAGAAAAAAACTTCTATTGGGTGCTGGGGATCTCTCTTTTGATCGGACTTGGTCTGACCAAAGCCTGCTGGCAGATGAACTTCTGGCCTACCGACGCGGAAGTGTATTACATGCCCGCGGCCAAAGATCTTTTTTCTCACCAGTATCTTTCCCAAATGCATCTGGGGCTCGATGAAGAACGCATCAAATGGCTGCATGGCAAGGAGCTTCATGTTCTGGCGATCGCCCTTCTGCAGCACATGATGCAGGACACCCAAACGCTGCGGCCGTTACTTGTTCTTGGGGTTCTCTCGATCTTTCTTTCGTCGATATTCATCTATCTGCTGGCAAGAAGATTGTGGGGGGCGGTATCGGCGATCGTTGTGTGGTTTTTCTTTTCCACATCATTCTGGCCCTATTTGTATGTGCTGTTTGTCAAGCACCAGACCCAGGGGCTGATGTTATTCTTAACGGCCATGATGTTCGCGGTCTTCGGCAGGAAGGTTTGGGCCTGGGGGGCGGCTGGGATCTTTTTTGCCGGCTCCATTTT
>CAZFNI010000007.1:0-117464 GCA_964520655.1 uncultured Planctomycetales bacterium
AAATGGCACAGGAAATTCTAACTTAGCGGTTGTACAATAGCTGGGGTATACGCCGTAGTCCTAAATTTTTTGAGGTTTTAGTGGTCGAACTCTTAATAAAGATGGGGTACGGAGGTTCTCGAAAAGATGCAGGACAGGCTATTGGACAAAGTGGAGATGGTGGGATTGATGGCATTATTAATGAGGATAAGCTCGGATTAGATGTTATCTATATTCAAGCAAAGAGATGGGAAGGGGTAGTAGGTAGTAAAGAGATTAGAAATTTTGTTGGTAGTCTTGCAGGACAGAAAGCAAATAAGGGTGTTTTTATAACAACGTCAAGTTATACAAAAGATGCTTTGAGTTTCGTATCAAGCATTCAACAGAAAGTAATATTAATTGATGGAGATAAGCTTGCACAGCTTATGATTGATAGTGACATCGGTGTTTCCAAAGTGGCTTCTTATGAGATAAAAAAGATTGACTCGGATTATTTTACGGATGATTTTTAATGATTTAGAGAGTGCGAAGGGTTTTAGGTAGCAGAATATTGTCTTCAGGTTTCATGATCTAAGACATACAGTTGCGAGCCAGTTGGGGATGGCAGGGGTTGATCTGAATACTGACAGAAAGAAAATGAGGAGCCATTCAATGCCGAATGCAACATCACTCGCCTCAAAGAATATAATAGAAAATTTAGAAATTATAGGATAAACTTTATTTATGATTAGTTTAAAAGAAAGATCAATTATTCAGAAGATAGCCAGGCGCTATCGTGTCAAAAGGGTTCTTCTTTTTGGTTCCAGCTTATATAAAAAGACAGCCCGGGATATTGACCTGGCCGTTGAAGGCGTGCCAGACAAAGATTTCTTTAGCTTTTATGGGGATTTGCTTTTCGCGCTACCCAAACCCGTTGATTTGGTTGACCTCTCCAGAGACTCGAAGTTTACCCGCCTCGTACGTCAAGAAGGCTTTGCAATTTATGGCTAATCTTAACGACCGCGTAGATGCTGAATTTGAAAACATAGAGCGAGTCTTAAAAGAGCTTCCTTCCGCTGCAAGATTATCTTCCCTTAGCCATCTGGAATTGGGAGGGGTGGCTGCGCTTTTGCATAATTTTTATAATGGGGTTGAAAATGTCCTAAAGCAAATCATTTCATCAAAAGGCATCAATATCCCTCGAGGAGAAAAATGGCATACTGAATTGTTGGATTTAGCACTAAAACATAAGAGAATCAATAAGACGACACGTGATTCACTTAAGCGATTTTTAGGTTTTCGTCATTTCTTCGTTCATGGTTATGCCTTGAATCTTGATGTGGATAGAATGCGCCCTCTAGTAAAAGCTGCCCCAAGAGTATTCGACAGTATCAAAAAAAGTATTCAAAAGTCCTTGATCTGACCGCAGTTTTTAATCATTTCTCCAGTCTTGTACCGCAGGAATCTATACGTTGATCCGTTAAATTATTCTTTGAATCAACAGGAACTCTGGTAATATCCTTGCGGAGAGAACTATGGGACATGCCATCATTATCGAGATCAATTCTTGTCCGAATGCCTGCCTTTTTTGCGCTAACTCAGGGGTTCTGCGCAACATTAGTTCCGATGAGATGAAGCGCATTGGCCAATATGCCTTGCGTCAGGCCCTGGAGTTGCGTCTGATGTTGGTCGGGCATGTAGAGATCTCTGGAGCTGATCCTATTGAATATCCAAAGATCGCGGCATTCATTCGGATATTGAAGAAAAAGCTAGGGTTTGTCTCGGTGTGCCTGTCAACTCACGGGAGGCTCTTAGAGAAACGGTCGCTTGTTGAGGATCTAGTCGAGGCTGGACTGGACACGTTAAGGATCCCCGTGTATGGTGCGCGGGCAGAAGTTCACGAGGCTGTGACACGACGGAAAGGAAGCTTTGAGCAAACCATGAGGGGGTTGGACAACGTTAAGGAATGTTCTCCTGGGATGCGGCTAATACTGACGTCATTGCTTTTTCGACACAATATTCAGGGATCTTTGGATACATTTAAACTGATGGCGCGTTACGCTTCCGAAATTAGATTTGGCTTGGCTTGCATTACGGATGTGGAGTTTGCTAAGACATTCACGGTTGCCTGGCCTGAATTGGGACGGTTCTTTAAAGATTTTATCCCTCTGGCGGAAGGATGCGGCAAACCCGTCCAGATCCATGATGTCCCGTATTGTGTGATCGGCCGTTACCACAAGATGTTCATCAATCATACGCCACCACCGGTGACGGCGCCGACGTATTCAATACCAGAGGTTTACCGCAGCAGCGAAGCCTACACGCCTTCCTATAGGGTCAAGATAAAGCTTCCCATGTGCAAGAATTGCAGTGCTGCGGGTCGTTGCGATGGTTTTTATGAAAGTCATGCCCGGGTAGTTGATCCGAGTCAATTGAGGCCATTGGACAAAATGTGCTAGAAATATAGTTTTGATTTAATGTTGGTTGATTTGATAGGCAATGTCGATCGCGCATAACAAAAAAAGCGGCCTGAGTTTCAGGCCGCTTTTTGTTTTAAGGATTGCTTGCGGTTTACGCCAGGAGCTTCTTACGGCGTACGACCATGCCCAATAATGCCGGGGCGAATAATGCCATGGTGGCAGGTTCAGGAACAACGGATGTGCCGCCACCGCCGCCGTCTGTTTTCGTTTTTAATGTCGCCCATTCTTCAAAGCCGGCATTGTTGGCATAATTCTGGCCGAATTTGGAGTACAGGTAAACATAGGGGTTGCTGCTGGTGAACTTGCTGTCTAAGATGTAAGCGAACATATCCCCAGAACCGCTGCCGTGGTTCAGTGAATAATCCATTTTGATATAAGTATCGCCAAGCGCGTCTAATTGATAGACCAGATTGCTGCTGGCGAGGTTCAAGATGCCGGAAGAGAACGTGGTCACGCTCTGGTTAGCAGCGCTGGACTGGAAGATCTGGATCTCATCAAGAGAAAGCAGCGGGTGAGCGCTGTTCTGGTTGATGTCCAGAAAGAATTGTCTATAGTTCTTTCCGCCCAAATTGACCACAGGGACATCGCTTAACAGCAAGGCATGGTTAAACACATCAGAACTACCGTTATTAAGAACGCCGTTAACCGTTGTGTTATAGGCTTGGGTGACATTGGTATTCGCGCCGACTTGAACGAAAGAATTGATAACACCCGTACCAGTTGCTTTGGGTGCGATCTGTTGGAAGAACGCATCGTTGATGTAGCCGCTGGCGCCCGCGGTGGTCAGATCAAGCGGTAAAGCGTGGGACAAAGGCGCTCCCAGTGCAACGAACACAACAGACAACAATAGAACAGCAAGACGGTTTTTCATAAAAACTCCTTTAAAAATAGATTAAAAGATATTGTTAAATCAGCAGGTATAATGCGTAGAATGAAAACGCTGAGATAATCAGAACAATAACCCCGGAAACAATGATAAATATACCAGATTTTTTAGATTTTGCAAGTTTTTCTCGACGGAAGAAAGCGATTTCGGAAAAAAGAGCATGGATTGCAACACATTATTATACAATGAGTTAGGGAGCAATAATTTATATCCCTATCAATTATGTAGACTTATATAAAAAATTTTTTTGTAATTATTTCCGTTTAAGCAGCAAAACCCCATGATTATTGCCCCAACCGGGTTCTTTTTGCCAATCACCACCTTGCCGGGCAAGGGGTGTGTATTTTTGGTTGATATAGGCGGCGATCAAAGGGCAGTAGGTCTTGCCAAATATCCCCAGTCCCCGTTCGCTTGAGGCAATGCGGTTAGACATCACGACATAGGCCGCGTTCTTGCTTTCAATTTCCTTAATAATACTGATCTCCTGAGCGGGAGAGATCTTGATGTGGTCAAAGAAAATGAGCATGCGGGTGGGGCTTTGTTTATTGGTCAGGTAATAATAAATGTCATCATAAGGAAGGGCAAAGAATGTTTCCCCAGGTTTTAGATTTTGGTTTAAGAAGGCGCTCACCGCATTTACCGTTTGCGTCCATTCTGGTTCATTCCCTATATATACTTGCGCATAGGGTGAGTTAAGGAAACGGGAAGGGGTCTTTTGCTGCTGGGTGGTAAAGAAACTGACGATCATATGCATCACAAGCAAACTGCCCCAAAGCAGCCATATCAGCCAGCGGGCTGCCGTCGGAAAGAACCGGAAGGCTGTACCGATCATCAGCGCGTGGAACATAAATAAGAATGGCAGCGACCAGTAGGTGCGGTACCACACGCCGCTGACGACGAATTCATGGAAATTGAGGATAAAGAATATCCCTAAGATCAGCAGGGCTTTGGTCAAGACAGAACGGTTGATCTTGTCCCGCCATATTTGCCAGAGGCCGAAACCTGTGGCAGCATGCAGGATCAGGTGATGCAGCACATTGAGAATGCTGTAAGACGTCAGGAATATCCCGAATCCGGATGCCGCAGCGTTTGGGGATAATGTCCGCGTCAGGTCCAGCCAGGCATGCACCAGCGTCAGCCAGTGCTGGGTGAAATAATAAGGAATGGTCATTGTCGGCGGGAAATGATGAGGCTGGTCGTCGCCAAAATACGGCATGCATTGACGGATCTCAAAGATGTTAAGGTCTTTAAGCAAGAACCAATAGACCAGTGCGGTCAGTCCCAGAACAGCCGCCCCGGCAGAATAGAATTTTTTGTCCGTCACTTTGGAGAATAGGGCGGTCATGATGACAACGGTAAACGCGGCCAGTCCGAAATTGATCTTGACCAGGCAATACAGAAGAACAGCCGGCAGGGCCATCCACAGGTAGCGCGGGGCATTGCTTTTGAGAAACGCGAAGAGCATGAAGATGATCCACAGTTCGCAGGTGATCCCGCCGCTGTGATTGAAGGTGAAAAAGAAATCCGGCTGTGACTGCGCGAACCAGATCGCGCATAAGAATGCCGCGAATGCGGGGATGAATTGTTCGCAGGCCAGATAAAAAAATGCGGCCCCGGCGGTTTTCAATAAGAGATCGCCGACGAGGAAGCCAACAATGGTCGAGCCGGCGGCCTTGTAGAATAACGCGAAGAAATAGGGCATCAGCGGCCCATACACCCACCAGTAATCCTTATAAGGCAGCTCACCCCGCAGCACAGCCTGCGCCGCGTACAGGTCGCGCCCGTGGTCCCCTTGAGATAATTGCGGATAGAAGTTGAGCTTAAAAGATCCCATCACAAGAACAGCGGCTACGACCAGCAAACAGAATGTCCAGCGTTTATTCATGGGAGGGTTCTTTGCGTTTAAAAATGTACGTGCCGTGGTTCCAGGCCCAGCCGGGTTCATTGACCCAGTCGCCGATCCTGGCATATGGCGTGAAATTAGTATTGATGTATTGGGCCATCATCGGGCAGTTGGTGACGCCAAGCGTGCCTAGCCCGTGTTCATGGGAGGATTGTCGGCTGGAGAGCAATACCAGTGAAGTTTTGGCGTTCTCCAGTTCCGCGATGATCCGCGCTTCCTGTTCCGGTTGGATCTTGATATGGTCAAAGAATATCAATTGCCGCGTCGGAGATCTCCGATCTGTTAAATAATAGTATAAACAATCATAGGGCAAAGCCAGAAAAGACTCGTTGGGGCGAAGTGCTGTGTTTATTGTTTTTGTCGACAGTACCACCGTCTGCATCCAGTTGCGGTCATTGCTGACATACACATGCCCACGGTCGCTGCCCAGATAATGGGCCGGGTTCTTGAATGACTGGATAAGCGCAGAGTTTTGGGAAATAGTAAAAGCCGCGATGACAAACAGCGCCCCTAAAAGCAACGCTTTGATCATTTTGTTTAGCTGTTGTGTGGCTGCGGCAATGACCGTAAATGTCAACAATATGGACAGTGGCTGCGTCCAAAAGAGTCGGTAAAATACCCCGCTTTTGATGAATTCGTGCATATTAAGCGCATAAAACAATATTGCGTAAATGATGATAAGAGCTAGGGTTTTGTTCTTGTGCTTAACGATCAAGATCAATGTTTGCGCGGTTGACAAAAGGATCAGCGCGCACAGCGCCAGGCTGATCCAGCTGGAACGGATATTATGGACAATGATCGCGGCCCATTGCGGAATGGTTTGCAGGGGACCGACGCTGTTGTAGGGTTCATCGCCGCCTAGATACGGCAGGCATTGGCGTATCTCATGAATGGTCAACCCTTGTAAGAAGAATGAGTAAATAGCAAACCACAGCAGGGGCAGGGCGATGAAACTAAGCGTGTACGCGATCTTTTCCTGGATGCCAAAAGGATGATCGGCGAGGCGGTTGGTGATAAAAATAATAACAGCTCCTGCCAAAAGTGCGGTTATGGCGAAATTTATTTTGATCAGACCCAAAATGAATATGAACAAAAGAGATAGGAAAATGTGTTTATTCTGTTGCTTCTGGATGTAGGCCAAATGCGCCCACATGATCAGGGTGATGAAAAATATTCCACCCGCATGATTATAGGTGAAGAAGAAATCCTGACGGTAGGTCAAAAACCATAAGCCTCCCAGAAAAGCAGCCGCAGGCGAGAACAGGCGCGCAAGGCAAAGGAAGATCCCTAAGCCGGCGCCGATATTCAGGATGATCTGTCCCAAAAGAATGCTGGGGATGTGCACCCCGAAGAGTTTGAACATCAGCCCGTAATAGTAGGGCATGAGCGGTCCATAGACCCACCAGAAATCTTTGTAGGGCATTTCTCCGCGTAAGACAGCCGCGGCCGCATACAGGTCCCGGCCATGGTCCCCCTGGGCAATGAAACTTTGGAAATTATGGTATGGCCAGCAGATGATGACGCCGGCCATAAAAGTGAGAGCGCAAAAAAAGATAAAACGGATGTTAGGGGAGCTAAACACGGGGACATTTTAGTGGGAAAAGCCGGGGGCGTCAAGAAAGCGCTTGCAGAAATAATATGATCCAGCACTTGTTTTATTGTTGGACAGTAGTAAACTTTAATTAGCATTTATAAAAAGATTATGAAAACGCGCGCTGCCTACATAATGATGGTTATGCTGCTTCTGGGTGCGGGTTTCTTTTTTTGCCGGCCGGCGATCGCGGATATTTATTACGCTGATCCTTCCGGCCATTTTGATGCCAATGCCATGGGGGTCGGCAATACCGTCATCGAAACGCCATCGGCAACATCAGGGGATTGTTCATCTGAAACATATAGTTCGTGCCGGGCCTCCGCTACTCCCGTAAAATTGAATGTTCCCGCTTTCAATATTGCTGTTGGAACGCAGTGCAAATATATCACCGTTAATAATGGAAAAACAGTTTTTATCCCGGCGAGGACATCCAATGAATGGAAGTCGTTCATGGATTGGGCGGGAAATCCGCTCAGGAATGGCGGGCAAGTGGACCTCCATGGATGCAGCGACGGGATGTGGACGGTGTGGAGCGGGTGTTCTCCGGCCTGCGGACCGCTTGCCGGGACGCAGAACCGCCTGTGCGTGTACACCTCCAATTGGAAAGGCAATAATTGCAGCGCGCTGGATGCCTGGGGCAGCTCCAGGGCCTGCGCGGATTATTCCACCTGTGTTTGCGCGGCGAAAGACGCCAATTCGACATTTTGCGCCGGATCCGACAGCGGCTTTACGGCCATGCCGCCGCCCGTCACCTATGTTAATTTAGGTGGCTGCGACGGGACAAAGTGCCAGGCGGCCTGTGTGGCGAATTATCACACCATCGCAGGCGGCTGCGCGATCAATACCTGCGCGCCCCTGACGGCTAATGCGACGGCATGTAATGCCCTGACGCCTCCTGCGCATAATCAAAGCTATACGCTTGTCGCCGCTTGTTCGGCCAGCCCCTGTTTGGCCACCTGCAACAGCGGATATTTTAGAGACGGTGCGGTTTGTAATATTACCCCAGTTTGCGGCGCCAGCCCGAATACTTGCAGTGCCGGGGCACCTTCAGGTTATGACGGTCCCAAAGCCTGCGGCGGCAGTGTAGAGAATTGGACGTGCAGCAGCGGTTCGGCTTCGATCGCTTGTACCAGCACAACAGCGGCCTGTCCGTCTTGCGGCGGTTCTGCTAACACTTGCGCTGTGGGATCACCGACATCCTATAACGCGGATGTTTGCGGCGGGACATCAACATGGACATGCGTCAGTGGTGCATTTTCACTAGGGTGCAGCAAGGCCAATGCCGCGTGTCCGACCTGCGGCGGCAGCAATAATACTTGCGGCGTGGGATCACCGGCGGGGTATAGTGCCGGGGTGTGCGGCGGGTCCGCCACTTGGAATTGTAATAATGGAGGTTATACTCAAGCCTGCAGCAATGGGAATGCTGCCTGTCCGATATGCGGGGCCAGCAATAATACCTGCAACTTGGGAAGTCCGTCGGGATATAGTGCCGGCGTATGTGATGGCTCTTCCTCCTGGACGTGCAGTAACGGGGGGTATAATACTAGTTGCGGTAACCCGAATCCTGCCAATCCGACCTGCGGGGGCAGCAATAATACCTGCGGTATAGGAACGCCGTCGGGATATGCTCTTGGTGCCTGCGGCGGGTCAGCGACATGGACATGTTCCAATGCAACGTGTACTCCTAAAGCATGTAGCAATCCCAACCCTGCCGTCCCGACTTGCGGAGGCAGCTCGAATACATGTGGGATTGGAACCCCATCGGGGTATAGTGCAGGCGGATGCGGCGGGTCAGCTACATGGTCTTGTGATAATTCATGGTGTTCATCGCAGTCTTGCAGTAATCCGAACGCGGCTTGTCCCGTTTGCGGCGGCAGTGCCAATACCTGTTCGACAGGTTCACCATCGGGGTATGATGGTCCAAAAGCATGCGGAGGACTTACGGAGAATTGGACGTGCACAAACGGCGGTAGTTCAACGGGCTGTACGAAAGTCACAGGGGCCTGCGCGGGATGCACGTTTAGCGGAACCTGGGGAGGTGGATGCTCGGGTTCAACATCCGCGGCGCATGGTGCGACGGGGACTGCGACGGATAGCACCGGATCGGAAACTGGTTGGATCTCGGCAACGTGCAACAATGGGACATGGACCGGAGTCTCTTCCTACTGCCAGGGGCCCTATACATTGGGGGCGTATGGCAGCTGTTCGCCATGCCGGACACGCAGTCTGGGTGGCGGATCGGAAGGGACACGCTCGCGCTCCGTAACATGCTCTTATGACGCGTGCACGGGCGATAATACAAGCATCCAATGCTGTATTGCTTCTGATTGTCCGGTTACGTGCGGCGATGGGTCCTGCAATGGGGAAACGATCGCTGGTTGCCCAGCAGATTGCGGTTATTATTATTGCGGCGATGGCAGTTGCAATGCCCCGGAGAACCCCGGCAATTGCCTTGGCGATTGTCCGACAAGTTGTGGTGACGGATATTGCGTGGGTAGTGAAGTTTGTGATGGCTGTATCGCTGATTGCGGAGCATGTCCGCCTCCTCCAGATTAAGGATTTTCAGTTATTAGATCCCATCAATTATTTTTGATAACCATGTTGTTCTGGGTAGAACGAATGTATGTCTCTGCTGTTCTGGTTAAAAAGGCGTGATCAATTTTTAAAGTTTATAAAAGAAAGCGTTTGCCTAAAAAGTGGATTTGAGCCTTGATTTTAGACTAGGAAGGTCTAAACTTTAAGTGCTAGGAGAAAAAATGACAATGCGCACAATCACAGTTTTATTAGTCATGCTGTTTTTGAGCGCGGCTGTTTTTTTTGTCAAAGACCTTCAGGCAACAATTATCTACGGCGACGATTCTCTGAATGCCCATACAGTTGAAGGTGACAGTGAAACCACGAGTACAGCTCCCGGCGCCGATCCTGAGCAAAACCCGACAGGGGACTGCTCACAGAATCCCAATAAATCCTGCAAAGCTTCAGCGACCCCGACAAAATTAGATTCTTGGGGAACGCCGTGCAAGTACATCACGGTCAATAATGGCAAGACTTTATTTATCCCCGCCAAGAGCATGGGGGAATGGAATAATTTTCTTTCCTGGGCATCAAGCAATAATGGGGGGACGGTTTCCTTAAATGATTGTGTCGACGGAACATGGTCAGGGTGGGGCGCTTGTGTGCCTAGTACCTGCGGCTTCGGTACAGAAACGCGGACCTGTGTGTATGCAAGTCCCTATAAAGGGAAAGACTGTAGTTTGCTTGATGGGGGCAACAGCACCCGGCCATGCACAGATTATACGCTATGCACCTGCGGTTCAAATGATGCGAATTCATCGTTCTGTGCCGGCCAGGACATTAATTTCACGGCCATGCCTCCGCCAACGACATATGTGGAAGCTGGCGGTTGCGACGCGTCAACCAAATGCCAGGCGCAGTGCGGGGCGGCATATCATGTGATACCGGGCGGCTGCGCGTTGACAACATATACCGGGACATATCCGGCGTGTCCATCCGGATGCGGGTATATGGGAGGCCCTGTGGCACCTTTAACGTGCACTCGCGATCATGATGGGGCCTCTGTGGCGGGCGCTTTTTGTGGCAATCAAAGTTGTCCGACAACAGCGCCGTGCTGTGCTGGCGTCATTGATTGTTTCGGCGTGTGCAACGGTGGCGCGGTCACTGATTGTGCGGGGACTTGCGGCGGCAGTGCGGTCACCGATTGCAACGGTGTTTGCGGTGGCGGTGCGCAGATTGATGTTTGCGGTGTCTGCGGCGGTAGCGGGAATACCTGTCCATGCGTGGGGGCAACGCCGTGCGGCAGCCCGGGGGCGTGTTATGCGGCGGATGCATGCGGCGTGTGCGGCGGTCCAGGGCCGGGTTGTACACCAAGTGCTCCGGTATGCGGGGCGCCTAATGTCACGGTATGCAGTCAATGTACAGATGGCTGCGGGATCACCTATGTGGATTGTAATGGATGTCTTGCTGAACCAGAGCCATGTTCAGGAGCAACGCCGTGCGGCAGCCCGGGGGCATGCTATGCGGCTGATGCGTGCGGTGTGTGCGGAGGGGATGGTTCATCATGCGCGCCACCGCCTTGTGTCTATGATTGCAATGGCGTTTGCAACGGCGGCGCGGTCGTGGATAACTGTGGAGTTTGTGGTGGACCTGGTGGCTGTGGGGGCTGCGCGGGGACAGTGGATTGCAATGGTGTGTGCAATGGCGGCGCGGTCGTGGATAACTGCGGAGTTTGCGGTGGACCTGGTGGCTGCGGGGGTTGCGCGGGTACAGTGGATTGCAATGGTGTTTGTAACGGCGGCGCGGTCGTAGATGCCTGCGGTCAGTGCGGTGGAGACGGCAGCAGCTGTTGTGCCGGAGGATCATTTGATTGCAATGGTGTCTGCAACGGTGGGGCGGTCTTAGATAATTGCGGCGTCTGCGGCGGCTCAGGCGGATGTGGGTATTGATATCTATTGAATCCATTTTAGCATTGATATCGCTTTAAATATGTGCAGAATAAAAGCATGTCCGTGCGCAGAAAAGATGTCCTCATTGACGGCTTTTTCCTGTCGATCTTCCTTCTAATCTTCGTATCCTTCACCTGGGGCAAATGGATCCATCCGATCGTTGATTTCGGCCGAGAGGTTTATATCCCCTGGGCGATCGATCAGGGGGCCGTTCTCTACAAAGACCTGGCATTTCTTTTCGGTGCCTTGCCTCCTTACTGGAATGCTCTGCTATTTAAGATCTTTGGCGCGTCTTTGCAGACGATCCATGTTGTGGATGTGTTGGTAGTTTTTCTTTGCGCCGCATTGATCTATCGTTTTTTCTACTGCACCATGAACCGCTTGACAGCCTTCATGGTCACCCTCTCTTTTCTTATCCTGTTTGTCATGGATTTTTATTATTATGAATCCAATATGGCGTTTTTATCGCCATTCACGCACAGTTATTTTTACGCGTTCCTTTTTGTATTAGCGGCGGTCAATATCTGGCAATGTTTTCTCATGCGTCCAAGCAGGGCCTGGATATTTTTTTTAGGGATTTGCGTCGGCGGGGTTGTTGTATCACGGCTGGAGATCGCGGCAGCATTCTTCGTGGCATTGTTGATCGGGTTTGCCTTTTATCTCCAGCGGTTAAAACCAGGATCACGGCAAACGCTGTATTATATGGGGTGTTTTATCGGGGGATTATTGACCCCGATCGCTTTGTTCTGGGCGTATTTCTTAATGTATTTACCGCCCTTACCCGCGTTTCTTTCCATCATTGGGTATAATCCTCAATGGCGTGAGGTAGGGGATCTGTATTTTTATCAATTCTTGGGAGGGTGGAACAACTGGGAGTTAAATGTGCTCTGGATGATCCGCAATTTGCTGGTTTATGCGGCGCTGTATGCTTCATTTCATCTGATGCTGATCGCTCGTTTAAGCTTCAGTAAGAAAGAATGGCTGAAAGGTGTTTTCTCCTTCGCGATCTTTTGTATGGTCTACGGTGGGGTCGCGTTCTATATCAGTGATATATATGCCCGGGGTGTGTTTCGAGGCGCGATCCCGGTAGTGGCGGCGTTGATCGGGATCAGCCTGTTCAATATTTGCCAGAACAAAGAATGTGCCTGCCGCGACAGGCATTTGTCAATTGTGGTTTTGGCTGTCTTCGCGTTCTTGCTGATGTTCAAGGTCCCATTACAGTTGACCTTGCAGGACTATGCGCTGATCTACGGGATGTTTGGGGTGTTGATGTTCGTTGCCGGATGTGTGTATTATCTGCCGGAAAGATATCAACAGTATCCAGGCGGGAGGAATTGGGTTGCGTTATTAGTTTGCGCGCTGCTGGTGCTGGTCATGGTGCGCGTCGGGATCGTTTCATGGGGAGGGTTATCCAGCAAGAAAACACTGGTTGGGAGAGGGGAAAATGTGCTATGGACGTTTGATAGTCCCGCGCCTTTTGGTTCCGGCGGCAGCGTGAAAAGTTTTCTGGACTGGTCCCGGGAACACTTTGCCCCTGAAGATACGTTTGTTGTTTTGCCGGAAGGAATAATGCTCAACTTTTTGACGGGGCATCGGATCACCGGCCGGCATGTCACATATATGCCGGCGGAAGTAACGACTTTTGGTGAAGCCAGCATGCTTCAAGAACTAAAAATGTCCCCGCCGGATTATGTGGTGGTTGTCGTCAAGCAGACAAATGCCTATGGAGGACTGGACCTGGGCGTGAATTATTTAAATGATGTGTATAGATGGGTAAAGGATAACTATACCGTAGTATGGAGGTCGGGGAGCAAGAAGAAAGATAGTTTCCTGATGTCAGTGTATCAGAAAAAAGAGCGGAAGAGGTAGGCCCATGTCGCCGCGAAAAACAGGATTGTTGTGGGATGCCGCGGTCCTTTTGACCGTAGCCGTTGTGTTTATCATATTGACTGGCGGAAAGTGGACCCATCCGGTCAATGATTTTGGCCGGGAAGTCTACATCCCCTGGGCGATCGATCAGGGGGCGGTCCTTTATAAAGACCTGGCTTATCTTTTTGGTGCTTTGCCGCCCTGCTTAAATGCGCTGCTGTTTAAATTCTTTGGAGCTTCCTTACAGACGATCCAACAATTTGATCTTTTGGTCGTCGCCCTGATGACCGCGTTGATCTACCGATTTTTCTATCTTGTCTGGTGCCGGTTATCCGCATTAGCTGCTGCGGCATCATTTTTAGTTCTTTTTGCTTTTGATTATCTGCCGTTTGGTTCAAACATGTATTATTTAAGCCCCTATTCTCACAGTTATTTCTATGCTGGATTGTTTACCCTCGCGATCTTTAACACACTGGAGAAGTATTTTAAGGATCAGCGTAAGCGCTGGCTTTTATTGACAGGGGTTCTTTTAGGTGCGGCATTGTTGTCCCGTCTGGAGTTATTTATCATCATATTCATCGCATCGATGTTCGGGCTGGTGATCGATGCCTGTGCCAAGAACATGGCGCTGCGGGAAAGGTTCCGGAACTGGATGCTGGTGTTGGCGGGGGTTACGATCGCGGTCCTGCCGTTTTTGATATATTTCTCGATGCATATGCCCGTGTCAAAAGCGTTAATGTCGATCGTCGGGTTTAATCCACAGTGGCAGCAGGTGTCTGGCATCTATTTGTATAGAAATCTGGCCGGGCTTATCCATGTTCCGATGAACCTGCAGATGTTGGGCATCGTTCTGGGAGCATACGCGGCGTTGTATTTAGGATTGAACGCGCTTGGTCAGGCGTTTTTGCTGCGGCGCGCGGGGAGGGATCATTTTCAGGTATTTGTTCTGGGGGCGTATTTCTTTACGGTTTATGGGGCTGTGCTGTATGCGGTCAATCACGGCTGGGCGCATGAGATCTTTCGTGGAGCGGCCGTTTGTGTGATCTTAGCCGGTATTCTGGCGTATAGAAAAATGCGTCAAGCGCAGGATGCGGATAGCCGCACCAGGGCGCTGCTGATGCTGATGTTCTGTCTTTTTGCCGGGCTGATGCTGTTTAAAGTGCCGCTGTCGATGAAATTATTCAATTACGCGCTTTTTTACGGCATGCCCGCGGGGCTTGTCACAGTTATCGTCTGGGTCAAGGTGGTCCCGCAGATCATGCAGGAACGCTATAAGTCGGGCGCTGTCAGTCAGCTGTTTGTCTTATTCTTGCTTGTCAGCGTCGGAATCCAGGTGTTTGGCGCGTCCATCCATGGGCTTGGGGCGAGACAAAAGAAAGTCGGTCTGGGTCCCAATGCGCTGTGGGCGTTGGACAGGACTTCACCGTGGGGCGCGGGTGATGATGTGGATCTATTCCTGAAATGGGCCAAAGAAAATCTTAAGGCCGGCGAGCGCTTCGTGGTCCTGCCGGAAGGCATCATGCTGAACTTTTTAACGGGGCATAAGATCTCCGGCAGGCATTTAACGTTTATGCCGGCGGAGATGGTCACCTTTGGCGAGAAAAGCATGTTGGGGGCATTGACGGAAGATCCGCCGGAATACATGGTGCTTGTCCATAAAAGCAATGCTGAATACGGAGGGATCGTCCTGGGGCAGAATTATGCGCTTGAGATAGTCGGTTGGTTGAAAGAACATTATCAGCGGGTATGGATCTCCCGGGAAAAAAGGCCGGGGAATTTTTCAATTGAGGTCTATCAACGAAGATCATGATAAAACGTAATGGATAAGAATAAACGGGACATAGCCCTGGATGCGGCATTTATTCTGATGGTCTTGGGTGGATTTGTGGCCGTGACCTGGGGCCGGTGGGCTCATCCGATCATTGATTACGGCCGCGAGGTGTATGTCCCCTGGCGTATCACCGCGGGGGAGGTCTTATATAAGGACCTGGCTTATCTGTTCGGTGCTTTTCCGCCCTATTGGAATGCGCTGCTTTTTAAAGTGTTCGGCCCATCGATCGCCACCTTGACGGGATTCAACACCCTCCTGGCCCTGGCGGATGTGTTCTTGGTGTACCGGTTCCTGCTTCTGTCCGCCGATCGCTTGACCGCGCTTTTGGGCGCGGCTGGTTTTTTATTGCTGGCGGTCTGCAATCTGCACATGGCCTACAATATGTATTATTTGGCCCCCTATTCGCATAATGCCGCGTATGCGGTCTTTTTTGTTTTGTGCGCGTTAAATGTGCTGCCGTCGTTGTTGCGGATATTGGAGCACAGGGCATTCTTTTTATTGGGGCTTTTTCTCGCTGGAGCGTTGTTATCGAGGCTGGAAATATTCCTGGCCGCGGCGCTGGCGATCTTTACGGCTTTAGGGTTGTATTTTTGGAAATATTCAGTACAAAAAAATAAAGCGTTCGCTTATATCGGCACGGCGGTGGCAGGCATTTTCTTTCCGGTATTTGTGTTCTGGGTGTATTTTGTGGCACACTTGCCGCCCTTAGAAGCACTTTTTTCTATTATAGGCTATAACCCTCAGTGGCGAGAGGTGGCCCAAACAACACTGTATGCCAAGCAATATGCGGCGTGGCGGGAGAATGTCACGCTGATGGCCATGGCGTTGGGAGGCAGCATGTTATTGATCGTCGGCATTGAGATATGCTGCCGGGGCATGATGTTATGGCAAAAGAGCAAAGAGCGGTTGAAAGCACTGTTGATGTGCGGTCTTTCTGTGTTGTTATATACAGGGGTTCTATATGTTTGCACGGGTGAGAATGTGTATGATGTGTTTCGGGGGCAGATCATCCTTCAGATCGTATTGGTCGTTTTTTGTTATAAAAGATTCCAGTCTTCCACTGGATTGGAAGATAATATCAGAACATTGTGCCTTTGGGTGTTGTGTGCCTGGGGGCTTTTCATGCTGGGGAAGATCCCCTTAAAATGTGTTGTCCGGGGCAGCGGCTTGATCTACGGGATCCCGGCGATGCTGACAGCGGTCGTTCTTTTCGCGTATCTTCTGCCGCAGCGGGCGCAAAGGCTTTACGGCCAGGGGCGTATTGCGGCAATAGCGGCAGCGCTGCTGCTGACATTTTTGTTCTGTCGGGTGTTGGCGTCTTCGTTGAATAACTTGTCGCTGCGTTTGAAGGCTGTCGGTCAGGGAGCCAATGCATTGCGGACCATTGATTACCCATTGCCATTCGGGCTTGGGACCGACATTGAGAAATTCCTTTCTTGGTCGCGGGATCATTTGGGGAACAATGACACCTATGTTGTCCTGCCCGAGGGGGTCATGCTCAATTTCCTGACCCGTCACCGGATAACGGGCCAGCACATCACCTTTATGCCGGCGGAACTGGCAACGTTCACGGAAGAACGTATGCTGGCAGGGTTGAAGGATGTTCCGCCTGATTATGTGGTCATTGTGAATAAGGATAATACGGCTTACGGGGATATGGTTTTTGGGAAGAATTACGCGCCGCGTCTTTATCAGTGGGTCATGACGCGGTATTCGCCGGTCTGGGATTCCAGGGTTATCCCCAACCGGTATGCAGGCATAACGGTCTTCAAACGTCAGGAAATACAGGGGCATGAATAGGAATTTAGTCACCGTCGGTGTCATTTCGTTTTCGGCCATCTTGTTCCAGATATGCGTCACGCGCATTCTGGCGGTGACCCTGTGGTATCATTTTGCTTTTCTGGTGATCTCGCTTTCGATGCTGGGGATGACGGCAGCCGCGATCGCCTGTTTTGTTTTTTGGCCGCGTGTCATAGAAACACAAAGCCGGCGGTATTTTATTATTTTTGCAGCCCTGTTCGCCTTGCTTGCGCCATTATCCGTTGCTGTTCATTTAAATATCAATTTTCAGGAAGTGGCGTTCAACACGGCCGGATTTTATGCGATCGCGATGCTCCAGCTGGTGTTTTTGGCGGCGGCGTTCTTCGCCGCAGGGATGGCGTTAAATATCATTTTGTTCAAAGAACAGGAACGGATCGGATTTGTCTATTTCTGTGATCTGATCGGCGCCGCGGCGGCAAGCCTTCTGGTCATGGCGCTGTTATATTGGGTCAGCCCTATCGCTGTTGTGTTTCTCATTTCATTTTTGTCCTTATGGGCAGCCTATGTGCAGGCATCGCATCAGGGCTTACGCCTGGCGCTGCTTTTATCAGCGGGAGTGATGCTGGTATTATTCATCAACAATGACGCGTGGCATATCTTTAAGATCAGGGCCGTGAAAAGTTATGGGGAGAAAGCGTTCCAGGTGGAGGACAAACCTCTTTTGTTCGAGAAATGGTCGCCGTTCGCGCGTACGACGGTGTACAGCCCGACCCGCCATGACAGCGGGACATTATCCATTGAGAATAATTCCGGCGCACCGGCGGCAATGTTCAAATATGACCCGATGCTTCCGCCAACCCAGCTGAGGACCAGGCTTTACGGTCTTCAGGAAATGGCTTTTGTCCTCAAGAAGAGCGATGAAGCCTTGATCATCGGCTCAGGCGGAGGGAGGAATTTGCTGGCAGCGTTGCTCTCGGGTCAGGGCCATATCACGGCGGTTGAGGTCAATCCGGTGACTGCGGAGATCGTTACAAAGGATTTTTCGGATTATATCGGCCGCATCTTTGAGGATTCCCGCGTTACTTTTCATGTGCAGGAGGGGAGGAATTTCATTGCCCGTACCCAACAGTTGTACGATGTGATCAATATCTCCATGGTTGAGAGCTGGGGGAATCAGGCCGCGGCCAGCAATTCGTATATTTTTACCGAGAACACCTTGTACACCAGAGAAGCGGTCTGGGATTATGTGCGTCATTTAAACCCGCAGGGGATACTGAGCATCACCCGGTATGATGATTTTGATGAAGGCTTGCGTTTAGTGAACACGATGATCGACACGCTGCAGGAGAGAGGGGAAAAAGACCTTAAGGACCAGTTCGTCGTTGTGTTGGGCTACAAGTATCGGGGATCGGTGGGGCTAGCCAATGTCATGTACAAACGCGGCGGATTCACCAGGGAAGATGTGGCCAGGATCAGGGATTTTACATCCCGTAACGGTTTTAAGATCATTTACGCGCCGTTCTTGCCGGAGGCAGCAATGAGCGCGCTTCCCCGGTCGGAATTTTACCGCAAGCTTATCCTCGGGAAAGACAGGAGGGATGATCTGGTGGCGCGGTATCCCCGGATCATCAGCCCATCCACGGACGACAAACCATTTTTTTTCTACATGGACCGATTTAAGGATTCATTTGTGTTCAATGCCAATGAACATGCGGCCCGAAGACGCGCTATCCCGATATTGTATGGATTGTGTGCGGGGGTAGCGGTGCTTAGCCTGATCATGGTCTTTCTGCCGTTGTTAGTTTACCGCCGTACACGTTTAAGCACGCTGTTGCAATGCCGGGTGAATTTGCTTTATTTTGCAGCGCTGGGAACGGGGTTTATGTTCATTGAGTTATCCCTGATACAGCGACTGACTGTTTTTCTGGGGCATCCCATTTACGCCTTGATCGTGGTGTTGACCGCCTTGCTGTTAAGCAGCGCTATGGGGAGCTTCTTCTCAGGAAGGATCAAGCCTCTAATGAAAGAGAAGGTGCTTAAGGTTGTGCTGCTGGCGATCGCCCTCTGTGGCGTTCTTGTGGGGGGAATTATGTTCGATCACCTGGCGCGCTGGATGTATTTACAGCAGCCGCTGCGTGTCATCGTTGCTGTCGCGACCATCGTTCCTTTGGGGGCTATGCTGGGGATGTGTTTCCCGCTGGGTGTTCATTTGCTGCAGGAGAAGGACAGGCAGCTGATCGTATGGGCGTGGGGTATCAACGGGATATTTTCTGTCTTAGGATCGGTGCTGGCCATGGTGCTGGCACTGCATATGGGATTTAAAGCCGTGTTCTTGATCGGAGCGGCATGTTATTGCGGGGCATGGTTGGCGGTCAAACGCATGGGGAATCAATGAGATTAAACATGGCAAAGATCGACAGACGAGTTGTGCAAGATGTCATTGTGCTGATGATCGTCATGATGTATTTCATCGCAAGGACATGGGGGAAATGGGCCCACCCGATCACGGATTTCGGACGGGAATTGTATATCCCTTGGCGCTTAAGCGAAGGGCAAATATTATACAGGGACATTGCCTATTTGTTTGGTGCATTTCCCCCCTATTGGAACGCGCTGATGTTCAAGCTGTTCTCCCCGTCGCTGGCCATGTTGATAACGATCGACCTTGTGGCGGCTTGTTTATACACAGCATTGATCTACCGCTTTTTATATGTCACAACCAACCGGTCAACAGCATTCATGGGAAGTTTGGGTTTCATGATGGTGTTCGTCTGTAATTTTATGGGGTATAACATGTATTATCTAACCCCCTATTCTCACAGCAATTTTTATGCCGTTCTCTTTTCTTTGGCCGCAATGAACCTGTTCCATCTTCTTTCGCAACACTTTAAAAAAAGGATGGTATTCGCGATCGGCCTGTTATTAGGCGGGGTGCTCTTATCACGTCTAGAGATATTCCTGACGATCATTATCCCTGTTATTGTTGGTATAGCGATGTTGGTGGATCGACGCGGCAGCAAGGCAGTGATCGCACGGAGTTATGCTGTATTTCTTTTAGGGCTTGTGATCCCCGTTATCTGTGCATGGGGTTATTTCTTGCAGTATTTCCCAGCGGCACAGGCGCTGCAGAACATCGTGGGATATAATCCCCATTGGCAGAAAATATCGGGTGTCTATTTGTACGCAAAACAATATCTCGGCTGGGAAAGGAATGCCTCTCTAACGGCAAAGGCAATAGCCGCGGGCTTTATATTTTATGGAGCCATTGATCTGTTGTGCCGGGGTATTCGCGGGGGTCTTGACAATAAAGGGGCATATCGGTTTGCGGGGATGATCTTGCCGGGTTTTTGTATGTATGCCTTGATCGTTTATCTGTGTGTGACGCCTTATGTGTACGATTCTTTTCGGGGAGCGGCCATGGCGGCTGTCGTGCTGGCTGCAGCTCTTTTCCGTCGACTGAAAGGTGTTCCGTCCTTGCCGCAGAGTATTCCAGGTCTGATACCGCTGCTGGTGTGTTGTTTCTGGGCAGTCTTGATGTTGTTCAAGGTGCCGCTGATGATCACCTTCCGGGGATACGGGCTGGTCTATGGGCTGCCGGCATTTCTGATGGGGGTGGTCCTTTTTGTGTATTTTGTCCCACAGCAGATGCAGCGGAAATATGGTCAGGGACAGTTGTCGCGGCGACTGGTATCCGCGTTGCTGCTGTTGATATGCGTGATGATATATTCTTCTTCATTCAAAAATTTGTCATCGAGGAACAAGGCTGTTGGTTCTGGGAATAATATTGTTGTTTATCTGGACAAGAAGTCCTCTTACGGACTGGCGGAAGATATTGAGCGTTTTCTCCTCTGGGCCAAGGATCATTTGGGCCCCAGGGACACGTATGTTGTTCTTCCTGAGGGAGTAATGCTCAATTTTTTCACCAGGCATGCGATCACCGGTCCGCATGTCAGCTTTATGCCCGCGGAAATGGCCACGTATGGGCAAGAAGAACTGTTATTGTCGTTAGAACGTGATCCGCCGGACTATGTGCTCATTGTCCACAAAGATAATCGCGTGTATCCCGGGATGATATTGGGTAGAAATTATGCGGTAAGCATTGTAGACTGGGTCAAAAGAAATTACCGTTCTGTCTGGGATTCGCGCGAGAATAAAAAACGTTTTGTCGGGATCGAAGTGTTTCAACGCGAGGGGATAAATGATCAAGATCTTTATTAGGAGCATGTTTATCGCGTTGATCGCCGCATGTTTGATCGGCATGTCCGACCTGATATTCATTTCTGTTTCCCCTAAAGCGTTTATCAGTTTCAGGAATATCACTGTTCTGGCCGGAGTTCCGGTCCTGGCGATGAACTGGCTGCTGGTCTTTTTCGCAACGTTCATCCTTGTGTTCGTATGTTCTTGGCTGGGAGGCTATGTTGTCGCCGGGATCTTTTCTTTATGGACGATCTTTTATTTGATCAGTTGGGGGACATATTTAGTCGTTGGTGAGTTTCTTGGTTTCGAGGGGATCCGGTTTGTTTGGTATAACCTCAATGATATCCTCTGGATGATGGGACAGATCTCTGCCTGGTATTGGGTGGCTTTGACCGTCCTGGTACTAACGCCGGTCGCTGGTTTTCTTTTGACCAACAGGTTTAGTCATTATTTCAAGAAGATCATCACCGCTCTTGAAGTGAGGCAAAGAGTAGTTGCTGGGATCGGTGTTCTGGTTTTATGCACGTTGATGGCGATCGCGTTTATTCTTTTTGCGTCGTTGACCCCCAAACAGAAAGCTGACTTAAGATTACGTGTTTCTCCCCAGGCGACATTGTTCTGGGACCGTCCGCAAAAAGAGATCCTTTTGGGACGCGCGCATGATCAAGAGCACTTAAGAACACATTACTCCCAGGTTATTGGATGGGAGGATTATCAGAAGATGCAGGTCAAGACCGTCAAGCCTGTTCCTGTGATCGTCATAGTCATTGAGTCCATGTGCTGGGACGTTTTGAACAATGCGCAGGTGATGCCCAACACGTACGCTTTAAAACAGGATGGAGTGTATTTACGCGCGTATACGACCAGCAATCAATCCGATTATGCGTGGCCCGCGATATTCTCGTCACAATATCCCCTGCGGACCAGATATCATTATTATTATCCCAGAGAAAGCCGCTTCCCGCGCGTTACCATCTATGACGTATTAAAGCAACAGGGATTCGACACGGCTATCTATTCTGCCCAGAATGAGACCTGGGGGGGAATGTTCAATTATTTGAATACCGGGTCTTTAGACATGTTCTATTATTCCGATGCCTCTCATGGGGAGGATTATATGTCCCACGAAGATTCCGGGTTCGCTGCCTATACGAAAAAGTTCAGATCCCCGGGGAAGATCGATGATGGAGTGGTGGTCGATGAGGCCATATCGTGGATCAAAGGAAGGCATCAGGATAAGTTCTTTCTTGGTCTTAATTTTCAGCGTTCGCATTTCCCCTATACCTGGCCCGACTCATTCCATCCCCCTGATCCGGGAGTAAAGCCAAGCGGCTGGGGATATTCACGCACTCTGGTCAAGGGTGTAAAGGCCAGGTATTTCAGTGCGTTGCGTTATACGGATGAACAGATCGGACGTTTTATTAATTTCTTAAAAGAGCAGGGGATCTATGAAAAGAGCATTATTGTATTGATGGGCGACCACGGAGAGGCCTTTTATGAACATGCTTCTCCGATCCATGGGAATGAACTCTTCAATGAAACTGCTTTGACCGGGTTGTTGATCAAGGGATCAAACGAGCGCATAACCGTCAAAAATTATAAGAATCCGGAACTTCTGGATGTTGCTCCGACGCTATCTTCAATGTTGGGATTGACGATACATCCGGCTTTTCAGGGGGAATCACTAGTGGCCCCGTCTTCTTTTTCAAAACCAGTCTTCATCACGGTGCAGTCGGCTATCGCTAAACAGGATGCGATCGTCGCGGGCGGGTGGAAATTGATCCGGGATCTGCGTAATAACAGGACATCTCTTTTTGATCTTCGACGTGATCCTGGGGAAAGCAAGAATGTTTATCAATCCAATCAGGTTCAAGGGCTGAAACTGTTGCTCCAGTTGCTGTATTGGCGCAAGAAGCAGTTAGAGTATTATTCAACACCGGACATGGCAAAAAAATATTATGCCCCCAAGTACTCGTCCCCATAAAGGTTTTCCTGTGATGGTGCTGGCCTTTGTTGCGGCGGCCCTAGCCACGGTCATTGTATTGTTGGTCTGGATGCTTTTGCCCAAGCAGCGGTTCGTGCATACGCGCTATGACAAGGATCTGGGATGGGTTAATATCCCGAATTTAAATATTTCCGATGCGTTCGGAAAAGGCGTTTCTATCAGGACGAACGCTCAGGCTTTCCGTAATGACAGGGAATTCTCCATCGCTGTTCCGGCGGGGAAAAAACGGGTCATTTGCCTGGGGGATTCTTATACCTTTGCCTATGGGGTTGATAATGACCATGCCTGGTGCCAGCAGCTGGCGTTGCTGGACCCGCGCATCGAAAGCGTCAACATGGGGCAGGGGGCCTACGGCATTGATCAGGCTTACTTGTGGTACAAACGAGACGGCCTGCCGTTGGACCATCATCTGCAGGTGTTCGCCGTCATTTATGATGACTTTAACAGATTCGGTAAAAGGTTCCTTGGTTACGAGAAGCCGGTTCTGGAGTTGCACGGAGGGAATTTGACGGTAGGGAATATTCCTGTCCCCAAGCAGTCAGTCTTGCAGCGGCGGATGGGGCAGATCATGGGAACATTGTATCAGTCCTCTAAGGTTAGCAGATCACAGCAGCGTCGGCTGGCGCTGGCTGTTTTTGAAGATTTGGATAAGATCAATAAGGGTAAAGGCGGCCGTTTGGCGGTCGTGTATCTACCGACCTATTTCGCGGATATGGGGCATAACAGCAACCGGGAGCTGCGCGCCTTTCTCAATGATGAACTTTTTAAAAGAGGGATCCCTTTTATCGATCTGACGGACGATTTCGCGCGGCTGCCAAAAGCACAGATCAGGGCGATGTATAATATCAACGATCAGAAAGGCGGACATTATACGGAAATGGGGAATGCGTTCGTTGCAAAACTGCTTTTACCGCGATTGTCTGTGCTAATGGAGCAGCAGGGGATAGAGAGGTAGTTTGGCTGATATGCGCAATGTCATCAAATTCGGTTGGCCGCTTGTTCTGTGGATGATCCTTTGCCGGGATCTCATCTGTGGAGCCATTCCATTTAACATGGACACCAATACCATTTACGGGGTGGCCAAATTTTATTTTAATAATGTTTTTAACGGCGTTGTCCCCTTGTGGGACCCGTTCGTCAGTCTGGGCCATCCGTTCTATGCCTTGTCGATCTGCAATTTGTTCAATCCCGTAACGCTGTTGATGCCGCTCTTGAAGCTGTGCGGCTTGTCGTACAATATCGCCTTCGCTTTGTATATGACCGCGTATTTCTGGGTCGGGGGCATGGGATTCTATTTTCTATTAAAGAGGCTCCTCAACGATAAAAGCTTGGCCTATCTCGGCTACGTGGCGCTGTTATTCTCCAGCTTTGGTCTTAGCATGTTCACCCAGTTCACATTCCTGGAGATCGTCGTCCCGGCCATTTGGTTCTTTTATTTCCTGGCCGCGTATTTCGATCGGCAAACCAGGGGGCATTTGCTTGGTCTGACATGCGCATTGATGGCCGCGCTTTCGTCCTATTTGCCGTTTTATTTTCTAACGGTGCTGTTCGTGTTCATTGCCGCCGTTATTGTATTGTACCCCAAAGAAACATGGAGCTACTGCATCCGCTCATTCGCATTCAAATTCCAGCATTGGCCGTTGACTTTTCTTTGTGCGGCAGGCATTGTCTGTGCCGCCGGACCACTGTTGGCCTATAAAATGCTCGATGCTTCAGGCGACGCTGTCTCTCCCGGACGGCACTGTCAATATTCGTCCATCGAGGAGTGTTATAACCGCACCATCAATCATCAGGGCGGCATGCTCTATGAAGAGATCGCCCGCAGCGGCGGACTTGGGGAACGTTTGGATATTGGGTATTTATTCACCCATTTGGATAAGTTGACCTATGGCAGTGATTCGCTTTTCTTCGTTCCGGTATTGATCTATATTCTGATTGTTTTATCCATTGGTTTGAAATGCAGCCGTTTTAATGTGCTGTTAGTCGCCATGATGACCGGCATCGGCCTGATCGGGCTTGGCAGCGCTTGCGGTCTGCACCGTTTTTTATACGACCACGTTTTCTTCTTTAAATATTTCCGAAATTTATTCTTCCTGGGGGCATTCTTAATTCCGCTTGCGATCATCTTCGCGCTTAGGCAGTTGAAAGAACTGTTGTTATATAAACCGGCAGATGCCAGCCGTAAAAAGTTCGCTATTGTCGCCATTGTGGCAACCCACGCCGGCATGGCGGCGTATTTATGGCATTTAGGCGGCATTATCCCGTCGATATGGATCACGTTGGTGTTGAGCGCGGCGATGTTCTCTCTGTACTATGCGGGCGGATGGGTCTGGCCGCTTCGATACTGGATGTGGGGGATGGTTCTGCTCATGCTCATTGAGCCCTTGGCGCTCATGCATGCCTATGCGCAAAACGCCGTGGAATTCCGCTGCGTATTGCCTAATGCCCATGTGGTCCCGCGATTTTCCTGGGTGCGTCCGGATAAGCCGGCCACCAGCGCCTGCCGCATCTATCAATTTGTCCCCTATGAAGACTTCTGGTATGCCATGAGCATGACCGACGCCCCGGCGGTGGTGGGATACCCACAGGCCGCGGCGCGCTATGTGTTCATGCTCTCCAAACAATTAGGGGACGTGCCGTTATCACAATATGCGAAATATAAAGTGTACCTGTTCGATGACCTGACCTCGTCGGGTCAGGTCATCGACGGCACACAGCCGTCGGTGCGTATCGTGCATTTTGACGTCAACCGCGTTGTGTTCGATGTCGATCTGCCCAAGAGAAAGCAGCTGGTCTATAATGACGCTTATACCCAGCAATGGCGCGTTCTTGTCGACGGTCGGCATCAGGAACTTGTGCGGGCCAGTGGCGCCTTCAAAGGGGTTTGGGTAGAGCAGGGGCGTCACCGGGTGGAGTTCTCCTATCACCCGCCCGGGGGACAATGGGTCTATCTGTTAACGACGGCGGTCCTTTTGGTATTTTTCATTATTACTGGGATAATGCTATGGAAAAAAATATGATCCTAAAGATATTATTGCGCAATGCGCTGCTGTTCTTGATCGCGGCAGCCCTGCTCTCAAAAAGCGTTGATCGGCAGGAATGTTTTATCAAGCGCGGAAAATATTTATTAGGGATCGTTTATAACGGTTTTTTCCAGAATGAGCGCGACAAGATCGTGTACGAGGATTATTTAAAGCGGCATGGCAGCTCCCCTGAGATATTCCAAAAGGGGTTATAAGCCATCGCGAAAGAGTGTTGCCATGGCCTTGTGTTGTCTGCTAGTATGGGGGCCTGTAATTACCCACTAAAGATATATCATGAATCTGAAAAGATCGTTTAGAGATTTTCGCCGGCAGGTCATCCGCTTGTGGCGCATCAATTCCGCGATACCGCGGCTGCTGCGGTACAATCCGTATACTGGCTTTATCGGACGGAGGCTGTTCCAATATATCCCGTTCTTGTTGCCGCATGATAAAAGTTACTACGGCTTCGCGCATCTGGTGCATCAGGGGCCTGGTCTTTTTCTGGATGTGGGAGCCAATGACGGGATCTCCGCGATCGGGTTCCGCCACATCCACAGCGACTACGATATCATTTCCATCGAACCCAATTTGTGCCATGAGCGGGCGTTGCGCAAATTAAAACGCCGTCTGACCCGGTTTGAGTTCAAACTGATCGGGGCGGGCCGCGAGCGTTCCCAGATGACCTTGTATATCCCTATTTATAACGGGGTGCCGATCTACACCGCGGCTTCCCTGCGGCGGGATTATGTCATGACCACGATGGAAGAGCAGCATTTGCCGGGGCAGAAAGATAAGAGCATTGTCATTGTGGAATACAAAGTGGACATTGTCCCTCTGGATGAGCTGGGATTAAAGCCAGACATCATCAAGATCGATACAGAGGGTTTTGACCTGGAGGTGCTGCTGGGACTGCAGCAAACGATCGCCGTTGCCCGGCCGTCAATATTGATCGAGCATAATCCCGATCTGCTTCCCAAGCTGGAGGTGTTCTTTAAGGAACGCGACTACCTTTTGTTAACCTATGACCATCCCTCCGACAGTTTCACTCTTTTTGATAGGAAAAAAGAGCTGGATATTTATCAAAATCAGAAAGTGACGACCAATATTTTCTGCGTCCCTAAAGAAAAATCATCGGGCTTATGCTGACGGTATTAATATCAGTTGGCCTGTCTTTGCTGGCCTCTTTGTTCTTATTCTCGGACCTGTTCTGGTTCCATAACCAGAGCTTCATGTGGCATCATGATACCGAGATCCCTTTTGAGAATACCTTTAACATCATTTCATTCTTTTCTCAGGGCGGGGTGCAGCTTTTCGACCCTTTCGACGGTTTTAATTACGCGTATTCCCATTTAAGCAGCGGGTTTTACACTGTAGCCAATGCCATCACCGCATTTATTTATCTATTGTTCTCTCCGTTCTATAGTGAACCCGGGCAGGCCTACCATCATTGTTTCAGTGTTGTGTTCCATGCGGTCACGATGCTTTTGCGCACGATCGGCGGGTATTGTCTGCTTAACCGCATGAGACTCAACCGTCCGGTCATGGTCATTTCCCTTGTGATCCTCAATACATTTTTGTCGTCGACGATGTATTTTGGATTATTGACGGATAATCTGTATTCCTATTTCCCGCTCCTGGCGTATTTTATCGTGAGTTATTTCGAGCATTTCCGCGCCAGGGATCTGGCGGCAGCATTCTTGGTGTTTGTCATTTGCGTCGCCAATTCCCCATTCTTTGCGCTGGGCTATTTTTATGAACCGGTGCATTTTTTGATCTTAAGCGCCGCGTTGATCGGATTGATATTCTATCGGCGCAGCATCAAGTGGCATAAGCTTGGCGAACCGATGCTGTGGATCAAGACAGCGGGTGTTCTGCTGCTGGCGGCGCTGATCTTGCTGCCGTCGGGGATGCTGTCAAAGTCCCTGTCGAAAGATTTTTATGTGGCTAATTCAGGCATTAATGGGACAGAGGGGCGTTTAAAAAGCATATTTAATCCCAAGAAATATTTCTCGCCAAAATCAGAAACATTGATCCCCCTTAAGGAGCTTCCGTTCAAGGTCGTCGATACGACCAATGACTGGTGGGAGAAATCGTGGATATTCTGGGGAGCGGGCATCATTGGGTTGGCGTTCTTTGGTCTGGTTGCCAGTCATCGACGGGAGAAATATATGTTCGGCGCCGCGATGGGGTTGATCGTGCTCTCCAATACCGCGCTTGATCCCTCTTCTCCGTTGTCGCTGGCGCACTGGATCAATGCCTTAACCAATCCTTTTGCGTTCTTGTTGCGCAGCTATCATATGCCGATCCTGTTGATGCCCTATCTGCTCTTTGTGCCTGTGGCGTTAGGATTGCAGGCGGTATGGGACCTCTCTGTTCGGATCAAAGGCCATGTGCATTGGTTTAAAAGCATGGTGCTGGTCGTTGGTCTAGTCCTCTTATTAAAGCTGGCGCTGACTTTCCCGGAACCGGTCAGAAGTTATGCTGCTATTGTTGCCGGTTTGTTCATTGGACTTGCTGTTGTGCTCATCGCACCGCTTGCGCCTAAAGCGCGCATGGTCACAGCGGCGGTCTTGATGCTTGTCATCGCCGGTATCGACAGTAACGCATTGTGGAAATATTATGTCCAGAATCAATACCATGGACGCTATTTCTGTAAGGACGACGGGCGGCACATCAAGCCGCGGATATTCGATGATTTTAAGCAAGAGGTGCCGCTGATCTTGGAATACCAGGACCCGGCCATGATCCCCTGGCGCGAATTCGTGCGTGTTTTCCCCACACAGACCGCGCCGGCCATGCACAGCGAGCAAAATCATTATGGATTGTTCTACCGGTATCATGCCTTAGAGCGTTTCTTGCTGGAACCCAATATTTACGCGCCGCGGCCTTATGTGTATAAAGATCTCTATCAAGATACGGAGACGATCCGTCTGCTGGCCCAGGATCCCCGGTCGATATTTCTGGCGTCAGATGTCAATGGCGGTGCCGTGCAGGACCTGGGACGGCATCTCGAGCGTTTTGAACTGGATATGCGCCGGGGGAAATTTGTCACAAAAGAGGGTTATTTGCAAGGGCAGTGGAAGCTTCCGGATGGATTTAATCCTTTTGCCGCGACCGGGGTGTTCACGTTGGATCAGGACCTGATGAAGGCAGCCGTTGATGGGGAGATCTATACGCCGGTCCAGGGGGCACTGACCGCTTTGCGTCAATTTGATGTGAACAATATCAGAAAAGGATATCTGACAGCAGCGCTGCCGCGGGGTTTTGTGGTCAAAGATAAACCGTTGCTGTTATTCTATCACCGCAGCAATGAACTGCTGCGGGTGAGAGAAAATACGCTGGACCGCATGACGTTTGATTTTCTGGCGAGCAGGGCAGGGTATTTAAAGACCAGGATCGCCTTCAATGATCAATGGCGCGTTACTGTTGACGGCAAAGAAGTTACACCTGTGAAGGTGGACAAATATTTCCTAGGCGTGCCGATCTCCCAAGGACAGCATACGATCACATGGCAGTATGGCGCGGGGAGCATGTTACGCGTATGGATCATTGTGTCCATGCTGTTGACTTTCCTGGTGTTGGCTGCTGTTTTACGTTTTTCGATCAGAAGTTCTGCCTTTTAGAGAAAAATTCAAGCAAATTTTTTGAGAATAGGTATAATGCCCCTATGCAACAAACGCATTTTGATTATTGTGTGGTGGGCAGCGGCCCAAGCGGTCTGACCGCGGCCTATAAGCTTCTTAAAGGGGGCAAAAGCGTCCTGCTCATTGAACGCGATGACCGCATCGGCGGTTTGGCCAAAAGCTATGAATATGACGGCCACATCTTCGATACCGGCCCCAAACGTTTTCATACTGACGATCCCGTGGTGCTGGACTTCATCCAGGAGATCACTAAAGGCCATATCGCCACCATCGGCCGCTCGACCAAAGTTTTTTTCTTAGGCAAATATTTTGAATGGCCCCTGCAGACCAAGGACCTGATCAAAATGCCGGCGGGTGTTTCTTTTAAATGTGCCATCGATTTGCTGAAAAAACGTCCGATCACCGATAAGGCCTCGTTTCACCAATTCATCAATTCCAAATACGGCGAAACACTCTACGGCGTTTTCTTCAAACCATATACACAGAAATTCCTGCGCTGGGATACGGAAGACATCCATTCCGATTGGGCTTCGACAGGCATCAACCGCACGGTCATCGATAAACGCATCAATGCCAATTCACTATTGGACCTGTTCCGTTCTTTGCTGCTTCCCGCGAAAGTAGAGACTGAATTCTTATACCCGTTAGAAGGCGGCTTCGGTGGTTTTTATGAACAGATGCTGGGGCTTTGCCGTCAAATGAAAGGTTTTCACCTGCAGCTATCCGACACGATCGTTCAGCTGAAGGATACTGGAAAGATCTTCGAAGCCCAAACCGCTGCACGGCAGAATTTCACGTTCACGGACTTGATATGGACGGGGAATTTAAACGCGTTAAGCGCTGTCGTTGCGCCTAAGAATACGAACGTCAGTTATCTGAATACGATCTTTTACAATGTGATCTGTAAAGAAGAGGGCGTCGGCCAGCAGAAAGCACAGTGGATCTACGTCAGCCGTGGGGATAGTTTGATCAGCCGCATCACCTGCATGAAAGAATTTCTGCCTTATACCTGCCGCGAGGGCTATTACAACATGATCTGTGAGTTGACGGATTCTCAGAAGGTTCCTCATTATTTTAACGACCCGCAGGCGCATAAAGACGGCATTTTAGATGAGTTGGCAGGGATGAGATTCATCCGCAACAAAAAATATGTAGATGCGGTGCATGTGGAGCCGGTCAAGGACACGTATCCGATCTATCACCGCCGCTACAGCCATGATTTTGCCAAAGTCAAGGCGGGCATCGCTCAGTTCTCCAAACGCATCCATTTGCTGGGCCGCTGCGGTGCGTTCTGGTATAACAATTCCGACCATTCCATCCGTTTTGCCATCGAGACAGCGGACAAACTGCTGGGTGCTCAGAAAAAAGAATTCGATTACCGGGATTATTTCGGCGGTCTTTACGGAGCCGGTGCTCATCAGGCGGAAGAAAGCGTCACCACATAAGCCGGAGGTTGTGATGAAGAACATTCTTGTCGTCGGCGGATCCAGCGGGATCGGCGCGGCGACGGTCCAATTGCTTAAACAGCAGGGTTTCCATGTCCAAATAGGGGATATCCGCAAGCCGGGATCGGATACGGATTTTGTTACGCTGGACATAAGCAGCCCCTCGGGCTATGCCAATGCCCTGGCGCTTTTTAAATCCTCCCAGAAACGTTTCGACGCGCTTGTCATCACCGCGGCCATGCACAGCGCATACCCATCTGAATATGTCAGCGACCAGATAATCGACAAAGTCCTGGCGGTCAATTTGACCGGACACATCAAATTCGTGCGGGACATGATACCGCTGCTTAATCCCAACAGTCGCATCATTGCTGTTTCCTCGATCGCGGCCGGCATCGGCATCCCCATGGAGTCCCTTTACAGTGCGTCCAAAGCGGGTCTGGAAATGTTCTATGAGTCTCTTTCCGTCGAGATCGCATACCGCGATATCAGCTGTACGATCATCCAGCCGGGGAACGTGAATACGGGTTTTAATGAGACCCATAATGATTTTCCCGGGACAGGCCAGGCACAAGTGGACGGCCCTTACCAGACGATCCTCAAACGCATTGACAGCAGGCTGGGCATGCCGCCTGCGGATGTTGCGAACGTGATCGCTTTGGCCGTCAATGCGGCACGCCCCAGATTTTCCTATATCGTCGGACAGAATGCGCTCAAGGCCCACTGGGCTAAACGGATCCTGGGCCGCGACCGGGCGCTGGTCGTCATGAAAAAATTTTTCGGTCTATAATCTTCCTATGTGCGGGATCATCACCCATTTAAGTCTGGACAACAGCAGCCGTATTTCTCCTGATACATGCCGGCAGTTAAATGATCTGCTGATCCATCGCGGTCCCGATGATTCCGGTATCTTCTTAAGCGGCAATGTGGCCATGGGCATGCGCCGGCTGGCCATCGTGGACTTAGAAGGCGGTCGTCAGCCGATCTCATCGAACGATGGGCGCTACACCATCGTTTTTAACGGGGAGATCTACGATCATATGCTGCTGCGCCGTGAACTCTCGGCGCGGGGCAGGACATTTAAGCAGCACAGCGACACCGAGACGATCCTCAATGCCTACATCACCTGGGGAGCGGATTGCCTGCGACACTTAAACGGCATGTTCGCGTTTAGCATCTGGGACGACACGGATAAGACTTTGTTCATTGCCCGCGACCGCGTCGGGATGAAGCCGCTTTACTACGCCCAGGATGCGAAACGCATCTTCTTCTCGTCCGAATTGACCCCGATCGTCCGCAGCCGTTTTTTCGACCTTCAATATAATCTCAAGGCGATCAGCGACTATTTGAGTTACTGGTATATCTGCGAGCCGGACACGATCTTTTTAAATGTGCATCAGCTTCCTCCGGGGCATTATGCCACCATCAAGGATGGGCGCATGACGGTCACCCGGTACTGGAGTATTCCCGCTAAGCCTGAGGCGGATGTGCCCTATGCCCAAAGCGTGGAACAGCTGCATGGTTTATTGACCGACGCGGTCAGGTCCCATTTGGTCGCGGATGTGCCCTTGGGCACATTCTTAAGCGGCGGTATTGATTCGGGCGTGGTGACAGCTTTGGCTAAAAGGCAAGCTGCCGGGCGATTATGTTCTTTCGGCATCGGTTTCAAAGATAGAAGTTACGATGAGACATCGCTGGCCAAAATGACGGCGGAGAAGCACGGGGTTGATCTGAACGTCCATATCATGGAGGACATATCGCCCGAACTTCTCGAGGAGATCATCGGCGCATTTGATGAACCGCTGGGGAATGCCAGTTATGTGCCGACCTATCTTTTAGCCAGGGCCGCTCGCGCCAAACTGAAAGTCGTACTGACGGGCGACGGAGGGGATGAGCTTTTCGGCGGTTATCCGACTTATCAGGCGCCTTACTACCAGAATATGTGGCAGCGGACGCCGCGCTTCTTCAAGCAGATCATTAAGCAGTATGTCGCCGGGATGCGGGTGTCGCATCAACGCATTTCCCTTGATTATCGTCTCAAGCAGCTGATGCAGGGGATAGACCAGGATTATCAGCGCGCGCATATTTCCTGGCGTCAGGTAGCATCGATGGCCGTGCAGCAGCGTTTATGGAGATCTCATGTTTACGAGAAACTGCGGGGCCATGATCCTTTCATTGTCGCAGAGCGTTATTTCAGCCAGGCCAAAGAACTTTCGGTCATCAATCAGCTCATGTATGTGGACATCAATACGTTCTTGTTAAATGACCATTTGCGCAAAGTGGACCGCATGACCATGGCCCATGGATTGGAAGCCCGCATCCCGTTCTTGGATCACCGGATCGTGGAACTCGCCATGCGCATGCCGGCTCAGCATAAGATCAACCTCAGAAGCACAAAAAGAGTGCTCAAATCAGTCGCTGCTCAGTACTTGCCGAAACAAGTCATCATGGGCAAGAAGAAGGGGCTGACATCGCCCATTGCCGGCTGGATCCATGGCCCGTTAAAAGAATATTTCAGCGATGTATTAACAGGGGGTATTGCCAGCGAATTGTTTGAGTCCAAGGAGATCCGGGTACTGGTCACGGAACACATGGAAAGAAAAAAAGATCACAGCCGTATCTTATGGGCATTATTGACGTTGCAGGTCTGGCATCGCAGGATCAGTGTTGGCCCATAACCATAACGGAATAGGTGAATTTTCTGTTAAATCATGATATTCTGACGTCATTGCATTGAAAGAACGCGCGATGGAAAAGATCATTCTGGGAATAGTCCAAACGATATTGTGCCCGCAATTCGCGGCTGATGCTAACCATCATCACGTGACGCATACGGCGGAAGTGCTTTACCGCAAGATCATGGCCATGCCGTTGTTGCTGCGTCTGGCCATGTCCGTGCTGTTATATGTTTTTAACGGATACGGGGTTTTGCTGGGCGGACATTTGTTTGAGAACCATGTCCCCCAAAACAAAGCTAAACAGTTAAGCCAATGGCAGAACAGCCCGATCGCCCCTTGCCGTGAAGCAATGTCTTTTTTTTATAAAATGACTTTTTTTATTTATTTCTCCTTATGCCCAAAGATCGATTAAGTTGTGACGTTCTAGTCATTGGTTCCGGCCCCGGCGGCGCTATGACAGCCATGCTGTTGGCCCAGGCGGGACGGGATGTGATCCTTTTGGAAGAGGGGCAGCATATCCCCATCGACCAGGTTCCTGCGTATTCCCTGGATGAGATGGACCTTAAATACCGCCACGGCGGGTTAACGGTCAGCGCGGGAGATCCCAAGGTCACTTACATAGAAGGCCGCTGCGTCGGAGGGGCAAGCGAGATCAATGCCGGGCTTTATCATCGCCCGCTGCCAAAAACATTGGATGCCTGGGGGGCGGAGCACCGTTTAAAGGGATTTTCTTCCCAGCTGATGGAGCCGTTCTTTTTAGCCAATGAAGACATGATCAAGGTGGTGCCGTTTCAGGGTGAATTGTCGATCGCTTCGCGTTTGATCCGCGACGGGGCTCAAAAGCTGGGCTGGCAGTCGGGGGAGGTGCCCAGGTTATGGGATTACGCGAAGGGATGTAAGTGCTCGATGAGCGAAGCGGTGATCCCGCAATTTATCAAAGCCAAAGGACGGCTGATCACGCAGGCCAGGGCGGGACGTTTGCATGTGTCCAATAGAAAAGCCTTTCAGGTCAATACCCGTTTATTGAATATCCGTTTTAACCATGTGTTTATCTGCGGCGGCGCGATACAAACGCCGCTCTTGCTGCGGCGAAGCGGCATCAAGAAGAATATCGGCAATAATTTACGTATGCATCCGGCGGTGCGGGCGGTCGTTGAATTTGACCGCGATATCAATGATCCAAGTGAGGGCGTGCCGGTCTATCAGGTCAGTGAATTCAAACCGGAGATCTCATTAGGGGGTTCTTACAGCGGGCTGCCGCATTTAGGGCTGTGGCTCTCCGGGCGAAGCGACCTAAAAGCGCATTTAAAGGCCTGGAAGCGACACGCGATCTTTTACGCCCTGATCATGGCTTCTACGCCTGGGAAGGTGCGTGCTATTCCTTTTGTCGACGAGCCGATTGTCAGCCTGCCCATGGTCAAGGCTGATTGGGAGCTGATGGAGCAGGGGCTTTCGCGTCTGGAGGAATTATTCAAGGCGGCAGGGGCGGTGCATATCCACCGCAGCATCAAGCCCGAACTATCAACGATACATTTGTTCTGTTCCTGTCCCATGGGGGAGGACTCACCGACCGCTGCGGTCGATTCTTACGGCCGGCTGCACGGGTATGACAATATTTATTTGAACGACGCCAGCATTCTACCGGCAACGCCCGGGGTCAATCCCCAGGCAACCATCATGGCGCTGGCCCGCCGCAACGTGGAGCATTTTATAAAATACTCATGAGCCGATTATCTTTGAGCCCCGCGTACCGCAATGTCCTGATGCTGGCCGTTCTAAGCTTCCTGCAGGCGCTGCAGCTGCTGATCTGGGCGGCTGCTGCAAGTTCCCTGATCCCCTATGCCAGGACCGATTTTGTCACAAAGATCTTTCCGGTCTATTTGCCCGAGGTAAGGCCTGAGCGGGAGATGCTCTTGTTCCGTTTGTTTGTGGTGATGGCCGTCGCTATCATGGCGGCGTGGATCGTCCGGCACAAGGATGAGGTCGACTCCCGAGAACTTCGACGGGAATATGGCGCTTATACGGTCTTTACGGCAACGGTCATTGTCATACAGCTGATCTTTATTTTTAAACTTATTGTTTTTGGGGGCCCCCTGTGGGCCAGAGTGATGATGTGGCTTTGCATGGTCGGAGCTTTGTTGGCGCATGTGTTCTGGCCGGAACTGCGGAAAATATTATCTTCCTGGCAGGGGAAGATCATATCCAGCGATGATGTTGGATCCCCGCATTTGTGGGATGCTTCATTTATCCTTTTGCTGTTTGTTCTGCTATATCCAAATAATCTAGATAATGTACTGGGCCGCATATTTGTTCATGATCAGTTCTATCATTTAGACAGCATGCTCATGATGCCGGGCTTCGCGCATCTCAAAGGTCTGCTGTTAAACCGGGATATCACCAGCGAATACAGCGCCGGGTTGCCTGTAATGCTGTCCAATGTGCTGAATTTCTTCCATGGGTTTGATTATCCGGGGGCGGTAAGGCTGTTGATCATGTTGAACCTGGTTTATTACGCGGCGTTGTACCTGTTCATTGCCCGCTGGCTTAATTCCAGGCCTTTGGGGGTGTTGGGCACATTGCTTGCGGTCAAATGGCAAATGTTCCATTGGGGGGTGGCGCCATTGGTCTGGCAATTCCCCAGTGCCACCGCTTTAAGGCATTTGCCGGACATTGTGTTTTATTTTACTTTCTGGCAGTATTTAAGAACACTTAAGACGCGCTGGTTGATCATTGCGGTGATCTCTGTCGGTGTCACGTTGTTCTGGATGATGGATGTCGGGGTCTATTTGCTGGCAGCGCTTTGCGCGGGCATGCTTTTATTCAATTGGCGGCAGGCTTTCGCAGCGGCGGCTCTGGCGCTTGGCACGGCTTTTGTGTTGCTGTGGGCTGGGCAGCCCCAGGCGGTTGTGTCGGCGGATTATTGGAAGAACCAGTTTGAATTCGCCTCATTGTTCCTCAACGGGTGGGGGGCATTACCGATGACGGAAGGGTTAAAGGATAAGCAGTTCTTTGCTTTTATCATTGGATTTGTTATTCCCGTCGGTTATGCCGCCAGTTTAGTCTACAGCGCCCAACGTTTCTGGGCAGATAAAAACCGAAAAGACCATTTGTTCGTCGTTGTGTTGTGCCTGTACGGCCTTGGCCTGTACCATTATTTTATCCATCGTTCTGGTGTCACCAGTTATTACGCGGTGTGTGTTCCGCTTGTTTTGCTTGTGTGTTTTTGGGGGCAGCAGCTGTTGTCCCGGCTGCCTGCCGATAAGCGGCGGCTGGCGGCGGTCGTGGCCGCAAGCCTGATGCTGCCGATCTTGGCTACGAGCTATCTGTTCACGTATTATCCCAATATCCTTAATCTTGCCGGCAATGACTGGAAGATCGAGGCCAAATATTATCGCGAACACTTTGACCTGAAAAAAGATGCGCAAATGATCGCGTCATTGTCCGCTCCTGGCGAGAGGGTGGCCATCATCAGTAGTTTTGAGACCAGGATCCTGATGCAGGCCGACCGTCCGCCGCTGTTTTACTATTCACCCATGGTCGAATCTTCCTTGATGGATGATCCGCGATCACGGTTGACCTATCTACACACTCACAAACGGCTGCGGGAGACGATCGCGCAGATCGAGGAACGCAGGCCGTCGTATGTTTTTATCGAGGCAAAGATGCTCAATGTGCAGGGCCAGGAAGCATTGTCAGGTCTGTTAAGCGCGGTGATGAACAATTACACACCGTTTAAACAAGGGGTTTACTTGATCGCCTTTAAGAGGACGAAATGAAGAACCAGTGCGCAAGACGTGATATTGGCATCGCCTTTATCCTGACCATGGCGGCTTATGCGCTGCTTTATCCTGATCAGTTCGTGTTCGGCAGCCGCCGTTTTTTGCAAGGGCAGGATACGGAGATACATTTAGAGAGCCTATTTACGCTGGTATCCCATGTTTTCCAGGGCGGGGTGCAGCTGTACGACCGTTTCGACGGGTTCAATAATGTATACACCCTCATGACCGCTGGCTTATATTCAGTTCTGGATATGATCTTAGCCGGCATATATGTATTGTTAAGCCCTTTAAGCGATCATTCCGGAAGTTTCCTGCACCAGGTCTATTCCGTCGGGTATTACGCCGGAGCTGCGGTGATACGCATCATGGGGGGCTATTTATTGCTGGGCAAGTTCACGCGAAACAGGGCGGCCCGCGTCATCGCGCTGGTGCTGGCGAATCTGTTCCTCTCGTCGTTTTTGATCAACCGCGGCATGCAGGTCAATAACTTGTATAGTTATTTGCCGCTGCTTTTATATTTTGTCCTTAATTTTTTTGAGAACTTTGATCTAAAAGATGCGTGTCTCGCCGCGCTGGTCATGGCATTGGCGGTGAGCAATTCGCCATTCTTGGGCTTAAGTTATTTTTATTTGATCGTCCATTTTTTTATGATCAGCTGTGCAGCCGTCTATGCGTATTTTGCGTTAAAAGATGGCATCAAAGAAAGAACGCTAAGCTGGGAACCAGCTCAATGGGGATATGCCGCCGCTGTTGCAGCGGTCATTGTTATCCTGATCCTGCCGTACGCGCTGATGCAGTCGGATTTCAAAAATGATTTCTTCATCGCTAATTCAGGTGTTAACGGCACCGTTGGCCGTCTAAAGGCGGCGGGGGTGGACGCGTATTTTTCTTTCCCCGGTCGTTCCTATGTGAACCCTGGTGAGTTCTTGACCAAAAGTGTTGATTTCACGCTGACCCGATGGGGATCGACATGGATGTTCTTAGGTGTCGGTATGCTCTTTCTGATCTTAAGCGGACTGGTGCTGTCCCGTCAGAGGTTAAAGGGAGTGATCGTTTGCCTGACGGTCTTTGTGCTGAGCTTAAATATTCCAGCCAGCAAGGACAGTGTGCCCGGCTTTGCCCACTGGATCAATGTGTTGACAAATCCTTTCCATTTTTTGATCCGCAGCGTCCATATGTCGACGCTGTTATGGTATCTCACCTTGACGCCGTTAGTTGCGCTGGGGATAGAGGCGTTGACCGCTTTGGCTGCTGGCCGCCGCGAGGCGGTCCATGCCGGTCGTCTTTATACATTCCTGGGATTCTTTGCCGGATCGTGTGTGCTGACAGCGTGTTTATCGCCGGGGCGGGTGCAGGGATATGTGCTGCTGCAGGGGGCGCTTATTGTCGCGACCATGCTTTTACTCTCCACACAGAAGAAGAAAATGAAATGGGCGGCCGCGCTGCTGGGGATCATTTTGATCGCCGGAGAGCTGGCAGCTCTTAAGAATTACGTGGACGAAGACCTGGATGTGCAGGTGCATTTAAAGCCGCAGGTTTACAGCGGCGTGCGTTCTGCTGAACCAATTTTATTAGATCATCAAAACCCCAAGGTCTTTCCCAACCGGGCGTATTATAAGAATAGCGCGCAACCCGTCTTTCCGCCGGCCTATACCTATCAGAACACTTACGGCGCCTATTACAGTCATTATCCATTGATGGAGCGTTTTTTGCGTCCTCCTTCGCTGTATGAACCAAGGCCGCTGGTATTTAAAGGTTTCGCCCAAGATGTCGCGAACGCGGCGTATTTGCAGAAAGTCGGCCTGATGATGTTCTTTGTGCCGTATGCCATGGATGATTCGCGGGTGCGCATGGAAGACTTGTTGTCCGCGGGGCTTAATGGGCAGGTGGTGCTATTGCCCGCGGGTTCGCCTGGGATGGTTCCGCCCGATCAGGCGATCGTACCCCAGCCGATGCCAGTGGTCAGGACCCAGGAATTCGCATTAGATCCCAAAAAAGCCAAACGTATACAGAAGGGGACTAATATCGAGTGGCATTTGACGCTTCCAGGCGGCTTCCCTTCTTATGTGACATCGACGGTGTTCACTCAAGATCAAGATGATCTTCAGCTATTGATGGGAGAGAGGGCATTAACACAGGTTCAAGGCGGGTTGGTTGTTCCCTACAGCTTTGATGTACAGAATATCAAGGAGGGCAAGGCGGTGGTCCTGCTGCCGCAAGGCATTGATCCAGCATCGTCAGGGCTTAAGCTGGTGTACAAAAGATCAGACGGTATTAAGGAGATCTGGAAGAATACCCATGATGCCTGGGGTTTGACGATCGAAGCTCCCGTGGATGGATGGGTGGTGTTCCACTATCCGTATGATCCAAAATGGAAGATCATTGTCGACGGAAGAACAGAAGCGCTTTACAAGGCGGATCATTATTATTGCGCTGTGCGTGTATCCAAAGGCGAACATCGGCTTTTACTCCAGTATTGGCCGGGGACGATCATACGGCCGTTGTTATTGTTATCAGCACTGCTTAGCATCGGTGTATTTTTTTATGTATTTAAAGAAGGGTATCGGCGTGAGTGTCCATAGAAAGATCTTTTATTCGTCCCTGTTAGGTATCCTGACAGCCCTTCAGGCGACAGTCCTGTTAGCCAGGCTCTTGTCCTTGAGAGTTCCGTCCTCGGCATTGACTGCCGATGTGGTCGGCGAGTGGCAATCCCTGCTGCGCCCGGAGTGGGAGACGGTCATTTACCGCGGATTTGTTTTTTTTGCTATTACTGGAGCATTTCTTTGGGTGAATATCCTTCGATTTATCCCGCGTTTACCCCGCTTTGCGGCCGCGGAGCTGGTCGTGACCGTCGCGATCCTGGGGACATGTTTCAAAGCGGCGGTCTATGCCGGCCATCCGCAGCTGGCAGGCAATTGGCAGATCATTCTTCTGGCCTCAGCGGTGCTTCTTAAAGTTTTCTGGCCGTGGGTGGATCGTCAGACAGAGGCGTTGGCGGAATTTGCTCTCAATAAGAGCAACAGGAAATACATCGATCTGCTGCTGACGGTCCTGATGCCCCTGGTGATCGTTTTGATCATCGATGTCCCCAATGTCCAGGGCGCTGTGGCGCGATTTTTTGTCGGCGAGCAATTCCATCATAACGACAGTTTTATTTATGGGCCGGTCCTCGCTTATGCCAGCGGCGCGAAGCTTGATGTGGATGTCATCAGCCAGTACGGGGTGGGTGTCGGCGCTATTTTTGGGACTTTGTCCTCGATGATCGGGGGCGTCAGTTATGAAAATGGGCTGACGCTGATGGTCTGGGGCGCGATCATCTATTATGTGCTGCTCTTCTTCCTGCTAAGGTCCTGGATCAACAATACAGTGCTGGCCTGTGCAGGGGTTTTTCTGGCGCTTAAATTCCAAATGTTCAATGCGGGCGTTTATCCGTTCGCTTTCACCTATGGCAGCGCGACAGTGCTGCGCGCCTGGTTTGATATTGTTGTGCTTTGGTCCTTATGGGCGCACAGCCGCTGTCCCAGGATGCGCTGGCTAATATTGGCCGCCGCCGCATGCGGAGCGCAGTTATTCTATATCCCCTCCGACGGGGCTTATGTGTCGGCGATGCTGGCGTTCTATATCTTTGTCTGGGCCTGGCTTAACGGGGGGGTCAGAAAACTCTGGATCCTGGTCGTGCTGCTGGCTGCGCCGGCAATAATGCTGCTGTTGATGGGGATATTCCTGGGACCATCGGTCGGGCAAAAGATCTTTTGGGAGAACCTCAAAGAATTCGTCAGCTATTTCCTTAACGGTTTTGGGCTGACGCCGATCGACAGCGGTTTGATCGAGCGCAAGTTCCTGGCATCCCTGATGGGCTTTGTGCTGCCGGTCCTTTATGTACTGACGTTGTTGTTCACCGGCGCGCTTTTGCTGCTGCGCAAGATCCATCTGCGCAACCTTTTTGCCTGTACGCTCAGCGTTTACGGGTTATGTCTCTACCATTACTACGTGGCCCGATCAGGCCCGTCGAGCTATTATGTGGTTTCTGTTCCTTTTGTGATGCTCTTGATATTTTGGATCAGCAAAGCCGGCGCGCTGTTCCCGGAAAATCTCCGCCGTATGACAAGTCCGGCGGTTCTTCTGGTCAGCGTGTTGATGCTGCTGCTTAATCAGAATTTTATTGCCTATCCTAATCGCTTTAACGTCTCGCGAAATCCTTTGACCGATCCCGCTGTTGCCCAGCCGCTGGATTCCGGCCTGCCGTATTTCTATCATTTATATAGAGGCTACAATGATCAACTGAAAGTCCCGCTCAATGCTTTAGGTCAGCAGGATGAGGGACTCTATGCCGAATCGGATTTCCGCTCAGATGACCAGCTTTTGTCCTATTATCGCGCGGAATCGGATTTTTCTGTTGATGCGGCATTGATCGCCCGTTTGACAAAACCTGATGAGCCGGCGGCATTGATCAGCAGTTTTGAGATCAAAATACTCATCGATGCCAAACGCCGCCCTTACTTTTATTATTTCCCTCTGGCAATTTCTCATCCGCTGCGTTCCCGGACGCTTGTGCGCAGCAGCATTTACACGAAGGACCAGCTGACAAAGGTGCTTGAGAAATTAGACCGGGACAAGCCGCCGTATATTTTCGTCGAACGCGTTTTGCTGCAGCGTCCGCTGCCGGAAGTATTTTATTTTTATTATTCCAGCATGCTGTATTTAGTCGACCATGTGATGGCCAACTATGAGGTCGCCCAACAGGGGAAATATATTGTTGCCATGCGTTATAAAGGAGCCCGATAGATGCTGTTCTTAGTCATGGTCCTGAATTTTATCGTGGCAGCGTTGCTGTATCCCGAGATCTTCATCCGCATGGACTATCGCCTGGTGCAGGGGCATGAGACTTGCGGGCCGATGCAGTATGTGTTCTTTTTGATCGGCCAGTTCTACCAGGGCGGGGTGCAGCTTTTTGACCGCTATGACCTTTTTAATGGGTCTTATACCCAGCTCTCCGTCGGGCTCTATACGCCCATTAATTTCCTGATCGCAGCGGGCTACGCATTATTGTCGCCGTTCGTTAAAGATCCCGCCCAGTTCTTCCATCACTGGTATCTGATCGCCTATCACGGCCTGGGGCTGATGCTGCGCACCTATGGGGTTTATTTGCTGGCGTCTTATATGACCAAATCCCGGATGACAGCGCTTGTGTCCACCCTATGGGTCAACTGCTTTTGCGCGATCACCATGATCCATTTGGGCGGGTTGTGTATTTCTCCTGTGTATAATTACCTGCCGCTGCTGTTATTTTGTCTGGTCTATTACTGGGACACCCGTTCGATCAAAGCTGCGGTTGCCTCGATCTTAGTCTTTCTGCTGGCGGCTAATAATGCGATGTATGTCGGGTTTGGGTTCTTTTACCAGACAGTGCATTTGTTCTTGTTCGACATGCTGATGATCTGGCTGATCTTTCAGCGCCGCAAAAAACCATTATTTGCCGGTCGTTTCGAGTTAAAGAGGACGCTTGGCCTAGTACTTATCATCATTTTATTGTTCCTGCCGGTGTTATGGTGGGCGACCAACATCATCAGTGATTTTGATATGGCTGGTTCTGGTCTGGGGGGGACACAGGGGCGTTTTAACCGCATCTATAATCCGCACGCCATGATGACAGATCCGTTGCGTTATTTTGTGTCCTTAAAAGATGTGTTCCACCACGCTTATGATTTCACGACCAGCGGCTGGTATCTAAGCGGCGCGTTCCTCGGGATCACAACGATGTTGCTGGCCTTGATCGGTCTGGTGCTGGGCAAGCATTCGTATAAAGTGGTCTTTATCACGGCGGCGGTGATGATGGGATTCTTGAACGTACCCTCGACACAAGGCGGATGGATGATGTGGGCCCATTGGGTCGATGCGATCACCAACCCATTCTGTTTTCTGGTGCGCAGTTTCCATTACGCGGTCTTGCTGTGGTATTTGAGCATCATGGTGCCGGTGACGCTTGGCATACAATCCCTGTGGGCCATGGCCTGTGACCAGAAGGATAAGATCTATGCCGGCAGGATCCCGTTTATCACGGGGATTTTGGCGTCGGGATTGATCGGGTGTTTCTTCATTCAGGCCCCTGTTATCAAAGCTTATGCCATAAAGATCGTCGCGGCGTTTTTGGTGTTCTTTGCCGTGATGAGCCTTGAGCGTCTCTCAACAGCGCTGCGCCGCTGGCTGGCCGCCGCCGCGATCGCGGTGATCGTGGTGACGGAATTTATCGTGCTCGTCAGTTATATCAACACCCCCAGCGTGGACATGAACGGCGCGTATTGGGACGGGTTAAGGGTCAAACCAAGGGTCTATTCCCCCATGCATACGCCGCCGATCCCGATGGTGTTGGATTATCAGAATCCCCGCACGCTTCCAGTACGTTTCTTTTACCGAACCGATAAACAGGTGGTGTTCCCGCTGCTCGTTGAATTCCAGGGGATGTTTGGACAGTTCTACCAATATATGCCCCTGGCCTTGAGACTTGAACGGCCGGCGTGTATCTATATCCCAAGGATGAAGATCTTCAACAATATTGATCAGGATAAACAGATCCAGGAATATATCGCCCGCGATGGGAGGATCATGTATATCGCTGACGCGGCGATCGCGCCGGACCAGAAAGAGTATGCCCGCATCCTGGATGCCGGCCTTGACCGTCGGGTGGTGCAGGTTGAAGCGGCGCATGAGGATAAGGTCCAGAAATTAGCGGACATGGCGTTGCCTTTGGCCGCAACGGAGCTTTTTAAGAACAATGAGTATGTGTTCCCCTCGATCGATGCCAGGGTCGTCGACAAGAAGGATACGATACAGTATCAGTGGCGCCTGCCCGCGGATTTTCCGCGCTATCTTTCCACAGGGGTCTTCACAGCGGACGCGCAGTTGTGGCGTCTTCTTGTCGGCAATGATCCGCTGACCATCGCACAAGGAGCCTTGGTCTATCCGGGGACGTTCGATGTGAACAATGTCCGCGACGGATATTTGACCGTCCTGATGTCAAAGTCCAGGCCTGTGGGTAGAGGCAATGTCACGTTGACGGTAGCAACGCCGGCCGCATTAATGGATGTTTGGCGCAACACCCAAGACCAGTTCGGTTTCACCTACAATAATCCCCGAAGCGGCTGGTGGGTCATGCACATGCCTTATGATCCAAAGTGGCAGCTTTTTATCGACGGGAAGAAGACACCGATCGCGCGCGTTAACCGCTATTTTATCGGCGCCCCGTTATCTGCGGGCGAACATCAGATCTTATTGACCTATTGGCCCGACAGTCCGCTTCGACCGCTGATCATTGTGTCGCTGATCACGGCGCTCTTGATCATGATCTGGGTCTTTCGAACGACCTATCGATGGAGCAAGACATGAGGAACGTATCCGTAGTTGCTGCGGCACTGTTCCAGGATCCCGACGAGATATTGGCAGTAGATCTGGTTGCTGCGGCGCGTGATGGCGTGATGGATGAGCTGGTGCTGGTGCTCTGTGCGCAGGCCCTTGAACCGTCGTGGGTCAAGTCGCTGCCCGATGCTGTGCGCGTGATCATTGTCCGCAGCCCGGCCCAGGCGGGGAAAGAGGGAGCGGTTAAACGCGGGCTTTTTGCCGCAACGGGGGACTGGGTTATTACCTGGGAAGATATGCGCGTTTCATTCAAGGAAGTCTTGTCTTATGCGTTTAAACACAAGGATTCAGGGATCGTTTTAGGGATGTTCTATGCGCATGGGGAGAGACGGGTGCATCAGCATTTGACCCGTTGGTTGCTTGGAGAAGGCATTGTCGAGGGAGATTGCGCGTTTCGCTGTGTCCCTGGAAAATATTTAACGCCTGTGCTGGGCCGCATTTATCTGGAGCGCGACGGGTTTAATACGGAGTGGTGTTATGTGGCGCATCAGCTGGGATTTCCGCTGACAGTTGTGCCTGTGATCGTGCCGTGGCGCTTTGACCGGATGGACATCATGGCCTATGTGAATCTCTGGCGCATCCGTCTCTGGCATCACACGCCTGTTAATACCAGCGATGAACATATGTCCGACCATGATGTGGCTCAGATGTATGCCCAGGAAAGTCGTCATTGGTGGTTTACGGCCAAGGCCGCTTTTATGGAGAAGATCTTAACACAATGGGTGCCTATCCAAGATCCATTTGTTCTCGATGCGGGCTGCGGCACGGGGCATAATATGCTGTATTTGGCTAAACAGGGCAGCTATGTTGGCGTGGATGTTTCCGGCAAAGCCTTGAGTTTCTGTCAGACGAACGGGCACACGCGTCTGGTACAAGCCGATCTTTTAGGCTTGCCGTTTAAGCCTGAAAGTGTGGATGTGATCCTTTCTTTGGATGTGGTCGAACATGTCGGCAATCCCTGGGGCTTGATCCGTCAATACAAGCGTGTGCTGAAAAAGGATGGCTATTGCGTCATTGCTGTCCCGGCATACGGCTTCTTATTCGGCCCTCACGACGAAGCCTTGTCCCATTATAAACGTTACAGTTCTGGGATGATACGTTCATTGATCGAAGAAGCAGGTTTTGAGGTGCTGCATGAGAACTATTTGTATTGCATCCCATTTTTCCCGGCAGCCACCGTCAGGCTTTTTCGTAAAATATGCTGCCGTGATCAAAAGCCCAGCACGGACATGTATTTAATGCCCCTGCCGTTCGTTAATGAGCTGATGCAAAAACTCATGGCATTGGAAGTCTGGCTGTTAGGCAAAGTGCCGATGCCTTTTGGTACATCGATCGTCGTAGTGGCGAAAAAAAGCGGGGCACATGGGTAATCCCGGGCAAAAGAACTCACAGACATTATTGTTGATCGCCGCGATCGTGCTGGCCGGCATGGAGCTGGCATTGATCACGGGCGCGCTGTTGTCTTTTGTCCCGATCGACCAGCGGGCATTATTGGCGGATGTTTTTGCCAAAGATGTGCACATCATCAAAAAAGACTGGAAGATGCTTGTCTATCATGGCGTGATCGCGGCCATCGCGTTTTTGGGGTGGCTGGCCCTGACCCGGTTTAAGCAATATTGTTTTGAGCAGGACAAGCGGCGGGAATTGGCTCTGTTGTGCAAAAGCAGCGCGGCCTGGATCACGCTGATGGTCTACGCATTATTTTTTGTGATCAATGATCCTCGTCCCACATGGGCCTGGCAGACCTTCGGCCTGGCCGCGATCGGCGCCGTGTTAACGAAATTATTCTTTCCTGAATTAAATAATTTATTCCAGGGTCCAGCTGTTTTTAAAAAAGCGGCGATATTTGGCGGCTTTCTTTTTACCGGAGTTTTTGTTCTGTATAACGGAGGCGCTCGGGCGGCTGGGACATTGGCCTTGTGGTCCGTATTCCTAGGCGGGGCCATTGGCGCGGGATGGTTATTAGGCCGAACGGATCTAAGTCCAATTGCCAGGAAGTTGACGCGGCTTTCCCCGTTGGCGGATGTGTTGATATGGCTTTGCAGCAAAAGTGTTCTGGCCAACACTGCTTTTGCCGCAGGCGGTATTTTCCTTGTGTCGCTTTTGGCTATCGTCGACCCTGTCGCAGTCCTGGCACAGACGGCCTTTGGCGAGCACTATTACCATTTTGACCTGATGCTCATGGCCGGTGCCTATGCGTTTGGCAGCGGCAACACGCTGGGCGTCGATCAGATCGCGTATTACGGCATTGGTCTGCCTGCTTTAGTCGGGGGTTTGTCCAAAGCATTCTTTGGGCAGGTCACTTATGAGGGTGTCTTTGCCATCTATTGGGGATTGACGATCGTTTATTACGCGGCTTTCTATGCCGTCATGCGCTACTGGCTTGGCAGCGTTCTGTTAGCATTTGCCGCCGTGATGCTCGCGGTCAAATGGCAGGTTTTTTATTCCTTGTCTTATCCGGTCTCTGCCATTTATCCCAATAGCTCTCCACTGCGCTGTTTTTTAGACATTCCGACATTTATATTGCTGTGGATGTTCATCAAAAGCGGGAAGACAAGATACCTGTGGTCTGCCGCTGCCCTGACAGGAGTGGCAATGGTTTTCATGCCAACGACTGGCGTCGATCTGTATCTGGCCCTGGTGGCATTCGCGGGGATGTTTTTTATTCTTCGAAAGATCCAAAAGATAACGATCGATCGCCTTCGCGTTGCCACGGCGCTGCTGATCCCGTTGGCCTGTGCATTGATCGGATTCTTCTTTCTGTGCGGCAAGGCCGTGTTCGCTGGCCAATTCTGGAAAGACCTGATGTTCTATCCGCATTTGTTCACCAACGGGTTTTATGACATCTGGTTCTGGGATAATTTAATGCACGGCCATTATGTCGATTTTGCCGTCGGCGTGCTTTTTCCGGTCCTGTATCTATTCACGATGCTGTGGATAGGGTTTCGTTTGTACCGCCGGGAGGGATCGCTTGAGGAAATGATCACCTTTGCCGTTTGCGCATATGGCTTAAGTCTGTATCATCACTACCTGGTGTTGTCGCTGCAGAATAATTATTTCATGCGCGCGGTCGTTTTTATCTGGGTGATCTTCTATTGGGTCAAAGGCGCGATGAATGCGTGTTCATCATCAAAGGCCAGGGCGCTGTGGGCGTGGGGTTTAGCTGCTGGATGCTTGTTCTTCCTGTTAACCGATAAGCTTTATCAGGCGTTCCCGAATTATTGGAATTCATTGAACGTGCGTAATCCCATCGTCGATAAACGCACTGCCCGGGGTTTACCTGAGGACGGGCGGCCTTACTTTTTCCATCAAGAGGCGTGGACCGCAGAAAAAGATAAGCTCGCGGCAAATTCTGTGGGAACAACACAGGAGCGTATCTTTTTTGAATGGCAGGTGCCTGACCATGAAACGTTAAAAGCGCTTTATGCCCAGGAGTTTGATTTTAAGGAGGATGTGGCCCTGATCAGGGCCTTGACCACGCCGTCAGAAAAGACCGCGCTGCTCTCAAGCTTCGAGATCGAGATATTGCGTCAGGCCGGGCGCCGTCCGTACTTTTTTTATTTCCCTGTCATTTCTTCGCGCGGCATGGATGTGCGCACCTTCCCGCACACCAACATTTACACCAAGGGCATGCAGGCGCGGATGATCCAGGAGATCGAGAGCTCAATGCCGGAATATATTTTTATGGAACGGATATTTTTAAGCGATGCGCTTCCGGCTTCCTACGCGGTCGACCACGAGGAGCTCTTGGGTGTCATCGCGCATATCCGCAAACATTATCAACCCTTCGCCCAGGGCAAGTACTTGACGGCCATGAAGAGGGTCCATGTCCAGGATTAAAACCATCACATGGGGACCGGCGCAATGGATGTTCGCCTGTATTATGGGGGCTTTTGTTCTTTTGGCGCTATTCTTCCCGACGCTGTTGATCACGCGGAAAGTCAGTTTCATCTACATGCAGGACTATCTCAATGATTACAAAGCTGTCCATCTGCTTATTCAATTCTTTTATCAGAAAGGCATACAGCTGTGGGATTTTTTCAGCCAGATGCCGCACACCTATTTCTTTGCGACATTCGGGACATTCAAGGTCGCCAATTTATTGACCGCTTTGGCCTATGTAGGCACATCAGGCTTCTTTTATGATCAAGCCAAATTGCTGCACGATGTCTTCGCCTGGGTCTATGTTCCGGCGCTGCTGACCTTAAGGGCGTGCGGCATGGTGATCGTTTTGAGGCTGCTTGGATTTGGCAAAGTTTTCGCGGCGGCCTTTGGGCTGGCTGGTGCATTATTGTGGGCAAAGCCGGCGATCGTGATCGGCACGTTCTATCAAAGCTATACACCATTGATCATGCTGCTTATTTTGGCGTGGGTGACATTTCAACAGGGCCGTTATCTGCTGCTCTTGGCATTGATGCTGGCGCACGCCTTCACGCAAGGCATGGTGCATGCGTGCTATTTGTATTTAGGGATACACGGGTTGCTATTGTCGGCAGTCATCTATCAGTGTTTCCTTGGGAAGAAGGAGGCGTGGCGATTTTCATTCAAAGAAGCGGCGATCGCGATCGTTCTGATCGGTTTGATGCTCTGGCCGTACGCGGCCATGATCAAATTATCTTTTGCTGACATCATGTTCGCGCCGGGGGAGAGCCGGCTTAATGGATTTTTCGATCTGAAGTATTATTTCAATGCCATGAAGATCGACCAGGTGCGCGTGGGGACATTTGTCGCAGACAGCCTGAGGTTCGATGATATCAGCGGGATCAAATATTTCTTTGGTCTTGGTTTCTTCTGGTGCGCGCTCACCGGATGGGTCATGGCGGCGGACAGGCGTAAATGGATCTTTGCCGGCGGTCTGATATTGTTATGGGCTGTCAACACGCCGCGTTTCGGGTTTAACCCGGGGATGATCGGCCATTGGATCAATGTGCTGACCAATCCCATGAGCACCATGGTCCGTTCCTATGAAATGGCTGCCTGCGCGGCCGTGGGCTATATGCTCCTGCCGTTGTGCGCCTGGGGGATGATCTGGTTGTGGGAACACGACGGAGTGAAGGTCAGTGCGTATAAAATGAAAATATGGTGGCTGTTGACGGCATGTCTGCTGGCGTTAGCGTTTGGGATCAATGTGCCGGTTCAGGTGCGTTTATATACGATCATTCTGAGCGTATTGATCGCGGGAGCGCTTTGGATCAAGACATACACGATGTTTAAAGTCGGCCGTAAAAAATATTCTGGCTGGTCATTCAGGGGATTGCTGATCATCATGATCGCGTTAGACGCGTTCTTGAGCATCGTGCAGATCAACCGGTTCTTTGCCGCGGGAGAGGTCGCAACACCGCCGCTGGCGGGATCGGCAAGACATTATGGTCTTAACCTTGATCATCAAAACCCGAGAGTGATGGGCTTTCCCTATAATGCGGATATGATCGATACAGGCGCGACGTCGCATGTGTGGAGTTTGCGGGATATCTCGCCGGGCTACAGCCGTGTGATCAACCGCTTTATCGCTTTTGAAAAGCCAGGTGACCATTTCCCCCGTCATCAGGCTTATGCGGGATGGTATCAGAATGAACGCGTGATGGAATATGTTAAGCGTTATCCGGCATTGGCTTATTTTGTCCCGTCAGATGGAAAAAATGAGGCGTTGATCATCTCAGGGGAGCGGCCGGGAGATCTTGGCGGGCAATTTGTACAAGAGAGCCTGTTGCAAAGTCCGATCGTGGTAAATTCACAGGCCCATGGTTATTGGAGCATGTCATTTGCGCTTAGCGATCCATTTGCCCATATTGTAAGCAATCAAGTGTCCGCGTTCCCGGCGGCCAGAGTTTTTGTTGAGACAGATGGCCAACAGCATGAATTGGAAGCCTCCCAGGGACGATTATTGGGGTCTGGGATGTTTGATATCAATAATATCTATCAGGGCAAGATGCTGGTATCATTGCCCAGAGGAGTTTTGCCACAGGCGGTTAAGGTGCATGTATGGCGCTACCAGCAGGAGACTGGGATCGTCGGAGTTGATTCCTTCACACATGACCGTTTGAGCGCGGCATTCGCCGCGCCGCACAATGGATGGGCGGTATGGCACATCCCGTATGATACGAAATTTGTGATCATGGAAGATGGACGCAAGGTCGATTACAGACGCACGACTGCCGGCTTTATCCGCTGGCCGATCAAAGCCGGACGGCACAAGGTGGTGATCGATTATTGGCCACAGGGCTGGTGGCTGAGATGGGGGCTTGTGTGCTCGACGGTGGTGTCCATGGGGTGTTTGGTGTACATCCTTAACCTGTTATGGGTAAGATCGTTCCGATATGAAAAATAAATCTTTTGATGTCTTTGATCCGGTCTTTACCGGTTTATTAGCTGCCGCGGCGATCCTGTGCGCGATGGAAATGCTCATTATCGCCGGTGTTGTTTTGTTCTATATCCCCTTTACGCCTGACCCATCCCTGCAGGATATATTCTTCCATTACCGCAAAGGATATGTTCCCGAGCAGGAATTATTATTGTACGGCGTTGGGATCGCGATGGCGGTGGTCTTCTTTGTCGGCGCTGCGATCGTTTTTGCGCGGCGCGTTTCGGATGTTTTGTTTCAAAGGTCATTGATACGTTATGCGGTGGTGCATACGGCCGTTGTGATTTCGATGACGGCATGTGTTTTTAAATTGATCGTCACACCGTCGGATGGCATCGCGTGGGCATGTCTTTATACAATGTTGGGCGTTTCTTTGGGACTTAACATATTTTGGAGCGAGATCGATCAATGGTTTGGGCGGACCTTTTAGCGGTTCTCGGGATCTTTCTGGTGCTGTTCATCCCTGACCCGTCGTCGACGGTGGCGCAGCTGTTCTTGGGCGACTATTTCCATGACTGGGATGTGGTCTTCATGGGGCCGGTCTACGGATTGTTCTGCGATCTTGTTCCCAACATCGATGTCAATACGACCTATGGGTTTGGATTAAGTCTGCTCATCAAGTGGGGGATGCAGCTTTTGGGCGGATTTGATTATACGCATGCGCTTGTCGTATTAGTCTGGCTGGGAATTATTTATTTTGTCGCCTGGTATTTTTTGCTGCGCCGGCTGTTTGAGCATCGGCTGCTGGCCTTTATCGCCATTTTGCTTGGCATGCGTTTTCAGATGTTTGTTTCGATCCTGATCCCCATCGTCTGGAACGATATCCAATGCTCAGTGCTGCGTTTTTATTTTGACGCGGCCTTTTTCTGGAGTTTATACCTGCATCAGAACAAAGGTGGTCAGCGTTATCTTTGGCTCATGGGGTTATCTGCGGCGCTGGGGATCTTCCATATGCCGACCATGGGGATATTTTTAGCGATGACCATGGTCGTTTATCTGGCCTTCTTGACCCTTGATGGATATTTTAAGGAAGGGATGAAATCCTTGGGCTCAGCGGCCTCCAATGCCCGGCCTTTGATCTTTATCCCGGTCGTCGTCTTCATCTTGTATTATGCCATTGTTAGGGACCATATTTTCACCGGAACATTCTGGGCCAACACCGCCGGATTCGCGTCCTATTTTGCTAAAGGATTTTTCTATAGCCCGATGCTTGACCCGCTTAAACGGGGCAATTATCTGATGGTCATCGGCGGGATCTTGATCCCGCTGTGGTATCTGTTCTGCCTGTTCTTTTTCGGCTGGCGCTATCTTACCCCTGCCAGAAGATCCAGGGATATATGGATCGTTCTGCTGTCCGTGTATGGTCTGGGGATATTCACGTATTTTGTCGGGATGTCCCATAAATATTCGACGGTGTCTCTGCCGGCGACATTTGTTTCCTTTCTTGTCCTTGATGAGATCTTGGCCCGCGCCTCGCGGCACTGGAAATTCCGGATCACGTGGACTTTGCTTGCGGTGAGTATTTATGCTCTTGCGGTCGAGCCTATGTTCAAGGCCTACCCCAACTGGCTTAATATTTCCCGCGATCCGGTCGTTGACGAGCGCGTGACCATGAAAACTCCCAATGGAAAACCGTATTTTCAGCAGCTGGCCATCGATTTCCCAGAGTGGATCAAGGTCCCCTTCAATTCGCTGGGGGAGACGGATGAGAAGTTCAAATATGAGAAAGATTTCGTCAACAGCGACGCGTTAAAGTCCTATTACCGTCTGGAGACCGCGTTTGTCGAGGACGCGGGCTTGATCCGTCGTTTGACCAGCCCCGGCGACAGGGTGGCCTTATTATCCAGTTTTGAGGTGATGATCCTTTCTAAAGCACAGCGTAAACCACTGTTCTATTATTTCCCATTGCTTAATTCCCATCCCATGCGCATGCGAAATTTCGTGGTCACGACCATATTTAGCTACCCGCAATTGCGCCAGAGCATTGACCAGTTAAACGCGGCCATGCCGCCCTATATTTTTATGGAGAAGGTGTTCTTGACGGAGCAGGTCCACCCCTGGTATTTTGAACAATTCGAGGATTTGATCGCGCTGATCCGCTGGATCAAATATTATTATACGCCGGTCGAACAGGGCAAATACTTGGTGGCCATGAAAAGGAAGACCGATGGTTGAACGAAAGATCATCAGCATCATTACAGCCTTGGTACTCGTCGAGTCCTTGCAGGCGCTTGCGTTGATCGCGCATATTTATAGTTTTATCCCCATCTCCCTCAAAGGCCCGATCCTGCCAGGGCTTGAGCCGGAAAGGGAGAGTTTTCTCTACATCATTTTCCTGGCCATGGTTTTTGTGCTGACGATCGTGCTGACGGCGCTGTTATATAAGCCGCTTAAGTCCGCTGCTTTTCAACAGAGAGCATTGAAGTTCGTATATTTGGAAACGCTCTGGATGGGACTGATGCTGTTTGCCTTCTTTAAATGGGTAAGCTACCAGCATCCTTTCTATAATATTCTGCCGCTGGAGAACGGACGATGGGTATATCCGTTCTTTTACGCAGTTGCCTTTTTAAGCTTTTTGACAAAGATATTCTGGGCGGAGATCGTCAGGTTTTGGGAGAGCTGGGAACAGGGGCGGGGCCGCAGACTGGTGACAAAAGAAAAACCATTGGCTGTTTATGCCGCCGGGATAATGTTTGCGGCCGCATTGTTGTACCCCAATGTGCCGCTTGCCTCGCAGGTCATTGCCTCCTGGAGCCGTTTTGCGCCATGGCAGAATTTCTGGCTGACGCGTTTTTTTCTTGAACGGGGATTCTCTCCTGAGGCGATCATTGCGTGTTTATACGGTCTTAATATGATCGTCCTGGGCGTGATCTTTGTCGGAGCGCATCGCTACTTGAAGAATTCCTGGCTGGCCTTTGGTGTCCTCATGCTGACGATCCAAATGACGTTTTTCCATTACGGCACATCACCGGTGTGCTGGAATGCTCCGCAGAATACGCTCATCAATTTCGGCTGGGACTTTGGCTTTATGAAAGACGCCGCGCATTTGCCCATGTTCGCTGCCTTGCGTGTGCGCCAGTTTCTTTCATTCTTTATGGGATATGCCATCGCGGTGTTGTATGTCTTCTCTATATTATATTGCTGGGGCAAAGATAGAATGGCGGTGATCTTAAGTGGCCTTGGCTTACTCTTATATACCCGCTATATCGCCCATGCCGATGTATTTGCTTTTGGGGCGGCATCCTTCCCGGCAATGATCTTGTCTGCGCACTGGTTGAGAATTGTAATAAGGCGATTTTTTCCCAAACAGGAAAATGCTGTTTATATCGCGCTTGCCGCAACGTCAGTTTTCATGCTGTTAACCAACCGGGTATTTGTGACCTACCCGCATTTTTGGATGAACAATGTTCCATAAAGAAGATCTTAAGATCAGCGTATTGAGTATCTGCAGCGCGATGCAAGTGGCCGTGCTCGTGGCCCAGGCACTGTCAGCGTTGAATGCGGCCTCTGGGGTTTATGACGGCATTGTCTATGTCGCTTTTTTGGTCAGTAGTGTCTTTGTGTTCGCTCTGTTAAAAAAGCAGCGGGACTTAGCTTGGAATGTGTGGATGGAAATGCTGGTGACGTTTCTGTTGCTAAGCGCTGTCTTTAAAAGCACCATCTATGACAATAGTCCGTTTCTGGCCAATGCCGCTGTGCTTTCGCTGCTTACGATCGCGGCTGCGATAAAAGTATTCTCGCTTGAGATATCGTCGGGATTGTTAAGGCTATCCGCGAAAGCGCGTGTAATGTCGTCATTTGGGCCGATCGCTTCCTGTGCCGCCATCGCCGCATTGGTCTATGTGCCCAATCTAAATGCGGTGCTGGCGGAGGTCTTTATCGGCGAGCAGGCGCATCATTTGGACTTTTTTGTGATGTCTCCGGGATGGTCATGTTTTAACGGCGGTAAGCCCTACGTGGATGTGATCTCTCAATACGGGGTGGGCATACCGGTTATTTTTGCTAACTTAAGCCGCATTCTTGGCGGGTTTGATTATTTGACCTTCCTTCAGGTGAACATGGCTTTCGGTATCTTGTATTTTATATTGTTCTTTTGGGTGACGCGCGCATGGCTTGGCAGCACGATGCTTGGGTTTGCCGCATTCCTGGTGTGTTTTCGTCTGCAAATGTTCCATTACGGGGTCAGCCCCCTGTGCTGGATCTATCCATCCTCAACACCTATCCGTTTTGGGCTGGACATCCTCTGGTTGTGGCTGTTGTGGCGCCATCTGCAGACCGGCAGGGGGATCTTTCTGATCTTAGCCGCTTTGTACAGCGGGTTTGCTGTTTATTTCATGACATCGACGGGTATTTTTATCATGGTCACGTTCTACGCATATTTAGCAGGGCTGCTGGTACTGCAAGGACTCCGCAAAGAAAAAATATTATCGCCCAGGCTTATGGCAGCGGCTGCTATCATCCCCGTGGTATCGGCCTTTGTATTCTTTTGGATCACCCTGGGTGGACATGTTGTCAGTCAAACGTTCTGGCGGAATGTCGTCGAGTATATGTCATATTTCTCCAACGGACGCGGCGCTTTGCCTATCTTTGAAAGTTTGAAATACCGCAACTATTGGGTCGCGCTGATGGCTCTGGCTGTTCCTTTATTGTATGTGGCGACCGCCGTCAGCGTCGGGATCGCGTTATGGAAAGAAAAAGTCGATCGCAAATATTTGTTTGTTGTCACGATCGCGGTCTATGGGTTGGTCAATTATCAATATTTCGTTGTGCGTTCGGCGATGACCAGTTATTACAGCAATGCGGTGCCTTTCGTGCTACTGTGCGCGTTCTGGGCTGACATTGCCGTCAAACATTACATGCCGGCGAAAAAGGGGAAGATCTACGGACTGTGCGCCATTCTGGCCTTCTATGCACTGGCCACCAATCACAATTACATCAGCTATCCCAATCTGTTCAATTTCAGCCGTAACCCTTTGGTTGACATCACCGTGGCCCAGCGTTTCCCTGACCGGCAGGGCTATTTCCATCATTTGGTCAAACATATCAAGGAAGAGGATAAGGTCGCCTTTAATGCGGCGGGCGACGGGGACGAGCATTTGATGACGGAGGATAGCTTTAAGACGGATAAGGAGTTGATCGATTTTGTTAAAAGCGAGAATGATTTCAGCCTCGATGCCGCGCTGATCGATTCTCTTGTGTCTTCCAAAGAACCCACGGCGGTCTTAAGCAGTTTTGAAACGAAGATCCTGATCCAGGCCAAGCGGGCGCCGTTCTTTTACCATACACCGCTTATCACCTCCCAGCCGATGCGGGTGCGCTACTTTCCGGCGGATGCCGCGCACAGTCCAAGTTTTTTGGCAGACACACTGCGCCAGCTGGAGGATAAGAAACCGGCTTATGTATTTATCGAGAATGTCTTTTTGCAGGAGATCATTCCGGCAAGCTACAGGGAGTCAAACGCAAATATATTGACAATCATCGCCTATATCAGGCAGAATTATACCCCTTTTAAGAGGGGACAGTATTTGACAGCAATGAAGAGACATGAATAACAGCGACTAAAGATAAGTGATAAGATCGATCTTATCGCTTATCTTTAGTCCACGCATTTATGCATAACGCATGAAAGGAAACGTATGACCATTGATGAATTCAAGAAATTCGAATTGATCGTTGCTCAGATCAAGGAAGTCAAGGAACACCCCAACGCGGACAGGCTCTACGTGCTGCAGGTCGACACGGGCAAAGATGTGCGCCAGATCGTCGCCGGGATACGCCGCGCCTATACGCCTGAGCAATTGATCGGCCGACGCATCGTGCTGATCGCTAACCTCGAGCCGGCGGTCATCCGCGGAGAGGCCTCCAACGGCATGCTTTTGGCTGCGTCCGATGAAACACAAATGGGACTGCTGATGCCTGACAAAGATATCGCGCTGGGCAGTCCGGTAAAGTAACGTATAAGGGGGCGGTCACCTTTATCTATTAGCTGCGGTATTGACCCTTAATGAGATTCCATTTGATGCGGACAAGGTCGCGCAGGGATGTCAGGGCGTCGCGCAGGGCTCGGACCTGGGAGCTGTTGTGATGGTTCCAGACAACCGGCAGCTCTCCAATCCTAAAATTTTTGGCTATGGCAATGCCGATAATTTCCGTGTCATAGGCCCACTGGTCGATCTCCTGACGGGAGAAGATGTCTTTTGAAGCGGCAGCGGTGAACATTTTAAATCCGCAGGTGAAATCCTGGATGTTACGCCCGACGCAGATCTTGGAAAGCAGCAGGAAGAATTTACCCAAAATTTCCCGGTGCAGCGGCTGTCGGATCTTTTGCGCATGAAAGTGTGATTTGCGTTCCCCAAGCAGAACGTCGTATTGTCCGGTGCGCATCGCCGCAAGAAAATCATCCACAGCATCCAGAGAGGTGGAGAGGTCGACGTCCATGAACAGATGGAAACGTCCTCGGGCTTGAAGCATCCCCAAACGTACGGCATGGCCTTTGCCGGCATTGCGTTCATAGCTTAAGATCTTAAACGTATCCGCCGGCAATTGGCGCATGCATTCTAAAGTATTGTCCCTCGAGCCGTCATTGACCAAAATGATCTCGTGGGTGACCTTAAGCGATCTAAGCTTTTGTTGGATCAACAGCGCGTTGCGCTGGATGTCGGCGGCTTCATTGAATGCCGGCAGGATGACAGATAGTTCGATCATGGATTATTTGGGTTTGTGCTGTATAATCAAATATTGACCGATTATACATGAACCATTTCTGGAATACTAATGAAAAGCAACGCAAGTCTTGAATTAAAGCAATTTGTCCCATCTTCCGTCTGTTTACAATGCGAGGGTTGCTGCCGCTATGAATCAGCGGATTCCTTGTGGCGGCCTAAATGGGACAAGCGTGAATTCCTTGACGACAATGATTACATCACCACCATTCAGGAGTGCGGCAAGCATTTGTGCCGTTTCCTAAATACAAAAGACAATACCTGCCGGGTCTATGCCGAACGCCCATTTGAGTGCGCGTTATACCCGTTCGTGCTTTCTTTAAACAAAGGCAAGGTCGAAGTGCATTTGCACTTGGCTTGTCCCTATGTGCAGGACAATCAGGACACAGGGGCTATTGAGGGATATATCGATCATTTGAAACAGTTCTTCCAGAGCCCGGAATGCATCGCTTTTTTAAAACGTCAGCGCCATTTGATCCACGATTACGCGCCGGTCGCGCTCGAGCTAAAGTATGTGTTTACAATACAAGCCGCTATTTGACAGCTACGCCGCAAAGACAGCGTGCCCGCTATCGGTATATCATTTTTCCAGCCTTTATGCCTGGAGTGATCATTTCGATTTTCGTTTTGAGGAGATCCGCGGCCAGCTGTGTGTTTTTGCCTGTCAGGGCAAGGATAGCTTTTTATATTTACCGCCGTTGGGAGAAAGCATAGACCCTGAAGTTTACCGAGAGTGTTTTAAGCGCATGGGCCGAAGACCAATCGCCCGTATTGAAAATATTGTCGATTATCAAATTGCGGCGCTTGAGGGCTCTGGTTATAATGCCTATCAGAAGTCCTATGAATATGTGTACCGCACAAAAGACATAGCGGACCTTTGCGGCACGGCTTATAAATCCAAACGGCATGATGTGAATCTTGTTGGAAAGAGTCATCCCCAGGCGCGTTTTCGTGAATTTACGCGCGAGGATATCGCTGGCTGCAGGGGCCTGTATCAACGCTGGTCGGATAGCCGGAAGGCTAAGAACAGCGACGTCATTTACGTGCAGATGCTGGAAGAGAATGCGCTTGTGCACGCGAAATTGATGGATAAAGCCGCCGAGCTGGGATTAGTCGGCCGGGTAGTGGATATTGACGGGAAGATCGCCGGGTACACTTTCGGCTATGTGCTGAATGACGATACGTTCTGTGTTGTCCTGGAGATCGCGGATAACGAAGTCGCAGGATTAGCCGCGTTCACATTTAACCATTTTTGCCGGGATAAAGCGGTCCGGGATCTTCCCTGGATCAATGCCATGGATGATTTCGGTATGCCCAATGTCGCCAAAGCCAAAGCATCTTATCATCCCGCGCGCACCATCGCGGTCTATAATATTAAGGAAAACACATGAACATTAATGGATTAGAGATTGTGGTCTTTGACGTGGAAACAACCGGGCTGTCGCCGACAGACGGGGATCGTATCATCGAGATCGCGGCCATGAAGGTCAAGGATTTCAAGGTCACTGACCAGTTCTACTCCCTGATCAACCCAAAGCGTTTTCTGCCCGCTCAGGCCATGGCGGTCAACGGCATTACCGAGGAAATGGTGGCGGACGCGCCGTTCTCCGAGGAGGTTATGCCCAAATTCATTGATTTTATCGGCGGCGCCTGTGTGGCCGGTCATAATGTGAAATTCGACCTGAATTTTGTCTGTTTTGAACTCTCGCTGTTAAACCGTAAGTTGAAAGACCAGACCCCGGCGATCGATACGCTTAAAATGGCCCGGGAATTATTCCCCTATTTAAGTACATACAAACTGACCTATCTGGCGCGCGCGTTAGGGATTAGCGTCGACGGGGCTCACCGCGCCATGACGGACGTGGAAACAACGGTCAAGGTCATGCTGCGCATGATCGAGAAGGCGCAGACGCAGGACTTGGGGCAGATCCAGAAATTCCTGGCTCAGTTCGGCGTGGAAAAACCGGTGTTCAAAGCTGTCCGCACCACGGAATCGTCGCTGTTCTAACGCTATGCAGAAAAAATTATCATTTAACGGGGACGCATTTGCGGTTTTTAGCGCCATGGCCGACCGTCCCGGGGCGTTTTTTCTGGACTCCAGTTTGTTGTCAAAAGACGGGGCTGTTTCGATCATGGGGTTTGCGCCCAGCCGGATCATCAAAGGCGAAGATCTTGATCGCATGCGCAGAGTATTTTCCCTCAATCACCGCTTAAAGACCTTGGCCGTTGGATTTATTACTTATGAGGGGGGATTCCATTTCGGAATTTACCGCCAATGGATCACCATCGACCATGCCAAGCACAGCATGACCATTCACGCGTCCACGCCAAGAATGCTAGCGGCACTGTGCGCCATGGTACGAATTTCTATGCGTTGTGATAAGGCTGCCGTTCATCAAGTCTTTATTCCCAAAAGTAATTTTTCAAGAACAGCCTATATGCGCGCGGTGAAAAAAGCGCTGGAGGCGATCAAACGCGGCGACATTTACCAGATCAATTTATCCCGCGTGATCTTTGCTAAAATGCGCGTCGATCCTTTGCGGTTGTATGGGGCTTTGCGTAAACATTCTCCGTCGCCGTTTGCGGCCTATTATGATGCCGGCCGCGAAAAGATATTGAGCTCTTCCCCAGAGAGGTTTTTGAGGTTAACCGGCAGGCAGGTCCAGGTCAGGCCCATGAAAGGGACAAGGCCCCGGGGACGTACATTATCAGAGGATAAACGGATGCGCCGCGATCTGGAACAAAGCCCTAAAGAGATCGCTGAGCTGTTGATGGTGACGGATTTGGAGCGTAATGATTTGGGTCGCGTGTGCAAAACAGGATCGGTCAAGGTTGCCGCGATGCGCACGATCGAAGCTTATGCTTCCGTTTATCAGGCCACAGCGGCGATCGAAGGGGTTTTGGCTTCTGGTAAAGGAGCGTTTGATCTGATCAAGGCTGCCTTCCCCAGCGGTTCAGTGACCGGCTGCCCCAAGATCGAAGCCATGAAGATCATCAAGAAGATCGAAGGGATTCCCCGGGGCTTTTATACCGGCGCATTGGGGTACATTGATCCAAAAGGCAATATGGACTTAAGTGTCTTGATCCGTTCGGTGAGTGTCTCACCCGGCGGACTGCGCTATCATGTCGGAGGCGGCATCGTCGCGGATTCTGATCCAAAGCGTGAATATGAGGAAACTGTGTTGAAAGCCAAAGCCATTGAATCAGCCATACGCGAGGTCAGCCATGCGTAATTTGACGTTCTATTTAGACGGGGTTTATTTAAACAGCAATGAAAAGCTCCTGTCAGTTTTTACCCCGGGTCAGCAAAGCTATCGGGGGGTGTTTGAGACCATGCGCGTTGTCAACGGCCGTGTGGAATATCTGGATGAGCATCTCTTTAGACTGTTAAAGGGATTGAAAACCTTGAAGATCAGCTGCCCGTCATCTTTAGCAGCCATTAAACGCATTGTCAGTACTGTGGTTAGCAAAAATCCATCTATTGCTTTGGGGCGTTTGCGGCTGATGGTTTTTGGTGAACAAGGACAAACACATACGGCCTGCATGGTCTTGCCGTATAAGCCTTTTAATGGCCGTCAGTATCGAGAGGGCTTAAATGCGTGTGTGATCAAAACAGCGCGGCCGGCGACCAGCCGTTATGCGTCGGTCAAATCTCTGGATTACGCGGTCTTTTCCAACGCCCTAAAGCGGGCCGTCTCGCAAGGGTATGACGAGGCAGTGCTGCTTAACGCGAAAGGATATGTTTGTGAAGCCAGCCGGGGGAATATTTTTATTCTCTATCAAGATCAATGGCTGACCCCGCCGCTGTCGAGCGGTTGTTTGAACGGGATCATGCGGACGCTGGTGATGGGCCAGATGGATGTCCGGGAAAAGAACATCACACCGAAGATGCTGCGTTTGGCGGATGTTGTCGTGATGACTAATTCTTTAGCCGGTTTGATCAAGCTGGTTGTGGCCCCTTAAAGGCTCTTGAAGGGATGGTTGCTTTATTAACTCGTGAGTGATATAATGCTTATAATTCGACATATAAGGAGAGTGTTATGAAAACAATTTTGATCAGAACGGCCGTGGGTGCGTTGATCTTAGTGCAAGTCGTATCCATCATGCTGCTCATCGACCAGAAAAAAACAGCAAAGGCACAGTGTATTCCTATCAGTTCAACCATTGCCTGTAATGCGTCTTTTAATTTCAATGCGAGCGACGGTTCCTCATGCGGGCCAGTTGCTGTGGCCTGTTCCGGCGGTTTGATGACCGGGATAACCTATACCGGCGGTTCATGCGGCAGCCCAAGCGGCGGTACATAGACATTTGTTCTAAGGAAGTGTTGTTTAAAGCCGGTCGTTTTAGTAAGATCAAAATGACCGGCTTTTTCTTTTTGATCCTATCGAGATGAAAGTTATGGGTTTTCGCAAGAAATTAGATGATCTATTCGGGATAGACATACGGGCTTTGGCCATTATGCGCATCGCCTTCGCTTTATTATTGATCGTGGATCGATTCCGTGATCTACCGTTCGTTAAAGAGTATTATTCGGATGCCGGTCTTTTGCCTCTAGCCTATGGAAAGATGCTGGTGCCACGCGAGTCGTTTAGTTTATTCTTCTTTAACGGTTCTTTGGAATTCCAGTATTTCTTACTATTCGTGTTGCTTGTGCTAACGGTGGGACTGTTGGTGGGTTATTATACGCGCTTTTGCACGGTGATGATGTGGGTCTTGCTGGTCTCGATGCATAACCGCAATTGGCTTATCCTGGGCGCGGAGGATAAACTGTTGGATGTGCTGTTTCTCTGGTTCATATTCCTGCCGTGGGGGGCATGTTATTCGATCGACAGGCTGCGCCATCCGGAAAGAAGGCCTCCGGCAAGGGTCTTGTCAATGGGGTCCGCGGCGTTCTTGCTCCAGGTCAGTTTTTTTTACATTTTTGCCGGTTTTCTTAAATCATTCCCGGAATGGACCAGGGATCATAATGCCGGGTATTTGCTCTTAAGCCTTCATGAATTTGTGAAGCCTTTAGGCACAAGCCTGCTTTCTTATCCCAAATTCTTGGAATGGATGACGGTATTGAGCTTGAACATGGAGCGTTTCGGCCCGTTCTTCTTTTTTATCCCTTTTCAAACGGTCCCTTTTCGATTTGTCATGGTCATTATCTTTGTGATCTTTCATTTGGTCCTGATGGCCACGTTAGAGACAGGGATCTTTCAATGGGTGTGTTTGATCATGTTCATCGGGTTCTTACCCACAGCATTTTTTGACAGGATCCTGGGTAAATATGAACCGCACCTCCCGCATGAGAAGGGAAATGCCCGAGAGAAAAGATCAGATGGAGGGGCGGGATTGCCGTGGTATCTGAACCTGATCGTTGGATTTCTGATCCTTTATGGGTTTTGTTGGAATTTGCATGATCTCTTAAAGCCTGGCAGCCAGATGCCCAAAAGCGTGAAGTGGATCGGATGCGCGCTTAATCTGCGGCAGCACTGGGGGATGTTCGCTCCCGGCCCTATGCGTGATGATGGCTGGTTCGTGATCCCAGGGAGATTACGTAATGGGACAGAGGTTGATCTGATGAAGTCAGACGGGGCTCCCGTCGTTTGGGAAGAGCCTCCTTCTATCATGGATCTAAATCGATCGGATCATTTAACGCTTTATTATATGAATATCCACCGTCCACATTATTCGCATTTTGTCCACCCCTGGGGGAAATATTTGTGCCGGGAATGGAATGCGACACATTCAGAAGAAGAACAAGTTCTTACATTCAAGATCATATTCATGGAGCGGATGATACAAAAAGATCTTCAGCCGCCTAAAATGAGAAAAATCGTTCTGTTCAATCAAAGATGTTTTTGACCAATCCGTCATTGCTCTTCGAGAATAAACAGGTATAATATTATCCATGATTCGGTTATTGGCCGCATTCTTCATATTTTTTCCCGTCGTGGGAGTTCATGCCCAGGAATTGACATCGGCCATGCGTGCTAATGGCCCGTCGGCAGCAGCTTTGGAGCAATGGAAGAGCGGGGTCGATGCTATCCGGGGGCAAATGGATGTGTTGATACGCCAGAATGACCAGTTGACGCAAGTGTACGATCAGGAAAGATCGCAGGAACAGCAATTGCTGCGGGAGATCGAAGAACAGCGTCAGAAAGTGGAGGCGTTAAAGGAATATTTACGGAAACGCGAGGGAAAAACAGACCAGGACCTGCGCGTGGACGCGTTAAACGGAGAATTACGGATCAAGCGCATGCAGATGGATAAGATTTTGCTCGAGTATAAGACCAGCCATGCCAAAGCACAGGATGTTCTAGACAGGGTTGAATCCAAACGGATGAAGATCTCCGCGTATGATCTTAAGCCAACAGAGCCAGCCGTTGAAAAAAAGGCCGTAGAGCCGCGCAAAGACCCGGCCCTGGAGGCTTTGCGCGCGGAATACCAGCGCCAGAAAGCGTCGGAGGCAAGATTAGAAGCCGGTATGGATCCGGCGCGGGAGAGCAGCGACGCGCTGGAGATCAAGCAGTTAGAGGTCAGGGTTGCGGCGCTGACGGAACAAAAGGCGCAGCTGATGAAAAAACCTTTGGCGGAAGATCACAGCGCAGACAAATTGAATTTGATGCAGACTAAGAAGGATGAGTTGGAAAAGAAGATCCGCGCATTTGAGAGCAGGATCGAATCATTGAAGTCAACATCGGTGGTTTCTGGTTCCTGGGCGGCTGCGCGTAAAGAAATGGTGCGGGCCGTTGTGCAGGGGGATGCGCGTAATAAGAAATTAGCGAATGAGATCAAAGAACTAAAAGAGAATATCGCGCTGCTGCGCAGCCAGATAGGCGTTTTGGAAAAACGCGTGCTTTTCAGTAAGAAACGATAAGGAGCGATGAAATGGCAAAAGCTGTCAGCCCGTCCACTGTCAGGGCATTGATCGAGGTGAGCATTACTCCTCAAAAAGACGTGGGTTTTGATCAGATCGCGGAACGCATTTACAGTTATCCGGAAGTTAAGACGTGTTATCTGTTGTCCGGTGGTTATGATCTATTGGTCGTCGTTGAAGGGGATAATATCCAGACCGTCGCGGATTTTGTGGCGGCAAAACTATCGTCCATGGCCAATGTCCGCCAGACCGCAACACATTTCTTGCTGCGGAAATATAAAGAAGAAGGTCAAGTCCTGCATCACAGTAAGAAGGAACGCCGGCCTAATATTTCGTACTAGGGAACATCTATGCGCATTGCTAAAAAAGTTGAACAATTAGCGCCCTCGGGGATCAGGGCTTTCTTTGATCTTGTGCTGGGCATGAAAGACGTTATATCGCTTGGGGTCGGCGAGCCGGATTTTGTCACGCCTTGGCATGTGCGTCAGGCGGCGATCCATTCCCTCGAACAGGGTTTCACGTCCTATACTTCCAATAAAGGCATGGGTGAGCTGCGCAAGGCCATCACGGTCTTTTTAAAGAGCCGTCATGGGCTTGATTATGATTTTGAAGAAGAGGTTTTGATCACCGTCGGTGTTTCTCAAGGCTTTGACCTGGCCATGCGTGCGATCCTTAATCCCGGCGAGAAAGTGCTGATCCCGGATCCCAGTTATGTCGCTTACGGCCCGGTCGTGGAATTAGCCTACGGCGTACCGGTATTTTTGCCCACGTCGCTTAAAGGCGGGTTTAAGATAACCCCTGAACAGGTCGACCGCGCCTGTACCAAGGGGGTCAAGGCCATTTTATTTAATTATCCATGTAACCCGACGGGGGCTTCTTATACGCATAAAGAGCTTTCCGCGTTGGCCAAGGTCTTTAAGAAGCATGACCTGATCGTTATCAGCGACGAGCTCTACGATGAGCTGACCTATGATTTCGACCATACGGCTTTCCCGACGTTGGCCGGCATGAGGGAACGCACATTGTATCTCAATGGTTTTTCTAAGAGCCACGCCATGACGGGGTTTCGCGTTGGCTATGCCTGTGGCCCTAAGGATATCATCGGCGGTATGACCAAGATCCATCAATACACCATGCTATGCGCGCCGATCACCTCGCAGATGGCCGCGATCGAAGCATTGAAAGATGGGCTTAAGGATGTGGCCTCCATGAAAAAGGAATATCAACGCCGCCGCGATTTTATCGTCGGGGCTTTAAATGAGCTTGGGTTGACGTGCCATACGCCGCAGGGAGCTTTTTACGTATTCCCGTCAGTTAAGTCCACCAAACAGACCTCCATGGATTTTGCCAAGCAGCTGCTGCAAGAGCAGAAAGTGGCCTTGGTCCCGGGGGTTGCGTTCGGGACATCGTGTCCGGACTGCGTGCGTATTTCTTATGCATCGAGTTATGACAATCTCAAAGAGGTTGCCGTGCGTCTGAAGGCATATTTGAAACAGCATTGATCCGGAAAGGTTTTAGACGTGCGCAAGGAACACGCGAAGAAGCTGCCGAAATCCAAAGATGATATCGAATTTGAGATCGCTTTTTATGAGAATGTCCTCAAGGAAGCCCCGAATTTTATTGAAGCCTTGGTGGTGATGGGGGATCTGTACACCCGCGCCGGTTACTGGCAAAAGGGGCTGGATGTGGATGTGAAGCTCTCCAAGCTTCGCCCCCACGACCCCAATGTTCTCTATAATCTAGCGTGTTCTTACGCATTATTGAATCAGACCCGCGCGGCGCTTGCGGCGCTCGCCCAGGCCATTGAATACGGCTATGATGATTTTGCCTATCTGCGCCAGGACGCGGACTTAAGCAATTTGCTCAAAGATTCCCATGTGCAGGCTTTCCTTAAAGACATGGAAAAGAAAAAGAAGAAGGCGGCCTCGTGAAGCATTTCCGCCGTGAATTGTTCTTTCATACGCAGACCCGCCGGGCATATATCAATATCACGCATCAGGTCCAGGAGGCGATCGACCAGAGCGGAATTCAAGAGGGGCTCTGTCTGGTCAATGCCATGCATATTTCCGCCAGCGTCTATATCAATGATGATGAGTCGGGTTTACTGCATGATTATGACAAATGGCTGGAAAAATTGGCCCCGCATGAACCGGTTGGTCAGTATCAGCATAATAATACCGGTGAGGATAATGCCGACGCGCATTTAAAACGCCAGGTCATGGGGCGAGAGGTTGTGGTGGCTGTGACGAATGGTAAATTGGATTTCGGGCCGTGGGAACAGATCTTTTATGGCGAGTTCGACGGCCGGCGTAAAAAACGTGTGTTAATTAAAATCATAGGAGAATAACAAGATGAGCCTGGTTGTGTTAGGGACAGTGGCATTAGATCATGTGAAGACCCCTTCCGGCAGCAAAAAGGATATGTTAGGCGGGTCCGCCGCGCATTTTTCCATGAGCGCGCGCCTGTTCACGCCCGTGCATTTGGTGGCGGTCGTCGGGAAAGATTTCCCGGTCAGGCATCTGGACTTCTTAAAGCGCAAAGGGGTTGACCTGACGTCCTTGATGATCGGCAGCGGGAAGACCTTCCGCTGGTCGGGGGAATATAAGAAGGGTGATCTCAACACCGCACTTACGCTTGGGACGGAGCTTGGCGTTCTGGAGAATTATGTCCCAACCATCGCCGACCACCAGAAACACATGCCGAACTTATTTTTGGCGAATTTCGACCCGGATCTGCAGATGAAGCTCATTGGCCAGCTGAGATCTCCGAAGTTGATCGGTTTAGACAGCATGAATCTGTGGATCAATATCAAATTAAAATCGCTTAAAAAGCTGATCAGGCAGGTGCATTTGTTCGTTGCCAATGACAGCGAGGCCAGAGCCTTGACGGGTGAGCATAATCTGATCATGGCCGCCAAAGCCATTGCCGCCATGGGGCCTAAGATGGTCGTGATCAAAAAAGGCGAGCACGGGGTATTGTTTTACAGCAAAAGCTTTATGTTCGCTTTTCCCGCTTATCCGGTCACTAAGGTCGTTGATCCGACGGGCGCGGGGGATACCTTTGCCGGCGGGCTGATGGGGTATTTAAGCCGGGTCAATAAGGTCGACGAGAGGTCGTTGCGCAAAGCGCTCTTATATGCCACCACCGTTGCTTCATTTAACGTGGAAGGTTTTGGTATGGCCAAAACGGCGCCGCTGACGATGAAAGATGTCGAGGAACGCATGAAACATTTAGTGAAATTCTTCAGTGTGTGATATGGAACATATGACTTTAATCGAAAAGATCGGTATCGCGGGCTCCATCGGCCTGCCGTTATGGAATATCCCGCTGATCATCAATATTTGCCGCCGGCGCTCCTCAGCGGACCTCTCCGCCAGCTGGCTGATCGGGGTGTGGGTCTGCTCGCTGTTGATGCTGCCCAACGGGCTTTTGTCCAAGGATGTGGTCTTAAAAGTGTTTAGCATCGTTAACATAACTTTATTTTCAGGGGTGGTGATCGTTGCCTTCAAATACCGTCAAAAAAAGTAAACTCTTAAAAAGCGGCATTGTCAGTATCGTCGGCCGTCCCAATGTGGGCAAGTCGACGTTGGTCAACGCCATCATTGGCGAGAAGATCTCGATCGTCTCTGATATACCCCAGACCACCCGCCAGCAGATCAGGGGTATCTATACGGATGAGCGCGGGCAGATCGTGTTCATTGACACGCCGGGTCTCCATTTGGGGGGCGATAGCCTGGATAAGTTCATGAGCCGTTCCTCCATGGGGGCGCTGCAGGGCGTCGATGTTGTCATCCATTTGGTCGACAGCAGCGAAGGGGTCGGCAAGGAAGAGAATTTTGTCGTCAATCAATTAAAGAAATTGAAGGTTCCCATTATCGTGGGGATGAATAAAGTTGATTACAAGCAGGGTAAATGCATCCAGGAATATATCGAATTGTGGGAACAAGCGACGGGCAAATCGATCCATGAATTAAAGAATTTGACGCTCTTGCCGCTTTCCGCGCTTAAAGGCACCAACGTTGAGAAATTGATCGAGCTTGTGTTCGAGTTATTGCCCGAAGGGCCGATGTTATATCCGGAGGATGTGATCACTGACCTGCCCCAGCGCCTGGCCATGGCGGACTTGGTCAGGGAAAAGTTATTTCAGACCATGCGTGAAGAAGTGCCGCATTCGATCGCGGTCAAGATCGAGCATGTCAGCCCCCGCAAAGGCAAGGTTCTGCTGATCAAAGCGCTGATCATCGTTGAGCGTGAGACGCAGAAAGAGATCGTGATCGGCAAGAAGGGGGAAGTTCTCAAGAACATCGGTACGGCCGCCCGCGCGGACTTGGAAGAACTGGTTGGACAGAAAGTGTTCCTGGAGCTCTACGTGAAGACCACGAAGAATTGGCGCGATAATCCATCCGTGCTTGAGGACATGGGCTATATCTTTGAAGGGGCGGCATGCTAGACAATGCCCGCATGGGCACCGCGATCGGACGTTTAAAGCGGGCCATGCGCGATCTGCCTGATCCTTCTGTCACACTCGTTGGTAAAAAGTTCAAAAGTCCATTCCTTGTCCTGATATCCTGTCTGCTTTCCTTAAGAACAAAAGATACAACGACCCTTCCGGTATGCGAACGTTTATTCCCACAGGCGGATACGATCGACGCGTTCTTGAAATTGACGCCGGGGCAATTGGAGAAGCTGATCTATCCGGTCGGTTTTTATAAGACAAAAGCCCGCACCATTTTGGATATTTGCCGTGACCTTAAGGCGCGTTTTGGATCCCAAGTCCCTTCAACCCTCGAGGAGTTATTGACGCTCAAAGGGGTGGGGCGCAAGACCGCGAATCTGGTGCTGACCGAAGGTTTCGGCAAGCCGGGCATGTGCGTGGACACGCATGTGCACCGCATTTCTAATCGTTTGGGATATGTAGATACGAGAAGTCCTGAAGAAACAGAATTTGCTTTAAGAAAAAAATTGCCCCGTCAATATTGGATTGAGTATAATGCTTTGTTGGTCACCTGGGGACAGAATGTCTGCGCCCCGGTCTCGCCAAAGTGCAGTGTGTGTCCGGTATCGGATATCTGTTTACGCAGAGGAGTGACAAAGAGCCGATGAAGCTTTTTCTATATTTCTCACATTTGATCGGGATGGATGTGTTGGACTCCAAAGGCGAGTACTTAGGGGCCCTGCATGACCTGATCATGAACCCTCATGGGGACATTTATCCTCGCGCCACCGACCTGATCGTCACCACCCGCCAAATGCGCAAGCAGTACGCGTTGATCAGATGGGAGGATGTTGTTTATATTGAAGATGAGATCCGATTAAAGATCGAGGGGGATAAGGTTGAATTCCATCCCGAGCCGGTCAAGACGGACTTTACCTTGCGCCGGGACATACTGGACCAGCAGGTCGTGGACACTGATGACCAGCGTGTTGTGCGTGTCAATGACATTCATTTGCTCAGAGTTGAGAATCAGCTCTATGCCGCCCATGTGGATGTCGGTTTGCGCGCGCTGGTGCGACGTCTGGGATGGACATATGTGACCGATCATGTCATCAAAGTTCTTAATCCCAAGTCTTCCTATTTGAACCATGATGAATTGATCTCGTGGAAGAATACGCAGATCCTGCCAAAATTGGGCCGGATGAAAAGCGTCGTTAAGCTGGATGTTAAAAGCAACAAGTTGGCCTCGATACCGCCTGCGGCGCTGGCGGAGATCATGGAAGATCTGGATGTGTTTGCCAGGGTGTCGTTGTTTAAATCGTTGGACAGCAGCCTGCAGAACAAGGTCTTTACCGACATGAATCTCGGGCATAAGACGGAGTTGATTGACCAGCTGGAGAAAAAAGAGATCACTACGCTTATCACCAATATCCCCGCGGATGAGGCGACCGACCTGTTGATGAGGCTGCCGCGCAACCGTACCCATGAGCTGATGGGGGAATTAGGGACGGAAACCAATAAGAAATTGCGCAAGCTGTTAAGTTTCGCCAAGGATTCCGCGGGCGGCTTGATGACCACCGAATATCTGACGGTTAGGCCGGATGCCACGGTCGAGGATGGGATCAAAAAGATCAAAGAGAATGTGGCTTTCCCGGGGAGTATTTTCTTTTTATACGTTGTTGACGAGAACCATAAATATTACGGAACCACTTCACTGCGTCACTTTATCAATGAAGACCCTCGCAAGCGGTTGATCGAGACCTGCTACCAGGACAATGTCTATGTTTATACAGACGCGACCGTTGAGGAAGTGGCGCTGCTGCTAGAGAGGCATAAGACCTCGTCGATCCCGGTATTAAATCACGAGGACATCCTTCAGGGGGTGATCACCATCGATGACGTCATGGAAGAACTGATCGCGCTCGTCTGGAGCAAATATAAAGAGAGATTATGAAAAATAATGAGAAAAAGCTGATGATCCTGGCGTCTTTTGAAGATGCTTCCATTTTAAGGAAGTTCGCCGTCATTTTTATCATCGCTTCGATCGTGCCTCTGGCGCTGTTGTATTACATTTATCTGGAGAATGAGAACCATAATCTGGCCAGCATTTCCTCCATGAGCCTGACGATCGCCATGATCCTGATGGCCATCGGCGTTCTGGTCGGCTACATTTCCATTCGATCTTTGCTGGTCAAAGTGATCGCGATCTCCAAGAATAACCGGGAGGCTATCGAGAAACTGCTGAGCACCAAGACGATTGAGGAGATCGATAAAGGGGAAGATGAACTGGTGGTCTTAAGCCGTTCTTTTTCCGCTGTGACCGATCAGCTGGAAAAAAATATCCGGGATCTCAAAGCCACCCAAAAGACCCTGCAGTCGGTCATGCAAAAAGTGGGTCAGGGGATCTCCCACATGGGGGACATTAAGACATTCCTGCAGTTGATCGTTGAGACAATGTGCAATGCGTTAGACGGCAAGGCCGGGGCGCTGCTGATCTTGAATTCAGATAAGACGGAACTGATGATCAAGACGGTGGAGGGGGTTGATTTTGATCTGAATAATTTCCCTTCCTTGAAATTAAAAGACCATCCCGCGCTGGCTGCGGTCATCACCGAAAAACGTCCGATGGTTTTATCCTTGAAGGAATTAAATGCGTGGGATGCCGCCCCGTTAGACAAACTTTCTTCACCGACAGTGCTCTGTGCTCCTCTGGTGCACGGGGAAAATATCAGCGGATTGCTGATGTTAAGTAAAAAGAATAAGGTTCCCGAGGCGGCATGTGCCGAGGATATCGCCCTGCTTTTCACGCTGGCTTCTCAAACAGCTATTGCCTGGGAGAATTCCAAGCTTAATTTTGATATCGAGAAAACATATTTCGAGACCATATCCGCGCTGGCACTCGCCGTGGATGCGAAAGATAAATATTCCCGGGGGCATTTGGACCGCGTTGCGGATTATTCATTGCTGATCGGAAAACGCCTGGGGCTGGATGAGAAAGACCTGAATACCTTAAGGGACGCGGCCCGCCTGCATGATCTGGGAAAGATCGGTGTTCCCGACGATATTCTTAAGAAAGAAGGCGTCCTCTCGGATGAGGAATGGAGTATTATGCGGCGCCATCCGGAGATCGGGGAGAATATCATCAAGCCAGTGAGGTCGCTGTCCAATTTATGCGATTTGATCCGCCATCATCATGAGAAATTGGACGGGACAGGTTATCCCGACGGGCTTAAAGGCGATCAGATCACGCGTCTGGTGCGCATCCTTTCCATCGCGGATGTTTTTGACGCGCTGATCACCGAACGTTCCTACCGCCCTAAGAATTCCCGGCAGGATGCCGCGCGCATCATGCGTTCCATGTCCGACCATTTGGATCAGTCCATCGTCGAGATATTTTTGGACGAATTGAAGATCCAGGCCTGAAAAAATTTTAATGGTAATTTTGGGGAAATTTGATAAATTTATGCGAGTATTCAAGGCAAAACCATGAAAAAAATCATCGGCATTACATATGATCTAAAAACGGACTGGAAGCCTTCCGCTGACGACCCTGTTGATGCTTCGGCGGAGCTTGACAGCGCATCGACGGTGGAGGCCATCAAGGCCGCGTTTGAATCAGCGGGTCACACGGTCCGTTTGATCGGCAATGCTCACAATTTGTTGAAAGCGCTGCCCGATCTAAACGTTGACCTGGTCTTTAATATCGCGGAAGGTCATCACGGACGCAACCGAGAATCCCAGATCCCGGCGATCCTGGATCTGTACCGCATTCCTTTCGCGGGCGCGGATGCGTTGACGCTTGGGGTCACGCTTGATAAAGTAGTGGCCAAAAAATGTTTCATCGCCGACGGTGTTCCGACAGCCCGGTATTTTAAGGCCACGTCCCGCGATGACTTGGCCGCGTTAAATACGATCGGTTATCCGCTGTTCGTTAAAACATTGCATGAAGGGACGTCCAAGGGTATCACCGCGGATTCCCGCGTCGAAAATTTAAAACAGTTGAAAACCCAGGTGGATCGCATCTACAGCCAGTATCATCAACCAGCTTTGGTTGAAGAGTTCATCAAAGGAACGGAATACACGGTCGGCGTGATCGGCAATGAGAACGCGCAGGCCATGCCGGTGGTGCAGTACGCGATCGGCGGCAAGACCGATCTTGGCAATGAATTCTACACGTACCGCTATGTGGCGGAAAAGATGGTCAACCATATATGCCCGGCGCCCATTGATGCGGCGCTTGCGAAAAAACTCCAGACGATCGCGGTCAAGGCTTACAAAAGTGTTGATTGCCGCGATTTTGGCCGCGTGGATTTCCGGGTGGATGAGAAGGGCAACCCTTATGTTCTTGAGATCAACCCTTTGCCGAATTTGAATCCGGATGATGTATTTGTTTTATTTGGCAAAAGCGTTAGCATGACGTATAATCAGATCATTCTTAAAATTTTAGACCAGGCGCTGGTGCGTTTGGGGACAAATATCACGGAGGCCGCAACCTTAAAATGAATCCCGTCGCTGTTGCCGCTAATGAAGAGCAGGCTCTTGCTGCAGAATCCGTTTCTAAAGGACCCAATATTCCTTTATCTCCCGAAGAAGAACGCATCATCCGTCTTTATCCCGGTGCGACGCTTTCAGATTGGGAAGATTGGCGCTGGCAGATCCGCAACCGTGTACGCACCTTTGACCAGATCTCGGCCTTCATGAAATTGACACCCAGTGAAGCACGTGGGGTAAAAGGCGCCGGCGATAAGCTGACCATGTCCATTCCGCCGTATTTCGCGGCGTTGATCGATCCTAAAGATGTGCATTGTCCCATCCGTCTGCAGTCAGTTCCGCAGGATGAGGAATTCAAGACCGCGCCGGAAGAGATGCTTGACCCCTGCGGTGAAGATAAAAGTTCCGCTGTTCATGGTCTGGTTCACCGTTATCCGGACAGGGTATTGTTCTTAGTCAATGAAATGTGCGCGATGTATTGCCGCTACTGCACCCGTTCGCGCATGGTGGGCGACGGCAATCACACGCTTAACACGGGGACTTATGACGCGGCCCTTAATTATATCCGCAAACACAAAGAGATCCGCGATGTCTTGATCTCCGGCGGCGACCCCTTGACCTTAGGCGACCGCATGTTGGAATATCTGATCTCAAGCGTGAAAGCGATCCCACACGTGGAATTTGTCCGTATCGGGACGCGCATTCCGGTCACTCTGCCGCAGCGCGTGACCCCGGAATTGATCGCGATGCTTAAAAAATATTCTCCGATCTGGATGAGCATTCATTTTAACCATCCCAAAGAGATCACGCCGCGGGTCAAACACGCGTGCAATATGATCGCGGATGCCGGCATTCCCATGGGCAGCCAGACGGTCCTGTTGCGGCATGTCAATGACAAGCCGCAGATCATGAAAAAACTTTTCCATGAATTGCTCAAGATCCGCGTGCGTCCCTACTATATTTATCAATGTGACCCGATCGTCGGCTCCAACCATTTCCGAACCTCGGTGGCCACCGGCATCAATATCATGGAGAATTTGCGCGGTCACACGACTGGCTACGCGGTCCCGACCTATGTTATTGACGGCCCGGGCGGCGGCGGTAAGATCCCGATAGCTCCTAACTACATCGTCAAAAGCGAAGGTGGTAAGCACACCGTCCGCAATTTCAAGGGCGAGGAATACCTCTACGTCGATCCTTCGTATTGAGAACAGGGAGATAGTTAGCCCTGTTCTTTGAACATTGCGCGTTGTTTGATCCGGTCTCCCCGGCTGGAAGAATAAAAAAACAAATCCCCCAGGTAGTTCAATTGACCAAAAACATTATGGGGAGGCTGTTTGATGAAAATTCAATCTACCGCGAAACCATTAGATCACATTCCATCGGAGATCATTCACAAGAAGATCTTGTTAATCAGGGGACATAAAGTGATTCTGGATCGAGATCTGGCGGAACTTTATGGAGTGCCAACAAAGCAATTGACGCGACAAGTGCGCCGGAATAAAGATCGTTTCCCGGAAGATTTTTTAATAGAATTAACTAAGGAAGAATTTGATAGCTTGAGGTGCCAAATTGGCACCTCAAGTATGGGCGGAACAAGATATCTCCCGTTTGTTTTTACCGAACAGGGTGTGGCGATGCTTTCGAGCGTTTTGAATTCTACAAGGGCTGTTCAGGTTAACATCCAGATTATCAGAGCTTTTATAAAGTTAAGAGAAATAATGGCATCGCACAAGGATTTGGCGCTTAAGATCGAGCAATTGGAGCAACACGTAAGCGGCCACGACAAACAGATCGTGCTGATCTTTGAGGCTATCAAGCGTCTGCTCGCTGAGAAAGAAGAGCCTCCCAAGCCCAAGATCCCATTTGGATTCCATATGCCCCGGAAAGGCAAATAAAGTAAGAGAATGGGGCGGGGAACATTTTTAATTTGACAAAAAAAGCAAACTCAATATAATACACAAATCTTCAAAACCTAAACACTTGTAAGGAGTTGTGATTTACATGCTGGAAGTCAAAATTAATGACAAGAACAGTTTCGAAAAAGCGATGCGTCAATTCAAGAAGCAGTGCCAGAAGGACGGTTTCTTAGTTGAACTCAAAGAACGCCGCTTTTACTCCAAGCCTTCCGAACGCAAACGCAAAAAAGGCAAAAGATAACTCTTTTGTAAGTCATGATCAAGGTCCGTCGGGCGCTTATTTCAGTTTCTGATAAAGCCGGCCTGCTTGATTTCGCCAAGGGTCTCTCTAAACTCGGGGTTGAGATCATTTCCACAGGCGGGACCGCCGCACTGTTGCGCACCAACGGCATTCACGTCATCGAAGTCTCAGAATTCACCGGTTTTCCTGAAATGCTGGACGGCCGGGTCAAGACCTTGCATCCTAAGATCCACGGCGGCCTTTTAGGCTTGCGCGATAATCCCGAACATATCAAACAAATGACCGAACATGACATTGTCCCGATCGACATGGTTGTGGTCAATTTGTACCCTTTTGAGAAAACCTCTTCCAAAAAGAATGTCAGCCTGGAGGAATGCATCGAGAATATCGATATCGGTGGTCCGTCCATGCTGCGCTCCGCGGCCAAGAATTATAAAAGTGTCGCGGTCATCTGCAACCCGGCGCGCTATGAAGAGGTGTTAAACGAGCTGGTCAATAATTCTGGCATCCTCTCCGATAAGGTGTTGACCAATTTGGCCATCGAGGTCTTTGAGCGTACCAGCACCTATGACAATGCCATCTTCGCGTATTTAAGCAACCGGTTTAAAAGCGATAATGCGTTTTCCACGTTTCCCAAAGATTTTTCGATCGCGTTTTCCAAGCAGCAGGACCTGCGCTACGGCGAGAATCCGCATCAGCAGGCGGCATTTTACGCCGAAGGCCGCAAGACCGAAGGCCTGGCCGGTTTAAAACAGCTGCATGGGAAAGAATTATCATTTAATAATATCCTAGACCTGCAGGCAGCAGTCGATATTATCCGCGATTATGACCAGCCGGCAGCGGTCATTGTCAAACATAATAATCCCTGCGGGATCGCGGTGGATAAGACACTCGATAAGGCGTATGTGAAAGCCTTCCAATGTGATTCCCTATCCGCCTTTGGCGGGATCATTGGGTTTAACCGCAATGTGGATGCCTCAACGGCGAAGGCGGTCATCAAAAGCGGGTTCATGGAATGCGTGATCGCGCCTGGTTTTGATGCGGGAGCGCTGACCCTGTTAAAAGAGAAAAAGAATTTACGTTTGCTGGAATTGGATATTTACGGTATCCCGTCAGAGAAATATGATTTTAAGAAAGTTTCCGGCGGTTTGTTGCTGCAGGAAAAAGATACGCGAACACTTAAAGACGAAGATCTGAAAGTCGTCGGTAAAGTCAAGCCAACGGCGGCACAATTGAAAGCCATGAAATTCGGCTGGACATTCATCAAGCATGTTAAATCCAACGCGGTGGCCTTGGTCAAGGGCACGCAGGCTGTCGGTATCGGCGCCGGGCAGACCAGCCGGGTTGATTCGGCTCTCCATGCCATCCGCAAAGCCGGAGCAAATGCCAAAGGCGCGGTTTTGATCTCTGACGCGTTCTTACCCAAAGCGGACACGGTGACTTTTGCCGCTAAAGCAGGGATCGCGGCGATCATCCAGACCGGCGGTTCCATCGCAGACGCCGAGGTGATCGCGGAAGCAGATAAACGTAAAGTGGCCATGGTCACGACCGGTGTGCGTCATTTCAAACATTAATGACCCCGCATGATTATCTCCATTCATTCGCTAATTTTGAGACTAAATTAAATTCCGTAACATCCAAAGATTTTAGTTTAGGCCGCGTCGAAGAATTATTAGGTTTTTTGGGGGATCCTCACAAACAATTAACTGTTATTCATGTTGCCGGCACGAAAGGCAAAGGGTCCACCTGCGCCTTCATCAGTTATATCCTGGCCCATGCCGGTTACAAGGTTGGTTTATACACATCGCCGCATTTACACCGTTTGAATGAGCGCATCCGCATTTTAGATAAAGGGGTCGCGGCCTCGACCGATGATTTTTACGGGATGATCACCGACGATCATTTGGCGGAGATCATTAGCCGGATGCGTCCCCACATTGCGTCGTTATATAACCGAGGGATCGAGCTGACGTTCTTTGAAGTCTTGACCGTCATTGCGCTGGTGTATTTTAAAGAGCAGAATGTTAATTACGTGGTGTTGGAAACTGGTCTGGGCGGACGTCTCGATGCGACCAATGTGGTTTCCTCCAAAGTGGCTGTCATTACTCCGATCAGCTTGGACCATATGCATATTTTAGGAAGCACTTTAAAAGAGATCGCACAGGAGAAAGCGGGTATCATCAAAAGTTCTTTGCAGAAGGTGATCATCGCGCCGCAGGAGGACATTGTCGAGCAGGTTTTGTTCAATCATTGCGGAGAATACGGGATCGACCCGGTGCTGATCAGGCCCAGAGAGAAAGCCTTCGGCAGTATTTGGTTAAAAGGAGAGCATCAGCAGACCAATGCCGCGGTCGCGGCTCAGGCCGTTATGGCGTTAAAGATATTTGGCCGGCCCGCGCACAATTCTTTGGTCGATCAGGCGATAGCCACCACCCGCTGGGCAGGGCGTTTTGAAGTGCTGCAGGAAGAACCACTCGTCATCGCCGACGGCGCTCACAATCAGGCTTCAGCCAGGGCGTTGGTCAGGACGGTCAAAGACAATTATCCGGATGCTTCGGTCACGCTGATCCTGGGGATGTCCGTTGATAAGGATGTGGCGGCAGTGGCCGCGGAATTAAAACCAATGGCGGATACAGTGATCACAACCAAGGCCGCTCATCCGCGTGCCCATGAATTCAGCCGTCAGCAAACGCAGGAATTGTTTCAGCCCAAATCCTGGTTCGTGACAAAGGATATCCAGGAAGCCCTTGAGTTGGCCCAGAGCCGGGTTAAGAAAAATGAGCTGATCTTGATCACTGGTTCATTGTTCATCGTGGCCCAGGCCAGAAAGCATATCCATGTATCAATATAAGGGACACGACGATACGATCGCGGCGATCGCAACACCTTTAGGGGCGGGCGGCATCGGCATTGTCCGGTTGTCGGGGCCGCAGGCGCTTCGCATCGCCGATGAGGTGGCGAGGTTAAAGAACGGGAAAACACCGTCGGCATTAAAAAGTTTCAGTGTCGCGCTGGGGTGGGTTTTTGACAATGGGCGCATTGTCGATGAAGTGTTGGTCACCCTTATGCGCGCGCCGAAAAGCTATACGACACAGGATGTGGTGGAGTTAAGCATCCACGGCGGTATCGTCACGCTGCAGGATGTCTTGGGCGTGGTCCTTAAACACGGGGCAAGGCTGGCGGAGCCGGGCGAATTCACCAAACGGGCTTTTTTGTTCGGCCGCATCGATCTTCCCCAGGCAGAGGCGGTGCTGGATATTATCCAGGCCAAGACAACTGATTTTTTAAGGGTCAGCCAGAATCAGTTAAAGGGCGACCTTTCTGCTGAGCTTGAAGCGATACGCGAAGAGCTGATGTCGCTCTATACCCATATTGAAGCGTTGATCAACTTTCCCGAGGACGACATTGACGCGGATGGCCGGGAAACCATCGTAACGCGGTTGGCGCGGGCAGAGCAGAGAGTCGCTCGTCTGTTAGCATCGTCACGGCATGGCCGCATCCTTAAAGAAGGCATCCGCATTGTGCTGTGCGGTAAACCCAATGTGGGTAAATCCCAATTGCTTAATGTCCTGTTGAAACAGGAGCGCGCGATCGTCACCGATATAGCCGGTACCACCAGGGATGTATTGGAAGAAGCGGCCCAGATCAAAGGCATTCCGCTGCAGTTAGTTGATACCGCAGGGATCTTAGAGCCCAGGGATTTGATCGAGCAGGAGGCTGTCAAGCGCAGCCATCTGACGATCGACAGCGCCGATCTTTTGCTGCTGGTCCTGGATGCGGGCAGGGCGCTGGAAGATGCGGATCGCTTGCTGCTGGAAAGATTAAAAGGCCGGCGATTGTTGCTGGTGCTCAACAAAAGTGATCTGCCGCAGGTGCTAAATGAAGCGGATCTGCCCAAGGTCAGAACGATCAAGATATCTGCTTTGCAGAGAACGTCAATAGAGGCGCTGGAACAAGCGATCATTGATCAGGTGTATGAGGGGATCGAGGGGCCATCAGCGGCAATTATTGTGACCAATGCCCGCCATATTCAGGCGCTGTCTGCTGTTAATGATCTATTAAAGGAAGCGCAAGGGTTGGTTAGCCGCAAATCTTCATGGGAATTCCCCTCACAGAATATCAAAGACGCCGTCAATCAGTGCGATGCCTTAACAGGAAAGAATATCGACCAGGATCTCTTGGACCAGATCTTCGCGCAATTTTGTATCGGGAAATAAAGGGGGCTCCCTTTATTTCTTTATTTATTGTTCCGGCAAATTTTTCGCGGTGGTCAGAAAATAGATGATCAAAAACAGGAAATACACGACCGGGATGGCCACCAGTACTTTGATCAGGGTGGGGTAAAAGAGCTTCAATTTATTGCTCTGGCGGGCCTCTTTGGTCTTATTGTACTCCGCCAGATTGAATTTTGCCTTTGGGGCTGGGGGTTTATTAGCCATATCTATGTATTATAGCAGGAAATGATCAGGGTTCAATGGTTGTGAAGGATTTATTATAAACATATGATTCCCATGGTCTTATGTGTTTGCTGGACAATAAAAAATTAAATTCATTGCACTTTTTGTAAATTCTTTTACAATGATGTTAAGAATATTTTTGGATCAACAGCTTTTTTAGTCAACAAAAGAGGATCATATGAAATCTGCCGCTAACAAACGCGCTGAAACACGTCATGGCTGCATTGTCCCGGTTGAAGGCAAAGAGGGATCTGTATTTGATCAAACGCGTACGGTCGATATCAGCAAGCACGGTATTGGTTTTATCTCAAGCCATGCCCACGAGGTCAATGAGAAAGTGGCTATCGAGATCCAATTGCAGCCGGATACCGCGCCGGTCCTGGTGTTAGGTGTGGTCAAGTGGGTGCGCAAGATCGAAGAATCCAAGCAGTACCGTATCGGCATGAATTTTTTAGAAGTGCTCGCGGGCTCCGCGACGCGCTTGAATAAATATTTACGCGCAATATAACTTAAGGCCTATGGACAGCGAACGCCGATTATTTGAACGTTTCTCAACCCGATTCCCGACGCGGTTTAAGGATTTCCGCGGGAATTACGGGGTTGAGGTCTATTTAAGGGATGCTTCCGCCTCCGGAGTGCGCATTACCACCCGCGAGAGGATGTTCATGGATGATCCGGTCTCGATCGAAGTGCAGCTTCCGGATGGTGGATCGCCGATGAATCTCTCGGGCAAGGTCGTCTGGAGCAAGCCGGTGAGCGCGAACATGTGGGAGGTTGGCCTCAATTTCCCTAAAATACATTTATTGAAAATGTCCCGTCTGATGAAATACGCTCTACCCTAAAACACCTTCCCCTTATGTCCGGTTCTCAATTTTTCAAATTCATCGACGATAATGCCACATTTATAAGTTCTAAAGCAGCTGCCATCAAAACCATTTATGCGCCTTTGTGCGGATCTGACGCATCAGGGCTCAAATCCGCCATTTCATCGGGCTTAAGCGGCGACATCAAGATCGACCGTTTCCATTATGTGACTAAACCGGCTTCGCGGGAAGATCTGCGGCATCCTGTACGTAATTTCTATGCGCATATCAAGGGTAAGGGGACTTTCGCGCTGGCTGGAATGGACGCTGCAAGCGATAGTGATATTGTCGTTGGACAGCTATGGCATAAGCTGACCCGTACAGATAAGCGATCAGGTTTATCGGTGACAGCATTGAATTTCATCCCTTCCAGCAATGAGCCCGTCGAGCTGATGCGTATAACGGTAAAAAATATTTCCAGGAAAACAATTACATTCACGCCAACGGCCGCTGTTCCTGTGTTTTGTCGGTCGCTGGCCAATAAACATGACCACGAGCATGTGACCGCGCTTTTAAATCGCGTTTCTCAGCTGCCTGAAGGGGTTGTTGTTGAACCGACCATGGCTTTTAATGAAGAGGGGCATAAAGAGATCAACGCCGTCTATTTTGTGTTTGGCGCGGATGACAAGAAAACCGCGCTGGCCGGAACATTCCCGACGGTGGATGCGTTCTTTGGGGATGAGGGCAATATGTACGCGCCCAAGGCCGTTGTTGAGGATCAAAAACCTTCTAAGCTGACACCTGCCCAGATGCAGGGCAAAGAAGCCGTTGGGGCGTTGCGTTTTAAGGATGTGACGCTTAAACCCGGGGGCCAGAAAGATTTTATCGTTGCCATCGGTATGGCGTCATCATCTTTAGAGGCCCGGACGATCTTTGGTCGTTTCAATACCATCGCGCGCCTGGAGGAGGCCTTTAAGGCTAATCAGAAGTTTTGGAGCGGTAAGACATCGGTCATTGCCTTTGACTGCGGGGACAAGCCGTTCAATTTCTGGATGCGATGGGTGACCCTGCAGCCTGTGCTGCGCCGAATTTTCGGATGTTCCTTTTTGCCCGACCATGATTACGGCAAAGGCGGCAAGGGCTGGCGCGACCTGTGGCAGGACTTATTGTCATTGATCCTGATCGAACCTCAGTCCGTCCGGGAATCGCTCATTAATAATTTTGCCGGCATCCGCATCGACGGGAGTAATGCCACGATCATCGGCACGAAACCGGGAGAATTCTTGGCTGACCGCAACGCCATTACCCGTGTCTGGATGGATCACGGCTCATGGCCTTTTCTGACGACGCTCTTGTACGTGCATCAGACCGGCGACTTCGACCTATTGCTGCACAAACAGACATATTTTCGCGATCCCCAGCTCTCGCGCACGTTTGAGAAAGACATTTCCTGGGTAGCGGCCTACGGTCACCAGCTGCGTGATAAAAAAGGGAATATCTATGAGGGGACCATCCTGGAACATTTACTCGTCCAGCATTTGACCCAGTTCTTTAATGTCGGAGAACATAATATCATCCGATTGGAAAGCGCGGACTGGAATGATGGGCTGGATATGGCTTTTGAAAAGGGTGAAAGTGTCGCATTCGCCGCGCTTTATGCCGGGAATTTGCTGCAGCTGGCGGACCTGATCGAGAATTTAGCCAGGACCAAACAGATCGCGACCATGCGGCTGGCCAAAGAACTGCTGCTGTTGTTAGATACCTTAGGAGAGTCTCCGGTCAACTACGACCACTGGCAGGAGAAAAAGTCCCATTTATTCGGCACGTATTGTCATCATGTCCAGCCGGCCTTAAGCGGCGAGTACGCGGATGTGTCGCCGGCCTTGATCGCCGCGGATCTGCGTAAAAAAGGACACTGGCTTCTTAATCACATCCGCCAGCAGGAAAAGATCCAGCTCGAGCATGGCGGAGAGACATATCAATGGTTCAATGGTTATTATGACAACCAGTCTAAGCGCGTGGAAGGGAAGATCGGCGGCGGTGTGCGCATGACCTTGACCGGCCAGGTATTTACTTTGATGAGCGGCGTTGCCGACGATAATGAGTCCGCTGCTAAAGTCATTGCCAGCGTCAAACGTTTCTTAAAGGACAAGGCATTGGGCGGTTACAGGCTCAATACGGATTTCGGTGTGCGCCATTATCTGGATCTGGGCAGGGCTTTTGGTTTTGCTTACGGGACAAAAGAGAACGGGGCTTTTTTCTCTCATATGAATGTGATGTATGCCTATGCGCTTTACGTCCGCGGATTTGTCAATGAAGGGCATGAGGTCCTTGATTCCATTTACCGCATGTCCATGGATACCAGGCAAAGCAAGATCTATCCTGGGATCCCTGAATATTTTGATTCTAACGGCCAGGGCATGTACCATTATTTGACCGGGTCGGCCAGCTGGCTGGTGCTGACGCTGTTGACCCAGAGTTTCGGCGTGCGCGGTCACTGGGGAGATCTGCTCCTTCATCCTAAACTTGTTAAAACGCAGTTTGACGCGAAAGGTTTTGCTTCGATCGTTTGCCAATTCGCCGGACACAGTATTAATGTCCAATACCACAATCCCAAGCGATTAAACGCCGGCCAATATGCTGTTTCTGCCGTGACCATCGATGATCAACCCTGCGCATTGATCATGCAGGCCCCTGATAAGGCTGTCATTTCCAGGGCCGCTGTTTCCCGGGATGTTGTGATCAAGGTCACGCTGGGCGCGATAAAATAAATAGTATTGCGCAATCCAGCTTTGCTTGTTAGAATCGAAATTTATATTTTTAACCAACCGTCCCACCAACCGGCATTTTGATGGAGGTAGTACATGGGAGAAGCTATAGAGCGCTCGACACATCACGCCACCACCGCAGCAGACCGCATACCCTTTGTCCAAAAAGCCGCTTATAGTATTGGTGCTCTCGTAAATCAAATGCAGGCCGCGGCGTTGACAGCCATGGTCCTGGTGTTGAACCTTGGTTTGGGGATGGACCCGGCAAAAGTCGGGATCATCGGCACTGTCCCGCGCTTGATCGATGCGTTTACCGACCCGTTGATCGGGTATACCTCTGATAATGCACGCACCCGATACGGCCGCCGCAGGCCGTTCATGTTTTGGGGCGCCCTTATTTCTGGTATCCTGTTTATCCTGATGTTCCAGCTTCATAAAGAAAGCGGAGAGACTTTTAATTTCTGGTATTTCCTGATCATCCAGTGTTTTTACGTCGTTGCGTTCGCGTTCTTCGCGATCCCTTTTATTGCGCTGGGTTTTGAAATGACCCCCGACTATCACGAGCGCACCCGCCTTCAGGGCGCATGCAACTGGCTCGGGCAGATCGCCTGGATCATTTCCCCGTGGCTGTTCACATTCATGTACTCCAATAAGGACTTAGTCAACGGGGTGCGCAATTTGGCGATCATTTTTGGTGTTTTTATCATTGTTGGCGGTCTTCTTCCGGCGATCGTCAATAAAGAGCATTTTGCGAATACCCCTAAGACCAAGAAAAGGAAGATCAAGGAAGTGTTGAAAGATTTTTTCACCGGATGCCGGATCTCCTTACAGAACCGTCCGTTTGTCAAATTATGCGCCATCACCTTTTTGGTTTTTAACGGTTTCATGCTGGCCTCATCGTTTACCGCGTATGTCATTTTCTTTTATGTGTTTGGCGGCGACTACGGCAAGGGCGGCGCATTGCTTGGTTGGAACGGGACGACCGCGGCGCTCTCAAGCTTTCTTGTAATTTTCCCTCTGATCACCTGGATCGCGACGAGGCTGGGAAAACGCAACACCTTATTGATCACAATCCCTTTGTCGATCGTCGGGTATGCCATGAAATGGTGGGGGTATAATCCGGAACATCCGTACCTGCTGTTATTCTCGGCGCCGTTTATCGCTTTTAGTTTAGGATCGATCTTTACGGTCGTGACATCGATGTTGGCGGATGTTTGCGACCTCGATGAATTGGAGAACGGGTCCCGCCGGGAAGGGATGTTCGGCGCTATTTACTGGTGGATGATCAAGCTTGGCCAGGCGGCGGCTTCCTTATTATCAGGTTTTTTGTTGAATTGGACCGGTTTTAAAGAATCTCTGCATGGTAATCAAACGCCGGAGACGCTGTTGTATATGCGTTTGTTTGATATTGGCATCCCCATCGCGACCTCGATCATCGCGTTGTTTATCGTCGTGAATTTTGATATCACCGAGAAAAGGGCTCTTGAGATCCGCCAGCAGCTGGAGAAAAGGCGGGGCAAAGCATAATATAGATTCGGAGGGCGGATTGCGTAAATTAGCTGTTGTATGTATCCTTCTTGTCATCACTGTTATTGCGGGATGTTCTTCCCCCAAACCCAGTAATAAGATCCTCCTGTGGCACTGGATGACTGACCGCCACGATACCTTTTTGGCCCTGGCCAAACAATACGCGAATGAAACCGGCATTGACGTGGATGTCCAGTTATTCGCGCCTTCAGAATCGTATTCCCAGAAAGTCATCGCCGCGGCACAAGCCAACATTTTGCCTGATATTTACGGCATTCTCGACAAAAAGGCCATTGTTGCTGATTTTATCAAAGCCGGATTGGTGGCGGATCTGACGCCGGCCATGGATGCGCAGGGCGGCCAATGGAAAAATAGTTTATTTGCTAAAGCGTTGGCAGACAGACAGTTTGACGCAGGCAACAGTTATGGCGTTACTCCAGGCATTTACGGCGTGCCCATTGATGTGACCAATCAGCAGCTTCTCTATAATAAGAAATTGCTGGCCAAGGCGGGCATCAGTGCCGCCCCTAAGACCTGGGCGGAATTCCTTAAAAGCATTCAGGCATTAAAGCGTGTGGGCATCACGCCGTTCGTTTCCGGCTGGGGTGAGTTGTGGCTGCTGGATTGTTTTGCTTCCAATTACGCGTTCAATATCATGGGCGAAGAAAAAGTGTTCGCGACTTTCCGTGGAGAGGTGAAGTACACCGATCCCGACTGGATCAAGGTCTTTGAACTCTTCGCTCAATTGCGCGATCAGGGCGCGCTCATGGACGGGATCGTCACCAAGGGTAATAAGTATGCGGAACAGGATTTTGCCTTGGAGCGGGCCGCGTTCACCTTTAACGGTGCCTGGTCGGTCAATGTGTATGATAAAATGAATCCAAATCTGGAGTACGGGGTCTTTATGCCTCCGCCTGTAGGGAACGCGCACACGCTTAAGATCTGGGGGAGTGCGGGTTCTTCATTTGTGGTCAATGGCACATCGCCGAATAAAGACAAAGCGATCGCATTTTTAAAGTGGATCACCGCCAAAGAACAGCAGGCTCTATTGGCGAAAGAGACCAAGAATCTTCCATCTAATAAGGAAGCCTTGGAAGTGGCTCCGATCCTGGCGGAATTTGCCAAGGGCATGGACCAAAGCACCCATCCGAATATTTGGCCTTTAAATGAAGATCCTTCTGTCAGCGAAGCCTTTGATAAAGGGATACAGGATATCATTATCAGCCAGAAAACGCCTGCGCAGGTTGCTTTGAATGTGCAGCAGGTCAAAGACCGTCAAATGGCCAAGGGGAAACATTAGGATGCTTTTCAAAGCAAAAAGCACCGCGTTATTCCGAGATAATTTCCAAAACTTCCTGTTTGTCCTGCCCGCTGTTGCTATTTTCTGCGTTTTCTATATTTATCCATTCTATCAGATGGTCCACCTGTCCTTCTTTGACTGGAAGGGGATAGGTCCGATGCATTTCATTGGATTTGCCAATTACCAGGAATTGATGGCGGATAAGCTGTGGTGGAATGCTGTCGGCCACGCCGGTTATATCACGCTCATCGCCCTGACATTCCAGAACGCGCTGGCTTTCGCTTTGGCGCTGGCCTGCGACCGGGAAATACGCATGAAGCGTTTTTACCGCGCTGTTTTTTTTATCCCGCCGGTGTTATCGGAAGTCGTGGTGGGGTTGATCTGGAACTGGATCTTAAGTCCCCAGATGCAGAACGGCCAGGCCACAGGGCTGTTAAATCATTGCCTGTACTCGACGGGATTGCCACACCTGGTGCATAATTGGCTGGGCGATCCGGATACAGCACTGACGACGATCGCGGTGGTCAATGCCTGGAAGGGTTTTGGCTGGGGATTCATCATTTTCTTAGCGGGCCTTCAGATGATCGACAGGCAATTGTATGAAGCGGCGAAGATCGACGGGGCCGGGACATGGAAGACCTTGACCAATGTGACGATCCCGATGATGCTGCCAGTCATCATGGTCGTGGTCATTTTGACGATATTGGGTTGCATGCAGGTATTCGTGCTGATCCTGACCTTGGTCAGCGAGGGGCTGGTCAATCACACGGATGTACCGGTGACGCGTATTTTCACGGCGATGCAGAACACGAACAGGTTCGGTTATGCCTGTGCCGAGGCGGTCGTCTTCGGGGCTATTCTGGTGGCGACGTCGTTTGCACTCAAGAAAATGTCGGACAAAGCCAAGGCGGCGTAACAATGAGGATGAATCAATATACAGTGTTGGGGATGGCGAAATCAACTGCGATCCATCTGTTTTTGGGATGTTTTGCCGTTGTTTGCCTTTTTCCGTTGTTTTGGATGCTGCGCTCGGCGCTGATGACCAATGAAACGATCTTTTTAGACAAGGCTCTGATCCCTGCCCAAATCCATTGGGGGAATTTTGCCGTGGCCTGGACCAAGGGCAATCTGGCCGGGTTCTTTTTAAACAGCGTCATTTACACGGTCTGTGTCGTTGGTGGGATCGTGCTTATTTCGTCGCTGGCGGCGTTCGCATTCTCCCGTTTGAAATTCCCGGGGAAAAATATCCTGTTCTATATGTTCGTCGGAGCCATGATGATCCCGCTGCCGGGCAGCTTCGTGGCCCTTTTTGTGCTGATGACCAAACTGCATCTGGTCAATACGGGGTTCGGGTATATTCTGTGCATGATCAACGTTGGACTGTCCATGAGCATCTTGCTCCTTAAGACATTCTTTGATAAGATGCCAAGCGACCTGGAAGACGCGGCACGTATCGACGGCTGTAATAAGCTGGGGATCTGGTGGAATGTGGCATTGCCTTTGGCTCGACCGGCGATCGCGGTCATCGTTATTTTTAATTCATTGACCGTCTGGAACGAATACATTCTGGCCACCTTGTTGCTTGGCGATACAAAGTTAATGCCCCTGCAGCGCGGTTTAATGGTCTTTCAAGGGGCGCATAGCGTGGATTATCCGGTGCTCATGGCGGGACTGACCATCGCCACTGTACCGATCGTTATGGTATACTTGTTCATGCAAAAACACATCGTTAAAGGTTTATCATCCGGAGCTATCGTAGGTTAATTATGAAAATACAAAATCCTTCTCTCTCGGTTCTATTGACGTTGTTGATGTTGACGGCAGGCGTGCTTCCGCTTTGGGCGGACGGCGTTTCAACCCAGGAATTGGTGCGTTTGGGATGGAAGGCCTCCAATGAAAATGATCTTGAAGCACTAGAGAAGCTTGGCAAGCAGATGGCTGATGCGTATGAGGTCAAAGCGCTGGAGCAGGCGCAGTCTTTAAAAGAGTTTCCTCCCCGGGATAAAATAGATAATTACCGCATCATGAACGACGCTGCCACCTTACAGTTTATCCATGCGGAATTCTTGATGTATCACGGGAAAAGCCAGGAAGCCAAGGAAGCTTTCCTTGTGGCCATCAAACAGTATCCCTGGGCCCAGTCGTGGGACCCAAGCCGCGGTGCTTATTGGTCGGTCAAGGAGAAATCCCAGGCGAGTATTGATGCGATCGACGGAAAAGTGACGGAAGAAAAAGTACAGCATGCCAAAAGTCAGAAGACCATGCCGACGCTGGCTTTCCCTGGTGATGATGTGGTGGATTATACCAGGTACGGCAAGTTCCAAAATGCAGGGACAAAAGATTACCATTATTCCCTTTTTGATAATCCAGGACTTGCGGCGGCTCAGGGAGAGGCGATCTATCCGAATTTGACGGACATCTACAAGGATCCTCAATATAAAAAAGCACTGCAGGACGGGCGCTTAAAAGGCAGCCACTGGGATTTTGTCGATTCTGATGATATGCAGGCGGCCATCTACAAATGGTCGGCTACGACGGAAGAAACAGCGGGCGTGAGGCTTTTTTATAAGGGCGCGATCTTCGAGAGGGCGCATATGTATTTTGAGGCGATCAAATGTTACCAGGCGATCGTGGTGTTCTTTCCCAACACCGTCGCGTGGACGTATTGGCAGACCCCGTGGTATCCTGGGCAGGCCGCGATCGCCAAGATCAAGCACATCATCCGGGAGCATCCGGAATTGCGTCTGGTCTATAAAGGGGCCAAGATACGTATCATTAATGGTTTTGACAATGATGTGAAGAATGATATCACCGTGACTTCCCCCGGGAAGATCACCCAGCTAAGCGAGCGCGAATTCGCGCGGCTGCAGGGATTAAAGCATGAACAGGTTCCCGTCGGTAAAGTGGTCAAAAAGGTGGGCAATGGCGCGGTGCGCTTGGTCAAATTCGCCAACGGCCATTGGCAATTATTGGTCAGAAATAAGCCTTATTTGATCAAAGGCGTGACCTATGGGGCCACCAAGATCGGACAGAGCGCGGACAAGGGTACGCTCTCCAGCTGGATGGACGATGATTTTAACGGCAACGGTAAGCCCGACGGTCCTTATGACAGCTGGATCGATAAGAACAATAACGGGGTTCAGGACGCGGATGAGCCCATCGAGGGGGATTTCCATTTAATGAAAGAGATGGGGGTCAATACCATCCGTCAATACCATCATCCGTTAAAACCCAACAAGGATGTGCTGCGCCAGATGTTCAAGCAATATGGTTTTCGCGTGATCATGGGGGATTTCCTGGGCAAATACGCGATCGGTTCGGGGGCTTCCTGGTCCGACGGGACAGATTATACAAACCCGGTCCACCGCAAGAACATGATGCAAAGCGTCCGGGACATGGTCATGGAGTATAAGGATGAGCCGTATGTTCTGTTCTGGCTTCTTGGCAATGAGAATAATTACGGGGTCGCCTCCAACGCTGATAAAAAACCGGATGAATATTTTAAATTCGTCAATGATGTGGCGTTAATGATCAAGTCGATCGACAAAGACCATCCCGTTGCTGTCTGTAACGGGGACACGCTCTATCTGGATAAGTTCGCCAAGCACGCACCTGATGTGGACATATATGGATCCAACGCCTACCGCGGGGATTTTGGGTTCGGTTCTTTCTGGGATCAATTAGTTGAGACGGCGGATAAACCCGCGTTCATCACAGAATACGGCGCCCCGGCCTATGCCGGTGATCATCTAAGTTATGAAGAAGCGCAGGAAGCTCAAGCAGCATATCATCGCAGCAACTGGCTGGATATTTTGCATAACAGCGCTGGGTATGATGATGACGGGGTCGGCAATGCCTTGGGCGGCGTGGCTTTTGAATGGATGGATGAATGGTGGAAGAATTATGAACCTTTTGGTCACGACACCAAGGCAGATACGATCGGGCCTTTTGCCGGCGGTTACTATTACGAAGAATGGTTTGGTTTGTTCGGCCAGGGCAAGGGTAAGAATTCTCCGTTTTTACGGGAGCCCCGCAAAGTTGTTGAAACATATAAGAAGCTTTGGGGTTCTTCAAAACGTTAATGATTGTTTCGGTTGCAAGTCATTGCACCACAATGGTTTGATTTTTTAGGATAATGTTTTATGTGTGGGGTATTTTCTGTGTTGTTGTGGGGAGTTTGCTCCACTTTGATAGCGGAAGTAACGCAGGGCAGAAAAAAAGGTGCTCGTTAGGAAGAATTCTTGCATTCCACTGGTTTTATAGTGTATACTTACTTTTACATTTAGTTGTTTTCGGATCCATCAATAACCCACAGGTCAGGAGGAAGTATGAAGAAGTTAGGAATTGCGTTAAGCCTTTTATTAACTATCGGATTTATTCCGGCGTATGCTGAAGAAGCAGAGCCTCAGGTAAGTGATCCCGCAGCTGAAACAGCTGTTGAAATGAATGATCAAGCCGCTGTTGAGACCATGGATAATGCGGCAGCTGAAGAGACTGTTGTTCAAGCGGAAGAGAAGGTAGAGAAGAAAGCGGAAACAAAAGCCGCAGTCAATTTCGGTGATTACAAGTCCAGTACCTTAGCCACCAAAGCCTGGGGCGCTTTAGCGGCCGGCGATGTGGAATCTGTTCTGGCCTACACCAATAAGTGTATCGAGCTTTACGGTGAGCAAGCCCGTAAAATGCAGGCTGACCTGAAGGATTATGTGACGGGCAGCAATGATGATGTTTTTAAGAAATGGGCATTGAACGATGTGGCCACCAGCTACTATATCCAAGGTGAAGCCTACCGCAAAGCCAAGATGAAAGATGAAGCCAAAGAAGCTTACAATAAGGTCATCAATGAATACACCTTCGGTCAGGCCTGGGATACCAAGGGCTGGTTCTGGAAGCCTTCTGAAGCGGCTAAAGAAAAATTAGCAGCTGTTGAAAGCGGTGTTGATATTGATTACGGCGATTATACTTCCAGTACCTTGGCCACCAAAGCCTGGGGCGCGTTAAACGCGAAGGATTATCCTTTAGTGATCGCTCTGGTTAAAAAGAACATCGAATTGTACGCGGCGAAAGCCAAAGAAATGCAGGCTTCTTTGAAGGAATATGCTTGGGAATCCAAAGAGAAGACAATGAGCTACTGGGCCTTGAATGATGTGGGCACCAGCTTGTTTATCTTAGGTGAAGCCTACCGCGCTTCTGGCAACAAAGAAGAAGCAGCCAAGGCTTACAAGCAATTGATCGATGAATACTTCTACGCTCAATGCTGGGATCCTAATGGTTGGTTCTGGAAACCTGCAGAAGCTGCTCAGCAAAAGTTAGGTGAATTAGACAATGTCTAATAGCCGTACCGGTTGTGATATGCGTCGGGGCAAAGTTTTCTTTGCCCCGACGTTGTTGTTTATGCTCTTAGGCGCCTTCAATCCCGCTATTGGCGCTGAAGAAAAGCCTTTCAAAGAGTTCGTTGTCTATAAGGATAAATCCGCCCCAAGCCATTTTGTTCCATCTGGTTACATGCCTGACGGGTTGTGTCTCAAGCAGAATGATTCCTGGCAGGAGCAGTGCCAGCAGGGCAAGACCTGTATCCGTGTTGATTATGATATCCTCTGTTCGCAGAAAGGCCGCAATTGGGCAGGGGTCTATTGGCTTAACCCGGCGGATAATTGGGGTGACCGCAAAGGCGGTTTTAATCTGACTGGTGCCAAACGACTGGTGTTCTGGGCCCGCGGCGACAAGGGCGGGGAGACGATCGCCGAATTCAAGTTAGGCGGGGTCGGCATCAGCCGAGAATATCCGGATTCCGACACGGTCGGTATCGGTCCGGTGATCTTGACCAAAGAATGGAAACAATACTCGATCGACCTGCGCGGCCGTGACCTGTCTTTTATCAGCGGAGGTTTCGCCTGGTCCGCCAGCACAGAGAATAATCCTTCCTCCTGTACCTTTTTCCTCGACGATATCCACTACGAATAGTTTCTAATATCCTTTAAAAGAATTAATGGAATTTGCTTGTGTTATACAAATAACTTTGTTATATTTTTTTTATTGATTTATCATTTAGGGAGATTGCATGTCGAAGCCCATACAACTCGCTGTTATTGCCCTTATCGCTCTATTACTTGCCAGCGCCGGCATTGGTGTTTATCTTTTTCTGCAGAATAATCAGCTCAATCAAAACAACCAGTCCATGCAGTCGCAGATCCAGGGTTTCCAGACCAAAGAATCAGAACTGTTAGCCAAAGCCAAAAAACTTGAACGTGACCAGCAGGAACTGAATGACAAGATCTCCCAAAAGGAAAAAGAACGCGAACAGGCCCAGCAAGCTTATGACGGATTAAAGGCTAAGGTCGATGATCTCAATTACCAGATCACTCAGGCCAAGCAGGAGAAAGATGATTTTAAGAGCCGCGTCGATACGATCCGCCGGGAACGCGACGAGCTGATGGAAAAATTGCGTAATCAGAAGGAAAAGATCGTCGAGAAGATCGTGGAAAAGCCGGTGGAAAAGATCGTTTATCGTGATCGTCCGGTATCTGGCGGCAACGAGGGGATGGATCAGGAAAAGCCAGTAGAGGCAGTTTCCTCTCTGGATGAGCCTCCATCTGGTTCTGCTGATCAATACTGGGCGGGTGTTTTAAAACAACGCGAAACACTTAAACTCGATCTGCAAAAAGCACAAGCGGAACTTGACCAGAGCGCTTTGCAGGTCGTTGAGCTTAAAAAACAGAATTCTGACATCCAGCTGGAATTAAAGAATTTAACAGATATCAAAGATGATCTGGAGAAAAAACTGGCCAAGGACAAAGAAGAGTTTGAGAGCCAGATGGCTAATGAGAGGAAGGAAATGGAGCGCAAGCTGCGCTATAATGAAGATCTGGCCAATAGTTTATCAATGGAAGTGGCCAAGGCTCACACTGAACAAAAAGATGCTGTTGAGCGTGCGGAGAAATTTAAACAGGACATGCTGGCTTTGCAGGAACAGATCAAGCAGCTGGGCAGTACCAAGCTTGCCCTGGAGCGTACCATTTCACAGATCAACCAGGACAAAGCGGCCATGCAGAAACGGCTTGACCAGACCGAAGGCGCTATCCAGGGACGTATCGACGAGATCTGGAAGATCAAGCAAAGCCTGGACCAGAAGATCTCCCAACTGCCCTCAGCCGCGCCAAATTCCGCAAGTAAGAATTCTATTACGGAAGTAGAGTTGCCGCCGATCGTTGTCAACCCGGCCCCGGGGACTGAGCCTGCTGAAAAGCACAAGAAAACCAAGGTCGAAAAGAAACAGGCGCCTGCGGCAAGCAAACCAGCTCCTCGTAAAGTTGAAGCCGTTGAAGCTAAATCCCAAGGGACCATTATCAGCATCAATGAGCCGAATAATTTTGTGATCGTTGACTTAGGGGAGGGTGATTCCGCCCAGGTTGGCCGTAAATTGACCGTTATGCGTGACAATAAGCCGGTCGGCACATTGGAGATCATCCAGGTCCGCAAAGATATTTCTGCAGCTGACATCAAAGATTCCAACGGGGCTTTGAGGGTCGGCGATACAGTCCGATATAATTAATCATGGCCGCACACGTAAAAAAGATCAGCATCACCGATGTCGCCCGCAAAGCCGGGGTGTCCATCACCACGGTGTCCCGCGTTCTCAATAAAGTTTCGACTGTCGATAAAAAGATCGCCGCTAAAGTCGACGCGGCTATCGCGGAATTAAAATTCAAACCGAATCCGACCGCCCAGCGGCTGGCCAAAGGTGCCGGCAGTTCTGCCGTTGGTTTTGTTATCCCTGGATATCCTGGTATCTTCCATTCGTTTTACGCGGTGGAATTGATCCGGGGGATCGGGCATGGCTGCGAGGTCAACCGTCTGGATATGATATTCCATATTACCGACGGCAATAATCCATTAAGGTCGAATTATGCCGGCGGGTTGATCTTTGCGGATATCATTGAGAACCGTTCCCAGGTGGAAGATGCCATTTCAGACGGAGTCCCGGCGCTGGTCCTTAATTATGTTGTCAAGGATCTTCCAGTCAGTTATATCGCCGTCGATAATTTTAAGGGCGGGGAGATCGCTGCTGAGTATTTGATGAATTTAGGCCATAAACGCATCGCCACGGTTACCGGCAACATGCAGACCCAGGCGGGTTTGGAGCGTTTTGAAGGTTTCCAAAAAACATTGATGAAAAAAGACCTGACCTTTGAACCGGAATACTTCTATAAAGGGGATTATTCCCGCCGTTCCGCGCGTTCCGCTGCCGAGCGTTTCTTTGGGCTGGACAATCCGCCGACCGCCGTGTTCGCGGCCAGCGACGATATGGCACTTGAGATCATTTCGGTGGCAATGGAAAACGGCATCAAAGTCCCGGAAGATATTTCTGTCATAGGTTTTGATGACAATCCTGCAGGCCTATTTGGTCCAGTGAGCTTGACGACGATCAAACAGCCGCTTTTCTCCATGGGGGAAGAAGCGGTTAAAGTCCTCTGTGAGGTCATGACCGGAAAACAGACCGGACTTGTCCAGAAAACACTTGTTCCTGAACTGATCGTCCGCGAATCCTGCGCCCCGCCGTCGTCCTAACTCGATTGAAATTTTGTCCACAGTAGCGGATATTGTTTTATTGACATTTATTTAAATTTTGTAATAATATCTACCTCACTAAGATTATAAGAATTAGAACATTTGAATATGGATGCCAAAGCATGGAATTCATAAATACACAAGTGGATTTAATTTTTATGGTTTAATTGAGTTGGATCGGGAACATTAAGAAAAATCTTTATATGGAGGGGATTTGAAATGAAGACAAGATTTATGACGATTGTATTATCCGCGGTTGTAGCGTTATCCATGTTTTGTGCGGCTAAACCGGCGCACGCTGTTTTGCTTACAGACCCAAATGATCCGCGCAATTGGCAAGGGGCTACGGTTGGAACTTTTGCGACGTTATATTACGGTAGTAATACGCTTGTGAACCGACAGAAAGTTATTGATAACAAACTTCTTGATGATGGTATTTTTGATCCAACAGGATATTTAGCTGCTCCAATGATTGCTGGCGGCGGCGCAACCGGTTTTTCTCATGATTTGACGGGTACTGGAAGTTATGCGTATTCTACTCCAGGTGGAACAGCGGCGTTTGCCGGAAGTGCTGTTGACAATTATTGGGTGCAGACAAGCGGTTTAGTTGGCGTGAATATTTTTGACCTTGGATTTGATGCGCAAAAAGCAGCAGTCTTTAACACGATTGATCACGGCCCATTGCCTCAAGAAGCCATAGAATCAACGGTATATCTTTCTAATGACAAAACAACCTGGAGACAAGCCGTTGTTGAGCGTGTTTGGCTGGAAGGATTTCAATCAAATCTGGGGATTTTGTGGGATGGTTTCACGTATGCCGTTGGGACAGGTACAACAGATACCTTCCGTTATGCTTCAGTGATCTGGGGTGGACCAGGAGCATTAATTGCTGATGGTGATAATGAAATCAATGGTATTCTTGGTCTTCAGGCAGATTTTACTCAAGATCCACCATCGGCGAGTCCAGTTCCAGAACCGGCTTCGATGATATTGTTTGGGACAGGCATGGCAGGTATCCTTATTAGAAAAAGATTTACAGTTTAATTGGTTAACAAATTATTCTTTTGAGTTTGAGTAGTTAAAGAATAATTATTATGGAGATCACGCAAGAAGGCCATCCTTTTCTAGGGTGGCCTTTTGCTGTATTTAGGGTGCTTAAGTTCATTGGGTTGACTTGTGGGCGTTTTCGGGGTACATTATATGGTTATGAATTCCGCATTTGACTGCATTATTATCGGTGCCGGGCATGCCGGCGTTGAGGCGGCTTTGGCCTGTGCCCGCATGGGTGTGAGCACCGCCATGGTCACATTATCCAAAGAAACCATCGGCCAGATGAGCTGTAATCCAGCCATCGGCGGAGTTGGAAAAGGCCAGTTGGTCAAAGAGATCGACGCTTTAGGCGGGGAAATGGGCCTGGCGGCGGATAGGACCGGGATACAGTTCCGTCAATTGAATGCCTCCAAGGGCCAGGCGGTTCGTTCCTCACGCTGCCAAAGCGACCGCAAACAATACCGCATGTATATGCAGCAGGTAGTTTTAAATCAGCCTAATTTAACGGTCATTGAAGATAAGGTTAAAGCATTGCATGTGGCGGGCGGCCGCGTCACTGGGTTGACGACCAACGCTGGTTTGAAATTAACGGCCAAGGCCATTGTTGTCACAACAGGAACATTTTTAAACGGCCGTATCCATGTGGGCCCGCAGATCACGTCCGGCGGGCGTGTGGGGGAGGTGGCATCCAATAGTCTGGCGGATTCCATCCGTGGGCTGGGCTTGGAGGTCATGATGTTTAAGACCGGAACGCCGCCGCGGCTGGATGGACGTACGATCAATTTTGAGAATTTAGAACGCCAGGATTCGGATAATCCGCCGGTACCATTTTCTTTTCGCACACCGTTTATCCCCAAAGAACAAAAGCTTCTTCCCTGTTATATCACCAAAACAACGCTGCAGACGCACGATATCATCCGGGCCAATTTTCATCTCTCGCCGATGTATAGCGGACAGATCAAAGCAACGGGTGTGCGTTATTGTCCCTCGATCGAGGACAAATTAAAGAAGTTTGCTGATAAGTCGACCCATCATGTCTTTTTAGAGCCGGAAGGATTGGATACGGATGAATATTATCCTAATGGCATTTCAACCGGTTTGCCGGCAGACGTACAGGAAGCATTTGTACGGTCGATCCCAGGTTTGGAGCGCGCGGTCATTGTTAGACCTGGTTATTCGATCGAGCATGGGGTTGTTCCAGCGACGGAATTAAAAGCAACGCTTGAGACAAAAAAGATCAACGGATTATTTTTAGCCGGACAGATCAACGGTACGACGGGCTATGAAGAAGCCGGCGCGCAAGGCCTGATCGCCGGGATCAATGCGGCCCTGCAGGTCAAGAACAAGGAGCCGTTTGTCCTGGGACGTCATGAATCGTATATCGGCGTGTTGATCGACGATCTGGTGACCAAGGGCACGGAAGAGCCATACCGCATGTTCACGTCCCGCGTGGAGTACCGCCTTATTGTTAGGGAAGATAATGCCGATAAGCGTTTGGCCAAGTATGGCTATGAATTGGGGTTATTGCCCGCGAAAGATTACGAAGCAGTATGCCGCAAGTATGAATCGATCGCCCGCGAGATAGATCATTTGCGTGAAGTCAGGCTGGAGGGCAAAAGCCTCTACGATCTTCTCAAACGTCCAGAGGTCAGCTACGACGATATCGCGGCGCATGATGGAAATCTGAAAAACTATTCCCGCGACATCATCGCTCAGGTAGAATACGAGATCAAGTATGAAGGGTTTATTCACCGTCAGCAAAAAGAGATAGAGAAATTCAAGCACATTGAGCACATCAGGATCCCCGTGGGGTTTGATTTTGGGATCGTGCCCAGTTTATCAAAAGAGATACAGGAGAAACTCAATCGTTTTAACCCTGCGACGCTGGGGCAGGCTAACCGTATTTCCGGGGTCACGCCGGCAGCGATCACGGTTTTAATGATCTTCTTAAAAAAACACAAGGGGGAGAAGTCACATGAGAATAGCCAATGACATCACCGAGCTCATCGGGAACACACCGCTGGTCAGATTGAATAAAGTCACATCCGGCTGCCACGCGACCGTTGTCGCGAAGTTGGAATTTTTTAATCCATTGTCTTCCGTCAAGGACCGTATCGGTTTTAACATGATCCGCAGTGCCGAGAAAGCCGGTAAGATCAAAAAAGATACGATCATCGTTGAACCAACCTCTGGGAACACCGGTATCGCGCTGGCCTTTGTCTGCGCGGTCAAAGGGTATAAATTATTGCTGACCATGCCGGAGACCATGAGTTTGGAGCGCCGGGCCCTGCTTAAAGCATTAGGCGCGGATCTGGTGTTGACACCGGGCACCGAAGGGATGAAGGGGGCTATCCGCAAAGCCAAGGAATTGCATGATTCCGACCCTAATAAATATTTCATGCCTCAGCAATTTGATAACCAGGCCAACGTCGAGATACATCGGTTGACGACCGCGGAAGAGATCTGGAAAGATACGGATGGTACGGTTGATTTTATCGTCGCGGGCGTCGGGACCGGCGGGACCATCACCGGCGTGTCGCAGGTCATCAAGCAGCGCAAAGCCTCTTTCAAAGCAGTAGCAGTCGAACCATCCACATCTCCGGTCTTAGCCGGCGGTCAGCCAGGTCCCCATAAGATCCAGGGTATCGGCGCGGGTTTTATCCCAAGTATCGTCGACACTAAGCTGATCGATGAGATCATCCCGGTGACCAATGACGAGGCTTTTGCCATGGCCAAGCGTTTGATCAAGGAAGAAGGTATCCTGTGCGGGATATCTTCCGGCGGGAATGTAACCGCGGCCTTGAAAGTGGCCCAGCGCCCGGAGAATAAGGGGAAATTGATCGTGGTGATCATTCCTTCGACCGGAGAACGTTATTTATCCACAGACTTGTTCGCCGAATACCGCAGTTAATTTAATTTTACTCGCTACGGTCATTCCCATCCTCCATGGGCATGACCGTAGCGCAATAATCATACCCCCTACAAAGATCAAAGACAGAAACAGTTTTGACAAATGTTAGCACATGTGCTAACATTAAGGAGAGTCTAGATGATGCCAACAGTCGAAGAATATGTTTTTTATGTAGGGCGGGAGTATAAAGTCGAGTTTTATTTCACAGATAAGGGAAAAATATTAGTAAAAGATTATTTTGATGCGTGTGATGTGCAAGTCCAGGTTAAGTTTTTGGCATTGGTTAAATATATTGCTGAAAACGGCAGGATATTTGATGAGAAAAAAATTTCGGCTGGTAGATAAAAAAGAAAAGATCTATGAATTCAAGCCTAAAGGGGAAAGGTTCTTTAGTTGCTTTTATGAAGGTAAAAGGATTGTCGTTTTGCATGCTTATCGAAAGAAGTCACAGAAAGTTTCAGCGCGGGAACTTGCTAGAGCGATAACGCATAAACAAGATTATGAATTAAGACTTAAGGAGGGAAGTTATTATGAGAGTAATTAAAGCAAGGACATATTCAGATAAATTACTGGAAAACAGGGGATTTAAAGAAAAATTTGACCTAGAATACCGTAACTTGATTATTTCTGAGAAGATCGCGGCAATACGTCACAAGGCAAGATTAACACAGGAACAATTAGCAAAAAAGATCAGAACGACAAAATCAGCGATCTCACGGTATGAAAGTAATGCTTATGGCGGATATAGCGTTTCATTGCTTTCAAAGATAGCATTGGCTTGTGACGCGGATCTTAGAATTGCTTTTGTGCCTAGAAAATAAAAACGATGATTCATCTTTTCTTTATATTTTTCATGGTTTTTGTTTTTCCCGCCCACGCTGATGTCACCGACGGACTGGTGGGGTGGTGGAAGCTGGATGAGACAAGCGGCAGTAATGCGACAGATTCAAGCGGGAATGGAAATATCGGAACACTGATGAATGGGCCGTCGTGGACGGTTGGTTGTAAGAAAGGTGGATGTTTGAATTTTGATCAGGCGAGCAGTCAATATGTGACAGCCGGGAATTCAGTAAATTTAAGAACCTCTTTTTCAACATCAGCCTGGATTAAACGTACGGGTACGTTAGCCCCTGGATCGTATGAAATGTATTTAGCCAATGGTTTAGATGCGGGGAATGGATGGGCAACATATATACATAATAATAGCGGAACATATGAATATCGGTTTTTAAAGGGAGGATTAGCTGTTATTTCTTCAGGCATTTCAAATGATCAAAATGCTTGGAGACATGTTGTTTGGGTTGTGGATGCATCGGCACGCCCTAGCTTATATATTGATGGCGCGTTGGTCTATAGCAGCAGCGACACAACGGCGATTAGCGTTCCTACAGGAACAAGACATATTGGTGCGGACAATCATTTTACTCTAGGGGCGAGGAGTTATTTCACTGGATATATTGACGATATCCGTATCTACAACCGCGCGTTGAATGCTAATGAAGTGACGGCTATTTATCAGGCTGGCACGCCGCGGTTTTCTTTGAAAGGTTCTGCCAGACTTAACGGGTTGAAAATCCCATGAACATTAAAGCAGCTGTTATTCTTATACTGTTAATGATTTGTGCTCAATCGGTTCGATCCGACGTCACCGACGGGTTGGTGGGGTGGTGGAAGCTGGATGAGACATCCGGCAATGCGCTGGATTCAAGCGGCAGCGGCAATACAGGCACGCCGACAGGGACGACGATTTTGACCACAGGGTGTAAGATCCGCAATTGCCGCAGTTTTAATGGGTCAAGCGATGAGGTTACTATGGGAAATGTTCTAGATTTTAGCACAGGGGATTTTTCATTATCTGTTTGGATAAATCCGCCTAATAGTAATCAAGCTGGTTATATTATTGGTAAAAGAGAGGCGGGGTCTCCGTATCATCAATACTCAATGTTCGCGGGGTATATTAATGGGGCAGGGGGATTGGTGTCGTCAAAAAAGATCGGGTTATTCTTTTACGCCGGTGATGGGGCGGCGAATGCGCAGTCTATGTATACGACCAATGATGTTTTTGACGGTCAATGGCACCATGTTTCTGCAACGCGCAGCGGGCTAACGATACACATCTACGTTGACGGAGTCGACCAACCCCTGACGGTTGTCTCAAATACGATGATTGTAAATGTAACGAACACAGGTAATTTAACGATGGGGCGTAACAATGACATTGTTTATTATAACGGCAAGCTCGATGATGTCCGAGTTTACAACCGCGCGTTGTCGTCCAATGAGGTTATGGCCATTTATCAGGCTGGGACGCCGCACGTCTCCGTTAAGGGCGGCGGAAAGATCAGCGGCATGAAGGTTAAATAGGGCTGACACCTAAGGTTAGATCTAGCACCACCTCAGCCATCATGCCCGCGCATTGGGTGACGCGGGGTGCCATAGGCGGGTGGCCTTGGGCTGAATCGGTTGACATATCGCCGCAAAAGTAAATGTTGCCCACTTTACGTTTGACCATCGGTTTTTTCTCCAACAATCCCGCCATCCCAACCCCGCTGACGACAATGGGAAAACGTCCCGCGTAAAATTGTGCAAAACGGAATTTCCACTGGGCATTGTCGAAAGCCTCTATGATCATATCAAAGCCTTTGAATAAATTCGCTCCGATGGTTTCGTTCCATTGAATATGATGCGTGATGATATGGGCGTCGGGGTTAATATCAAGCAGGCGTTTTTTTGTGACATTGACCTTAGGTAAACCGATCTCATCTAAAAAGTATTGCTGGCGGTTAAGATTGGATGCGTCGATCACATCCTGGTCGATGATCTCCAAATGTTTAAAGCCGCTTCGCACCAGCATCATGGCGCAGTTACTTCCTAAACCTCCGGCCCCGCCGATGCCGATCTTTTTTGTTTGGATCAAGGCAAGCTGCTCAGGTTTAAGATAACGCAATAAGCCTTGTTCAAAAGTGTTCATAATGTATTCTCGATCCGTCGCCAATCGGTAAAAACAGGATCAAAGTTCTTGGATTTAAGTAAAGCTACGACATCGGCAACACTGCGATCGTCTTTGATATCGAATTGCGGGTCTTGTTTTTCTTCTTCAAATAAAGAGTAGCCGCCCACCGCGGTGTTTGAGCCGGCCGACATGCGGGTGACAACGAGTTTAAGCAGCTGGTCGCGCAGTGCAGGTGTTTCACGCGTCGAGAGATTGATCCCCACCCGGGGGAACAAAACGCGGGTCAGGCATAATATTTTGGTGAAGGTGATGTCGTCGATGTCGCAGCGGGCGAATTCTTTGGATTTGATGGTGCGAAGCCTCGGGAAAGACAGGGAATACTCAACGCCCGGGTAATTCTTTTCCATATCGCGCAGATGTGAAAAGAGGGCCAATAAGTCTTCACTTAAATTCTCGGTCAGTCCAAGCAATATCCCCATGGCGATCTGGCGCATGCCGCCTTGCGCCGCGCGTTCGGGGGTGGCGAACCTAAAATCGTAATCTTTCTTATATCCTGATAAATGGACTTGAGCATAACGGGCGCGGTCGTATGTTTCCTGATAAACAGTAATGCCGTCCACGCCCGCGGCGAACAGGGCGCGGTATTCATCCGTTTGCATGGGCTGTATTTCCATGGCAATGCCCTGGAAAAAATTGCCGGCATGGCGCGCGGCTTCACACAGGTAGTCGACAGGAGTATGTTTATAGGATTCACCCGTCAAAAGCAGGATATTGCGTATGCCCTGAGCGTGAATATGCCGCATTTCCTGGGTATATTGCTCTGGGGATAATTTCATCCGTTCAATTTTGTTGTGGCTGTGAAAACCGCAATAGGTGCAGTGGCTCGAGCAGAAATTCGACAGGTACAGCGGCGTGTAAAGTCCTATAGCCCTGCCGAATTGCTGGCGGGTGATACGTTCAGCTTCCTGCGCGAGTTCTTCCAATGCCTCCCGGCGGTTGTCGTTTAACAGCGCATTGATTTGTTTAAGCGTGACCAACATGCGGATATTCTAGCTGTCTTAGGAAAATTTTGGAAATTATTTTATGGCACGAGAGGCATGGAACCCGCAGGGACACGGGATGCTTCTTTCCAGATGCTCACCCCCCCAGCCCCCACAACAGATGCACGTTGGTTGAATGCAACGGTTGGGGTTGATCGCTTAATATGTATTTATGGGGTGGCATCTGGTGGGGGACGTTCGCATCTTGAAAGAACATCCCGTGTCCCTGCGGGTTGGCTAGCTGATCATTACACATCAAGGGTATAGAACGTAATATAATTGCGGATGCTGGTATAAGTTTTTTAAGGAGACTGTGGTCCCATCGATCTACGTCGCCCCTGCCTGCCGGCAGGCAGGGATTCAGTCACACAGCAATGCATAGCAATCTGTCATTCCCGAATGCTTTAATCGGGAATCCAGAAATGGTCCAACCCTGGACCCCCGATAAAAACATTCGGGGGTGACAACAGCAGCTAAAATGCACAAAAATTTTACCAGCATCCACAATTATTCCTTAGCAGATAATGTCGTTAAGTGCATGTCATTAGGGACAGGACCCGTTTCATGCACATTATGGAATTTTATTCGTACAGAAACCCGGTCAAGGGGGAGGAGGCGTTGGCCAGATTGTGTTTGGCCGGTAAACCGCTTAAATAGGCGGTGCGTCCAGCGTCGACAGCTTGCGCGAATGCTTTGGCTAATTGGGGAGGATTATTGGCAGTGGCGACCGCGGTGTTGACTAAGACAGCATGCGCGCCCATTTCCATGGCTTCTGCCGCCTGAGACGGTGCGCCGATCCCGGCATCGACAACGATCGGGATATCCAGTTCATTGATCAAGACCTGGATGAATTCTTTGGTGCGAAGCCCCTGATTGCTGCCGATAAATGATCCCAGCGGCATCACGGTCGCAGCGCCGGCTTTAACCAAAGCCCTGGCCGTATAAAGGTCGGGGGTCACATAGGGCAGGACAATAAATCCTTCTGCCGCTAATATTTCCGTTGCTTTGATCGTTTCCTGGTTATCAGGCAGCAAATATTTGCTGTCATTGATGACTTCGATCTTCACCCAATTGCCGCAGCCTGATGCCTTGGCCAAGCGGGCGATGCGAACAGCTTCCTGGGCGTTACGCGCGCCCGAGGTGTTGGTCAGCAATGTCACATGCTTGGGGATGTATTCGATGATATTGTCTTCGTGCTTCTCTAGATCAATGCGGCGCAGCGCCACGGTGACAAGCTCGCTGCCGCTTTGGGCGATGGCATCTTGCAGATCTTTTTTATTTTTGAATTTACCGGTACCAAGGAAGAAGCGGCTGGTGAATGTTTTGCCGCCGATCGTTAATGGATCAGACATGGTTAGCCGCCGCCTACAAACGCCACCAGTTCAAGCGCATCGCCGTTTTTAAGGGATGTTGACCCCCACTTGTCTGTTGGGATGATGGTGCCGTTTAATTCCGCGATCAAATGCGCGTTATTTTTCGAGAATTGAGCAACGACGCCCTGTATGGTCGCTGTTCCGCTGAATTCTTTTGACTGTCCGTTGATCACAAGCTGCATAGATCCTCCTTAAAAATGAACCTGGCGGTTATTTTAGTGGAATCGGCTTAAAAATGCAAACTTAAACCCTTGCGCCAAATTTATGCGGGTGATAGATTAACGCTATGAAATTACATGTCGGCTGCGGCACCAATAAAATACCCGGCTGGGTCAATATCGATTCCGTTGCCAGCTGCAACCCGGACCTGGTCCATGACCTAGCTAAACCTTTACCTTACGGCGATCAAGTTGCTGATGAATTAAAGGCTGAAGGCGTGCTGGAACATTTCGATAAATACATGCGCTATGTTGTCGTGGGGGATTGGGTCAGGGTTTTAAAGGTAGACGGGCTTATCCATTTAGAGCTCCCGGATTTTAAAAAAATATTGTTCAACCGATATTTTAAATTCAAATTCGATGATCTCATGGACACGATCTTCGGCGAGAATCTATGGGAAAGCAAGATCTACATCGGTCATTTCGGCAATCATAAATGGGGCTATTCGCCTAAGACATTGACCGCGTTCATGCGGCAGATGGGGTTTGAACCGGTCAGCGTTGTGACCAAGGGGCTCAATATCCGTTATACCGGCCGCAAGGTTCGGCATATTCCGACGGAAGAGATGGATAAATGGCTTATCCATTCGCACAATAACAAATTCGGCGCCGCTCGTTCGGATGTCCCGCTGGGGGAGATCAAGGCGATGATAAGAACATTTAATCGCGACATCTAACCAACTAACGTTCGGTGTTTCTTCCAGGTAGTTTATGGTTGAAATTATTTCGATCCCAAACTAAGATGTAGTAAATATTCAGGCCTGCGCACATCTGCCGTATTACCTATCCGCCGCGTGTTCTTCATGGCCATATCGCCAACTTTTTAAGCAGGAGGTTCCATGAATAACAATTTAGCTGTGTTTGAGAATTACAAGATCCGTCGTGTCTATGATGAGGCGACAGAAACGTGGTATTTCTCGGTTATTGATATCGTTCAAGTCTTAATAGAGCAACGGGATTATCAGGCCGCCAGGAAGTATTGGAATAAGTTAAAAGAGCGTCTTAACAAGGAAGGCAGTCAGTCGGTGACAAATTGTCACCAACTGAAATTAGAAGCTGCTGACGGAAAGAGATATTTGACGGATGTCGCTACGGCTGAAACCCTTTTGCGTTTAGTCCAATCGGTGCCCAGCCCAAAAGCAGAGCCGATAAAATTATGGCTCGCTAAGGTCGGCTATGAGCGCATGCAGGAGATGGCTGATCCGGCTCGGTCGCTTGATCGTGCCCGGGAAACTTGGAAAAAGCACGGACGTAGCGAAAAATGGATCCAGCAGCGGATGATGGGTCAGGAAACGCGCAATAAACTGACCGATTATTGGAAAGAGCATGGCATTCAGAAAGAGGATGAGTTTGCCATTCTGACTAATATTATCCACCAGGAATGGGCTGGGGTCACGGTCAAAGAACATAAGGACATCAAGGGATTAAAGACGCAGAATTTGCGTGATCATATGAGCGAAGCGGAGCTGATCTTTACAGCGCTGGCGGAGCTATCAACAAGGCAGATTGCTGAAAGCACACAGGCAAAAGGATTGCCTGAGAATGCCAAAGCCGGCAAGGCAGGGGGCGGCATTGCACGTAAAGCGCGGGTAGAGTTAGAGGGAAGAACGGGCCGGAAGGTTATTTCGGGCGGGAATTATTTGCCGCCCAAGAAATAGGGAATAGCTGTAAAAAATATCTTTTCATTGGGGGGATTTTTTGTATAATAAACCGTTTCTATTAATCAACCTATTCTAAGGATGGCAAATACGATGAGCAAAGCCGGGGTATTCGGGTATGAGTTGTTGTTGGACCTTTATGGTTGCAAACCAGGTGTTTGTGACGACCTGACCCTTTGCTACAATTTCCTCGACGAGATTGTAGGTTTTTTAGGCATGGAGAAACAGGCCCCGCCATCCATTTTCAAAAGCGATGATGTGCGTTTCCCCGATAAAGCCGGACTTTCCGGATGGGTTCCGCTCATTGAAAGTTCGATCGTCATCCATACCTTAAGCCCTAAGGATTTCATCACCGTTGATATTTATTGCTGCCGCGCCTTTGATAAGAAAAAAGCGGAGGATTTCTGCCGCCGTTTCTTCTCGCCTAAGAAAGTTGAAGCACAATTCGTGGAGAGGGGCTTAAGCTATTACGCGGACGCAGCACCAGCCGCGAAGGTCCTGACCCATAAATAAGTTTCTAGCTGCACAAGCATCATGCCCTACACGACCAATGACATCAAGTATATAGAACTCAAATGGCAGAAGTTCTGGCGCGACAATCAAACATTCAATGTCGTTGCCGACCCTGCTAAAAAGAAATATTACTGCCTGGAAATGTTTCCTTACCCTTCGGGTAAGATCCACATGGGGCATGTCCGCAATTACACGATCGCGGATGTGATCGCGCGTTTCAAGATGATGCAGGGTTTTAACGTCCTGCACCCCATTGGTTACGACGCCTTCGGCCAGCCGGCGGAGAATGCCGCCATCAAGCACAACACCGACCCGGCAAAATGGACCTATCGCTGCATTGATCAAATGCATGATGAGCTGCTTAAAATGGGATTTTCCTATGACTATTCCCGCGAGATCTCAACCTGCGATGCCAGCTACTATAAATGGAATCAGTGGATCTTCATCAAGATGTTCGAGAAAGGCCTGGCGTACCGCAAGGCCTCGCCGGTCAATTGGTGTGCAAGCTGCGCGACCACCTTGGCCAATGAAGAGGTCATTAACGGCGCCTGCTGGCGCTGTAAGACCGAAGTCGTTCAGAAGGATCTGGAACAATGGTATTTGAAGATCACCCAATATAACGATGTTTTGCTTGATGACTTAAAAGGATTGGATCATTGGCCGTCGCGGGTTAAAGCCATGCAGGAGAATTGGATCGGCAAAAGCTATGGCGTTGAGATCTATTTTAAAGTAAAAGATTCTACCGAGACGATCAAGGTGTTCACGACCAGGCCTGATACTATTTTCGGCGCAACCTATGTGGTGCTGGCTCCTGAACATCCGCTGGTCAAGAAATTAATTGCGGGCACGCCGCAAGAGAAATCGATTCTCGAGTTTATTGCCAAAACAGCGAATAAATCCAAATCCCTGCGCATGTCTGGCGACCAGCGCAAAGAAGGGGTCGAGCTTGGCGTTTCTGCGATCAATCCCGTCAACGGGGAGAGCATTCCAGTTTTCATTGGCGATTATGTCCTAATGGAATACGGCACAGGTGCTATCATGGCCGTGCCCACCCACGATCAGCGGGATTTTGAATTTGCAAAAGAGCATGGTTTGCCTATGCGGATCGTCATCCAAGATCCTAAGAATCCGGCCGCAACGGTAGAGACCATGAGCGCCGCATTTGTGGATGCCGGTGTTCTGGTGAATTCTAAACAATTTGACGGCTCCCCTAATGAAGCCGCGAAAGAAAGAATAGCCAAATGGATGGAAGCGGGAGGTATGGGCAAGGTCTCGATCCATTGGCGCCTGCGCGATTGGCTGATCTCCCGTCAACGCTATTGGGGCGCGCCGATCCCGATGATCTATTGCAAGACTTGCGGCGTTGTGCCTGTGCCGGATAAAGAGCTTCCCGTTAAATTGCCGGAGAATGTCAAGATCACCGGCGAGGGTGGATCGCCTTTAGCCAAGGTTAAAGAATTCGTTGAATGTGCTTGTCCTAAATGTAACGCCCCAGCCCGTCGGGAAACCGACACCATGGCGACATTCTTTGATTCATCATGGTATTTCCTGCGTTTTTGTTCCGCTCATAACGACAGCTATGTGTTTGACAAAGAAGAAGCCAAATATTGGATGCCGGTTGACCAGTATATCGGCGGCATTGAGCATGCCATTTTGCATTTATTGTATTCCCGGTTCTTTACCAAATTCCTTAAAGATTTAGGGTTGGTCGACGTGAAAGAGCCTTTTGTCCGCTTATTGACACAAGGGATGGTGCTCAAAGACGGCGAGGTCATGTCTAAATCCCGCGGCAATACGGTTGACCCGGATGAAGTGCTTTCCATTTACGGTGCCGATACTTTACGGCTGTTTATTTTGTTTGCTGCTCCGCCGGAAGATCAATTGGAATGGAACAGCGACGGCTTGGAGGGGGCGTGGCGTTTCTTGAACCGGGTGTATTTGATGGTCGAGAAACGTTTCGATAAGACCATCACGGACAAGGCGGTTCCCGCTAACGATGCGGACAAAGAACTGGAACGTGAACGCAATAGCGCGATCAAGAAGATCTCCCAGGCCTTTGATGAAGGCTATAAATTCAATACCGCCATCAGTCACATGATGGTCCTGGCCAATGCCATTGATAAATACAAGACCAATAACGCCCTTTCTAATTGTGCCATTGAGACGCTGGTGCGCCTGTTGGCGCCGTTTACCCCGCACGTCGCCGAGGAAATGTGGGCGATGATGGGTAAAAAAGAAGCGACCATAAGCCATGTATCTTGGCCTGCGGTGGATGAAGGGGCGCTTGTGCAAAGCAATGTCACGCTGGCGGTTCAGGTCAATGGTAAAGTGCGCGCACAGATCGTTGTGTCCGCCCAGGCCTCCCAGGAGGACATCAAGGCAGCGGCGACCTCGGAAGCCAATGTCGCCAAATATCTGGAAGGCCAGACCATCAAGAAATTCATCGTCGTCCCCGGCCGTATCGTCAGCATTGTTATTTGATCGCACCATAACTATCTGTTGAATTAATCCACAAATCGAAGTATATTCACAGCAATACTATGAAATTCTACGCCGACCTCCACATACACTCGCATTTTTCCCGCGCCACATCGAAAGATCTCGACCTTGAACATCTATACCTCTGGGCCCAGCTTAAAGGCATCCATGTCGTCGGTACCGGAGATTGTATCCATCCGCTGTGGCTAAAAGAACTCGAGGAGAAATTGGAGCCGGCGGAGGAGGGTTTGTTTAAACTCAAGGAACAATTTTGTAAAGCGATAGATGCGCAGCTGCCTGCTGCTTGCCGCATGCCGGTGCGTTTCATGCTGACTGTTGAGATCTCCAACATTTATAAGCGCCTGGATAAAGTACGCAAAGTCCACAACTTGATCTGGTTCTCCTCGTTTGAAGCGGCCAAGAAAGTGCAGGCCAAATTAGGGGCGATCGGCAATATTAAATCTGACGGCCGTCCTATCCTGGGACTGGATTCCAGGGACCTGCTGGAAATTGCGATTGAGGCCGACCCGATGAACCTTTTTGTACCCGCACACATTTGGACACCGTGGTTCTCCGCGCTTGGTTCCATGGGCGGGTTTGACCGGATGGAGGACTGTTTCGCTGATCTCATTGGCCATATCCATGCTGTTGAGACGGGTTTATCTTCAGACCCATTGATGAATTGGCGTTTGGAACAATTGGATCGATTTATTTTAGTATCGAATTCCGACGCCCATTCTCCGGCGAAGCTGGGCCGGGAAGCGAATATGTTCGACACGGAGTTATCATACCCTGCCATCTATCGGGCCTTGACCGATGTCAAAGATAAAGGACTGGTCGGGACGGTTGAATTTTTTCCGGAAGAAGGGAAATACCATTACGACGGGCACCGCAATTGCCAGACGCGGCTGCATCCCACAGAAACGATCGCCAACAAAGGGTTGTGTCCGGTTTGTCAAAAACCGGTTACCGTTGGGGTGATGGCCAGGGTCGAGCAGCTGGCAGACAGGTCAGAGGGCCCGTTAGCGCCTAGAGCCAGGCCTTACAAAAGCTTGATCCCGCTGCCGGAGATCATCGCGGAGGCCAAAGATATGGGTGCGGCTTCTAAGGCTGTGCAGGCCGTTTATCAGAATATGCTGGCCGCGATCGGGAATGAATTTTTCATTTTGTGCGATGCTCCCATCGAGATGATCAAACGATCTGTTGGTGATCATGTGGCTGAGGGGATACGGCGCATGCGTGCCGGGCAGGTCACGATCAACGCGGGATACGACGGGGAATTCGGGACGATCAAGATCTTCTCTGGTGATGAACGCCAGGTGATGGACAAACAAATGGCTTTATTTTAGTTGATATGAAGAGAATATTGAATCCCGCTCAGCAGGCCGCAGTGGATCATGACGGCGGACATCTACTCATTGCCGCCGGTCCCGGCACGGGAAAAACCCACACACTGGTTGGCCGCATCGCCCGTATCTCCAAAGGTTTGACAGGGCAGCAGCGTATTCTGGCGATCACCTTCACCAATAAAGCCGCTGTACAGCTTAACGAGCGTTTAGCAGCCTGGGACGTTCCCAGCCGTTTGGTCAATGCCGTGACATTCCATGCCTTTTGCTTAAAGCTTCTGCGCGATCATTGGGATAAGACATCCCTGCCTAAAGACTTTCGCATCGCATCTGAGGACGATCTGAAAAGTTTTGACAAGTCCTTACTGGACCGGATCAGTTATTTAAAAAATACGGCGCTGGCCATCGAATCTGATGCGGATCTTAAACAATACACCAGAATATTGCGGCAAAATAATTTGATCGACTTGGATGATGTCCTGCGTGAAGCATTGGAACTGCTGGAAGATGAAGAGACAAGCTGTTTAGTGGCCAAAACTTATCCGTATATTTTTGTCGACGAGTATCAGGATATTAATATTGTTCAGAACGCATTATTAAAGCGTCTGGTCGGATCGACGGGGAAGATCTGCGCGATCGGCGACCCTAACCAGAGCATTTACGGGTTTCGGGGATCAGATGTCCGTTTGTTCGATCGTTTTAAGCAGGATTTTGCTGGAGCGGCAGTATTAAAATTGTCTGAGAATTTCCGCAGTGCGCCTAATTTGCTTACTGCAAGCGTTCAGGTGATAAGCAAGGCTGATACGGACATGGAATTATTGGCACAGAAATACAGCGACGGGAAATTGATCATCCATGAAGCTGACAGCGACCGTGCGGAAGCGGATTTCGTCGCCGGCCAGATCGAGCGTATGGTCGGCGGTTTGAATATGCAGAATTCCCATGAGGCCGCGCGCTCCCTGGGAGACATTGCCGTTTTATACCGTTTGAATACCCAGCGTCATGCGATCACCCAGGCGCTTGACCATTTAGGCATACCGTATCAGGTCTCGAAAAAGCCAGCCAGAGGTGCGGAATATTCAGATGAGTCAGCCCTATGTCAGAAGGAAGAAGAATTAGAATACACGGTCGAGAAAGTGTCTTTATTAACATTGCATGCTGCCAAGGGTCTGGAGTTCCCTGTTGTTTTTATGGTAGGGTGCGAAGAGAGATTGCTGCCGCTTGATCTGGATGAAATGAGAGGGGATGCGGCGGAAGAACGCCGCCTGTTCTTTGTGGGCATGACCCGCGCCAAAGAAGCCCTCTATCTGACATATGCCAAACGCCGCCAGTTGTTCGGCCGCACCATGCATTTATCTCCATCGCCTTTTCTAAGTGATATTGAAGAACAGTTGAAAGTCGTTGAGGCTGCTCGAAAGAAACACAAAAAGGCTCACCCTGCGGATGATGGACAAATGCAGTTGTTTTAAGTAGAATACATGCATTATTGCCTTTCCCCAGGGCATTCGTTATTAGATCCCCCCGTCAAGAGAACACATGTTCCACTTAACGCCGCAGGAACGGACAGTGCTGACCGGTTTTATCGTCATATGCATTGTTGGATCGTTCGTACGATTTTCTTTGCATAAAGATCTTCATCCGATGCGCTGGGTTAAGACATCCAGCCAGAAGATCCGTTATGCCCCACCGGATATTAACCGCGATAATGCCCAGCAGATTGAGAAGATCGACGGCATAGGTCCTAAAACTGCTCAAAGGATCGTCGAGTACCGTGCCATTCATGGCCCTTATGCCAGTCTTGATGAGTTGCGTAAGGTTAAAGGTATCAATAAAAGAAACTGGCAGAAGATCAACGATTTTTATTTGGAGGCGGGGCATGACCAATAGCCCGCATCGTCCCTGTTTGGCGCTGGCGGCTGCGTTTGCCGCTGGCATTATCGTTGGCAAATATATCGTTCTGCCGATGTGGTATTGGCTGGTGGTCTCCGCGGGATTTTGCGGACTGTATTTTGCCAACCGCTCACTTGTGCTCGTTTATCTTTTATGCGCGCTATTGGGAGCGCTTTGGGTCACGCAACGAGGGCTGCTGCCTAGAGATTCATTGGCATTCCTTGCCTATCAAGAGGTAAAACGCATCAACAGTATCGAGGGTATTGTTCTTTCTGCGGAGGAAGGGCTGGTGAAGGTTGTGTCTATTGATACCGGAGCAAAGAGGTCTAAAGTCCAGGGAAAGGTTAAGCTTGGGGCATGGGGGAGAAGAGACCTTGGTCTTAGCTACGGTGCGCATGTCCGGATGAAAGGGAAAATGTTTGCGATCCATGACATGCGTCAGGGGAGCTTTTCCTACCGTCGCTATTTACAGGAGAAAGGCGTGTTCTGGATGTTTTCGCCCGCTAAAGACGGCATTGAAGTGTTGGATCTTGATGGAGGCCATTGGCTGGTATCACGTGCGCACAATGCGCGTTCCTATATTAACGGGATCTATGCGCATTATCTTGAACCAAGGGAGGCGGCGTTTGTGGCGGCGCTGGTCATCGGCGCAAGGCACAACATGCCCCAAGATCTCAAAGAGGTCTTCGTTAATACCGGCACGGCGCATATTCTGGCGATCAGCGGGATGAATATGGCGGTCGTCGTCAGCCTGTTCCTTTTTGTTTTTCAACTCTCCTGGTTCTCCCGGCAGAGGAAGCTGATCTTGACCGTTATGAGTTTATTAGCCTATGCCTATATCAGCGGCTGGTCGCCCTCGGTTGTCCGGGCCGCTTTGATGAGCGCCGTGCTGCTTTTATCGCTGGCATTTGAATATGAGGGCGAGGCACTTAATTCATTAGGTGTTGCGGCGCTTATGCTCATGTTCCTCGATCCTTATGTGTTGTTTGATGCGGGTTTTCAATTATCCTTCGCGGCTGTTGCCGGGATCCTCGTGCTCACGAACCCGATCAAAGGCTTTTTAATGTTTTTGCCGCAATATTTAGGACTGCCTATTGCCGTATCCCTCGCCGCATTTTGCGCCACCACCCCCATCATGGCCTATCATTTTCATATCATCACGCCGGTCTCGATCCTGGCCAATATCCCTATTGTGCCGCTGGCAGACTTGGTCATGATGTTGGGTTTGGGGTTGGTATGCGTCAGCGGTGTTCCCGTCATTGCGACTGCTTTTGCGGCTGTTCTTAAGGCGGTCTTAAGCACGATGATCCTTTGCGCGTTATGGTTCTCCCAAATACCCTGGGGGTGTTGGACTTTCTAAATAATACATACTTTAGTATGGTAAATAGTATTGACAAAGATATGTAAGGGAGGTATAGTTTATATGCAATATGATTTTGAATGGGATCTGGCAAAAGAGGCGATCAATATAGAAAAACATGGGGTAGATTTTAGAACAGCAGCAAAAGCCTTTTTAGATCCGGAAAGAAAGATCTTTATGGACATAAAACATAGTCAAACGGAGGATAGATTTTTTTGTGTGGCTAAAGTTGGGATGAAGATCATTAAGGTGCGTTTTACAGTACGAGGACAAAGGATACGCATTATTGGCGCTGGGTATTGGAGAAAGGGGATTACATATTATGAACAAGAAAAAATATGAAGAGTTTGAGCCGGGAGCAGATTTAATTCAGATCCCTGATTTTTTACCGCCGCCGAGCCAACTAATTCATCCCAAACAGTCGACCGTTAAGATCACGCTTGAGCTTACTAAGGACAGCGTGGATTTTTTTAAGCGAGAGGCCAAGAAGAACAAGGCTAAATATCAGACAATGATACGCCAGGTCATCGACATTTACGCGCGTAAGTCGCATAAATGATCCGTCGCTGCTTGAGGGGCTTGACAAAATAAAGGATTGTGGTATATTAGCACTGTGACATTGAGAGTGCCAGAAACGGCCTCTCAAATATTTTGTTCGATATTTAGCAGTCATTAGTTGTGAGTGCCAATAAAACCAAATAAAGGAGGTTCTTATGTCGCTGATCCAGTTTAGACCAAAACACAATGATGTCGTACCAAGTTTATGGAATGAAGATATGTTCCTGACCCCGTTCTTCCCTGCGTCCGCCTTAAAGAGAAGTCAGGAAGAATGGTATCCGGCCCTGGATGTTTCGGAAGACGAGAACCGCTATAGGATCGAGGCGGACGTTCCGGGCTTAAGAAAAGAAGATGTGCAGCTTTCCTTTAATGAAGGGGTATTAACGATCGAAGGAGAAAGGAAGCAGGAATCGCAACAGAAGGAAAAGAATTATTACCGTATGGAACGCAGCTATGGGAAATTCCTGTGTTCGATCAATATCGGGACAGCCGTGGATGCCAACAGCATTAAGGCCAACTATAAAGACGGCGTGCTGTATATTGAGGTCCCTAAATCAGAAAAAGCTAAACCAAAGTCTATTGATATTCATGTGGGATAAGGAGAATTCATATGCAGATCATGCCTGATCAAGATGCACAAAAGCCAGCACTCGAGCGCTTTGGCCGCGATTTAACCGATCTGGCGGCCAAGGGTAAATTAGACCCCGTGATCGGGCGTGAGGAAGAGATCCGACGTGTCATCCAGGTCTTATCGCGCCGGACGAAAAATAATCCGGTGTTGATCGGTGAGCCCGGCGTCGGTAAGACCGCTATCGTGGAAGGTTTGGCGCAAAGGATCTTCTCTGGTGACGTCCCAGAAGGATTAAAACACAAACGCGTCATTGTGCTGGATATGGGCGCATTGGTCGCTGGGGCGAAATTCCGGGGAGAATTTGAAGATCGCTTGAAAGCTGTGTTAAAGGAGGTTGAAGGAAACGATGGATCCGTTATTTTATTCATTGATGAGTTACATACAATTGTTGGGGCCGGGCGGGCCGAAGGCAGTGTGGATGCCGCGAATTTATTAAAGCCGGCCTTGGCGCGTGGTTTGCTTAAATGCATCGGCGCGACCACCTTGGATGAATACCGTCAATATATCGAGAAAGACGCGGCACTGGAACGCCGTTTCCAGCAGGTCTTAGTCAATGAGCCAAGTGTCGAGGATGCGATCACCATCCTGCGGGGTTTGAAAGAAAAATATGAAGTGCATCATGGGGTGCGTATTCAGGACGCGGCGATCGTCGCGGCCTCCGTCATGAGCGACCGCTATATCACCGAACGTTTCCTGCCGGATAAAGCGATTGATCTCATCGACGAAGCAGCATCAAAACTGCGCATTGAGATCGACAGCATGCCGCAGGAACTCGACCAGAATGAACGTGAGATCAGGCGCCTTGAGATCGAACGCCAGGCCCTGCGCAAAGAGACTGATGAGGTCTCCAAGGAACGCCGTGCCAAGATCGAGAAGGATTTGCAGGAACTCAAAGAAAAGAATAAGGACATGCGCGTGCGCTGGCAGAATGAGAAAGCGGTCATCGACCGTATCCGCGCGGTGAAGGCTAATATCGAAAGCTGCCGTCTGGAAGAAGCTAAGGCTGAAAAAGTCGGCGATCTAAACAAAGTGGCGGAGATCCGTTACGGCACGATCGCGTCCTTGCAGAAAGAATTGGAGGCCAAGAATAAAGAATTGGCTAAAGTCCAGGCGGGCGGCGCGCTGCTCAAAGAAGAGGTTGATGAGTCCGATGTGGCCGAGATCATTGCCAAATGGACGAAGATACCTTTGTCAAAACTCATGCAGGCGGAAACGCAAAAGCTGATCGATATGGAAAAGGCCATCAATGCGCGTGTCATCGGTCAGCGTGATGCCATTGACAGCATCGCCTCCTGCATCCGCCGTTCGAGAACGGGTTTGAGTGATCCCCGGCGTCCATTAGGTTCGTTTGTCTTTGTAGGCCCGACCGGCGTAGGTAAGACCGAGCTGGCCAAATCATTGGCGTGGTTCTTATTTGATGACGAGAATGCCATGGTCCGCATTGACATGAGCGAATACATGGAAAAACACGCGGTCGCTCGTCTAATCGGTGCGCCTCCCGGCTATGTCGGATATGAAGAAGGCGGGCAGTTGACCGAGGCGGTGCGCCGTCGTCCCTATGCGGTGGTGCTCTTCGATGAGATCGAAAAAGCGCATCCGGATGTGTTCAATGTCCTGCTGCAGCTTTTGGACGATGGGCGTCTGACGGACTCCCAGGGGCGTGTGGTCAATTTCAAGAATACGATCGTGATCATGACCTCCAATATCGGCACGGCTGAAACGGTAGAGATCAAGGATCCTAAAGAAGTGAAGAGGATCATCCTGCAGGCCATGCGCGGGCATTTTCGTCCAGAATTCTTGAACCGTTTGGATGACATCATTGTGTTCAACCGTTTGACACAAGAAGATGTTCGAAAGATCGTCGAGGTGCAGGTTGGACTCCTGGCCCAGAGACTCTTGGAGCGCAAGATCACATTGACGGTAAAACCCAAAGCGTATGGACTGCTGGCGCGTCTGGGGTATGATCCTATCTATGGGGCAAGACCGCTCAAACGCGTGATCCAGAAACAGCTTCAAGATCCGCTGGCTTTGCGGCTGCTTAACGGCGAGCTCAAAGAAGGGCAGGAGATCACCGTTGATGCTCAAGGGGATGATCTGGTTTTTGT